>CAYPJU010000008.1:0-40281 GCA_964411125.1 uncultured Bradymonadales bacterium | reverse complement strand
GCCCCTTCGTCCCCGGCGACCGCCGTCGCCGGAGGGCTAGAGGCACCCGATTTCGGTATGGCGGACACGGAAGTCTCCCCCACCGTCATTCCGACGACGGACGCGCCGACGCCGGACTCGGGCGCGAGTCCGGTGGTTCGGGCGCCCGTGCCGGCGCGGTGGGAGCAGCTCGCCGGGGAGAACACCCTCGACGAGGGGCTCGGGCTCTTCGCGCTGCGGGCGCCGCGCGCCGTCGGGATGGAGGAGCAGCGCGAACGGATCTGGGCACTCTTTCGGGAGACCGTCGAGCAGCGCCGGCCCCGCGTGGTGGTGCTGCGTGGCGGCGGTTCGGCGCCGGTCGCCGACCTCGCCGACTGGTTCGGGGTTCACGCGGCGGAGGTCGGCGCAGCGCGGCATCTTCATGTCTCCGGGGTTCGTGCGCGGACCGGTGGTTCGGAAGGGCTCGCTGAGCTCGCGGCGGAGGCGCTTCGGCTCACCTACGTGACCGATGCGGCCCTTCGGCAGCGCATCCGCCAGGCGGTCGCCGCAGGGCTCCCGTCAGAGCTCCTCGAATCGCGGTCGGAGCTCTTCGCGCGCGACGTGGGCCGCGCCCGGGGGCTCGAGGAGCCACCACCAGCGGGGACGCGCAACGAACGTTTTCGCGCCTACGCGGACCTGCTCGCAGCCGAGGCGGAGCGGCGCCCCGTCGTCGCCGTCTTCCACGATGCGCATTCGAGCGCGGAAGTGCTGGCGTTCGGCAATCATTTCGCTCGGGAGGGCTCGGGGGCGGTGACGATCCTGCTCCTGGTCGACGACGACCTCGTGGAGCCGACGAGCGTCGAGGAGCGGGTGCTGGGGGAGCTGGTGGACGCCGAACCGGTAGAGGTCTTGCAGGTCGTCCCGTACGACGATGCCGAGCGGGAAGAGCTCGTCGAATCGATGCTTCCTTTCGGTGTCGCGGGCCGGCGGTTGCTCGCGCAATGTTTCGGCGACGACGCCGTGGCGCTGCGCGCGTGCATCGCCGAGCTCATCGACTCGGGGGCGTTGATGCGCACGGCCGAAGGGTATCAAGTGCTCGCCGACCGGCTGCCGGCCACGACGCGCGGGTTGTGGCGCCGCCGGATCGAGCGGGCCCTGGACGAGTTTCCCGAGCGCGAGGCGGTGGCACGGCTCCTCGCCTCGGCGGGAGCGTTGGGACGGGTGGTCGACGTTCGAGAGTTCGAAGAAGTTGCCGCGCACCTGGGGATCGACGTCCCGGCGCGGTTCGAGGAGGTGCTCGCGACGATCGGTCTCGTCGACACGCGCAGGGCGGGCGAGTGGCGCTTCGTTCATCGTGAGTTGGTCGAAGAGCTCCGCCATGGTCCGGATGAGGCAGCGCTCAACGAAGTCTGCGCGATCGTCCTCGAGCGGCACGCCACGACCGCTCCGGCGCTGGAGCGGGTGGCGCGGCACTGGGAGCGCGCCGGTAACCTGCGCTTCGCGCTGTCGGCCCTCGTCCGAGCAGCCCAGAAATCTCACGCGACCGACGTACATCGCGCCCGGCGGATGGTGGACCGCGGGATGGTGTTGGTGAATTCGCTCGCGCTCGACGACACCGACGTCCTGCGGATCGACTGGCTCAACGCCGATGCGGCGACGTTTCTGCAGGAACGTCGGCTCGACCTCGCAGCCGAAAGGGCGAGCCAGGCGGAGGAGAGGGCGGTGCACGTGAGCTACCTTCGCGGGTGTGCGGATGCCGCCCGGACGCACGCGCGGGTGATGGTCGGGCGAGGCAGGTTCGAAGAGGCGCTGGGGCTGCTCGAACACCTGGTGAAGACGCTCCCCCGTCTGGGGGACCGAGAGGAGCTGGCGAACTGCCGTCTCCACGCGGGCTATGCGGCGTATCGGCTCGGGCGACTCGACGAGGCGGAGGCGCATTATCAGGCTGCGGCGTCTGCGTACGGACAGTTGGGAAGGCGTGAGCAGCATGCTTCCACGCTCGCGTATCTGGCGGGGCTGCACGTCTCCCGTGCATCATGGGAGCGCGCGAGGCAGATCGCCGAGGCTGCGTGCGAGGCGGCTCGGGAGGCGGCCGCACCCACCGTTCTCGCCGAAGCCGTGAGCGTGCTTGCGGAGATCGCTCGATTCCTCGGCGACTACGAGACCGCGCGGGATCGGTACCTGGAGTCGAAGCGTTGGCGCCAGCTCCTCGGGGGGCACAAGCACGTGATCTCGGACCTCAACCTCGGGCTCGTCGAGATGGCCGCCGGGAACTACCGCGCGGCGGGAACGCTGCTCGAGAAGCTCGCCGAGGACGAAGACCCGGAAGGTTTTCGGGAGGTGCTGACGATCGCGCGGGCCACGTGTCTCGTCGGGCTAGGAGCCCGCGATTCGGCCCTGTCGCTCGTCGACGCGGTGCGAGGTGATCTGTCGGGTCGCACCGAAGCCGATCGGGACCTCGCCTGGTCGCTGGAGCAGTTCGCTCGGGCGAGTGAGCGAGCCGGCGAGCGTCGGTGGTCCGAGGAGTTTTTCGAGCACTCCGCGGCGGAGTACAGGCGGCTCGGCGACGAGGAACGCGCGGACGAGGTCGCCGCACACGCTCGTCAGTAGTCGGGCATCGGCATCGCCCGGGCACCGTCGTCGTCCTCGGAGGGGCCCTCCGCGTCCTCTGATTCTGCGGGGGCTGTCTTGCTTCGCCTCTTGGGGGCCGTCGCGCCCCCTTCTTTCGATTCTGCTTCGGCCTCCGCGGCCGGCGGGTCAGCGAACTCGGCGCACACCTCGTCTTCCCCGGCGTAGCCCTCGGCAAAGCAACCGAGCGCGAACGCCGAGGCACACGCGTCGTGACGGTCCGTGTCTGCCCACGCCGAGCACGCCTCGGCGCAGTCTGCTTCGCAGAGGGGGCCTGGCTCTTCCTTCTCTTTCTCGGCGGCCGGTGCCGCGAGATTCGCGGGGGCGATCGTCGACTCCGGGTCGGGCATCCGCGTCGACGGTGTACCCGATCCGCAGGCTGTGGTGGCAAGCGAAAATGCGGCGGCGAGAGTCAGGGTCAGCGTGCGCATGGGTCTTCCTCGGCTCAGTAGTCCGGCATCGGCATCGCTTTGCCGTCTTCGGCTTTCTTCGGAGCCGGTCCCCCTCTCGGAGCCGGCTCTGCTTCTCGGTCGGCGGGTGCCGGAATCTTCTTGTACTTCCCTTCGCGCAGCATCGGGATGTGCGAACCCGGCTTCTTTCGGTCCAGGAACGAACAGTCGGCATCCTCGGGGAGCGTCTCGCCGAAACAGCCGGCATGAAACGCCTCCACACACTCGACGTAGATCTGCGGCGCGATATGCATCGCGCAGTTCGCTTTGCATTCGTCGGGGCAATCGACACTGGCGGGCGTGCTCCCTCCGGCTCCGCCGGGCGCCGCGGGCGCTTCGTCGGCCGCCTCGGCCGCCTCGGCCGCCTCCGCCGCCTCGGCCTCGTCGGACTCGACAGGCTCGGGAGGACCGGCCGCCTCGGGCGGTTCGGCTTTGTCGCAACTTGCGCAGAGCAGGGCGAGGGAAGCGGCGATGACGAATGTTCGCATGACTATCTCCAACAGCGTGGTGAGACTTTTTCATCCTCGCGGGGTCTGCGCAAGTTAGCTGTGTCGTCTTCCGTGGGCACCGCGGCGCGGTGTGCGCGGCTGGCGAGGGCGCCATCCAGTTGAGGGGCTCGGACCACACCCAGGAGCTCACGATCGGAAGGTCTTGTTGCCGCGGAGAGTCGAGTTGTCCCGCAACCCCGCATGAATTGGCGGTCGCAGCGTTGGCACGAACCTCGCACTACCCTGAAGCGAAGGTCGGGGCGGTTCGTCCCGACGACTCGAACGAGTGGTGGCTCGACGTGATGAAAGCGATGAAGACGACGATGAACGCGACAAAATGGCTGGTTCTGGGATGCCTGGCGCTTTCGCTCGCGGCGTGTGGAGACAACGGTCCCACTCTCCTGGCGGACGACGCGTACGCCGGGTCGCGCGCCGACGGAAGCGCCGGAGCGCTGCCGGGGGCCGGCGTGATGACGCTTCAGCTCGTCAACCCCAACGCTTCGTTCGAAGCCGGCACGTCCCAGGCGCTCGAGGTTCGCCTCGTCCATTCGTCGACCGGCGTCTTCGTACCCGAACAGAACATCAACTTCTCGGTCGTCACGGCTGCCGGAGCGGGAACTTCCCTCTCCTCGGCGGGGGCGATCACGAACGGAAGCGGCGTCGCCAAGGTCGATCTTCGGATGGGGCCGATCGCGGGCCAGACGACGATTCGCGCAGAGCACCCGAAGGCGACCCCGCTCGACATCCACGTCGACGTGACCGCCGCCACCGCGGGGAGCGTCCGTGTCGACATCACGAACCCGTCGAGCGCTCCGGTGACGCTGTCGCCATACCGCGCGACGTTCTACGACAGCGCCGCGGTCAAGTGCGAGCACGTGGCGGCCCGCGTCCGACTTCCAGAGCCTCTCGTCGCCGCGACCGGGCCGAACTCGCCGCTCGAGCAGCAAGGACTGCCGGCGACGAACCGGTACACCGTCGTGGTCGACGCGCTCGGAGACACCGGCATTTCGCTCGCCCAGGGATGTGTGCAGGACGTACAGGTGATCGCTGGCAACTCGACGAGTACCCAGGTCACGCTGGAACTCGTCCCGATGCAGCCGTCGGGCGAATTCGAGGTCACGAGCACGTGGGACTTCTCGGAGGCGATCGCGAGCCAGAACGCGGCCACCAACGCGCTCATCCGCGTCATCGAGTTCCTCGCGAATCCGGGTGAAGCGATCTACGACATGGTCCTCGACCAGGTCGAAGACATCGTCGGGATCAACCCCGACCTCCTGCTCGACATTGCGGGCGTGAAGGACCGGCTGATCGACTACATCAACACGCAGCTCTTCAAGCACGTCGGGATTGAGACATACTCGGCGATGGCAGCGGACCTGAGCTCGATGCTCAACCAGTTGCAGGTGAAGAGTGCGCTGACGATCGACAAGACGGACCCGACCACGAACCAGTTCACGGGCCGCGAAGAGTGGACCGAAGTCACGGTCTTCTGGACGTGGAAGTGCGAGGAGAGCAACGGGCCCGAGTGTGGCAAGCACGTCATCGACCTCGCAGAAGACGGGCTCGGCGGCGTCTCCTACGAGTGGACCGGCCGTGTCGACGGTTACGACGAGCTCGTCGTCGAGTCGTACCAGGCGACGATCGACACGGGCGCGATCCTCCTCTTCCTGCTCGAAAACGTGATGCTCCCCAAGCTCACGAACGGGAACGCTCACTCGATCGAGGAAGCGATCACCCACTTCGTCGATTGCGACACGCTGGCGCGGAAAGTCACTCGCGGCGACGAGCTGTGCGACCCGACGGGAATCTTCTGCATCGGCACCAGCGGCGTCGCGTCGGCATGCAACGCAGCAACTGGCAAGGTCGCGGAGTGGATCGCAGATCCGATTCGCGACATCAGCACCCCGGTCGACATGATGCTGTCGGGGCGTGCGAAGCTGCAGGACGGGACGTCGAACGGCGTCGCCGACCTCATGACCGACGGGCTGACCGAAGGGCGCATCAGCTCGTCGGGTGAGCCGATTCGGGTCGAGTGGACGGCGGCCCGCCCGGTGGCGCCCCGACCCTGACTGACGATCGCATCTGGAAAGAAAAAGGCCCGCGAGATTCGCGGGCCTCTTTTCATGATGTCAGTGCCGATTTCTATTTGCCGCCGTGCAGCCCGCCTCCGCGGAAGCTACGTCGGCCGAGGCTCCCGGTGCGGCCGACCGTCCGATAGTGCCGCCCACCGTAGTAGACGTACTGGTCGCCGCTCTTTCGCGTGTATTCGCGTTCCTCGTCGGGGTCGGGCGTCCCGTCGAAGTCGTATGCGGCGACGGCGACCGTAGCGGTGAAGATCACGGCGGCAGCGGCGAAGAGTGAGAGGTTGTGTTTCAGCATGGGGTCATCTTGCCGTGTGAGAGTCGATGCGTCGAGTCAGTTCCAGCGCCGCCATTCGTCGCGAAAGTGTTCGACGATGACCGGTCGAATGAGCGTGTTCGGCGCCAGCATCGCCGGCGCCTGCATGTCCGGTGGGAAATGGCGGAGCTGTTCGTCCTGCGAAGTCTGGTAGAAACGCCCGGAGAAGTCGCGCGACGCCGGCAAATGCGCGCCGGGCCCCCCGAGCGCGAAACCCCACTCGCCGAACGAGGGGACCTGAGCGTGGTAGGGGAGGGGACCGAGCCCTGCGCGCTCCATGGAGTGGACGGCGGTCCAGAAGGTGTTGCGGGCGAAGAAGGGGCTGCCGAGCTGGGCGGCGACGATCCCCGTCTCCGACAGGCGCGCGCCGATCGACCGGTAGAAAGCCACCGAGTAGAGCTTCGCCAGCGACTCGTGGTGCGGGTCGGGCAGGTCGACGATGACGAGATCCCAACGACGGTCGGTCTCCTGGACGAAGGAGAACGCGTCGTCGTGGACGACGGTCAGCTTCTCCCATCGCAGGGAGTCGGCGTTGAGCTTTCGCAGCTCGGGGTTCTCCTTGCCGAGCTCGACGACCGCCGGATCGAGGTCTACGAGGGTGACCGATTCGACCTCCGGGTAGTGACGCAGCTCGCGCGCGGCGAGTCCGTCGCCTCCTCCGAGGATCAGCACGTGGCGGATCTTCGGGAGCCGTGACGCGGCCGGATGCACGAGCGCCTCGTGGTAGCGATACTCGTCCATGCTCGAAAACTGCAACGAGCCATCGAGGAAGAGCCGCAGGTCCTCGCCGCTCTTCGTGACGGCGATGCGCTGATACGGCGTCTGCTCCAGATGCACGATGGTGTCCTCGTACAGCCGTCCCTCCACCCATCGTTCGAACTGCTTCTCCCGCACGGTCGCGAAACCGAGGAGAATCGCGATGGCGACGCATGAGGCGACGAGGAGCCGCGGGCGAGACAGGCGCGTCCAGAAGACCCCGATCGATACCGCCGCGATGGCGAGGTTGCAGATCCCGATCAAGAACGAGGAGGTCAACAGTCCGAAGACGGGCAGCAGCAAGAGCGGGAACGCGACCCCCCCGACGAGTGCGCCGATGTAGTCGAAGCCCATCATCTGCCCGACCGTGATGCGGAGATTGTTCCGGTGCTCCTCGCTGATTCGCACGAGCAGGGGGATCTCCAGGCCGACCAACGTGCCGATGACCGCGATCAGGACGACCCGTCCCACCTCGAACAGATCGGTCGTCGCGTAGAGCCAGAAGAGAATGATCGAGGTCGTGCCCCCGACGAGGCCGAGCAGCACCTCCGTCAGAGCGAACCAGTCGAGAAGCCGCTCGTCGATCCGCGTGGAAGCGAACGATCCCAGCCCGTACGCCGACATGAAGAGCCCGATCGTGACGCTGTACTGAAGCGTGCTGTTCCCGAGAAGGTAGGTGCTGATCGTCCCCACGATCAGCTGGTAGACGATGCCGCACGTCGCGACCCCACCGACGCAGACGGCGAGGGCGAGAAGTGCCCGGCGCGCCCGGGTTTCGTCGCTCACAGCGCCGAGTGGATGATGATCGCGAAGGCGACGTAGCAGCACCCCTCGAGGACGCCGACCGCCGGGTTGTCCTTCACGTGAATCTCCTCGTCGAGGTCGAATTTCGAGAAGATTCGGAGCACGACGCGGCCGAGCCACAGCAGCGCGAGCCCTGCCAGGTAGAGCCCGACGAGGATGAGGACTTCGTACCACCAAGCGACGGCGAGTCGTTCCCCCACGATGATCCCGTGAAGGAGGATCGCTGCGGCGATGACGAACATCCCGTGGCTGATACCGACCGCCATGTTGCGGTCTTCCACGAGCTCCTTGCGCGCGTCGAACGGCGTGATCGCCTGGTAGGCGATCCGGGCGACGAACAAGGCGACGAGCCCGCCGAGGCTCCAGCCGAGGATGTTCAACACGAGTTGGGTCATTGCGGATGCGTCCATTCGAACCTCAGTCGCTCGACGACGGATCGTTCCAGTCGCCGGTCTTTCCTGCGTGATGTTGATGCGGCTGTTGCTGCGGGTGTTGTGTGTGTTGCTGCCGTGTCGGCACGGGTGCTGCGAACGGCTGATTCGCTGCGGACGTCTGGGGGGGCGCCCCGCCGAAGAAGTCGCGCTGTTGATCGGTCGGGCCGCCGAAAGGTGATCCGACGTTGTTCGTCGACGTGGTGTCGATCGGCTGGGCCTCGACGAACTCCACGACGTCGAACGACGACCAGTCGATGACCTCCATCAACGTCCACTCTTCCTCTCGAGTCGCCGACCATCGGGTCCGGGTCAGCCAACAGTCTCCCGGCGCGATCGGAAAGTCTTCGGGCCGATACGAGTCGGCGTAGAAGTTCGAGACGTAGGTCTCACCGTGCTTCGACGAGTAGAGTCGCCCAGGCCCGCTGTTCTCAGGGTCGCGAGAGTAGATTTCGTTTCGGAGGCCGACGACCGTCTCGTTGTGGGGCAGGGCCGCGAGCTTCTCGAGCTCCTGGTTGGTGAGCCGGACCTCGCGGAGGATGAGCGCGACGAGCTGGTCCATCTCCTCGTTCCACGGATGTTCCCGCTCGTACCGGTCGACCGCGAGGTACGACGTCGCGCCCGACTGCGGGTCGCGCACCCTGAGCTCCACGCCGATTCGCTTCCCCGCTTCGTGCTCTTCCGCACGGTCGAGGACGACCCACTCGAGTTCCCCGAGCCGAATCTTGCTGCCAGGGCCGACGTCTTCGAGGAGTTTCGCCAGAACGGTGCGGCTGTTGTTCCAGGCGACGCCGCCGAGCCCCAGGAGGATGACCCCTCCGAGAAACATCGCCCACGGCGAGAGCGGGAAATGGTCGAGCCAGGAGATCGATATCGACAGCCCGGTCCCCGCGACGTTGGATGACACCAGCCGCACTTCGAGATCGTAAGAGCCGCTCTCGGGAACCTCGAAGGTGAACTCCGACCGAGCGTTCTGCTCCTCCCATGTGCCGCTCTCCCCCCCTTCGCGCCACGTTCCGCGCTCGTGCCAGAACGAGTCTTCGAGTTCGAACACCGCCGCGTCGTCTCGCTTGAGAGCCGCGCTGACCGTCGCGTTCTCGCCGACCCCGAGCGAGGGACTGCCGCCGCCGTCCACAGGGACGATTCCGAGCCGATACTTTCTCCCTTCCTCGAGGGCGAGCCCCGTCCACGTGTAAGATTGCCCGACGCCGAACGCCAGCGACTCTTCCCGGATCGATCGGTCGGTCGACGCGGACGTGCTGATGACCCCGAGCAAGATCGCGAGGACGCCCAGGGCCGTGGGGACCACCCAGCGATATTTGACCAGTGCGATCATTCCCCGGCTCCGGGCAGGAGGTCGAGCTCCACGGGGCGGATGGACGAGCCGATCATCACTTCTACCTCGTTGCCGCCCCAGCGCTGGATACCCAGAAGTCGCCCGTCGTCGCTCTCGTAGTCCCAGGCCTCCACCGTGGTGCGGGTCTCTGTGCCACTACCCCGATCGATCTTGGCGTCGATCCGTCCACCCTCGTCGAACTCGAACCGCGAGCCGTCGAATTCGATGACGTCGGGGGGCGGAATCTCGATCGCCAGATCCGCGGGATGGAAGAACGCGAGCTCCAGCTCGTCATCGTCCGTCACGCTCAGCCAGGCGACCTCCCCGCCACCGTCGTCGAGGCGGTAGTCGAACCAGAAGAAGCCTTGCTGGTGATAAGTAATCCGCTGTTCGACGACGTACGTCACGTCGAGGTGAACCACGACGTCGCCTGGTGCCAGCGACGTGAGGGAGACCTCGCGAGGAGGCGAGGGGGAATCGCCCCCGAAAACGCGTTTCAACCAACCGAGCATGGGTCTGGCATAGCCCATCGGTCGTCCTTCGCCAAGTCGGTTCCATCCGTGGCGCAACCCGTTGGCCCGCTTGAAAGTCTCGAAGGTATCGCCCGAGGTTCGCGATGACGCGCGGAGCGACGGGATCCGGCGACGGTAAGGCTGATCGGAGGCCCGAGGATGCAACGACGATGCGACTCATCGCTGGAAAAGGGCGGGGGGGTTGTGTAGGTTCCCCGCCTACACCCGGAGGCGCCATGATTCGACGAACGATTTCCATAGCACTCTTCGCACTGATCCCGACTTCCGTCGCCGCTCAGGTCGTGATCGACGGTGGGGACATCGAGGTACCGGAGGCTCGCGACCGCGTCGAAGACGTCGACGCGGTCGAGGTCGAAGACGACGAGGCGGGCGAGGAAGCTGAGGATCGAGTTTCGAACGGCGTGACGATCGAGGGGGTCGTGGACGACGACGAATCGTCGGAAGGAAAGGTGACGAGCGACGCGGAAGCGCCGGGGGCAGAAGACCCGCCCGGTGTGGGGGCTGCGCAGGACGTCCCCGTCAAATGGGAGAAGGTGCACCCCGCCGTCCAGAACGCGATCTCGGAGCTGCTCACCGGCTGCATGAGCGAGACGCAGCAGCCGAAGGCGAACGGCATCTCGGGGCCGTGGGAAGTGTCGCAGGAAGAGGTTGGCACGCTGATCGTGACCCCCGGTGAGGTGAACTACTCCGACGAGATGTTCCGAAACTCGTTCGAAGATGCTAGCAACCCCGAAGTCAAAGCCGAGATCGCGCAGCGCCGCGCGGAGTTCGCCAGCTGCATCTCGCAAACGACCGTCGCGATACCGGGCCGTCTCGACGCCGCAGAGGTGCGTGTCTCCGGAGTCGTGGCATGGTTCACCAACCGGGCGATCTTTCGGGACGCCAAGTGGACATCGAAGCCGTTGCCCCGGTCGACCGTGAGCAAGAATTGAACAGCGCGGGGAACCCTCCGTGCAGATGATGGATTGTTTGGGAGAATGGACATGAAAAAGTTATGGGCCTCGTTTGCATTCGCAGGGATTCTCGCTGCTTGCGGCGCCGAACCGTCGACCGATTCGGTCGAGCCGAAGCCGTCGGCCAATCCGGACGCCACCCTCTCCGGCGAGCGCGCCGACGCGCTCTCCGACCGCTGGACCACTCGGATGGGAGAGCTGGCCATCGACGGCAAGGTCGAGGCGACGATCGGTTACCCCGACTGGTTTCACGGCTACACACTCGACCTCCAAGAAGGGCAGGAGATCACGGTATCCATCGCGGCGAGTGAGCTCGGTTACGTGCGCTTCTACGGGCCTTCGCATCGAACCAACGCGTCCGGCGAGCCCCAGTTCCGCAACACGATGGGGGGAGCAGACACCACGTTCGGAGGAAACTTCGGCTTCACCGTCCCCCAGACGGGGACCTACCTCGTGCTCTACGGACCCGAATTCGTCTGGACGGCCGACTACTCCATCGAAGTGGCGTGCGAGAACTGCGGCCCGGTGCGATGCGATGACAGCGCCGACTGCGGCGCCGGGGAATTCTGCGGAGACAATGGCGTTCGGTGCATCACTGCGCCGTGCGACGTCAACTTCGACGTCTGCCAGCCGCTGCGCGGCGACGGGGAGTCCTGCAACCTCGACGAGATGTGCGCCGACGGACTCGCTTGCGTCGACGGGAAGTGCGGTGCAGTTGCGGCCGATGAATGCCAGACGGCGGACGACTGCGGAGCCGACGAGTTCTGCGGCTACGCCACGGACCGTACGCGCGTCTGCAAACCCCATGCGGCCGAAGGCGAGTATTGCGGCGGGTTCGTGCGCCCCGAGGACTACGTCACGTGTCCCGAAGATCTCGCCTGCGTCGCCCCCGACTTCATCGCCGACATCCGCGGGAACTGCGGTGTCGCGGTCACGGTCGACGAACTCCTCGCCGACCCGGCCGCCTACGAAGGCCGGTTCGTCGGTGTGAAAGGGGCCCTCGACGTCGGACCGATGATCTGCACGCAGATCGCCTGCGACGTCGCCAACCCGTGCTGCAACGCATGCGGCGCAGACCAACTTCTCTTCGCGGACCGCGGCGACGCAGGCTCCGACGCCGGAATCGCCCTGCGTGACGACAACGGTGACGGATACTCCTGCGGCGGAAACGAATGCACGACGGCGGACAATTGCACCAGGCCGAGGGGGATCTACTGGCTCGGCGGGACCTTCTCGGTCGACCCGGTGACAGGGCGCGCGACCCTCGACGTGGCCCGAGCCTACCAGGGCTTCTGAGAAGTCCGTGACCGCTCGGACCGACGACTCTTTCGAAGAACGCCTCGCGACACTCGATCTCGGGGAGACGATGGACGTCGCCGCGACCGCGACACTGGTGCCGTCGGACCTCTCCGCGTTCACGGATCCCGTCGAGCGCCTGCGAACGCTCCCTCAGATGGTGGTGGGCATTCCGCCTCGCTCTCGCCCGGAAAACGTCGACCTGGACATGCTCTCGACCCTTGGCGAGGGGGGAATGGGGCTCGTGCGCCTTGCGATGCAGACGGCGCTCGACCGCGCAGTAGCCGTCAAGACGCTGCGAGAGTCTTCCAAGTCGGAGTCCGGCGCCCCGAAGCTCCTTCAGGAAGCGTTCGTCACCGGGCGCCTCGAACATCCCAACATCATTCCAGTCTATACGCTGGGACGAGACGAAGACGGGCTGCCGCTCATCGTGATGAAGCGTATCGAAGGGGTCGCATGGCTCGACATCCTCGACGATCCGTCGCGTGCCCCGGAGGGGAGCGAGCCGGACCTCCACTGGCACCTCGATGTTCTTCTGCAAGTCTGCAACGCGCTCCGCTTCGCCCACAGCCACGGCATCATCCACCGCGACATCAAGCCCGAAAACGTGATGATCGGCACCTTCGGCGAGGTGTACCTCCTCGACTGGGGGATCGCGGTCAGCATCGACGACAACCCGTCGAGCACCGTCCTGCCGCACCGCTCCCAGGCGAAGGGACTCGCCGGAACGCCCGCCTACATGGCCCCGGAGATGACGGACAACGACGCGTCCGCCCAGGACGTCAGGACCGACGTTTTCCTGCTGGGCGCGACCCTGCACCACATCGTGACGGGGGAGCCGCCGAACGACGGAGCGGTGTTCTTCGACGTCCTGCGAGCGGCCTTCGACGCTGAGCCGAAAGAGTACCCGTCCGAGGTACCCGAAGGCCTCGTCGCCATCATGCGCAAGGCGATGGCGAAGGAGCCCGCCGAGCGCTACGCGTCGGTGACCGAGTTTCGCGACGCCGTGGAGAGCTTTCTGATCCACCGGTCGTCGCTCGAGCTGTCCGAGACAGCGCGCGACATTCTCGAAGAGATTCGGCGGCTGCGCAGCGAGAACGAATCGGACGCAGTCGTGATCCATGATCTCTTCACGGAGTGTCGGTTCGCGACACGCCAGGCACTGAAGGAATGGCCCCAGAACCCGCTCGCGGCAGACGTTCGGGCGGAGGCTACGCGCGAACAGATCGAGTTCGCGCTGCACGGGCGCGATCTCACGACCGCACGCGTCGCCTACGGTGAGCTGGGGCAGGCCGATCCGGAGCTCGCCGCACGGATCGCCCGGCTCGAGGCGGAGTTGGAGGACGAGCGGGCCGACCACGAGCGCCTGCGGCGGTTCGAGAAGAACCTCGACATCTCACGCGGGCGCGTCCCGCGCTCGGTGTTCGTCATCCTGCTCGGGGTGCTCTTCGCAGCGACCGCATTTTTCGCGCACTACACCCAGCACGACCCTACCGCGGGTCCGTACAGCCCGATCCCCGGCACCATCCGGATCGTCGTGATTGCGGTCGGAGCGCTCATCTTGTTCCGCAAACGAATCTTCCGGAATCTCGCCAACCGCCAGGTCGCCTACATCCTGATGATTCTGGTCGCGACGATCGTCCCGTTGCGGCTCCTCATGGCTCACTTTGAAACACCTCCCGTCGCGATCCACGCCATCGAGTGTTGCGTCTACTTCCTGACGTCGGCGGCGACGGCGGTCCTGGTCGACCTGCGAATTCTCTGGGTGGCGCCTCTCTATCTGCTGATCGGCACGGCGGCGATCTGGAGCCCGGAGACCCGGTCGTTGTTGCTGGGCGTGGGGCACCTCGCGGCGTTTGGGTGGGTCGCCTACCTTTGGACCCCGAAACAACTCGAAAAACGGATCGCGGGTTGACGGTCGCGGTTCGGGGATGATCCTGACGGCATGTTCTACGCGATGACGAAACGAATCTTCGACGTGACGGTGAGTGCGGCGGCCCTCGTCGTCACGGCACCCGTCACGGTCCCGGTGTCGTTCGCGATCCTCGCCACGATGGGGCGACCCATCCTCTTTCGGCAGGAACGCCCGGGGCTGCATGGTCGACCGTTCGAGCTGGTGAAGTTTCGGACGATGGCGCCGCCACCGCCGGGCGAGGATTTCCTGAAGAGCGACGGTCAGCGGATCACTCCGCTCGGAAAGTTTCTGCGGGAGACGAGCATCGACGAGTTCCCCACGTTCTGGAACGTGCTCAAGGGGGAGATGAGCATCGTCGGGCCGCGGCCCCTCTTGATGCGCTACCTCGGCCGCTACAGCCCCGAACAGGCGAGGCGGCACGACGTGAAGCCGGGAATCACGGGGTGGTCGCAGATCAACGGACGAAATGCGCTCAGTTGGGAGGAGAAGTTCGCAAACGATGTCTACTACGTCGACAATGCGTCGTTCGGCCTCGACCTGAAGATCTTCCTCAAGACGATCGGGAAAGTGTTCGAGCGCGAAGGGATCACGAACGCGGGGCATGCCACGATGCCCGAGTTCATGGGGACCCAGGCCCTCGAAGGCGCTGCTTGAGGGCGTCCACGGCGGGTAGGTCCGCCTCCGCCCACCCCAGTTCGTCGAGCTCGCTCCCTACCCATCGGAGCTCGGAGTGCTCCCGCGGGACGGGGACCCCGCTGAGGATGCGGCAACCGTAGACGTCGAGGACGATCCGTCGTCCGTCGACGATCGATACGCCCCGCGCGACGAGCCCGGCAACTTCGACCTCGACCTCGAGCTCCTCGCGGAGCTCTCGTACCAGGCACGCTTCGGGAGACTCTCCCGGTTCGACCTTCCCCCCGGGAAACTCCCAGACTCCCGGATGCGACATCGTCTCGGAGCGAAGCGCCGCGAGGACTTTTCCCCCCTGGAGGATCGCTCCTCCGACGACGTGTATCCGGGGCATCGTCTCCGCCATTCCTACCTCGCTCTTGCACGCGACAAGGCCGCCACGTATCTTTCCGGTCGAACTTCCGCCCCGCAAAAGATCTTGAGTACAGCCCTCACTACCTTCCCACGCATCGGGGACATTTTCGAGGGGCGCTACCGTCTCGATCAGGTCGTCGGGCAGGGGGGATACGCGCGTGTCTACCGGGCGCACCAGACCGATCTCGGACGCGACGTAGCGATCAAGGTCTTGCGGCCGGATGGACGAAACGCGGCCAAGGCGGAAGAGAGCGCGCGGCGCTTTCAACGCGAGGCAAAGCTCGTCTCGCAGTTGACCGATCCCCACACGCTCACCGTCTTCGACTACGGGCGCGCCGAGAACGGCCTTCTCTTCATGGTGACCGAGTTCGTCGAAGGGGAGAATCTGCTCGATTTCATCCATCGCGAAGGGCCGCTGCCACCCGAGCGAGCGGTGCCGATGATCCGCGGGGTTCTCTTTTCGCTCGAAGAAGCCCACGATCGCGGAATCCTCCATCGAGACATCAAGCCCGCCAACGTGATGGTCTACGAGCTGCGCGGGCGGCCCGACCAGGTGAAGCTCCTCGATTTCGGAATCGCCAAGGCGTTCGACGATCCCAACGGCGACGCCGACTCCATGGCGGTCGCGCTGACGGGGAAGGGGAGGGTCGTAGGCTCGCCCGGCTACATGTCTCCCGAGCAGATCCGCGGGGATTCGCTCACCCCGGCGAGCGACGTCTATTCGGTCGGTCTCGTGTTCTTCGAGATGCTCACCGGCCGCCGCGCCATCGAAGAGGACGACCTTCGGGCCGCCTTCCGCCAGATCGACGAGTTTCCGATCGAGCTCCCCGAGGACGTCGAGCTCCCCCAGGGGCTACGCGCCGCGGTCGAGCGGATGGTCGACAAGAACATCGAAGGGCGTTTCGCGACGGCGGGCGAGGCGATCGAGGCGCTCGCGCCATTCGGCGCGCCGGCTCCAGCGCCTCCGGCGGTGAGGACGACCCCCGAGCCTTCCCCCTCGGTGGCGAGCGAAAGCGATGCCCGCAGCCAGCGATACCTCGTGCTCGCAATCGCGGCCCTGGTCGTAGCCGTGATCGCCGTCGTCGCTCTCTGGGTCGTGGTCTGACCCCCTCGCCAAGGGCGGAACCCGCTTCACAATTTCCGCCTCCCGATCGAAAATGAGGCTCCCCGGCTGACGCCACCGAGACAGCGCGTGTCCACCCAACTCGTACAGGTAGGTCCCTTCCGGCTGGTCGAGCAGATCGGCACGGGCGGTATGGCGGACGTCTGGCGAGGCGTTCACGTCCAGACCTCCGAGTCGGTCGCGGTGAAGATCATCACGGGGGGCCGCGCCCTGCAGTCGAAGTACCGTGACCGCTTCGTCCAGGAAGTCCAGGCGGTGGCGCGCCTGGATCATCCAAGCATCGTGAGGGTGTACGACTACGGCGAGTCCGAGGTGAGCGGCGGGACGATCCGCGAGGGGAGCCCTTACCTCACGATGGAGCTCGCCGATCGGGGAGTCCTCACGGTCGACGACGTCAACTCGTTCCCCCAGTTGCAGCAGGTCCTCCTCCAGTTGCTCGATGCGTTGGCCTATTCGCACGCCCGCGGCGTCGTTCACCGCGACCTGAAGCCGGCCAACGTGCTGATGATGACCGAAGGCCATTCGGTTCGAGCGAAGCTCACCGACTTCGGTATCGCGCACGCGAACGACCCGGAGACCGAGCTCGGTCAGGGCCGGCTCAGCGAGGCCGCGGGCACACCCGACTACATGCCGCCCGAGCAGTTGCGCGGTGACTGGCGCGACTATGGGCCGTGGACAGACCTCTACGCGCTCGGGGTGATGACGTGGGAGCTCGCGACCGGGACCCTGCCGTTCCGTGGTGCGACGCGGATGATGATCGCGATGTCGCACATGACCTCCGAGCTGCCGGCGTTCACGCCGCGGTTCCACGTGCCCCCGGCGCTCGAGCAGTGGCTCCGCAAGTGCCTGAGCAAGGACGGCTGGGATCGCTACCAGAGCTGCGCGGATGCCGCTTTTCACCTCGCACGGATCGGTGCGTCGGCCCGGAGCCGAAGCTCCGGGGCGTCAGCATGGTCGCAGCCCGGGTGGGGCAACGAGGGAGCGGGCGTCGACGGGATCGACCCTGCGCTGACGGGTGAACCCGTAGGTCTGGGTAACGAGAGCAGCGCCTTCTCCGAGGTCGCGATTGCCTCGACGACCGTCCTGAGTCTGGACCAACTCGCCGCCCTGCCCGAGTTTCAGCTCGACCGAGACCGCCCTCCGCTGCCCCCGTCGTGGCGCACCGAAGAGACCGAACCGATCAGCGCCAAGAGCGGCCTCGGCCTGAGCCTCTTCGGTCTGCGCGAGATCCCGTTCGTTGATCGGCAGCAGGAGCGGGACGCGATCTGGGAGGCGCTCAAGGAGGTCGAAAATACGGGCCGGCCCCGGCTGGTGCTGATGCGCGGGCCCTCGGGGGTCGGCAAGAGCCGGACCGCGCAGTGGATCACCCGACGGGCAGCGGAGGTCGGTGGCGCGCAGATTCTCACGGCGACCCACGGGCCCTCGCTCGGACCGAACCAGGGGGTGGGCCACATGCTCGAGCGGTGGTTCGTCACCTGGCAGTTGGACGAGCCTCGACGCGTCTTCGACCGTGTCCGCGAACGGCTCGGGAGGCTCTGGTCGGCGACCCCCACCGCGAGCTCCGACTTCCTGGACCACGAATCCCGGGCGCTCGCCGCGATCGCTTCTTCCCGCGGGCGCCAGACCGCCGAGTTCCAGTTCGCCTCACCTCAGGAACGCCTCACGACCGCCGGGCGCCTCCTCTCGAAGATGGGCGAAGACCGCCCCGTCGCGCTCTGGATCGACGACGTCCAGTGGGGGGACGAGGCGCTCGCTCTCGTCGAAGAAGTCCTGCGACGCGACGACGCGCCGGTCCTCATCCTGGCGACCGTCCAGGACGAGGCGCTGCGAGACGGGGCCCTCGCCGATCGACTCGAAGCGGTCGCGAACCTTCCTGCCTCGCGGGTGCTGCACTTTCGGCCGCTCGCCGAGCACGACCAGCACGATCTCGTCACCCGCCTGCTGCACTTCGACTCGGCCACGTCGACGCTCATCGCTCGCGCCACGGCGGGCAACCCGCTGTTCGCCGTTCAACTCGTCACGGACTGGGTCGAACGGGGCGTCCTACAGCGCACCCCACAGGGGTACTCGCTCGGGGCCAACACCAACATCGCGACGAGTTTCCAGGCGCTCTGGCTCGGCCGAATCAACCGGCTCGCCTCTCGGCTCGGTGGACCGGTGCAACGCGTGGCGATCGAGCTCGCCGCCACCCTCGGAAACGATGTGAAGTCGGGCGAGTGGGAGACGTGCTGCCTCGTCGCCGACATCGCACCTCACGAGCGCCTCGTGGACGAGCTGGTGGAGCAAGGGCTCGTGATCCGTACCGCTGAAGGATGGTCCTTCGTGCACCGAACGCTCCCCGACTCGCTTCGCGATGCTTCGCGTGACGACGGTCGCTGGGGGACGCTGAATCGAATCTGCGGTGAGGTCCTCAAGGCGATGTATCCCGGGGCGGGCGAGGTCCGGGCGCGGATAGCCGATCACTTCCTCGCGGCCGAGGACTGGGCCAACGCGCTCCAGCCGCTCGCCTCCGTCACGCGCTCCCGCCTCGCGTCGGGCGACATCCTCGGGGCTCGCGAGACGATCGAAGCGCGCCACCATGCTTTGCTTCGCCTCGGGGTTCCCGACGCCGACGAACGTCGCGTGGAGAATCTCCTGTTGCAGTCGACGGCCGACCTCGCTCAGGGCAACGCGGCGCAGGCGGAGCCGGCGCTCACGACGGTCATTCGCGCGGCCACACACTTCGGTTGGCGCCCGCTCGCCGCTCGAGCCTACCGGCTGAGAGGCGAGCTGCGGGGTGCGGACGGGCGCATGGACGCTGCGGTCGAGGACCTGACCCTCGCCGACCAATACATCGAGTCGGTGTCGGACCCCGTCGAGCACGGCGCGCTCTTGGAAGCGCGTGCCTGGGTGCTGAAGACGCTCGGCGATGCGCCCGGCGCCCGCTCCGAGCTCGAGACCGCGCTCGATCTTTATCGCGAGACCAACGACACCGCGCGCGAGCTCAACGTTTTCAACCGTGTCGCGCATACTTTCCTCGCCGAGGGAGATTTCGAAGCCTCACGCGAGGTCGCGGAGATGGGGATCGAACTCAGCCGGCAAGCGTCGAACCGACAGGCGGAGGCGGGCTGCCTCACCACTCTGGGGACGGTCGAGCGACAGGAGGGAAATCTCGAAGCGGCCCGCCGGCACTACGAAGCGGCCGCGGAGCTCGACGAGCTCGGCGGCTCTCGTCATCTCTCCGTCGTGGTCACCAACCTCGGACTCCTCGAAGTGGAGGCGCGAAACTGGCTCGTCGCCAGAGACCGTCTGGAGGGCGCAGTGGAAGAGCTCGCCGCGGTCGGATGGGGGTGGATGATTCCGGTCGCCCGGCTCGCCCAGGCATGCTGCGCGGCGGGGCTCGACGACTGGGCGGAGTTCGACGCGCTGTGGCATGGCGCGATGAACGAGGTCCGTCAGAAACACCTCGTCGACCGCGAGTTCGCGTTGTTGTCCGAGCGGATCGCGGAGATCGCGACGGAGAAAGGTGCCGATGGTCGCGCGAAGCAGGCGCTCCACTTTGCGATGCGCCACTGGCAGGCGCTCGGCAGTCAGGACCGCGCGCGAGCGATTCGGGCTCGGTTGCGGACCTGAGCCTCGGGCTCATTCCGTCGGCGACTCCGATTGCTCGGGCCGGAAGTAGAGCGACACAGAGTTCACGCAGTAGCGCAAACCGGTCGGTTCGGGCCCATCGTTGAAAACGTGCCCGAGGTGCCCACCGCAGTGCTCGCATACGATCTCGACGCGCTGCATCCCCATGCTCCGGTCGATGCGTTCACCCACGCGCCCCTCTTCGATCGGTTCGTAGTAGCTCGGCCACCCGGTCTTCGAGTCGAACTTCGAGTCACTCGAAAAGAGTGGGTTGTTGCACCCCGAGCAGTGGTAGGTTCCCGGTTCGTAGTGCTTGTTGTAGACGCCGCTTCCGGGAGCCTCGGTTCCCTGTCTTCGCAAGATTCGGTATTGCGTCGTCGTGAGCCGATTTCGCCACGCTTCCTCGGACAGTTCCAAAGTCTCCCCGAGCGCGGGCACTTTGTCGGGCGGCGGGTTGATGTCGTCCATCGGCACTTCTTGCGGCGCTGTCGTCTCTTTCGCCGTCTTCGCTTCGCCGGTCGTGAGCGGCGCCGGGCGAACCGCGGTGCTCGACGGCCCGGTCGAACTCGCCTTTGAAGTTCCGTTGCAGCCAGCGCCGATAGAGCCGGCCGCCAACAGGATGAGCAGGATGGATGGGAGGATGGACTTCATCGTTTCTCCGGTCTCTGGAACACCCGCCAGTCGTTGGAACGTACGCGCATCCCCGCGGTCGGTTACGAGGATAACAGTTTCGAATCGCGCCGTCGTCGGCGCTCGTTCGCGAATCGTTTCACAGAGGTTTCACATCTGATTCATTCGAACATCGAGCGAGCGGCTCTAGAGTGAAGGTCGGATGGAACGAGGTGATTCGATGCGAATGAACCGGAAGATGATGGCAGTGGTCGCGGTGGCCCTGGCGGCGACGGCGCTGGCGCACGTCAGTTGCGCCACGACCTCGTTGGGCGCCGCGCCGGCGCCCGAGACCTTGAGCGGTTCGACGAACTTCAGCCTCGACGACGAGACGTTCGTCAATCCGATCGAGACGTCTTCGGGGCTCGAAGATTTCGCCACCGCTCGAGACGTCATCTCTCGGTATGCCGAGAGCGAGCAGGCAGCGCCCGGGAAGATCCCGATGGCGGTCCCGCCCGACTTCGACGCGCCCCCCGCCGACGACGTGCGGGTCACCTGGATCGGACACTCGACGATGCTCGTCGAGATCGACGGCTTTCGAGTCCTCACCGATCCGATCTGGAGCGAACGATGCTCCCCGTTTCAGACCGTCGGGCCGAAGCGGATGCACCCGCCTGCCGTCGACTTCGATGACCTCCCCCCGATCGACGCCGTGGTCATCTCCCATGACCACTACGATCACCTCGACTACGAGACGATCAAGCAGCTCGCCTGGCGACGCGTTCCCTTCCTGGTTCCGCTGGGGATCGGGTCACACCTGGACGCGTGGGGTGTGAAGAACTACCGCGAGCTCGACTGGTGGGACGAGGCGACGATCACGAAGGCAGGAGCGACACTGAAGCTCGTGGCGACCCCCGCGCGGCACTTTTCGGGGCGTGGGCTGCTCGACCGGAACAGGACTCTTTGGGCCTCGTGGGCGATCGTCGGCGAGCGCCATCGTGCGTACTTCGGCGGCGATACCGGCTACTTTCCCGGTTTTGCCGAGATCGGCGAGCGGCTCGGGCCGTTCGATGTGACGATGATGCCCATCGGAGCCTATGACCCCGCGTGGGCCGACATCCACATGAATCCCGAGGAGGCCGTCCGCGCGCATGTAGACATGGGGAACACCGGACTCCTCTTGCCGATTCACTACGCGACGTTCAACCTCGCGATCCATTCGTGGGCCGAGCCGATGGAGCGATTCGCCGAGTCGTCGGAAGCGGCGAACGCCAACGCCTATTTCCCGCTACCTGGGGAGGGGGTCCTCGCGGCGGAGACGGCCGATCCGACGCGCTGGTGGGCGGGGATCGAACCTCCCGGATGATCTCGTAACTGCTCGCCGTCCCGGGCGTACTCCGTCGTGAACCCACGGAGACGCCATGCGTAACGCCCCCTCGTTCATCGTGCTGACAATCGCTGCGTCCATCGGCGCGGCATGCCTGTCGACCGGCTCGGCCGAGCCGCAAGAACCGTCCGCGACGCCGTCTTCTCTCCACGAGAATCCGCCCCCCGCATCCGCCGACGGTCCCCTCTCCAGGTCGAGCGCCCCGAACCCCGAAGAGCTCGGAGACGTGGGATGGTTTCGCAGCCTCGAGCACGGGATGGAACGGTCGGAGGCCACCGGAAAGCCGATTTTTCTGCTCTTCACAGAGGTCCCCGGCTGCAGCACGGTGAAGGGCTTCGCCAACGGACCCCTGAGCCACCCGCTCGTCGTCGAAGCGATCGAAGGCGAGTTCGTGCCGGTCGCGATATACAACAACGTCGACGGATACGATCGCGAAGTGCTCGAACGTTACGACGAGCCGACGTGGAACAACCCCGTCGTCCGTTTCGTCGACCGGAGGGGAGACGACGTCGCGCCTCGCTACGGAGCCGACTGGACCGAGCGAACGCTGGTCCCGGCGATGATCACCGCGTTGGAGGCGTCGGAACGCGGAGTGCCGAACTACCTGCGCATCTTCGCCGACGAACGGGCGGCCAACCTCCAGACCACCACCTTCTGAGGGTACTGAACTCGGAGCGGAGGGGTGAAGCTCGCCGGCGAGACGCGTGGGTCGCAGGAACGACGGGAACCGCGGTCGGATCGCCGCGGCGTCCGCGAGACCGGTGCGAGCCGCTGAGACTCGCAGAGCGACGCTTCGACTTGTCGCGTCGAGATCGATGCCCATCTTGAATTGGTACGGCTGAGATGGCCGCACTGAATGGAGTTTGAGATGGATGACATGACGGAATACCTTCACGCCGGGGCCCTGCGGGCCCGCGAGTTCGACGAACTCGAAATCCCTACCGACATCGTGAACTTGCTGCACGAACACGGCTTCGAAACCGTCGAGGACGCCCTCGCCGCCGACCAGGCGACCGTCGGTACGGACGTGGTTAGGGGGCTCGAGCGCGCGTTCCCGGGCGAACCGGAGTCGTGGGGCGTACCCAGAGACGGCGTCGAGCGGGCGCGGGACGCGATCGCTCATGCTGTCGCGGCAATCTTTCGGGCATACCGAGAGATCCACGTCGCCGAGCCATTCCCCGAGTGTGGCTTTCGCACTTTCCGGCGGGGAGACGAGGTGGAAGTTCGTCTCGGCAACGGCATCAGCATCCGAGGGAGCATCTCGGCGCCACTCCTCCTCGCCGCCCGTTATCGTTCCGCCTGCTTCGGACCTACGGCCCACGACGAGTTTCCCGAGATGCTCTCGTTGCCGCGCGAGGCCGTGCTCGAGCAGACGATCGGTGCTGCCCTGCTCGCGGCGGCGCGGCAGTTTCTGGCGGAGGGGGAGCACGACGAGGCCGTTCTCTGCGCCCGGCGGGCGCTACGTGACGTCAGGTGGATCCTCGACGAGGAGTTCGATCCGGCCGATGCCGAGCTAGGGCTCGACGACGTGCCCGTAGAGATTCGCGACGACGTCACCCGCGTCGCCGATTGTTCCCTCGCGCTCTATCGGGGCGGCTGTGACGAGCGAACCACCGTCGACGTGACCGCCGACTGCGCCGAGAGTCCGGACGTGGTGGAACGCTACGAGACCGCCGTCGCGATCCGCGAGATGTTCGCTGCGCTGGAACCGAGCCGGCTCCGCGACGTGTGCGAAGGCTACCTCCCTTCAATCCGTACGCTCGCGACGGACGCCAACGACGCGGTCATCGAGCGGGCGCTCGACGCTGCGTACCTGGTCGGGGCCTCGCTGCACCGAGGCGGGTTCTATCGCCAGGCTGTCGAGTGGCTCGAGGTCGCGCTCGACGGCGGCGTCTATCCCGGACACGTGATGCGTCTCCTCGTCGAGTGCAGGATGTACACCGATGGTGAGATTCCGAGCTCGCTGCAGGAGCGGCTCGCTCGGCTCGACGCGATCGACGAGGCGACCTGCCGAGGACCCTACTACGACGAGCACTGGCTCGAGGAAGCGCACGTGCGCGTCGCGGAAGCTCTCGTCGAGCGGGGCGATTTCGACTCGGCGGCGACCTTCGCCGACGGGGCGCTCCACATGATCGGTGGGAGCGACCAACTGCGGGCACTTCAGTTGGCGCCGCGGGCGAAGAGCATCACCGAGCTCGTCGGCAGCGACGCGTCTGTGCCGCCGACGCGAGCCGCCGCGGAGTGACCGCTTCGCCGATCGACGAAGCCCCCTCCGCGGGGGCTTCGCCGCTTTTGGCGTGAGCCGCCGTCCCGGTCATGTTATGGGAAGACATGGCTTTCAATCTCGAAGTGGTCTGGGAAAACCCGATCCATCGCGAATTCATCGAATCGCTGGACGCAGGACGCGCGACGGCGCTCTACCGGCTGCTCGTCCTCGCCAGCCGCGTCGATTTCGCCGTGTCGACGCTCGAGCGTACCGAGCTCCTGCAGCAGCTCGCGGAGCTTTCGCCGTTCGCTCGCGTGGCCGCGGAGCGTGACGACGACGACGAGCCCGAGGTTTCCCTGCGCGAGATCGCGCGAGACCTCGAGGACGACACCACGCGCCGCCACGCCTTTCGCACCACCGTACAGTTCCTCAAACACGACGGGTTCGTCCCCGCCGAGGCGGACTTCGTCCGCTTGATGGGAACGGCCTTCGGCATCGAAGACGAGGTCGTCGACTTCGCGATCGATGCCCGTCAGTGAGCAACCAACAGGAGAAGGGATGGAGATCAACGACAAGGTAGCGAGGTGTCGACTCCTCGCCTCGATCATCGTCGCCGACGACTTCGTCGAAGACGTGGAGCTCGACTTTCTCGAACGTACGATGACCCGCCTCGGTCTCGACGAGGAGGAGAAGACGCGCGTCATGGTCATCGTCGACGCCGACGAGACCCTCGATGCGCTCGATTCGCTGACTGAGGAAGAGCGGGAGGAATTCCTCGACTCGCTCGCCGAAGTAGCCTGGGTGGACGGCGACCTCGACGACTACGAGGTCGCCCAGATTCACAAAGTGGCGTCGGCGATGGGACTGGGCGAGACCGCCGTCCGGCAGGCGCTCCGCCGAGCCGAGAACGCCTCGACGTGAAGTCGTTCGCCGCGCTCGCCGTTCTCGTCTCCATCTCGGGCTGTTCGGGGCCGCCGTCGACTCCCGTGGGACCTGCAGGCGACGTCGGCACGGCGCTGGACATGACGACAGCTCCTCCCGAGGACGCCGGGTCGGACGGGGACGCTTCGGCTCCCGACGCGGCGCGCCCCTGGTCGATCGAGCCAGGGTGCAATCCCCTCGCGTACCGCCACGACTGTTTCTTTCCCTTCCCCTCCGACTACTTCGTCGACGATGCGACCGGTCTCGTTCGCCTCACCGGACCATCGCGGGTCCAAACGTCGCGCGGTCCGGTGGACCCGATCGGACGGCGGGCCGACGGCTTCCCCGTGCATCCGCAGCTCGTCGCGTACCTGAGCGACGGCTTCGCCGCCCAGTTCCCGGGGCCCGACGCGGCGTCCTCGGCGAACCCCACGTTCGATTCGAAAACGCTCCTGGTCGATGCGGAGAGCGGCGTGCTCGTTCCACACTGGGCTGAGCGGTTCGAGGGCTGGAACGAGACAGAGCATCGACTCCTCGCGGTTCGCCCGCTCGTGAGGCTCGAAGAGGGGAAGCGCTACATCGTCGCGCTTCGCGACCTCGACGACGCCGACGAGCAGCCTCTCGAAGCGCCGGATGGATTTCGGCAGATGCGAGACGGGGAACTGACCGGCGCGCCCGAGTGGGTTCGGACGTACGCCCGGCGGCTCGAACGCGACGTGCTCGAACCGCTCGACGAGCTCGGGGTTTCGCGCGACCGCCTCGTCCTGGCCTGGGACTTCACCGTGGAGAGCGAAGAGAGCGTCACCGAGGACCTCGACGAAGTCGTCGCGCTGGCGACCGCCCAGATGGAGACGATCTCCCCCGGCGTCCGGATCGATCGGATCGTCGAGTCCGCCGACCTTCCCGACTACCTGCAGGCTACGACCGAGCGTCGTATCGACGGTGTCATCGTTCCCGTACCCTCCTACCTCGATGGGGGGGACGGGCTGCGGCTCCGGCGCGATCGGGATGGCCGTCCGACATTGAGCCGTAACGTGGAGGTGCCGTTCACGGCGCTCATCTCCAAGACGGCCGCCGCGGCGACCGAGCCGGGGCGCATCATTCAATTCGGCCACGGACTCTTCGGGGACCGCGCCGAGATCGTTCAGAACTGGCAGTTCCGCGTGGCGGATCGCCTCGGTGCCGTGATCGTCGCGATCGATTGGTGGGGCTTTTCCGGTGTCGACCTCACTCAGTTCGTGCAAGCTCTCACGGGCGACCTCACGCAGGCCTTCGCGGCGAGCGACCGGCTGATGCAGGCTTTCGTCAACCATCTGGCGCTCGAGCGGGTGATCGCGGAGACGCTGTGGCGAGAGCCCGCCTTCCGTGTGGGAAGCCGCCCCGCATACGATCCGGCACAGCATTACTATCTCGGGGTGAGCGGGGGCGGGATCTTCGGCGGGACCCTTGCCGCTCACGCGGAGCGGCTGGACCGGTTCGTCCTCAACGTGGGGGGCGCCTCGATCGGGCTCATCCTGACCCGTTCGGACGCGTTCGCCGCTTTCAACGTCCTGCTGCGGCAGACGTTCGGCGAGCTCGGTGCGCACCGCGTCACGGCCCTCGCCCCGCTGGGGCTCGCCCGCATCGACCCTGTCTCCTGGTCGGGCAGGTTGCTGCAGTCCGACGTGCGGCTGCTTTATCAGATCGGGGAGGCCGATGCGGCCGTTCCACACCTCGCCGGGGAGCTCGCCGCGCGGGCCGTGAACGCCACCGTCGTGGAAGGGAGCGTTCGGCAGCCCCCCTTCATGCCCGTCTCCGACAGCGGGTTCGACGGCAACGGCCTCGCCGTGGTCGGCTTTGGTACCCCCGCGTCCGTCGGCGCGGATTGGGAGACGATCGAAGAGGATACCCCGGCCCACGAAGGGGTCCGGCGATACGCCCCGATGATCTCGATGATGGACGCGTTCTTCGCACCCGACGGGCTCGTCGAGCCGACGTGCGAAGGTCCGTGCCAGGCTCCCTAGCCTTCCGACGAGAAGCGCCCGCGGCTTCGAACGAAAAATCGTTGGCCAATCGCGTCGCTCGCGGGCTATACCGGCAAAAACCCAAGGAGAGTGACATGACACGATTCGGCAAGAACTGGGGAATCCGCGCGATGCTCTGCCTGATGCTCGTCTGTCTGACGATGAGCGTGGGTTGCAAAGAGGACCCGATGACGCGCGCGCGGCAGGCACATCTGCGAGGCGACGCTGCCGCGACTGAAGCGGCGCTCAAAGAGGTCCTCGCGGCCTCCCCGGACGATTTCGAGGCGAAACTCCTGATGGCCGGTGTTCCGGCGATGAACGGCGACTTCGCCGCCACCGAGGCCGCGTACAAGAAACTGTGGGAAGGGAGCGGTTTCGACGACGAAGCCAAAGAACTCACCCCCACCGAGCGAGCGCAGCGCGACATGCTGCTCCAACGTTTCGACGACATGTACGACCGCTGGCTCGACTCCATCGGTGAGAACCCCGAGGACCCCGAACTCTACCTGCGAGTCAACAGGGGCGGGCTCGAACTCAACCCGAAGAGCCCGACCTTCAACATGAACCTGGTCGACTTCTACCGGAAGCGGGCCGAGGCGCTCGAGAAGGAGGGCAAGCCACTGGAGGCCGCCGAGGCATGGGAGGAGATCCTGCAGCTTCGAGCCATGCGCGACGTGCGAAAGACGGCGACGGAGAAGAGCGCCGAGCTCCGCAAGGCAGCGTTCGTCGACAAGGCGAGAGCGCGGTTCGAAGGGGAGACGAAGCCGAAGCTCGTCGAGAACGAGCAGTGGATCGCCGACGGTGAGAAGGTGACCTTCGTGGTCGAGGCGAGCGTCGACCGCAAGCTCCGGCAGAACCGCGAAGCCGACCTCGCCGAGGCGCGGAAGCAGGCTGCCCCTGCCATCCAGGGTGCGCTGCGCGCGATGCTCGTCGAGGTGACCGGCCTCCCCGCCGAAGAAGTCGCGATGCCGAAGAAGATCGACTCCGCCGAAGAGAACCTTTCCCGTGGAAAGTACACCGTGCGGATTACCTTCGGACTCGACGACGCTCTCGAAGCAGCGTTCGCGGCTTCGGAGGCGAAGCGGACCGCGGCCGAGAAAGGCGGTGACGAAGAGGCAGAGAAGGAACCGGCGAAGGAAGCTGCCGAAGGCGACGCAGCCGGTGAGGACAAAGACGGTGGAGCTGCGCCGAGCGAGTGACCGAGGCGGCGTGCGTTTCGGCTTGACGCAAGAGAGTTCACGCGCAAGATGCTGCCCAAATCTCAGGCTCACGTGGAGGAGATGATGAGCGACGAACCCGAAGAAGAACAGCTCGACGACGACGCCGGTGATTTCGAGGGCGACGATCTGGACGGCGATGATCTCGATCTGACGGATCTCGACGACGACGACGACGTCGATTTCGTCGAAGACGACGACGACGACGCCCCGCGAAGTAGTGGCGGGTCGCGGAAGGACGACGACGAGCTCCTCACCAAGGCGACCGAAGAGGCTGTCGTGGCCAATCCGAAGCGCCAGGCGGTGCAGAAGAAGCGGGCGCGAGTGATCGAAGGTATCCTCGACACCGCAGAGCTCACGACCGAAGAAGGTCGAACCAAGGCCTGGGCTGCCCTGCAGAAGCAGGCGGGCGACGCGAAGCCTCGCAAGTACGACATGAAGGGCGACTACACCGAGAGCGACGTGGTCAACCATCCGAAGTTCGGAGAGGGATACGTCGTCGAGATTCTCACCCCGACGAAGATGTCGGTGCTCTTCGAAGAAGGGCTGCGCAGACTCGCTCAGAACAAGTGAGGCTGCCGCGCGAACGCCGTCGCAGCGCTCGCACCTTGTAGAATTCCTACCGTGCCACTAGGGTTGACCGAACGACCTGAAGTCCATCGGTTTTCCCCATGACGAACAAGTTCATCACCTTGCTGCAGAACGGCCCCGTCGTGTTCGACGGGGCGATGGGGACGGCTCTGTACGAGCGCGGTATCTTCATCAACAAGTGCTTCGATGCGGCGAACCTCTCGCAGCCGGATCTCGTCCGCGCCGTGCACGCATCGTACTTGGAAGCTGGTGCGGACGTGCTCACCACCAACACGTTCGCGGCCAACGCCATCAAGCTGAAGCGGCACGGCCTGGAAGACCAGGTCGCCGAGATCAACACCGCCGGCGTCGCCCTCGCGCGCGAAGCGGCGGGGGACGCTGGGCTCGTCGCAGGCTCCATCGGACCGACGGGCCTCGTCCCTTCGATGTTGACCGACAAGGAGGTCGACGAGATACGGGCTGCGTATCGAGCGCAGGCCGAAGGACTCGCCGGTGCCGACGTGATCGTTCTCGAGACCTTCCGCCAGCTCTCGGAAATCCGGCTCGCGATGGAGTCGGTCAAGGAGGTCACCGATCTTCCCGTGATCGCCCAGATGGCCTTCGACTCCGAGAAGAAGACCGCCGACGGCGCCACCCCGGACCGGGTGGCGATGCTCCTGGTCGAATGGGGAGCGGACGTCGTCGGTACCAACTGTCTCGAGGGGCCGAACGTCGTCTTCGACGTCATCGAGGAGATGGTCGGTCGTGGCGTGCCGGTCGTCGCTCAGCCGAACGCAGGCTACCCGCGGAAGGTCGACGAGCGCCTGATCTACATGGCGACTCCCGAGTATTTCGGCGTCTATGCACGGCGCTACTACAAGGCGGGCGTGAACGTCGTCGGGGGGTGCTGTGGGACGGGCCCCGAGCACGTTCGGCGTATCGCAGCGGCGGCCCGGATGATGAGCGGCGGTCAGGTCGACCATCCCGTCTCGCGGCTGTCGGTCGTCCAGATGGCGAGCGACGCTCGGGTGGAAGCGGTGGAGCCGCGCGAGAGAACCGGGCTCGCCGCCAAGATCTTCCGCGTCTACGACGAACGCGTGAAGGCGAAGAATCCACCGCCGGTCACTCCCGAAAACTTCGTCGTCAGCGTCGAGGTGAACGCACCGTCGGGCCTCGACCCTTCCAAGAAGGTCGAGGCGGCCCGCATGTTGCGAGGCGGTGGCGTCGACGTTCTGAACATCGCCGACGGTCCGCGTGCATCTGCGCGGATGTCCAACTGGGCCCTCGGGATGCAGTTCCAGCGAGAGCTCGACACGGAAGTCATCCTCCACGTCTGCGGGCGCGACCGAAACCTCCTGGGCCTTCAGATGGACATCCTCGCCTACCACGTGGCGGGGCTTCACAACCTGGTCGTCATTACGGGCGACCCCCCTAAGGTCGGCGACTATCCCCACGCGACTGCGGTCTTCGACCTCGACGCGATCGGGATCCTGCGCCTCGTTCAAAACTTCAACCACGGCGTCGACCCCGCCGGGCGCGACTTCGGCGAGCCGACGAAGTTCTTCTGCGCATGCGGCGCCGAACCTGCGGCGGCCGACTACGACCGCGAGCTCCGTCGGCTGGAGCTCAAGAAAGAGGCGGGCGCCCAGTTCATCATGACGCAGCCGGTTTACGACCACGCCGTGCTGGAACGGTTCCTGGCCGATACCGAACACCTCGACATGCCGGTGCTCGTGGGACTGCTCCCGCTGGCCAGCTACCGAAACGCCGAGTTCCTCCACAACGAAGTGCCCGGCATGGCGGTTCCCGAGTCGATCCGCAAGCGGATGAAACGAGCCGGGTCGGGCCCCGACGCCCGAGCGGAAGGTGTTCGGATTGCGCAGGAAACCCTGGAAGACGTGAAGGACCGCGTCGTCGGTGCGTACATCATGCCACCATTCAACCGGTATGCGGCGGCCCTCGAGATCCTCGAGTGCGTCGGGTACCGAAAAGGGGAGCAGATCTCCGCCGAAAAGTGAGGAACACCGCATGCCGATCCATGACTCCATCGTCGATCTCGTCGGCCGGACACCGCTGGTGCGGCTCAACCGAGTCACGCAGGGATGCCACGCCGAGATCGTCGGCAAGGCCGAGTTCTTCAACCCGCTCTCGAGCGTCAAAGATCGCATCGGCGCGAACATGGTCGCCGACGCAGAATCGCGTGGGCTCATCGACGCGAACACGACGATCGTCGAGCCGACGAGCGGCAACACGGGCATCGCTCTCGCCTTCGTGTGTGCGGCCAAGGGCTACCGCCTGATCCTCACGATGCCCGACACCATGTCGCTCGAACGGCGTGCGCTCCTCAAGGCGTTGGGCGCCGAACTCCACCTCACTCCGGGTTCGCAGGGGATGCAGGGGGCGGTCGATTTCGCCAACCAGCTCGTCGAAGAGAACGAGAACGCGATCATCCTCCAGCAGTTCGAAAACCCCGCAAATCCGGGCGCGCACGCTGCGACGACGGCCGAGGAAATCTGGGCCGACTGCGACGGAAAGATCGACGCCATCGTGACCGGTGTCGGTACCGGAGGGACCATCAGCGGGGTTGCCCGCGTTCTCAAGGCGCGAAATCCCGACTTTCTCGCGATCGCGATCGAACCCATTGGAAGCCCGGTGCTCTCCGGCGGTAGCGCAGGGCCGCACCGTATTCAGGGTATCGGGGCCGGGTTCGTGCCGGGAAACCTCGACCGCGAAGTCGTCGACGAGGTCATCAAGGTCGACGACGAGGAAGCGATGGAGATGGCCCGGCGCCTCGCCCGGGAGGAAGGCCTTCTCGTCGGGATCAGCGCGGGCGCCAACGTCGCCGGAGCGATCGCCGTCGGAATGCGTCCTGAATTCGCAGGCAAGAGGATCGTCACTACGTTGTGTGACACCGGGGAACGCTACCTTTCGACTCCACTCTTCCGCGAACTATGAAACACTCCAACCTCGTCGCAGCCTTCGCAGCCCTGTTGCTGACCGGTATCGCAGCCGGCGCGTCCGCCCAGACCGCACAGGAGATCATCGACAAATCGCTCGAACACAACGCGATGGGATTCCAGTCGGGCAAGGCCCAATTGACCCTCACGATCCAGGACGCGAAAGGGGACCAGCGTGTTCGGTCACTCGACGTGAAGTCGAAGAAGTTCGACGACAAGACCCGCACGCTCGTCACCCTGACCGAACCGAAGGAGGTCAGGGGGCAGGCGTTTCTCTTCGCCGAGAAAGAGGGGGAGGACGATGTTTGGATGTTCCTCCCGGCCTTCAAAGTGACTCGCAGGATCGAGGGAGGGCAGAAGAACGGTGCCTTCCTCGGTTCCCATTTCACCTACGCCGATCTCGAGTCGCGCGACCTGCAGGAAGGCGACTACGAGAAGCTCGCCGACGAGAAGATCGGAGCCAACGAAGTCTTCGTGGTTCGGTCCACCCCGAAAAAGGGGACGAAGTCCGACTACAGTTCGGTCGTCGTCTACGTCCGGAAGTCGGACTACATCCCCCTGAAGGTGAAATTCTTCGGCAAGAACGACAAGGTGGTCAAAACGCTCTTCGTCGAGAAGCTCGACAAGACCGAAGATGGCACATCATACGCTAGCCAGATGACCCTGCGTCCGGCTGCCGGCGGCTTCACCACCATCGCCATCGGGGCGCTCGACAGCGAGGGGGAGATCCCCGACGCCACGTTCAACAAGGACTCCCTCGGCAAGTGAGGGGAGTCGTCGTCGGGCACCTGCTCGGCTGGCACAAAGCCTCGTTCTGACCGAGGATGGGCGGCATGCGGCTCCTCCTCCCGATCTTCACTGCAACGACGCTCCTCTTCGCCTCGACCGCGGGCGCCCAGGAGGTCATCTGCGATCCCGAGAATCCAGGGTGCAATCCGACCCCATCCATCGAGCCTGCGGACGCCGCCGGGAGTGAGACAATCTGCGATCCCGAGAACCCGGCGTGTGCGCCGTCGGGAGATCTAACGCCGCCGAGCGTCACCGAGACGATCTGCGATCCGGAGAACCCAAACTGCGCCGTGGACCCCGCGACCCCACAAGTCGAAGGGACTGTCCCCGTCTTCCAGAACGTCCAGTTCCTCGGTGCGTGGGGAACGCGACTCGACGTGGATTCCAGCTTCGATCCTCACCCCGAGGATATCGTGGAGGTGTCCTCGTACTTCGACTTGGCCCTCGAGTGGGACGCGTCGGACTCGTTCCGGGTCGTGGTCGAGGGTAACTTTCGCCACTGGGTCGGGGCGAAGGAGAACCCGGACGAGGTCGATGTCCTGATCAACGCGACGGACGCCCGCGCCTCTTTCGACGCGAGACTCGGCGAAGCCTACGCCCTCTGGATCTGGGACGCCTGGTCGATCGCGGTCGGGAACCTGGTGACCCGCTGGGGGAGTACCGACCTCAGCCGACCGGGCGACGTCGTGAACCCCGTCGACCAGACGTCGATCTCGACGATGTCGGCGCCCGAACGAATTCCGCAACTCACGGTGGACCTGACCTACTCGGGCGCGAACTGGAGCGTCCAGGGACTGCTCGTCCCGTTCTTCGAGCCGAACCGCGTCTGGGCCTTCGGCCGCGATTCTTCGCTCCTCACGTCGCGCAACCCGGTCGTGCAGGACGAGTTCCCGATCGACGTGCTTCTCGGCGGGGTGGTCGACGATTCCATCGTCGACGACGTGCAGCCGCTGATCCTGGGAACGAGCGTCCCCGACGAGGTGCCCAACAACGCGAGCCTCGGACTTCGAGCAACTGCGACGTTTCTCAACACCGACGTCGGCCTCGGGTACTGGCATGGTTGGGACCGCACACCGTTCACCGTCATCGACGACGACCTCCGAACCCTCTTCGCCACCGTGCTCGACGACGGACAGGTGCTGCAGGATTTCGACCTGCTCGGCTTCTTCGTCCGGAACCCGGAGCTGCGCCAGGTGACCGATTCGATCGCCGAGACGGCGGCTGCGGGCGACCCTCTCTTCGCGTCCGATTTCCGGCGGCTCGACATGCTGTTGGTCGACTTCGCCAGGTACGTCGGCCCGATCGGAGTGCGGGCAGACGTGGCGGGCTTTGCCCGAAAAACGTATCTGACGGAGAGCCTCCGCGCGGTGCGACGGCCGACCGTCAGCTCGGCCCTGGGACTCTCGTGGGAACGGCTCGAGAGCGAGGACGACGTCCTCACCATTACCCTCGAAGGGTTCTGGGATCGCCCCTTCGCGTCGGACAGCAGCATCACCGAGGCGTTCGTGGACGAAGACCTGCGGGGGAGCGCCGACGATCCCCTGCTCATCGTCGGGGACGGCACCCACGGCGTCGCGGGTGCAATCCTATGGTCGATCCCGTGGATCGACACCCGGCTCCAGATCGGCGGGGTCTTCAACGCGTCGCACGGCGACGGTATCGGGGGCGTCTCGTTGTCACGGCGGTTTCTCGATGCCTTCACCGCGAGCGTCGGCTACACGCTGTTCGCCGGTCCCGACCCCGAGGAACGGCTCACCCTCGGCGGGATCTACGACGACAACGACCACCTGAGCTTCGGCATCTCGGGGATCTTCTGAGCCTCACGCAGGAGAGAGGACGATGGGTTGAGCGGCCGACGCCTCGCTGAAGACCGGCTTCCCGTCCGGCGTCGGAAGAGTTTCCGTCACCGAGACCACCTTGAGGGGAGCGGGCAGGTAGAGGTGCCTGCGCTGCAAGATCTGACCGCTGGCACGATGAAAATCCTCCGGCTCGTCCACCCAGAAATCCTGGGCTTCGGGGAAGGCGTCGATGTTGGCGAGCTCCACGTCCCGCAACGGTCGAATCCAGACGCGGTGACCGAGCTCGGTCTGCAGCAAGAAGGGTTCGATGCGTGCGATCGTACGTGGGCCGAAGTCGTCCGCGATCCGCAACAATCGAACGACCGCCCGCGCTCCCGACGAGAAGCCGAGTGGCTCGCCGATCAGCACCGCGGCCTGTCGGGTCGTCTCGATCGACTCGTTGACCGTTCCGCCCTCCCGACTCGCGGCCTTGCGGTTCTCCGTGCGCCGCCGCCGTCTGATCTTCGCCTCTTGATCGAGCAGGTTCTGCAGGGCTGTCTGCGCCGCGGCGGGCTGAAAGAGGATCGAGTTGCCATCCACCAACAGTTGCGCCTCGCCGATCGAGATGACGTCGCCCGGACCGAGCTGTCGGCTTCGACCGATGTCGACACCGTTGACCTGCACGCCGTTTCGGCTCCCGAGGTCACGGACGTAAGGGATCCCATCGTCGATCTCGACGGAAGCATGAATCTTGGAGACTTGCTTCGCCACGATCTGAACGTCGTTCTTCGAGCTTCGGCCGATCACCGTACGCCAGTCGAAGATCTCGATCCGACGATGCTCGCCCTGGGCGTCGATGATGAGGGTGAGGAGAGGGACGCGCGGGGGCATGCCTATTTCTTCGGCGTCGAGCTTCGGCGGGCGTCTTGCGTCTTTCGGGCAATCTCACGCGCAGCTTCCCGCTTGCGGATCGACTCGCGCTTGTCGAACAACTTCTTGCCGCGACAAAGCCCGATGCGCGCTTTCACGTTCGACCCCTTGAAATAGAGCTCGAGCGGGATCAGCGTGAAGCCGGCCGTCTCGATCTTGTTGCGGAGCCGATTGAGCTCTCGGCGGTGCATCAACAGCTTACGAGGTCGGTCGGGCTCGTGGTTGACGTGCGTGCCGTGAGGGTAGGGCGCGATGTGCGCGTTCACGAGCCAGAGCTCGTTGTTCTCGAACCGCCCGTACGCATCGGTCAGCTCGACCCTCGACTCGCGCAAAGACTTCACCTCGGTTCCGAGCAGCACCAACCCCGCTTCGTACTCTTCGTCGACGAAGTAGTTGTGAAGAGCCTTGCGGTTCGTCGTTATCGTCTTCGTTTCGCTTTTCGAATCACTCATGGCGCGATCTTACCAGTTTGGAGGCGATGACGCTGGTTCAACCGCGAAAGGTGCACTCGGAGGTGCATGTCTCGTGAACGGTGACGGCCGAAAGGTGGGGAAGCGCCGGTTCGAGCCGCTTCCAAATCCAGGCGGCGAGGACTTCGCTGGTCGGGTTCGACAGTCCTTCGATCTCGTTCAGGTAACGGTGGTCGAGCTGCTCCCACAGCGGCTGAAACGCCGCCTTGATGTCGGCGTAGTCGATGAGCCATCCCATCTCCTCGTCGCATTCTCCGGCGCACTCCACCGTGACGGCGTAGGAGTGACCGTGCAACCGACGGCATTTGTGCCCCTCGGGGACCTTCGGCAGCATGTGGGCCGACTCGAACCGAAATGTCTTGCGTAGCTCGACGCGCATCAGATTCCGAAAAACAGGCGTTTGGCGAAGTCGCTCGAAAGGTCGGACTCGAAGATCTTTCGAGCGGCCGTCCGAATGTCGTACTCGCGCCGGAAATAGGTGAATGTGTCTTCTTCCGTGTCGAACACGCCGAAGCATGCTCGGTTGTCGTTGTCCCGCGGCTGCCCCACCGACCCGACCGTTACGACGAATTTGTGATCCTCGTCGAATCGAAGCACCGGACCCTCCAGCTCCACCGCACCCTCGGTCGGGTGCAGGCTGAAAGCCTTGGTGAGGTGAGAGTGGCCGATGAACGTGATCCGCTGCAGGTCGTCCCAATGGCTGATGAGCCCCGTCGCGTGATGGACGTTGAACACGTACTCGAAATCTTCCAGGTTCACGGGGGAGCCGTGACAGAAGGCGACGTCGTTCCAATCCTGCTTGTACGGCAGCTCCTTGAGCCAGTCGTGGTGTTCGTCGCGCAACTGTCGTGCGTGCCAGTCGAGCGCGCTGCGCGCCGCCTCGTAGTAGAACGCGTAATTCATGCGACCGCAGACGGCCGCGTCGTGGTTCCCCAGGATCGTGTACTCGGCGATCTCTCGTACCACGTCGCAGCAGGCGTTGGGGTCGGCGCCGTAACCCACCACGTCGCCCAGACAGACGAACATGTCGATGTCGAATTCGAGGTCTTCGTAGGCCTCCCGAACCGTCGTCATCGCTTCGATGTTGGAATGTACGTCGCTGAATATTCCGACTTTCATCGGTCACTCCTGGGCCGGGTCGAAGAGTATACCCGCATGAGGGATGGGCGAAAGAGCCGCGTCATGCCGTCTTCGATTGGCGTTGCTGGCGCGCGAGCTTCGCCGCTTCGCGCAGGTTCTTGCTTCGATCGCGGGAGAGATCCTGCAGCGTCCCTTCGGCCTCGTCCTCGAGGTGGGCGAGCAGCGTCACCAACTTTTCGTTGGGTCCGTCGCGTTTCACCGCCCGCTTGAGGGAGGGGAGTAGCTTGTCGCCAAAGCTGGCGATCGCCAGGGCGAGGCGCTCGGGGTCGGTGACCCGCTTGGGGTCCCCGTAGGCATCGAGCAGCGCCGGAATCGCGCTCGTGCTGCGAACCTTCGCCAACGCCGACGCCGCTACGTAAACCCCGCTCGGCCCCGACGATTCGACGGCGCGGACCAGCTCCCCTTCCAGGGCGCCCGCTTTCGTCTCCAGGAAGCTGGCGAGCGCGGCGACCTCTCCTTCGGTCATCTCCTCGCACTTCTCGAGGACTTTCGGCGTCACCGTCCCACCAAACCGCTCGATCAGCATCTGCGCGGCTTCGAGCCGACCATTGGAATCGTTGAGCAACAACTCCAGGTCTTCCCTCGGCATCGACGCGAGGTCGTCGAACGTGTCCAGCACGGCATCGTGGGGCAGGAAGTACGTCACACCGGTCGACTCCGAGTGCTTCGATACGACGAGGTCTCCATGGTCGAGCCGGGCTCGCGGGTCCTCGATCGTCGTCGCTTCGTTCTCGAAGCGCTCGACCAGCTCTTCAGCTTCCTGCGCGCGCTTGAGACTCACCTCGGCAAGCTCGACGACGTCGGGGTCTGCCGCCACTCCGATCTGGTCTCCCAGGGCGAGCAGGTTCTCCCAGTTGTCCCACTGGTCGGCCGGCTCCAGGTCGTTCTGACGAATCGAGATCGACGTCTCCGCGAAGTTCGCGATCAGTAGCTCGAGCAAAGCTTCGTCGCTCTTCGCGATGCGCAAGTCCCGGGCGACCTTTCGCAGCGGTCCGTTGATGAAGATGCCCGCCTCCGTCGCGGCGCGGGCCACCCCCTCCTGGATCGTCCGGAACTGATGCAGCGGGAACGACCGGTTGCCGATGAGATACGCGAACTGTTCGTCGGTCGACCAGTAGCCCACGATTCCCGCGGCGAGCTTCACCTCCGAGGGAGCGTCGAGCTTCGTGAAGCTCGACGGACTGAACGGATGCTGCATCTTCCCCAGGTGCTCGAAGTCGTCCTTGATGATCGTCTCGAGCGCCTTCGCCGGGCGGCGGGGCGTCTGCGACAACAACTCGTCCGCTCGCTTTCTCAGCCAGTCTACGTTGGAGGCGAGCGGCGTGCGGATGTCCAGCGCTCCCGAGCGCACTCCCTTCGGGTCGTAAAATGCCAGGGTGAGCACGGCCTCGCGCCGCAGGCGATCGAGGATCACACGGTCCGCGTCGTCCGAAGGGTCGAGCGGCCATGCGAACTTCGACGTCGTCTGACCGTCTTCGTCGATCTGCGCGAGCAGCAGGACGATCAGCGGAAATCCGTCCACCTGATGAAGCTGGATGAAGAAGTGCGGCTCACCGTCCGTGAGCTTCGCGATCTCTCTTTCGGGGAGTTGGGCGATGCCCATCACGCGGCTGCGCACGATCTTGACCGCCCGGTTGCGGTCTCCAGAGAGAAGGTCCCGAAGCTTTTGAGGGGCCCGTTCGCTCGGCTCGATGTCGATCCCGCTGAACGCGTCCTGCGGGCTGACCTCCTCGACGATCGAATCTTCGGCGAACGAATCCTCCAGCTCCGACTCGTCGACCACGATGATCTGGTCCTCCGTGACGACCTGCGTGCTCTCCTCGGTCTGGCTGTCCCCTGTCTGCGCCTGTGCGAGCTCCCGTCCCTCCGCGTTCAACTGCGCCGCCTGAAGCTGTCGACGCTCCTCGGCGATCTCCGCTTTGAGCCGATCGAGCTCGACCCGCTCGGCTTGCACCTGGTCCTGCATCTGATCGAGCTGGGAGCGCTCCTTGTCGAACCGTTTGCGGACGGAGTCGAGCTGCTCGCGGTCGACCCTGATCTCCTCGCGCTCTTTCGCGATCGCTTCCCGCTGGCGATTGAGTTCGTTTTGCGCCTCGATATCCACCTTCGCTTCCTCGAGCTGCTTGCCTTCGAGGACGCCGCTCTCGATCTCCCTCAGCTGCTGGATGTCGTAAGCGACACGGAAGTTCTGGACGTAGGCCGGGACGTCGCTCGTCTCGCGCCCGAGCTCCTCCAGGAGGTCCGCCCGGAATCGATACTCGAGCCAGCGAAGCTCCGGCGGGATCAGCAGCGCGAAGAGCCGCCTCGAAGGATCGTGACAGACGACGGGCATCGTCAGCGTCACCGTCTCACCCGTCGCAGGGTCGTCGACCTGGTGCAGCTCGCCCGATGCCCACAGATCGAGCAAGGCGGGATCGGAGTCGACGTTGATGACGCGGTGCAGACGAGCAGAAACAGATTCCCCAGCTCCCGTCGGTACTTGGTACGGTTGTTCGCAGGTGCGAGAGAGTCGCCCTTCGAACAGTTTCAGATCTGCGACGTTCCAGGTCATTGTGCCGGCCTCTGACGACGTAGGAGGTGAGAATTCTGGCAGTCTTGGTGCGCTTCAGCCCAATTACCATTCCGGCCGCGCCATGCACAAGCCGGGTGTGCCCTGCCTTCTTTCCCGCTCAGCGGTACGCCTGATCTGGAACCGAGCCGAGGTCCACGTTCAGTCGGCCGACTTCAGGACGATCCGGTCGGAGATGAAGAGGTTGGGGACGCCGTTTCGCACGGGGTAAAGGAATCGGTCGTCGTTCGTGACGAAACCGTCATCGATCGACTCCTCCACGACGTTCCCGGAATCATCGTTCAGCTCGCCCGCTTCGATCCGGCGGTTGATGTCGTCGCACCACTTCTTGGTCACCGGCAAGAGTGGTTGGTGAGATTGGGGGCAGCAGAGAAGCTCAGCGAGTGTCGGTTCGTCGGCCACGATGTCCTCAGAGCTTGAAGATGTTGGCGAACTTGTCGATCAGGTCGCGCTCTTCTTTCGAGATCTTGTTCAGCCCCAGGATCGGAATCCCACCGGCCGCTTCGGCCACCGCACGAGCCTGTTCGATCAGGGTCTCCGCCTCCGCGCCGGTCGCGTTGTTCGCGAGCAGGTGCCGGATGACGCGGTTCGTCCGCTCGAAGAAGAGGTCCGTCGGGCGCTGCGCCAGGAGAAGTTCGAGGAACTCGTAGGCGGGTGTGCCGCGCTCGATGCCGTTCTGGTCGGCGATCTTCAGAATCTCCTCGCGTTCTCCCTCCTGAACGCTGTCGTCCGCCCACGCCATCTGGATGAGCGGCACCAGGTGCAGGACGCGGGCCGTCGAGCGGTCGAAGCCGAGCTCCATCGCTTCCTCGGCGACCGCTTCGTCGGTGTGAAGCACCGCCGCGATCCCCTCGCGCTCTTCCTGACGCAATGCCGCCAACATCCGTTCGCGCCGGATGCGTGCGATCTGGTCCGTCTCGGTCTGCTTGATGTACTTGTCTTCTTCGTCGCTCATCTCGACCTCGCTACCTCGTGGGGGACCCGATATATGCGATCTTCTCGCCGATCGTAAAGG
>CAYPJU010000007.1:130194-134382 GCA_964411125.1 uncultured Bradymonadales bacterium | reverse complement strand
ATGCTCGAATCGGCGCGATCGACGGGGCGCTCACCCCCACGTCGGGCACCACCGACCGCTTCGTCGGTGTCCCGCGGATGAGCGCCCTGACCCGTAACGTCGCCCGCGACCTCGACGTGCGCTTCGGCGCGCGTGTCGCCGCCGTCGTCGAATCACCCGGGGACGGTTGGACGGTGCGGCTCGAGGACGAAGACGAACAACGCGGGTTCGATGCCGTCGTCTGCACCGCCCCCGCGCCCCAGACCGCCGCGCTGATCCGCGACGCCGCGCCGAGCCTGGCCGCGCGTATCCAGGAGATCGCCTACTCCCCGACGTGGGCGGTGTCGCTCAACTTCGACGAACGGGTCCCGACGTCGTACGACGCGATCTTCGTCGAGCACGGACCGCTCGACTGGGTTGCGCGCGATGGCTCCAAACCCGGCCGCGACGACGAGACCTGGGTGCTGCACGCCGGCGGCGATTGGGCCTTCGAACAACTCGAATCCGAGCCCAAGGCCATCGTCGAACTGCTCACGGCCGAGTTCGCCGCGCTGTCGAAGGAACATTTCCACGCTGCACTGCCAAAGCCCTCCCACGCCGAGGCGCACCGTTGGCGCTACGCGAGATTAGTGGACGAGCAGCCGTTCGACCGCGGCGCTGCGCCACGCGGCCTTCACGTCGCGGGAGACTGGGTGGCCGGCACGTCCAGGGTCGAGGCAGCCTGGCAAAGTGGCCGTTCGACGGCACTTGCGATCCTCGCCGACCTCTACGGACCGCGCGTCGACCACTACAACCGGGGGAACCGTGATGACCTCTGAAACGAGTCAGCGTGCTGAACCCTTCGGGCGTCGCGGGCGCTGCTACCATCGCAGGGTCCGCAGCCGGGCGGCGCCGACGACCGGACGGCGACGGTTGCACGCATACTCGGCAACCGGCCGAGGTTCATCCTCGCCGTCCCAACGTCACTCCTGACACTCGGGCCGGCTGTCGAACCCTCGTGAACTATCGAGCCGGGCGAGACGCCCGCTCACCGAACTCATGCCTCATGCTCATGCCTTCTTCGTCGAGATCGAAGGGAATCAACGGGAGCGGGCGCCGGACGACAGAGCTTTTCGGACTTCGCCGAGGCGCGTTCGAATCTCCTTCCGTTGTGGATAGAGCGCAGACAGTCTCTCCAAGCGTCTGGCAGCCTCCGGGGACGGTTCCGCTTCCATCACGTTGTCGAACGCCTCCTCCTCGAGGCCACGTTCTCTCACCGATTGAGCCTCCTCGGACGCAGGGAAACGGTTGAGCCGTCTGAACGCTTCGAGCGCCGTGACCCAGTCGCCCTGGTGGAATGCTCGCTCGCCTTCCTGCAGCGCGATCGCCGGCCCCTTCGCCTCGAAGTCGTCCTTCTCGCCACCTCCGAGGAGCATCGCCCCGACGGCCAGGACGGCCATCAACGCGACGGCCACCAGGATCGTCGTCCCCATGCTGCTCCCCGGCTTCTTCTCCTCGAGCTCGGACAAGGACCTTTCAGGGCGTTGCGGTCTGACGCGCGTCCCGCCGGTAGGAGTGGCCCCGCTGGCCCCACCCATCGTCTCCCCAGGCTCGCCGAGCGCGCCAGCCCCCATGGCAGGAGCGGGAGGGGCCGCCGTGCCGCCGGGAGAGGTATTCCCCCCACCAGCTCGCGCTGCCAGCTGATCCTTGTACGGTATTCGTTCCCGGGGGCGAGGCTGCGGGGCGCCGTCGGAGGGGCCCTGGGGTGGAGGGACGGGGTCGGGTTCTGGAGGGTAATCGACCGGTGGGATTTCGTGGTCGTACGGCTGCGGGGGCGACACGGGCTGGGGGCTTTCGAGGACGGACCGATCGAGCTCGAGCCCAGGCTCCATCCCCGAAGCGTCGAATTCGAAGTCGCCATCCGACGGTGCCTTCCCCGGATTCATCACCGGTGCAGGAGCACCCGACCGGTCGAGCTCCAGCTTTTGCTCCGTCCCCTCGGTTTCGAATTCGAACTCGAGACCAAACTCTTTGTCGTCCGCCATCTTGCAACCTGCAATAGCGTCTGGCTGAGTATGCCCCTCAGACCAGGGATCTCATACCCGTTCCAGCCGAGCCACGGGACTCGAACTCCTTCCTACTGCGTCCCACGCTCGCTTTCAATCTCCTGCAATCTAAACACCTTACCGCTTCGTCTGACGGAGCGCTGAGGTCCTCGTCCTCAGCGTGCAGGGATGGGGAGATTCTCGGCGGGGCCCACCAGCGCGAACCGGTAGTCCTTGAAGTAGGTGTTCGCGAACTGCTGAATCGCCTCGGGGGTGACGCTGCGAATCGCTGACAGCAGGCCGGTGCTCGTCTGCCAGTCGCCCGCCACGAGTTCGGCCGTCGCGAGCATCGCCGCCTGGCTGCCGTTCTCTTCGAGGTCCATGTAGTACGACGTCAGAAAGACGTTCACGGTCTGGCGCAGTTGCGCTTCGGTCAGCGCCTCCTTCTTGAGCGCCTCGACCTGTTCGAACATCACCGGCAGCGTGTCTGCCGGTCGCTCCGCCGTCACGTACAGGTAGCCGTAGTTGGTCGAGCTGTCCGAGAGGCCGCTCGAAACGGCGTACGTGAGGTTGCGCTTCGTGCGGACCTCTTCGAAGAGGCGTTCGCGCAGGTAGGCGAGGGTGACGAGCGCGGTCGGGTAGTCGCTGGCGCCCGGCGCCGGCGCCGCGAAGTAGCCGAGGATGTAGTTGGTCGGAAGCTTGCGCGCTTCGCGAGCGAGCCCCGGCTGCGAGGCGAACGGCGGCGGCGTTGGCCGCTCCCAGTCGCCGGGGGCGAGGCGCCCGAAACGGTCCCGGATCGCGGCGATCACTTTCTCAGCGGGGACGTTCCCGACCACGACGAAGAGGAACCGCTCCGGCTGGAGGATCGAGCGCTGGAACTCGAGGAGCTCGTCCCGCTCGAAACGCTCGACGTTCGCTTTGGTTCCGACGTGCAGGTTGTAGTAGGGGTGCCCCTTGAACATGTGGCGGGCCCCGACGTACGTGAGCTGGTTGTCGGGGCTTTCGAAGAGGCTCGCGATCTCGGCGAGGTGTTTCGTGCGACGCAGCTCGACCTCCTCGGACGGGAAGGCGGGCTCCAGAATCGCCTGCTCGAAGAGTTCCCAGTTCTGGTCGAAGTCTCCGACCAACGTCTTGAGGCCGTAGCCGTTGAAATCACGGTCGGTGAAGCTCCAAACCGACGCGCCCGTCGAGTCGAGCGCCGAGTGAAAGGAGTCCTTCGGCGTGGTCATCGTCCCACCGTTCGTCGCTACGCTCATCGCGAGCTTGGCGATCCCGGCGTTCTCGGACGTCAGGTCCGACTGCCCGCCGTCGATGTAGAGGCGGGCTGCGACGACCGGGTTCGCCGGGGTCAGCTTGTGGAGCAGCCGGATCGGTCCGATCTGGTACTCCGTCACCCCGTCCGCGGACTCGACTTTTTCGGCGCTCGGCGCTTCGTCGAGCCACGTCAGCCCCGGGGGGCCGTCGGTCGCGGCGGTCGTCGTCTCCTCCGTCAGCGTCGGGTCGTCCTTCTTCGCCTTGCCGGAGCAGCCCCAGACGAGGGCGGCTGCCAGAACTCCAGTCATCAATCGCATCGTGTTCATTCGGAATCCTCCGAGACCTGAGCACCGACCTGTGTGGCGAGCCCGCGAAGAACGTCGGGCGTGAGCTTCGGTCCGCCCGGAGCGAGCACCACGCCCGCCACGAACGGCTTACCGTAGACGTATTCGTTCAAGTATCGGTTTATGTCTGCTCGCGTCACAGACTTCAGGTTCTGGATGTAGTTTCGGTAGTAGTCGAGGCTCGCGGTCGCCCACCAGAAAGAGACGGTGTGCGTGAAGTCCGACATCACCTCGCGGCCGTAGAGGTCCTGGATCGCGAGCAACGTCTTCGCCGTCTCGAGCTGCTCGTCCGAGTAGTACGTCGGCAGGGTCATCTGCTCGAGCTCGGCGAGGAGTGCCGGGATCGCGTCGCGCAGTTTGTCCGGCGTGACCTGCGCGGCCAGGTTGATGGGGCCGGTGTGCCGCTGCGTGTAATAGCCGATGTCCGCCGAGAGCGTCAGGCCCGACTCGACCAGGGCCTTCTGAAACTTGCTCGCCGGCTGGCTCAGGATGTAGCTGAGGACGTCGGCGGCGAACGTCGCCTTGGGATCGTCGTCGACCGACGGTCCGTGCCAGGTGAACTGCACGTACGGAACCTTCACCTCCGG
>CAYPJU010000007.1:0-130094 GCA_964411125.1 uncultured Bradymonadales bacterium | reverse complement strand
CGTACCAGACCGCCTCGTCCATCGCCTGGCCGAACTCGTAATAAGGGCTCGCCTCGTTGCGATCGACTTCGCCGAGGACGACCTGCTTCTCCTTCTCGAACTCGACGGGGTCGAACTTCGGGCTCGTGATCGCGTCGTGCATGAAGACGAGGCCTTCCTTCGTGCGATCGGAGGGGAGGGTGAAGAAATAGTTCACTCGCTCGGTGCTCGTCGTCCCGTTGAAGACCATCCCGAGCTCGCGCATCCGCTCGAGGTACGCTTCCTGGTTGGGGATGACCGAGTTTCCCTTGAAGAACATGTGTTCGTAGAGGTGGCTCAGCCCGTTCAACGGAGGCGGCTCGGTGAACGCCCCGTTCTTCACGCAGATCTCGATCGTGACGAGCGGGACGGCATCCGAGGGGAGAACCACTACATCGAGCCCGTTCGCGAGCTGCTTGTGGTGGATGATGTCGGGGGCTTCCTGCGCGCTGGCCATGTTGGCGACCAGCACCGTGAGGAGCCCGCAGATTGCTGTGCGTATGGAGTTTCTCACGCTCACACCTGTCTCATGATTCGGTGGCGTCATACCACGGACCCCGACCATTCTGCTCGCCGAATTCGGAGGAGACAGCGACGATGAAGCGAGAAGTGGGATTGACCGTCGTCTCGCGCGGTTGTCGGTCATGAATCTGCCCCACGGGGGGCGTCTCGATAGACGGGCCGGGCTCGGGCCGTCTGCCACGAGCCCGAGGGACTACTGCTCGTGACGATCGTGCACCGGTGGGGGAACGTGCATCGGCTCGGCCGTACCGTCGAACGGCTGCTGCATCCCGAGCTGGCCCGCGACAGGCGTCGTTTCCGGAGCGACCTCGACTCCTTCGGACGGGGCGAGGGCGTAGACCTGGTCTCGTACCTGATGCCAGTAGACGGTCCAGGCGAGCAGCCCCACCGGAAGCGCGAAGAGACTGCCGATCCCGAGACCGATCGTGCCCGCCACCACGTGCATTGCCAGCACCGCGAGGGCGAGTCCCGCCACTTCGCCGAGCCGCTGTTTAGTCCACGCCATCGACAGCTTCATCGCGCCGGTGGGGCTCACGCGACCGTCGGCGGCGAGCTCGGCCGAGTGATAGAACCCGAGCCAGGCTACCGGCCACCCTACGCAGCAGGCGAGCATCCCCAGGATCTGGGCGCCCGCGTAGAACAGCATCGTCATGAAGTCTTCGCCGAGTCGGTCCGTCGAGAACATGTTCCCAATCTGCGGCGAGCGTCCCCCCCGCACCGCTGCGCTCGCTTCCCGGAGCGCCAACGGAAGCGTGGCGAGGCCGCCCACGATCGGGATGAACGTCCCTGCGACCGTTGCCATGCCGGCCCAGACCAGCCCGTAGACGAACCACGAGCCGAAGTCCTCCTTGTAGATGTCGACCGCTTTGCTGAACGAAGCCTGAATCATGGTCACCCTCGCGAAGACGTTTTGTGCGAGTCGGTTTCATAGCTGACGACACGAGATGCTTCAATCACCGCGGCGTCGTACCCCCGAACGGTGGGCGGGCTTCCAGCCCGACCCATGCGTGCACGGCAAGATGCCGTGCCACCGAGATCGGCACCTACGGCAAGGCACGGCGATAGTCGCGTCCGGCGCGACCCCGTGCTAATTTGCCCGAAGGATACCTCTCGAACCGCCTGTTCACTCGATGCAGCCTTTTCGCAAACTGGGTCCGTATGATCTCGTAGAGCGGCTCGCCGTAGGCGGAATGGCCGAGATCTACATCGCGCGGAGTCGTGGTGTGCAGGGCTTCTCCAAAGAGTACGTCCTCAAGCTGATCCACCCCAAATTCGTAGGGGACGCCGATTTCATCCGGATGTTGGTGGACGAGGCCAAGCTCGTCGGTCAACTGACCCACTCGAACATCGCGCAGGTCATCGATCTCGGGATCGACGGCGAGCTCTACTACATCCTGATGGAGTACGTGCGTGGGAAGGATCTCTTCCAGATCCTCACGACGACGTGGGAGCAGGACACGCTCACGCCGGTCGCGTGCGCCGTCTTCATCGCGAAGGAGATGGCCTCCGGCCTTTACTACGCACACACCAAGATGGACGAGAACGGGCGCCCGCTGAACATCGTCCACCGTGACGTGAGCCCGCAGAACGTCCTAGTGTCGTTCCAGGGCGAGGTGAAGATTCTCGATTTCGGGGTCGCGAAAGCAGCGCTCGGCGCGCGTCCGGAGACTCGGGCCGGGATCATCAAGGGGAAGTTCCGATACATGTCGCCCGAGCAGGCGTGGGGCGAGAAGCTCGACGGACGAAGCGACGTCTTTTCGGTCGGCCTCTGTCTCTACGAGATGCTCACGGGTCATCCGGCCTACGAAGACGACGGAGACATGCAGAAGACGCTCGTCCGGATGAGGGACGCGAAGTTCACGCCACCGTCCCGCCTGCGGCCCGAGGTCGACCAGAAGCTCGAGGGGATCGTGATGAAGGCGCTCGCGCGGAATCGCGAGGACCGCTACGCCACGGCGCACGCCCTCGAATACGATCTCGCGCGCTACCTCCATCTGCACCACGCCGGGTTCACCCGCAAAGACATCATGGTCTTCCTCAAGACGATGTTTCCCGCCGACGCGGTCGGGATTCACGTGCCGGACTTCACCGTGGAGCACGGGGAGATCCCGCTCGGGACTGACGAGCTCGAGGTGCTCGATCTCGAAGGGACGAACGATCGGACGCTCAGGCACAGCATCCTGCGCGGCGCGCCCGGTGGTGCTTCGATCGACCACTCGACCGACGACTTTACGGGCGAGGAGACCGAGCTCTACATTCATCACGAAGAGCCCGTCTCGCCGCAGAAGGCGGGTTTTCCGGAACTGTCGACTCCGACCGTCGACGCGCTCCCTCCCAGCGAGACGGCGCACATGTCGAACGACCGCCTCCAGGTCCTCCTGGACAACGGCGACAAGTTCGAGAAACCGACGCTGGAGAAACGACGCGACGAAGCGTTCGGCTCCCAAAGCCCGAACCTTCGTACGAACCGCGGGAGGCGCGATCCGAGCGCCGACCGGACAGTCCCGCACGAGCACGATCTACGGCGCGACACGGTCGCCGGGATGATCGAGAAGTACATGCCACCCGAGGCGGCCCAGCATGCTCTGGGGGTTCACGAGAAGTTCTCCGACTTTCTGCAGACCGAGTTCGGTCGCAACGCCGTCGTCGTAGTCCTGGGCTTCGGCCTCGGGCTCTTCGTCCTGCTGCTTCTCGTCGCCGCGATCGTCTGAACGCGACCCGTCGTGCCATGCCGTCTCATCGTCGGCCGGGCGAGGACGTCACGCGCCGTGCGCCGTTGACACCCGCGGGGGGCTGTCGCTACAACGGCCCGACTTTCGGAGAGGCCGATCATGAATGCTTCCAAATTCGTCGGGTTGAGCTTGATGTTGTGCGCGCTCGTCGCGTGTGACGACAAGAGCGAGACCAAGCCAGTCGCCACGAGCACCACCGGGGCCGCCGAGAAAGGGGGCGACGATTTCGTCGCCGGCCAGAAGGCCGACATGTTCACCTTCGCGCTCGCCGCGGACCCGGAGACCTTCGACACCGCCAAGATGAGCGGGGCTCCCGAGGGGCGCATCGCCTTCAACGTGTTCGAAGGCCTGATGATGCCGAACGTGACCACCGAGGAGCTTTCCGATCCCTCGAAGCTTGTCGTCCCTGGCGTCGCCGAGTCGTTCGAAGTCTCCGAAGACGGGAAGACCTACACGTTCAAGCTGCGCGCCGACGCAAAGTGGTCGGACGGTACGCCCCTGACCGCCAACGACTTCGTCGAATCGTGGAAACGGGTCCTGACCCCTGGCTTCCCCGCCGACTACGCCCAGATGATGTGGGTCATCGACGGCGCCGAAGCGTTCAACAAGGGCGAGGAGAAAGACTGGGCCAACGTCGGAGTGAAGGCGGTCGACGACCAGACCCTCGTCGTCAATCTGAAGGCCCCGACCCCGTACTTCGTCGAGCTCGTCGCGTTCTACACCTTCTTCCCCACCCCGAAGAAGGTCATCGACGAGAAGGGCGACGCGTGGACCAAGCCGGAAAACATCGTGTCGAACGGTCCGTACGTGGTCGAGAGCTATAAGCCACAGCAGGAGATCGTCCTCGCCGCGAACGAGCACTACTGGGATGCGAAAAACCTGAAGATCCCGAAAGCGAAGCTTCGCATCATCCCCGACGCGACGGCGCGCGTGACCGCCTACAAGACCGGCGAGCTCCACTGGAGCGGAGCCGGCCTGCCGGTGGCCCAGATCTCGAGCCTGCTCACGCACCCCGACTACTACCGCGAGCCGCTCCTCGGCGTGTACTACTACCGGATCAACGTCGGTAAGGAGGGCGCGCTCCAGAAGCCCGAGATTCGCCAGGCCCTCGGCCTCGCGATCGACCGGCAGTCGCTCGTCGACAACACCTTGAACGGTCTCTACACGGTCGCCGACAGCTTCGTCCCGCCGATCGCCGGCTACGAGTCGGTCACGAAGACCGAGTACAACATCAAGAAGGCGAAGGACGCCCTCGCCGCGGGCGGGTTCGCCGACGGGAAGGACTTCCCGGAGGTTTCGCTCCTCTACAACACCGACGAGAATCACAAGCTGGTCGCCGAGTCGGTGCAGGACATGTGGAAGCGGACGCTCAAGGCGGACGTGAAGCTGAACAACAAAGAGTGGAAGACCTACCTGCAGGACGTCGACACGATGAGCTACGAGATCGCTCGCGCCGGTTGGATCGGGGACTTCAACGACCCGATGACGTTCCTCGACATGTGGGTCACCGACAACGGAAACAACGACACGGGCTGGTCGAACGCCGAGTACGACAAGCTCATCGCCGACGCGAGCGCCGCCGTCGACCCGGCTCAGCGCACCGAACTGCTGCAGAAGGCCGAAAAGCTCCTCCTGGAGAAGGGACCGGTCATCCCGATCTACTTCTACTCGACCAACGGCCTTCGCAGCAGCAAGCTGCAGGGGTTCGAGCCGCACAATCGTGACATTCACCTTCTGAAGTACATGTCGCTCGCCGACTGATGGAGCCGCGGTGACGCGCTACGTTCTCCGACGACTGCTCCAGAGCATCGTCGTCATCCTCATCGTCATCACGCTGTCGCTCTGGCTCACTCGCCAGGCGCCGAGCAACCCGTGCTTGAAGGAGCGCGAGGCGAACACTTGTGCGTGCGTCAAGGAGAACAACCTCGACCGGCCCGTCTTCCCGGTCTGGACCGGCGAGGTTCTGGACCCCGTCGCCAACTGCGATTTCTACGCGCAGAACGTCGACGCGGCGACGGTCGGCCCCTTTAATGTTCTGCCGCCCGGGCAGTGGGGCGAGACGCAGTACGTCCTCTACCTGAAGACGCTCGCCTCGGGTTCTCTCGGCAACAGCATGAAGACCGACCTGACGGTCGTCGAGACGCTCTCGGCTGGCGTTCCTTACACCGTGCAGCTGGGGCTCCAGGCGCTGCTCGTGGCGCTCCTCCTCGGAGTTCCCGCCGGACTCTTCGCCGGACTGAAACAGAACACGGCGGGTGACTACGCGACGATGACGGTCGCGATGGTCGGCGTCAGCGTCCCCAACATCGTCCTCGGGCCGCTCCTCATCATGCTCTTCGCGCTCGAGCTGCAGTGGTTCTCGGCGGTCGGCTGGGAGAGCTTCGCGGACAGCATACTGCCGAGCATCACGCTCGGGCTCTACTACGCCGCCTACGTGGCACGCCTCACCCGCGGCGGGATGCTCGAGATCATCCGTAAGGATTTCATCCGCACGGCGCGCGCCAAAGGGCTGACCGAGAAGATCGTCGTCTTCCGCCATGCGCTCAAAGGCGCGCTCCTTCCGGTCGTCAGTTACCTCGGGCCGGCGATGGCGGCGCTCCTCACCGGGTCGGTCGTCGTCGAGGAGATCTTCAACCTCCCAGGCATCGGGACGCACTTCGTCCGCTCGGCGCTCAACCGTGACTACAACCTCGTCCTCGGCACGATCATCCTCTACTCGTCGGTCCTGGTGCTGCTGAACCTGGTCGTCGACGTGCTCTACACCTTCCTCGACCCGCGCGTGAGTTACGACTGATGGCCGACGAGTCGACAGCGAACGTGATCGAGGGGACGAGCCTCTGGAAAGACGCCTTCCGCCGGTTGCGCAAGAACAAAGCGGCGATGGGAGGGCTCCTGGTCGTCGTCTTCATGACGGTCCTCGCCCTCGGTTACGAGCTGATCGTGCAGTTCGGGACGGGGTTCACGATGGAGGAACAGCACGGCTTCGTCGTGCCGAAACCCCCCGGTGCCCGCAGCGTTCCATCCACTTACTACTCGACGTCGAACACCGGTGAGTTCGACCTCGCCTCCGTCGACGCCAATGGCGACGGTTACGTAGAGCCCCGCGAAGTTCAGGCTGCCTACGCTCGCTACGAGTTTCGCCAGATCGATCGAGACGGCAGCGAGACGCTCTCGTACGAGGAGTATCGCGACGCACCGCTCAGCCTCCCTACTCCCAACGAGTTCGTCCCCGACTGCGACCGGTGGGCGATGATCAAGAAGAGCCTCGCCCCGATCGAGGACCGCCGCGTCTTCGAATGCGACGCAGGGGAGGGCGGCGAACTCACCCTGAAGAACGCCGGGAAGATCGTCGAGCTCGTGAACGCCGGTGAGGCGCAGGACATCCTCGTCGCGTTCGACACCGACGAAGACGGCCTACTCTCCGCCGACGAGTACGTCGGGCTGCCCGTGCCTCGCAAGAACGTGCTCGGCACCGACCAGCTCGGGCGCGACCTCCTGACCCGCATGATCTTCGGCGCTCGCATCTCGCTCGCCGTCGGCTTCCTCGCGACGTTCGTCTCTTTCGTGATCGGGGTGACGTGGGGCGCGACCGCGGGCTTCGTCGGGGGCAAGGTCGACGGCATCATGATGCGCATCGTCGACGTCATGTACGGTCTACCGTTCATGTTCCTCGTGATCCTATTGATGGTCGTCTTCGGGCAGAAGATCTTCCTGCTGTTCCTCGCGCTGGGCGCGATCCAGTGGCTCACGATGGCCCGCATCGTCCGCGGGCAGGTCATCAGCCTCAAAGGACAGGAGTTCGTCGAGGCCGCCCGCACGATCGGCGTGTCGAACCGCGCGATCATCTTCCGCCACCTCATCCCCAACGCCCTCGGCCCCATCATCGTCTACGCCACGCTGACCGTGCCGGCGGTGATGCTCGAAGAAGCGTTCCTGTCGTTCCTCGGACTCGGGGTGCAGGCGCCCGATACGTCGTGGGGGGCCCTCATCAGCGAAGGGCGACAGCTCATGGAGACCGCCCCCTGGCTGATCCTCTACCCGGGGCTCGCCCTCGCCGTGACCCTCCTGTCGCTGAACTTCCTCGGCGACGGCCTGCGCGACGCGCTCGACCCGCAGTTGAGGAAAGACTGATGGGCGAACGCATCCTCGACATCAAGAACCTCAAGACTTACTTCGACGTCGAAGGGGGCACCGTCCGCGCCGTCGACGGGGTGTCGATCCACGTGGAGCGAGGCGAATGCCTCGGCGTGGTCGGGGAGTCCGGGTCGGGCAAGTCGGTCACGCAGATCACGGTGATGGGGCTGATCCCGCAGCCTCCCGGGCGCATCGCCGGCGGCGAGATCCTCTTCGACGGCGAAGACCTACTGAAGAAGTCGAACGACGAGATGCGTCGTCTGCGCGGCAACCGGATCTCGATGATCTGGCAGGACCCGATGACGTCCCTCAACCCCTTCTTGAGGGTCAGCAGGCAGCTCATCGAGCCGCTGCAGACCCACCGGAACATGTCGAAAGAGGAGGCTCGAAAAGTCGCCATCGAGATGCTCGAGAAGGTCGGGATTCCTGGCCCCGCGGAGCGGTTCGACCAGTATCCGCACCAATTCTCCGGCGGGATGCGCCAGCGCGTGATGATCGCGATGGCGCTGCTCTGTCAGCCGGAGCTCCTCATCGCCGACGAGCCGACCACGGCGCTCGACGTCACGATTCAGGCGCAGATCCTCGAGCTGATCAAAGACCTCCGCACCGACTTCGGGACGAGCGTCGTCGTCATCACCCACGACCTCGGGGTCGTCGCCGGAATGGCGGACCGGATCGTCGTCATGTACGCCGGGCGCGTGATGGAGGAGGCGACCTCGACTGAGCTTTTCGGTCGACCATCGCATCCGTACACGGTCGGTCTCCTCAAGAGCGTCCCACGGCTCGACCGTGGTCGGTCGGAGCGGCTCATCCCGATCGAAGGGCGAACGCCCGACGTCTCCAAGCCGATCCCGGGATGTCCCTTCGCCCCCCGCTGTCGTTGGGCGATCGACAAGTGCCATTCCGAGATCCCACCCGGTGTGAACCTCTCCGACAGCCACGTCTCCCACTGTTGGCGAGCCGAAGAAGTCTTCGCTGCCGAGCTCGGAGCGCGGGCCAGCGCGGCGCACGTCGCCGGCGTCGAGAAGCGCGTCGCGGCCGGCGAGAGCATTCCCGTGCCATCGGCCGCCCCGTCCGCGGCCTCAGCGGAGGGCGACGATGAGTGACGCGCTGCTGAAGATTCGCGACCTCCGGATGCACTTCCCGATCTACAAGGGCGTGCTCGTCCGCAAGGAGGTCAACCGCGTCAAGGCGGTCGACGGCCTCAGCTTCGACGTCTTCGAGGGTGAGACGTTGGGTCTGGTCGGCGAGTCGGGGTGCGGCAAATCGACGACCGGTCGCGCGATCATCAGGCTGTACGAGCCCACCTCGGGCACCGTCGAGTTCCGAGGTCGCAACATCGCCGAGCTCCCCGAGCGCGAGCTGCATCCGCTGCGGCGCGACCTGCAGATGATCTTCCAGGACCCGTACGCGTCGCTGAACCCTCGCATGACCGTCGGCGACATCATCGGCGAGCCGCTGAAGGTTCACAAACTGGCGACCGGTGGCGACGTGATGCGGCGGGTGCAGGAGCTGATGGACATCGTCGGGCTCGACCCGCGCTTCGTCCGTCGCTACCCCCACGAGTTCTCCGGCGGCCAGCGTCAGCGCATCGGGATCGCCCGAGCCCTCGCTTCGAAGCCGTCGTTCATCGTGTGCGACGAGCCGATCAGTGCCCTCGACGTCTCGATCCAGGCGCAGGTCATCAACCTGCTCGAAGACCTGCAGAGCGAGTTCGGCCTCACCTACCTCTTCATCGCGCACGACCTCGCCGCCGTCCGCCAGATCTCCGACCGGATCGCCGTCATGTACCTGGGGCGGATGGCCGAGCTCGCCGCCGGCGAGGACATCTACCAGAACCCGCTGCACCCCTACACGCAGGCGTTGATTTCGGCTGTCCCGATCCCGGACCCCGAGATCGAGGCGAAACGAGAGCGAATCGTCCTGCAGGGCGACGTGCCGAGCCCGCTCAATCCGCCGAGCGGGTGCGTGTTCCACACCCGTTGCCCGTTCGCGTGGGATCGCTGCGCGAAGGAAGTCCCGGAGTTTCGGGAAGCCGAACCGGGCCACTTCGTCGCATGCCATCTTCTCGACGAACCACAGCGCCGCAAGGCGCCTCATCGCGCAGTCGCCCCGGACGTGACGCCGCCCGCTGGCGGAGCGGTGCCCGAGGGAGAGGTCGACACGAAGCCGGCCCCCGTCGACGTTCTCCCCGAGTAATGTTCGGCGACCGCCAACGCGTCGGTCTCGGACGCAGCGTTTCCCGGTCGTCAACGGATCCGGTCCGATGACCACCACGAGTCGGACGGTCGCGGGGATCGGCCTCGTCGCGGCGGCCTTCGGGGCCGCGGATGGCCTCATTGCGCTCGTCTCGGTGGAGGAAGGCGGCGGGCTCGCAGTGTTGGCCCTGTCCGCGGGACTGTGGTTCCTCGCGAGCTTCGGTGCCAGCATGGCGCTCGACTTCGCACTACGCACCGGTCTTGGGGCGGGCCTCGGTGAGACGGTGGTCGCCGCGGGGCGTTCGTGGCGACGGATGCGTGCAGAGCGCGGAACCGTCACGGACCGACGCCGTTCGGCGCGCATCGTCGCATTCCTCGCCGCTGCCTCCGTATGGGCGGGAATCGGTGCAGCGATCCTCGCCTGGCTCATCCAACATCGGCACGGCCCCTGGCTCATCGCGATCACGTTCGTCGTCGCGCAGATCGGCGTCGCGCTCCTGGCACTCTGGAGCTTTCGGGTCGTCGACCGTCTGGCACGCCGAGCGTTGCGAAACGCACGATGGAGCTCGACGTCTCTCCTCGCAGCGCTCGCGCTCGTGGTGGCAACCTCGCCCCTGGGAGTCTTCCTTTTCCAGCGAGAACTCTGGGACGCCGTTCGCGCATTCGGCCTCGTCTTCGGCTCAGTCGGAGCGGCGACGTCGCTACTACTCGGGCCCGCCATCGGCCGCCGAATCAAACATCCGCGCGTCGCCGCCGCGGCCCTCGTCGCGGGGGGCGTCGGGCTCTCGCTGCTCGGGGGCGCGGTGCCCCCGGCACGGTCGACTGTCGCGACGAAGGCGCCCGCCAGCCGTCATCTCCTCGCAGTCGCCCAGTCGGCCTCCGACTTCGACGGCGACGGCAGCCCGACGTTCCCCAACTTCGACGACTGCGCACCCCTGGACCCCGCGCGCTCACCGCTGGCCGCGGAGGCGGATGGCGACGGTGTCGACTCGAATTGCGACGGCAAGGATTCACGCCCCGATCGGCCGCTGCAATGGCGGTTGGCCGATGTGACGCTCCCCGAGGGCCAGCCCGACCTCGTGCTCGTCACGATCGATTCCTGGCGCGCGGATACTGTCGGTTTCGGTGGGTCGAAGCTCGGCATCACCCCGAACCTGGATGCGTTCGCGGCCGAGGGGATCGTCTTCGAAAACGCGTGGTCGCAGGACTCGGGGACGGGCCCGTCGCTCTGGTCGATGATGGCCGGGAAGACCCCATTTCAGACCGAACTGGAGTCCGAGGATCGCTTCCCCCCGCGCTACGCCGACTCCGAGATCACGCTCGCCGCCCGCCTGCAGAAGGCCGGGTATCGCACCGCTGCCGTGCTCTGCGGCAGTATGTTTGGGAAGAAACACTGGAACATCCGGCGCGGATTCGACGACTACCGGGAGGTGTGCGGTGCTCGGAAGGCCGAGCAGGCGCCCGTCGTCGTGCGCGATGCACTGAAGACCCTTCGCGAGCTGCGCAGCCGCAAATCGCCGTTCTTTCTCTGGATACACCTCTACGATCCGCATCGGCCCTACCATGACCACGGGGCGCCCTCGACAACGGCGTGGGACCGCTACGTCGAGGAGGTCGCCTACACGGACGCCTCCCTCGAACCGCTCCTTTCAGCGCTGGCCGGATCCTCCCGCCGGACGTACGTCGCCGTCACGGCCGACCACGGGGAGAACTTCGGGGAACACGGCAAGAGCGCCCACGCACGCACACTCTACCGCGAGGTCACACACGTCCCGTTCGTGCTTTGGGGGAGCGACACCGCCCCCGGACGAGTCGAAGCGGCCGTCGCCATCAACGACGTCCATCCCACCTTTCTGGAGCTCGCCGGCCAGTCGACCGCGCACAGCACGATGACCTCGCTCGCTCCGCTCTTCTGGGGCGCCGAGTATCCCGCCGATCGCCTGGTCTTTCAGGAGAACTCGTTCTCCCGACCCCGTCGACACGTCAAGGGAGTCGTCGGCCGAGGCCATCACCTCATCTACGACATGACCAACGACGCGTGGGAGCTCTACGACTTGATCACCGACCCCGGCGAGAAGTCCAACCTCTACGGCTCCCGGCCCGAAATCGAGAACGAGCTGGTCCCCGCCCTCGAGGCGTTCGTCGCCACCACCAAACTCCCCGAACATCTCCTGCGCTGAGCTCGCGGGGCGGTGCTCCGTCGCCGCCCTGATGCGCGGGAAGAGAGCCCCGGCCACGGTGCCCTAGTCGCCAACCGCATACAGGTTGGTCTCCCCGACGAACTCGTACCCCAGCTCCTGGTAAATGTGGTTGGAGGTGGGGTTGTCGACGTCGGTGAAGAGGAAACAGAGGCCGCGGTCTTCGTCCAAGAACCTCTGGCTCACCGCGGCGACACACGCGCTCGCGTAGCCGTTTCGGCGCAGCGCGGGGGGCGTGTAGACGTACGAGATGCGGATTCCGTGCGGGGTGGGGCCGCGCGCGGCCGTCATCGAGACCGGTCGTCCGTCGACCTCCCAGATGTAGAGCTCGCCGTACTTGATCATGTGCCGGCCGGTGCTCCACGTTTCGGGAAGCTCGGACGGGGGCGGTCCGCTTTCGGTTTCGCGGTCGAAGCCGCGGCCCCACTCGTCCACGAGGTCGCCGTCTCGCGCAACGGCGAGGCGAAGCGAGCCGGGCACCTCGGCGGGCGTGGCGATCGTGGAGGCTTGGTAGACGAGCTGGCCGAGCTTGCGGGTCAGGGGAGGGCGGCCGGCGATCGCCCGATGGCGGTTGGCGACCTGGGCGAGGCCGGGGCCCATGTTCATCGCGAAGTCGTCGTCATACGCGTCCCAGAGTTCGTCGAGCAACAGCGTCAGGGCCTGCGGCGAGGTTCCGTGAGCTACGGCGACCGGCCAGGGTGGCGTGCGGAGCACCGCGCCGACGACCTGATCCCCTTCGAAAGCCACACCCCAGAAGTTCGCCCCGTCGTAGCGTCCTCGTTCGGCATCTTCGATGATTCCGAAGAAGACGTTGTTCATCGCCTCGTTGGCGGCGAGGAAGTCCCAGGCGGCTTCGCGAAAGGGGGTCGGTTCGTGGTATGAATCGATGCGCATGCAGACCTCCGTCGGCGGGCCATCGTCGTCGGAGACCGAGCGCTTTTCAACCGAGACCGGAGCCCAGGGAGCGAACGTGCGAAACCGAATCCTCGCGAGATCGCTCATGCTCGCCGTGGCGGGGACATCCCTCGTCGGTTGTCGCGGGACGATGCCCGAAGCGGGGCTGCCCCGACAAGAACTCGAAAAACCTTTCCCACGCGTCACGTCGAACGACCGCGGCTACTGGTACCTCCTCTCCGACCCCGACGAGAACGCCGACTCCCTCGTCGAGATCGCTTCCGGTGAGCGCAAGGGGCTCTTCTATGCAACACGCTCCGGACTCCGCTCGTCGCGCTTGATGCCGTTGAGCCCCGGCGCCTATTCACTCCTCGACTCGGTGCGGGACCAGACGGTCGAAGCGAGGCGCTTCGCGACGCCGACCGACTCCGCCGTGGGGGGCGTCGGCGCGGTCGATTCGCGTGATGGCCGTCCGGCCTGGAGTGCCGGCGGGGCGCCCCCCGATGGTAGTCGCGTCGTGCTGGTGACGCCTTCGATCGAGGGCGAGCCCCGCATCGGCGACTGGATCGCCGGTTACGGTCAGTTGAAGGGGGGCAAGATCACGGGGGCGAGGACGCGCGAGGGCGCGGGCCCCTATCTCGTCCTTCCGCAGCCTCCAACCACGGGTGTACTTCGCGTCGCGACGACCCCTTCGGTCTCGCTGGAGGATCCCGCGTCGCTCTCCGGCGTTCGCGTCGTCGACACGGACGTCGAGGTCCGCGGGCGAGGATACAATCGCTTCCTGCTGGCGCCGGTCGCTATGGAGGCAGGCGCCGATGTGTTGCTGTCGGCAGGCATGGACGCAGGATGGGTGGCGATCACGGTCGCCCGGCCGATGACGAGCCACGGCATCCCGATCTCGCTGACGGTCGACACCTTCGAAGTCCAGATCGAAAACGTCCCCGCGGCGATCGCGGCGATGGCTGCGATCTACGACGGCGCGTTTCTGCTCGCGGCCGCGCATCTGGCGGGCGTCGAGATCGCTTCGGGACGGAACGTGAAGTCCGGCGAGTTCCGAAAGCTCGAGCTCGCCGCGGCGGGGGGATGGGTCGACTGGACCCGCGCCGCGATTCTGCAGCGCGTCGACGGGCTCGGCCCCGACGTCGCGTACTATCTGGCGCGGGCACACGCCGTCGGCGGTGACGCCGAACGCGCGCGTGATTTCGCGGAGCGTGCCGTCGAGAGGTTCGTCTACTGGGGGGACAGCTCGGGGTTCCTCGGGCGGGGTGGAGCACGCCGATTGCAGGCGCGGCTCGCAGCGTCCCGTGGCGAGTTCGACACCGCTGCCGACGTGGCTCTCGAAGGGGCATCGGACTACGCGGAGGCGGACGACGAAATGCGCGCCGCCGAGATGGAGATGCTCGCGGCACAGTACCTCGTCGCCGCGGGGGAGCCGGCGCGCGCGGCGAAGTCGGCGCTCTTCGCCCGGAGCCGGTTTTACCACGGCAACTCGCCGTACGCGTCCGGGCTCGCCGAGATCGTCGCCGCCGACGTCTATCGCCTCGCCGGTGAGCGGGTCGAGGCAGAGAAGATGGCGAAAGTCGCAGGAGTACGGTTCGAGGAGCTGGGAGCCCCGATCGCAAGGAACCGCGCTCGTGTGGTGGAAGGGCGCGTCCGAGCGCTCTCTTCGTCGGCCGATGGGCGCCAGATCCTGGTGTCGGCGCTCGAGCGCGCGACCGAGCTGGGCGATCCCTACGCCCGCGCTGACGCCGCGGCCTCTCTGGTCGAACTCGGCGGCTCGGTCGACGCGACGCTCGCGGCCGCGTTGCTGGAAGGGCTCCCTCAGATCGATCAGCCGCTGGTCCGTGCTCGGACTCTCGCGGCGCTCGATTCTGCCTGCGGCGCCGAGGGCATCGAGGGCCTCGGCGGGCAGGCGCAGGCCACCTTCGCGACGATCTGCGCGCGCGAGCCGGTCCGTCCGGTCGTCGCCTCGGGGGAGCTCGGAAAGATCCTCGCGACAGGTTGGTCGGCATTGACCGGAGGCGACGGCGCGACGGCACGACGGATGGCGGAAGATGCGATCGCCCAGCTCGACGACGACGTCCGCAAGACGCAGCCGCTGCTCGCCGCCGAGGCTCACTTCCTGCAGGCAGCCGTCACCAGAAGCGCGGGGGGAGACGGGGCCGCAGCAGCCGACCACGGCGTGGCGCTCTTGAGAACCGTCGTGGACCCGACGCGGCTCGCCACGACCTATGCCACCCTCGGGGAGCAAATGGCCGCGCGCGGCCAAGCGCAGCTCGCTTCGACGCTCTTCGGCGAAGCTGTTGCCGCGGCCCGCGCCGATGGTCAGAACGAGCTGGCTCGAACTTCCTCGATGCGACGCGTGGTCGCCCTCCACTCGCTCGGCGACTACGACGGCGTGATCACCGCGGCGTTCGATGCCGAGCCGGTCCTTCAGGGGGCCGGCGCCGCCGCCAACGACGACCTCGCGAGACTGTGGGTCTACGAAGCGGACGCGCTTCGGGCGACTGGCCGCGGCGCAGACGCCGCGCTGAAGACGACGAAGGTCGAGGCGCTGGCCGCAGAACTGCCCCCCGCCGACCGACTGCAGCTCGGCCTCCTCCGCGCCGAACTGGCGCTCTCGCGCGGGAATCTGAGGGAGGCCGAGGCCGCTCTGAAGTCTGCCGAACCCGTCGCCCGGTCGCTCGCCGAAGGGGAGCGGGCGGCGAAGCTCGCGCGGGCGCGACTCGCGTCGATCCGGGCGCGGCTCGCGGAAGGGAGAGGGAAGGGCGAACAAGTGGTCGAGGCGTACCGAACCGTCGAGGCGGAGCTGGCCGACCAGGGTACGACGGACGCAGGGGTGGTCGAGCTGCGGGTCGCCGCCCTCGGGGGACTCGCCCGCTGGTCGTCGACCGAAGAGGAGTTCGACGACGCAGTCTCGGCCCTGCAGAGTATCGAAGGTCCGCGGGCGCGGCGCGTCCTCGCGATGGTCCAGTACGAGGCGGGGTACACAGACGCCGCCGCCGATCTCCTCCGGAGCTCGAGGCCGACGACGCGGGAAGACAGGTGCGGGGCCGCGCTCGTCCTTGCCGTGGCAGGGGACGCGAAGGGGCTCGACGAGCTTCGAAGCTGTGGTCCTTCCGACCCCGAATTTCGCCTCATGGCGGTCCTCCTGGACGACGATCGGCCGCGAGCGGACCGGCAGCGCGTCGCGCGCGAACTTCTGATGGGGCAGGACATCGAACCGCGCCTTCGCGAGCGACTGACCCTGGTCACCGAGCTGTACGAAGGGGAGAATCCGTACCAGGAGACGCGGCGCGACGCGCTCAGAGACAAGCTCTCGGCGGCGCTGGAGAAGTCGAACGCCGACCGGAAGGCACGCGCGGTCTCCGACCTGGCGAGTTACCTGACTTCGGCAGGACGCCCCAGTGAGGCGCTCGACGTGATCGATGCGAACAGCGCGGTCTACTACGACGTCGGACCGTCGGGGGCCGGGGAACTCGCGCGGCTGCGTGCCGAGGCGATGCTCGCGGAGCTCGACGTCACCGCCACGCAGAACTTCGTGCTCCGGGCCGTCGCCGAGACGCCGGACATTCGGCCCGCGGACGAGGCTGCGATTCGATTCGCCAGCGCGAAAAATGCCGCGTTGATGGGAATGTGGCAGCAGGTTCGTGCGCTTTCGAACAGCGCCCGGGCCGCGGCACTCGAAGCTGGCGACCGCCGGCTCGTCCGTGACGTCGAGGCGTTCGCCCGCCGGTTCGGGATTTCTCTACGGTAAGACTGCGATGTCCGAGTTCAAACATCCTCGCGAGACGACCCTGCGGGGCGTCCGAACGCACAACCTCAAATCGGTAGACTGTGTGGTGCCGCACGATGCACTGACCGTGGTCACCGGGGTCAGTGGTTCCGGAAAGTCGAGCCTCGCGTTCGACACGATGTACGCCGAGGGCCAGCGTCGGTACACCGAATCGCTGTCGACTTACGCTCGACAGTTCGTGCAGCAGATGGCCAAGCCGCCCGTCGACGAGGTCTCCGCAATCCAGCCCGCCGTCGCCCTGCGGCAGAAGAACGACGTCTCCAACGCTCGGTCGACCGTCGGTACGATCACCGAGATCGACGACCACCTTCAGCTCCTCTTCACCCACGGTGGCGTGACCACCTGCCCAAACTGCGACCTGGTCGTGACTCGCGACACCGCGGCCTCGGCTGCCGTCGACTTGATCGAGAGGTTCGACGGCGAGCGTGCGATCCTCGTCGCCGAGGTGCTCGTGCCGGAGCAGGAACATCGCGGACAGATGCTGCAGCACCTCGCATCGGAAGGTTATTCGAGGCTGTTCCTGGACCGCGAGACTGTCGAAGTTGCCGAGGTCGACCCCGAGCGTCTCCTCGATCTGGCAGTGATCCCTGTCGTGGTCGATCGCCTGAAGATCGATGCCGACGACCGACAGCGCATCACGGAGGCCCTCGAGGCCGGATTCGGCGTCGGCGGTGGCCGCATCCTCGTCCATCGGTGGGACGTCGAAGACGCCGAGGCGATCGTCTTCGACCAGAGCTTCCGCTGCAACTCGTGCGCGAAGGAGTTCATCGAGCCTCAGCCGGCGCTCTTCAGTTTCAACAGCTCCCTCGGAGCGTGCGAGGCCTGCTCCGGGTTCGGCCGCACGATCGGGATCGACTTCAAGAAGGTGATCCCCGACCCCCGGCGTTCGATCCTCGACGGCGCGATCAAGCCGTGGCAGAGCGGCAAGTACTCCGGGTGGCAGCGAAAGCTCGTCTCGGCCGCACGGGACTTCGGCGTCCCGCTCGATCTGCCTGTCCGCGACCTCGACCCCGAACACCGCGAGATCGTCCTCGAAGGCCGCGGAAGATGGCCCGGCGTTCGCGGTTTCTTCGCCGAACTGAAACAGGAGCAGCACAAGACGCACGTTCGGATCCTCATCGCCAAGTATCGCGGCTACGGCGAATGTGAGGTCTGCAAGGGGTCACGGCTGCGCCCCGACGCGGCCTGGGTGCGCTTCTCCGGGCGTCGTATCAGCGACCTGTGGGGGATGCGCATCGAGACGGTTCATCGATGGTTCCACGAGGAGATCGACGTCGACCGGTTCACCCTCGCCGCGGTCCAGAATCTCCTCTCCGAGATCCGGAGCCGGCTCGACTACCTCGTCGAGGTGGGGCTCGGCTACCTGACGCTCGATCGGAACTCGCGCACGCTGAGCGGCGGCGAGATGCAGCGCATTCATTTGACGACGAGCCTCGGGCGCTCCCTGACCGAGACGCTCTACGTCCTGGACGAACCGACCGCCGGGCTTCACGCGCGCGACTCGGCTCGTCTCCTCGAGGTCCTCTACCACCTGCGCGATCTCGGCAACACGGTGGTGGTCGTCGAGCACGACCCCGAGATCATCGAGGGCGCCGATCACATCATCGAGCTCGGACCTCAGGGGGGAGAGAAGGGGGGAGAGCTCGTCTATTCGGGCGAATTCGCGGCCTTCCGCAACGCCGGGACGCTCACGAGCGAGAGCCTGGAACGGCGCATCCCGATCCACGAAAAGAATGACGGTGAGCCCGTCGCCGTCGTATCGGTCGTCGGGGCGACGGAGAACAACCTCGACGGCGTCGACGCCCATTTTCCGGTCGGAAAGATGTCGGCCGTCACCGGCGTGAGCGGGTCGGGTAAATCGACGCTCATCGACACCGTGCTCTATCAGGGGTGGCGACGTTCCCGGGGACAGGTCGGCGAATCGGGCGCGTTCGACGAGCTCGCCGGGCTCGAACGCTTCGACGACGTGATCCTGATGGACCAGTCGGCGCTGGGGCGCTCCACGCGGTCCAACGCGATGAGTTACACCAAAGCCTACGACGAGATTCGAAAGCTCTTCGCCGGGACCCGCGAGGCGAAAATGCGGGGTGTCACCGTCGGGGACTTCAGCTTCAACACGCCCGGAGGGCGCTGCGAGACTTGTGCCGGGCTCGGGTTCGTCACCGTGGAGCTGCACTTCCTCGCAGACGTCGAGCTCCCCTGTGAAGATTGCAAGCAGCGCCGCTTCACCCAGCGCGTGCTCGATGTCGAGTACCGCGGCAAGTCGATCCACGACGTCTTCGAGATGACCGTGGACGAGGCGCTGGAGTTCTTCGAGCACAAGTCGACGATCACGAGCCGCCTCGAGCCGCTGGCGAACGTCGGCCTGGGGTACCTGCGCCTGGGACAGACCACGTCCACGCTGTCGGGCGGCGAAGCGCAGCGGCTCAAGCTCGCGACGTACATCGCCGAAGCCGACCGAGGCAGCGACAGCGAGTATCTCTTCATCTTCGACGAGCCGACGGTCGGGCTGCACATACGAGACGTCGAGGTCCTCGTGGAGGCGATGCGCAAGCTGGTCGATTGCGGGCACACCGTCATCGTCATCGAACACAACATCGACTTCGTCGCCCAGTGCGACTTCGTGCTCGACCTCGGGCCCGACGCCGGGCCGGACGGAGGGCGAGTCGTCGCGCAGGGCTCGCCCGAGGACGTCGCCGCTGACGGAGAAGGCCACACCGCCAGGTTCCTGGCGGAGTACTTCCAACAGTTGAAGAGGCAACGACCGGTGAAGTGAGCTGGATGCGTCAGCGGTTCGTGGCCCCGGGCGGTTCGGTACTGCGCTGGCGTTCTTCGGGGAGCTGGACGTCGGACGACCCGTCGTCTCCGAAGAGGACCCCGGCTCCGCCTGCGATCTCGTCGCGGAAGAGCAGGATGATGACCAGCACGAGCGTCAATCCGACGATCTGAATGAGCTGGGTGCCGCGGTTTTGTCGGCGGGGGCGGCGTCTGGAACGGCGAACCACGGTCTACTCCGGGGTTTCTACACGATCGGGGCAACGTCCGGAGGCGCACCGGACGTCGCGGACCTGAATCTCGAGCCGAGGTCGGCCGTGACCTCGAAACTCACGCGGCATGAACGCTACCGCCACCGTCTCGCGGAGGAGGTCGATCGACTCGCCGAGCGAGAACCCGAAACCATCGATGGTGCCGGAATTGTCACGGAACCTTGCCCGCAGATGCTTCTCGCTCACGATCTTCGCGTTCGATGCCGATACCTTCGTCGCGAGTAAGGTAGGCTCGTTGTTGCCGGCGCCAAACGGGCCGAGCTTCCGAAGCTCTTCCACCAGGCTTCCGTCGATCTCGGCGAAGTCGAGCTCCCCATCGATCAGGAGCCTCGGCCGCGGCATCGGCTCGTTCTCCAGAACTTCCCGGGCCGCGACCTGGATTTCGACCAGGAACTCGTCGAGCCGTTCGGCTCGAAGCGACAATCCTGCTGCCGCGCTGTGTCCACCGTAGGTGGCGAGCAGGCGCTCGACGCGACCTAGAGTGTCGATCAGATTTATCCCCTCGATGGACCGTGCCGAGCCGCGCGCCACGCCGTCCTCGATCCCCATCAGGATCGCAGGACGATGAAAGGTCTCCGTCACCCGTGACGCCACGATGCCGAGCACGCCTCGATGCCAGCCCTCGCCGGCGATGACGAGGACGCGATGGTCGAGGTCGATCTGACGTTCCGCTTCGGCGAGCGCTTCTTCCAAAATCCCGCGTTCCTCGTCCTGTCGAGCGACGTTGAGGTCCTCGAGCATCGTTGCGAGTTCCACGGCTCGCCCGTAGTCGCTCGTCGTGAGGAGCTCGACGCAGATGGAAGCGTCGCTCATTCGGCCCGCGGCGTTCAGCCGTGGTGCGAGGCGGAAACTCACGGTCCGGGCGTCGACAGGGCCGACCTCGACGCCGGCCTGATCGAGCAACGCCGACACGCCTGCTCGGCGCCGCCGCGCGAGAACTTCGAGCCCGATGCGCGCGAAGAGTCGGTTCTCGTCCACGAGCGGCATGACGTCGGCGATCGTTCCGAGCGCGACGAGATCGAGATAGTCCTCGAGATCGGGCTCGGGAACGACGTCGAAGACCCCGCGCTTTCGGAGCTCGGTCGTCAATGCGCAGACGAAGTTGAACGTGACGCCCACGGCTGCGAGGTGTTCGAAAGGGAAGTCGCAGTCTTTCTGCAGCGGGTTCAGGATCGCGCGGGCCGGAGGAAGCTCGGGCGGGATCGTGTGATGGTCGACGACGATCGTCCGCATGCCGAGCTCCTCGGCGAGCGCAATCTCTTCCACGTTCGACACACCGCAGTCGACGGTGATGATGAGCCCCGTCCCCTCTTCGTGAAACCGACGAACCGAATCTGCGTTGAGCCCGTATCCGTCAGCGTCGCGGGTCGGGATGAAGTAGTGAACGTCGGCGCCGATGTCGCGCAGGAAGCTGTAGAGGAGCGACGAGCTCGACACGCCGTCGACGTCGTAGTCTCCGTGAATCACGATGCGTTGCACGCGTTCGATCGCTTTGAGGACTTCAGCGACGGCGTTCATCATGTCTTTCATGAGGAACGGGTCGTGCATCTGCTCGAGCTCGGGGCTGAGGAAGCGCCGAGCCTGATCGGGGTCACCCATCCCCCGCAGGCAGAGGATCTTCGCGGTGATGGGGTGGACCTTCAGACTACCACACAGCGCGCGCCACTGTTCTTCGGGCGCTCGCAAGAGCACCCAGTCGCGGTCAGCGCTGGAGCCAGTCTTCACCATGGGGGTCAAACATAGCAGTCGAATGCGAAAATTTCGCGATGAGCCTCGCGAGAATCGCGAGGCTCGGGTGCTGTCTGCTCAGACGGGTTCGGCGGGCGCCGGCACGGACTTCTGAGCCGCTCGACGGGTTCGCAGGTACCGGTCCATCACCAACATGACCGGAGACGCGATGAAGACGGAGCTGTAGGTACCGACGAAGATGCCGACGATCAGCGAGAACGCGAAGTCCTTGATGAGGCCGCCGCCGAAGATGTAGATGGCGAAGACGGCCAGGAGCGTCGTCAGCGACGTAATGATCGTACGGCTGAGGGTCTCGTTGATGCTGCGGTTCACCGTGCCGGGGACGTCGTCGTCGCCGACCTCGATGAGGTTCTCGCGGATACGGTCGAACACGACGATGGTGTCGTTGAGCGAGTAACCGACGATGGTGAGGAGGGCCGCGATGATCGGCAGGCTGATCTCCATCTGCGTCACGGTGAAGATGCCGACCGAAATCGTGACGTCGTGCGCGAGCGCGAGGACGGCCCCGGGGGCGTACCGGACGTCGAAACGGAAGGCGATGTAGATGAGGATCAGGAGCAGAGCCACGATGATCGAGAAGATACCGCTGTTCCGCAGCTGCTCACCGACGCGCGGACCGACTGTCTCGAGTCGCTCGAGCCCTTCGTTCGGGTCGAACTTGTCCGGGAGTGCTTCCGCGAAACCCTTTCGAATCTTCACGCCCAGGTCCTGGAATCGAACGACGTAGTTACCGCTCCCTTCCACGCCGAGTTGCTCGACCTCGACCCCTTCCACGCCGACCTTTTCGACCGCGGCCTGAATGTCAGCCGGAGCGACGGGGGCGGTGTAGACGATGTCGAGCCGGTCGGGCTGCTCGGGATTCCAGGTGACGCGCTCCACCTCACCGATGGGGGTGAGGAGGGCTTTGATTTCGTCGATCTTCTTCGCGTTGACGACCGAGACTTCCTGCGTCTGGACGAGGAACTCGTTGTCCTCGGGTTCACCGAACTGCTGAACGTTCGCCTCCGAGAAGACCGACAGCGCGGCCGTGCGAACCTCGTCGGCCGTCGTCGGCTCCTTGAACTTCAGGATGACGTCGCTGCCTCCCTTGAAGTCGATGCCGTAGTTCGGCTTGACGAAGATCACCAACAGGACGCTGGCAATGACCAGGATGGTCGACATGATCGCAAACGGCTTCCGTTTGCCGATGAAGTCGACCGAGATGTCCTTGGGGATAATTCGAAACATCTATCGTTCCTCGTGGGCGCAGAGCCCAGCAAAACCAGTCAAATGCTCAGCTTCTCTTTCTTGCCGCTCACGAGCCACGTGTCGAAGACGAGGCGCGAGATGAAGACGGCGGTGAAGATGGTGGAGACGATCCCGATCAGGAGCGTGACGGCGAATCCCTTCACGGGGCCCGTGCCGTACTGCAGCAGAACGAGACCGGCGATGCCGGTCGTCACGTTGGCGTCCATGACCGCGGAGAGGGCCTTCTCGAAGCCGAGCGCCGCAGCCTCCCTCGGCTTCTTGTTCAGATCGATCTCCTCGCGAATACGCTCGAAGATGATGACGTTGGCGTCGACCGCCATACCGATCGTCAGGATGATCCCGGCGATACCCGGAAGCGTGAGGGTGGCGCCCATCGTCGACAGAATCGCCATCACGAAAATCATGTTCAGCAGCAGCGCCATCACGGATACGAAACCGGAGGCGCGGTAGTAGATGAGCATGAAGAGGACCACGAGCAGCAGGCCGACCGCGAAGGCGCGGACCGACTTGTCGATGGAGTCCTGACCGAGCGTCGGTCCGACGACTGTCTCGAACTGTTTCTCGATGGGAGCGGGGAGGGCGCCGTGGCGGAGGACGATGACGAGGTCTTCGGCCTGGCGCAGTACTTCGTTGTACGCCTCGAGCGCTCCCATGTTGATCTGGGCACGCCCGCCGAGGATCGGCTCGTTGAAGACGGGTGCGGACTGCACGTTGTCGTCGAGCATGATCGCCATTCGCTTGCCGACGTTGTTCGACGACAGCTCACCGAAGAGCTCGCCTCCCTTGGAGTCGAAGTTGAGCGCGACGTACGGACGGTTGAAGCGCTGGTCGATCTGGACACTCGCCTCGGAGATGTAGTCACCCGTCAGGTCGACCTTCTTGAAGATGTAATAGCTCTTCCAGTAGGACCGCTCCTCGTCGACGATTTCTTCGATCTTGTTCTCGTACACGGGATGGAACTGGTAGCCGATGATGTGGTCGGCATCGACGCGACCCTTGAAGAAGCGTCGGAGCTGTTCCTTGTCCTGGTGCGTGACCGACCGGTAGTTGCCGTCGATGATCCGGAGTTGGAAGCCTTCGGGGAGCTTTCCGGAGAACGTGTTGAAGAAGGCGTTGGTGCCAGCGTCGTCGACCATCCGGAATTCGAGCTGGGCCGTCTGTCCGATGAGCTTCTTGGCGCGGTCGACGTCGTCCTTGTTGAGGCCGGGGAGCTGCACGACGATGTCGGACTTGCCGCGTCGCGTGATGCTCGGCTCGGCCACACCGAGAGCGTCCACGCGCTGGCGGATCGTCTCGATCGCCTGCTGGATCGCGTACTCTTTGGTCTGGTCGACGTACTCCTCGTCCATCACGAGGTGGAATTCGCCGCCCCCGGTGTCGACGAGCTTCATGCTCGAGTAGAAGGTGAGGAGGTCTTCGTCGAGCAGGCTCCCATCGTCGGCGTTCGCGAATTTGATCGCGATGAAGTTCTCGCCGTAGTCGTGGGTGACCTGGACCTGGACCCCTTCCTTCTTTCCTTCGATCCTCCCCTGGAGGTCCGACGTGGAGCGGTCGAGTTTGTCCTGAACCGCCTTGTCGACGAGGACGTTGTATTGCAGGAGCAATCCTCCCTGCAGGTCGAGCCCGAGGTTGAGTGGTTGTCCATGCTCGAACACGAAGTCGACGGCAGGTCCTTCGTACGGCACTTCGCCGTCGAGGGAGCCGTCGCCCATGTCCATCAGGGTCGGGGCGAGGCCGAAACCAGCCGCCACGAGGGCGATGATGACGACTAGCCAGCGGATCGTATTGGCACTCATTTCAACCAGACTCCGTGAGGTGAGTCACCTCGCGAACCAACGCTCAGTCAGGACTCGGATTTCTCTTCGTCCTCGCTCGACCCGGTGAACTTCCCGAGCGAGCCTCGAATTTGTGATTTCAGTACGCGAATCTTGGTCCCCTTGGAGATGTCCAGGGTGACCAGCTTTCCGTCGACGGATTTGATCGTTCCGACGATGCCTCCGGCGGTGACGACTTCGTCACCTGATTTGAGGCTGTTCAGGTAGGTCTCTTGTTCCCGCTGCCGCTTCGCCTGTGGTCGCCACATCACGAAATAGAAGACGAAAAGGATGAGCACGATCGGCATCGCCATGTCGATGATGGACGGCGGTTGCGCGGCTGCTTGTGCGATCAGCGTCGGAAACACGATGAATTAAGACCTTCGATGGACACGTCAACAGGGCCCCGGAACCCGGGGGTCCCTCGCCGAAATTCCCGGATGGCGAGAGGGCATGGGTGAATAGCAATGTTGTTGGGTGCGGTCAAGCAACGGCAGCGGGGAATCGGGTCGGCGAGAAGCCGTTCGAGCGTCGAGACCTTCCAGCTCCGCCACGGGCGGAACGTCCGAGTCGGGGGAGATTGCACCCCCGCGACCGAGTTGCTATGAAGCCGCGTTCACGAAATTCGGCACACGGAGTGTGGTTATGGTGAAATACGCGCGCCAGTATGCGTCGATCATTCTCCTGCTGATCGTCATCGCGTTCCTCGCGATCATGACCGGCGGGAACGTCGACAAGATGCAGACGACCGTCAACGACGCTTTCGGCGGAGTCGTGGGACTCCTCGCCGTCGGCTACTGGCCGGAGTTTCTGAGCTTCGAGAACTGGGAGTTCGGAATCCCCGGGCTCTTCTGGAATCTCCCGTTGCTGGAGATGCCGCTCGTCGTGATCGTTCTCATCGGCGGCGCGATTTTCTTCACCCTTCGCTTCACCTTCATCAACTTCCGAGGGTTCGTCCACGCGATCAACATCGTCCGTGGCAAGTACGACGACCCGAACGACCCCGGCGAGGTGTCACACTTCCAGGCGCTCTCGTCTGCTCTCTCGGCGACCGTCGGGCTCGGAAACATCGCCGGCGTCGCAATCGCGGTGAGCGTCGGAGGACCCGGCGCCGTCTTCTGGATGATGTTCGCCGCTTTCTTCGGAATGACTTCGAAATTCGCCGAATGCACGCTCGGTCAGATGTATCGCCAGGTCGACGCTTCCGGAGAAGTGCGTGGCGGACCGATGGTGTACCTGCGCGAAGGGCTCGCCGAGATGGGGCGGGGTCGACTCGGGCGGTTCCTCTCGGTCGTCTTCGCCGTCCTCTGTATCGGTGGTTCGTTCGGCGGCGGCAACATGTTCCAGGCGAACCAGAGCTTCCAGGCAATGGCGAGCCTCGTCCCGGCTCTCGGCGGCGAGAAGTCGACCAGCGTGGTGCGGCTCGAGGCGCCGCAGCCGATGGAGCTCGAGTATCGCCGTCACCTCGTGAAGTTCGTGAAGCCCGCCGAGCTCTCCGAGGTTCCCGAAGGGGAGGAACCCGAAGTTCTCGCCCCCGAACGCCAGTTCATCCCTGCGAGCGACCTCGCGGTCGGCGTCGCGGACTGGAAGCGTGAGGGGGACCGCTACCTCCTCGACATCGAGGCGGTCGCCAAAGAGGCGGGGTCGGAGTTCAACGTCGACATCGGTACGGTCAGCGCCGTCGCGTTCGCCACCGTCGACGGACGGAACGTGAACTGGGTCGCGAAACCGGGCGTCACTGCGCACAACATCGAAAAATTCCGGGGCGGTACGGGACACTTCGGCTGGCTCTACGGGCTGCTACTCGCCGTCCTCGTCGGAATCGTCATCGTGGGCGGCATCAAGCGAATCGGGAACGTCGCCGACAAGATCGTGCCCGTCATGTGCGTCCTGTACGTGCTGAGCGGCATCGCGGTGCTCGTCATCAACGCTTCGGCGGTCCCCGGAGCGGTAGCGACCATCTTCTCGGCCGCGTTCAGCGACGACGCCCTCTACGGTGGAGTCATCGGCGTCATCATCCAGGGGGTGCGGCGCGCCGCCTTCTCGAACGAGGCCGGCGTCGGTTCCGCGGCGATCGCACACTCCGCGGCAAAGACGAAGTATCCGGTCCGTGAAGGCCTCGTCGCGCTCCTCGAACCCTTCATCGACACGATCATCATCTGCTTCATGACGGGAATCGTCATCGTGACGACGGGCGTCTATGCCGACCCGGCGACCGCGGGGCTCGACGGAGTGCTCCTGACCCAGGCGGCCTTCGGCGCTTCGCTCGGCGAGTTCGCGCAATACCTGCTGGCGATCGCGGTGGTCCTCTTCGCCTTCTCGACAATGATCTCCTGGAGCTACTACGGGGAGCGCTGCTGGTCCTTCCTCTTCGGGCCCGACCAGAGCTTCCCGTATCGCATCCTCTTCTGTGGGTTCGTGTGGCTCGGCTGCGTCGCGAGCCTCAGCAACGTGCTCGACTTCTCCGACCTGATGATCCTGTCGATGGCGTTCCCCAACATCGTTGGAGTCGTGCTGCTCTCCGGAAAGATCAAGGAAGCGCTCGACAGCTACTGGGAGCGGTTCCGCGCCGGCGAGTTCGACTGACGGTCAGTCGATCCGGCGAAGCGTCCCCGCGTCGCCGTCGGTCACGAGGACGAACTGGAAGGGCGCCGTACCGTGCACGGCGATTCCCCGCGGTTTCTGAAAGCGCGCCGCGACACCGGTCGCGTCGAGTTCCCCTGACTCTCCATCCCCGGCGAGGGTCGTGACCCGGTATTCGGGAAGCTCGACCTGGCGGATCCGGGCGGCCTCTTCGGCAACGTAGAGCGATCCGTCGTCGCCCAGCCCGAGGTCGTTGGGTTGGTCGAACTTCGCCTCCCCACCGATCCCGTCGCGCTCCCCCCTCGAACCGGGAGAGCCTGCCACGACCCTGGCGTCGCTCCCGTCACCGTCGAGTGGAAACGAGACGATCACGGACTCGTCGTGGAGGACGGCCCATACGGTAGTCCCGTCGGAGGCGAGCCCCCGCGGTTTTCCCTCTCCCGTCCAGATGACGTGTCGAACTCCCGTGCTCGGATTCACGGTGAGAATGCGTCGCTGCTCGGTGTCGCTCACGAGGAGGACTTCGCCTGCGGACGCGATTCCTCGGGCCTTGTCGAGGGGCTCGAGCCGGTCCTCCGGGTCGTCGCCTCCTCCAGGGCGTCGGACGTCCAGCGTCGTGGTGGCGCCCGACGAGGCGTCCACCTTGCGTATCGCCTCACCATCCTGCTCGAGCACGAAGAGATGCGCGTCCCGCATGACCAGGTCTGTCGGCTTGTCGAAGCGGGCTTCGGTCGCGGCCCCGTCGCGGTGTTCACACTCCCCCGGCGAGCCGGCGAGGAGGGTGGAAGACCCGGTCGCGAGGTCGACACGGAAGATGGCGCAGGAGGAGTGGTCCGCCAGGAACGCCGAGGTCCCGTCGGTCGCGACCCCCCAGGGGGTTTCGAACCCCGAAGCCACGGTCGTCACCGCAGTGGTGAGGGAGCACGACGGATTGCAGCCATCGCCGTTGGCGGTGTTCTCGTCGTCGCATGCCTCCTCGGGCTCGACTGCGCAACCCGGGCAGCCGACCGTCGTGCACGCCTCCGTCATGGAAGTGTCGGGCTCGGTCGATCCGCCGTCGACGGAGAGCGACGCGTCCAGCGCGGTGTCGGCAGCGTCGCCTCCCGTGCCGGCGCCGTCTGAGCCTTGCAGATCGGCTTCGCCTTCTCCGCCGGCGTCGAGGGCGGTCCCCCCGCGTGGATCGAGAAGGTCCGCGTCTGCGCTCCCCGCCTCACCCCCGAACGGATAGCGTTCCGGGCTCGGGATGCAGGCGGATGCGACACAACAAGATAGAATCGGTGTCAGAAAGGCTTTCAAAAGGTCCCCCCCACGCCGAGCTGCGCGGTGATGGAAGGTGCCGCTCGGTCCTGTGCCTCTCGTCGCCGCTCCGAGGGGCGGGCGAGGAGGTAGATCCCGACCCCAGCCGTCCCCGCGCCCGCGGCATAGAGAGTGGGCACCAACCAGCGGCTGACCCGCAGGCGACGCGAGAGTTGGTCGTAGGTGTCGCGGTCGTCACCGTCTGCGGCCACGTCGTCGATCCGCGGGACGGTCGAGGCCATGACGGCGACGTGGTACGCCACGGCCGCGACGACCAGGCCTCCCCCGGTTGCGGTGAGCGCCGCGCCGAGGCGCTTTCGCCCGGAACGTTCGTCATCGGCACTCTGGGCGGCGGCGAGCCGCACCCGAGCCAGGTTGATCTTCTCGCGCGTGTAGGTGTCGAGCTGCATCGCCTCCGTCTCGTCGAGGAGCTCGTCGGCGAGCTCGAAGTCTCCGGCGAGGGTCGCGGTGTCAGCCATCTCCACCTTGCAGTTTGCGATGATCACCATCGCCTCGTTTCGCCCCCCGCGGGTCGTGCCGGAATGTTCGAAGTAGGAAGCGGCGGCGAGGAGCGCCTCTTTGCAGCGCCCCGCCTTGAACCACGCGATCGCCTCGTTCTTGCGCGTCACGGGCTGGGAGCTGAGCTCCCAGGCGCGGTGAAACGAGCGAGCCGCTTCGGCGTAGCGCTCGGCGCGAAACGCTTCGGCGCCGGAGTCGTTGTACCACGCGGCTTCGTCGGCCCAGGCGGCCGACGGACAGAGGAGGGCGATCGACACCCCGAGGATGATCAGCGCTCTCTTCACAGTTTGAGATTGATCTCTTGGAAACGGGGGCGGGCGGGCTCTTTCTTCTCGAGAACCGGCTTCTCCTCCTCGGGAGCTGGGTTCGCCTCGACCCGCGGCGTCGGGCGACGGGTCACGGTCCGGTCGCGGTCGCGGGCGATTTCCGGTTCCGATTTTCGCGTCTCGAGCGGAACGTCAGCCTCCTCGGAGAAGTCGTCGACCGGGGAGGGCGCGTTTGCCTCGGGCGCTTCGTTTGGGTCGACTTCGTCGAGCTTCTCGGAGGAGCTCGGTTCCATCGTTCGCTCCTGGTCGGGGGCTTCGAGGCGCGCGACGGAGACGGGACGAATCTCGAGCTCCGGGACGGTCGAAGCGGAACTCTCCGCCACGGCGTTCCCTTCGTACGAGCCGATCGTCAGAATCGCAGCCGCCATCACGGTCGCGGCGATCCCCGCGGCGAGAGCCTTCGCCTTGGTTCGCGGGCTCGATTCGATGATCGACGACAGCATGCTGCTGCGACGCGTCGCTCCTGCGATCGACATCAGCGTGCCGGTGGAGGAGCGCTCGTTCTTGATCACGATTTGCGGATCGGAGGTGTCTCCGAGGTACTTCGCGAGGCGGTCCACCACCTCGTCGGCCGTCGGGCGGTCGTCAGAGTCCTTCGCGAGCATCGAGAAGAGGAGCTGTCGAAGCTCGAGCGGAAGCGTTTCGTCGAGCTCGGGCGGCGAATCGACATGGGCCTGTAGAAGCTCCCGAATGCTGTTTCCTTTCAGCGGAAGGTGCCCCTGCAGAAGCTCGGCGGCGAGAACTCCCAGCGAATAGACGTCGGCTTTGGGGCCCACGTTCATCGCTCCGAGGGCCTGCTCCGGGCTCATGAAGGCCGGCGTGCCATACGCTTCGCCGTGCGCGGTGATGCGCTGGGGCGTCCGCCGGGGACGCTCGTCGGGCGAGAGGTCGTCGATGCCGCGGTCGTCGTCGATCGTTCGGTCGTCGAGAATGCGGGCGAGGCCGAAGTCGAGCACTTTCACGGAGGTCTCGCCCATCTCGCCGGTCGTCAGACAGACGTTCTCCGGCTTGAGGTCGCGATGCAGGATTCCGAGCTGATGTGCGTGCCGCAGTGCCCGGGCGACGTCGCGCACGATCGCGACGCGCTCGCGCTGCGTGAGTGAAGGATCCCGCACGGCGTCCGCCAGTTGCTTTCCTTCGACGTATTCGAGGACGATGAAGAAGGTGGCGTGCGATACGGAGTAGCCGTAATCGAACAGTGTCACGCAGTTGGGGTGGTTGAGCTGGGCAATGGCCCGCGCTTCCGTCGCAAAGCGAGCCGCGAAGCGGTCTCGATGGGGTTCCCGCAGAAACTTCACGGCGACCGTTCGGTCCACCGCAACCTGCTTGGCTACCCAGACGGCCCCTGCCGCACCTTCTCCGAGAGTTTCGACCAGCCGGTAGCGGCCGTCGATCATGTCTCCCTTTTCGGGATCTTTCGTTTCAATATTCATCGGTCGCATGCATCAATCATTTAATTCGCTGGTGAGAACTTGCGTACGAAACGCGTGCTGGCCAGCGACGAGTCCGAAACAGAGTGCATGAAGCGCAAAAAATCGTCGATGACATGCGGACGATCGCGATTGTGGGCCGCGTGGACCTCCGTCGCAGGGACGAAAACGCGACGGCACGTCGGTTGTGGCATCCCATCGGTGTGAGGCGGACCACGGACGCTTTTTTTCGCAGACTCCCGGTCAGGGGACGGATGAAACATCTATTGACGATATGGCTGCTCATCGCAGCGCTGATGCTGCCAGCGGCGGGCTTCGCCGACGTACGGCCCGACGAAATGCGGGTGCGCGAGACGGCCGCGAAGCTGACCTTCCACTACCCCGAGCGCTACGAACCCGCGGTAGACAAGCTCGAGGGCGCTGCCGTGAAGTCCCTCCGAAAGGTCTCCGAAGGGGTGGGGCTCGAGGATCTCGGTGATATTGAAGTCTGGGTCCTCCCCGAGGTCGACGACTACTTCGAGGTGACGGGTCAGCCGGGTTCACCCCCCGAATGGGCGATCGGGCTCTCGCTGTCGAACAAGGGCGTGATCATCGTCGTCAACGGTACCGGCCAGAACGGTGTGCTGGTCGATCTCGAGAAGACGTTCGTTCACGAGCTCGCTCACGTCGCCATCGACAGGGCACGCGCGGGGCAGCCTTTTCCACGATGGTACAACGAAGGGTATGCGCTGCACGCGGGCGAAGAATGGACGCCGGAGCGCGCCGAGACGCTCGCGCGGGCGGCGACTGCGGGGACGATCCGCAGCTTTCGTGAGCTCGATCGGGGTTTTCCCGCCCACCATATGTCCGCGTCGGCGGCGTATTCGCAGAGTTTCCACTTCGTCGCCCACCTCGAGCGGATGAAAGGGGACGGCGTGCATGCCGAGATTCTAGGCCGAGTGCGAGACGGTGATTCGTTCGAGGACGCCTTCCGAAAGACCTTCGGGAGTTCGCTCGCAGTCGTCGAGGCGGGGTGGCGCACCGATCTAGAGTCGTCGATGTCGGGGTGGTCGATGCTGAACGACGGGATGTGGGGATTTTTTGGCGCATCCCTCCTCTTCATTGTAGCCTGGCTGGTGCGCAGAAAGCGCGCTAAACGAAAACTTGCAGCGATGGGTGACGACCCGGGAGGATGGGACTACGACGAGTCCCGATACCCACTCCCGGGCGCCCCGCGCCAGAGCTGAAGTCACTCGCTCAAGGATGAGCGACGCTAGTTCTTTTTCACCGGCAGCCGCCGGACGAGGAGCCAAGGATGGCCGACAACGAAGTCACGCCGACGATTCCCCCGTCACGATCCGCTCGCTTCAAGCGACACCCCGATTCCGAAATGTCGGTCACCGACATGACGCTCGGTCGACGCGCGCAGTTTCGGCCGTCGGAGCAGATCGCCGTGCGGCGAGACGTCGTCGAAGACTATCGCCAGGCGATGGTCCGCGACATCGCGGCGACGATGGGCTCGGAGGTGGTCCGAGAGCGTGCCACGTTCGCGGCCGCGCTCGCCGACGAGGCGACCCGGAACCACGACCGTGCGGCTCTTCAGCTCTCGCGGCTTCGACGAACGGCCGAATTCTGGCCCGAAGAGTGGGCGGCCGTCCGTCGCGTCCACCGCCGACTGGGGGACCACGAGGTCGTCGCCGAAGCGCTCGAGCGGGCGTTCACCGTCTCGAAGTCACTCGACAAGTCCCTGACTGGTCTCGAGCGCGCTCGCCACGGCTGGGAGCACGGCGAAGACCCGATCGCGGTGGCGAAGTGGGTCCGCCGTGCGATGAACGAGTTCGACAACGGGGGGCGGCGTGCGCTCCAGATGATGCCGCGCTTCACCGCAGCGTGGGCCGTCCAGCTCGCCTGCGACGCCGCGTTCGAGGCGGGCCAGAACGACCGTGCCCTGCTCCTCATGGACGCCTTCATGGATCATCCCGAGCTCGAGGCGCGCGACCGCCAGTCGGTCGCGGCGACGCTCGGCCTGTGGCACTACGCGTTCGGCGACGCGGACCGAGCGCTCGAATACCTGCGCGCCGTAGGAGAGACGGGGGAGCTCCACGAAGACTTCGAGGATGCGTTCGTCCACATGCTGTTCCTGGAAGGAGATCGTGAGACGGCGCTCGCCGTTCTGCGGCGGACCCGCAAGGCCATCGAGCGTCGAGGACCGCGTGCCCTCGTCCTGGCGATGCTCGAGTCGTGCTCCGGTTCCGAGGAGCGGGCGCTCGACGTCGCGCGAGACGCCGCCAGCCGCGCCGACGACACGGTCATCCTCGACCTGTGCATCGAGCTGCTCGAGATGTCGGGGGAGACCGAACCTCTGATCGACGCCCTCAATCATCGCCTCGACACGAAGGTCGACGACCGTCGCCGCGCCGTGCTCCTCGCGCAGCTCGGGCGTCTCTACGAAGCGGACGCGGGGCTCGAGGAGGCTGCCGCGGACGTCTATCGTGAGGCGCTCGAACTCGCCCCGGACTACGGCCCCGCGATCCGGGCCCTCGGTCGGCTCTACAGCCGACGGCGCGCCTGGCCGGCGCTAGCGTCCCTCTTCGAACACGAGATTGCGGCGCTCGACGGCGCTCCGACGGTGTGGCGACGGCGCTACCAGGTCGCTCGCGTCTACGAGAACGAGCTCGGGGATCACGAGCGCGCGCTCGGCCACTACCGGGCCGTGCTCGACGCGCGTCCCGCGTATCTCCCTGCGCTCAAGGGCGCGGCCCGCCTCCTCGCGCTCGAGGAGCGGTGGCCGGAGCTCGCCGAGCTCTTCCTCGGCGCTGCGGGGGAGGCGGTCTCGAACCGCCAGAAGCTCTACCTGCTCGATCGCGTGGCCGAGGTCGCCGAACAGAAGCTCGGCCGACTCGACGTCGCGGCCGGCGCCTGGGAAGAGATCCTGCACATGGACCCGCTTCACCCGCGCGCCTTCAGTGCGCTCGGCCGCCTCTACAGCGGGTTGGGTCGCTGGACGGACCTGCTCGCCCTGAACGAGCGCGAGCTCGAGCTCATCGACGACGAAGAGGAGGCCGCGGCGCTCCTGGTTCGCAATGCCGAGATCGCCGAGACCGAGTTGGGCCGCGCCGATCTGGCGGAGCCCTACTACCGTCGCGTCCTCGAGACTTTGCCCGACTACCTGCCGGCGTTGGAAGGGCTGGGGCGGATCTACGCCCGCGGCGGGCGCTGGCAGGAGATCGTCTCGATGACCGACGCGCAGCTCGCGGCGACGGCCGATCCCCGTGAGCAGCGCCGCCAGTTGGGGGCGCTCGCGGAGGTCTACGAAGCGCAACTCGACTCCGAGGCGGAGGCGATCCGCGTCTACGAGCGGCTCGCGGCGATGGACCAGGCCGATCCGCACGCGTTCTACAACTTGCTGCGCCTCTACCGAGGGTCGGGCCGGTGGCAGGACGCTTTCGATCTGACGGAGCGCTACAAACCGGAGGGTTGGGAAGGGGACCTGGCGATGATCGCCGAATGGAGGCTCGAGCAGTGGGACATCGCCTTCAATTGGTACGTCCGTGCCCTGGAGAAGGCGCCGTCTTGCCAGCACTGGCTCGAAGGGGTCGCGCGTCTGTGGCGCCCGGCAAAGATCGAGCCCGGCGAGCTCGCAGACCGCCTCGAATCACTCTTGATGGCGCAAATGCCCGGCGACGTGCGCGATCGCTACTTCATCATCCTGGCTAGGCTTCGGGAGGCTGCCGACGGCACTCCCGACGCGGGCCGCGCCTACCGGGCGCACGGTGACGCCTCGAACTTCGAGTCGCTGGTGGTGGTGCGCCTCGCGATGGCGATCAACGGCGAGCGTGAGCCGCTGACTCATGCTCGGCAGGTGCAGCCGGTGCTGCCGTGGGACGAAGAGGTCAACGCGGACCGGACACGCCCGACGCGCGAGCTTCTCGCGCGGTTCGAGACCTCTCTCGACGACGAGGAGCGTGCCTGGATCGCCCGAGAGACCGACCTCGCGTCGTCGCGACAGCTCGTGCGCGCGACGGATCCGGCGTGGACGCGGCTCGCGGCAGAACTTCAACGAGTACTCGAACATCCGCCCGCGGCCGACCTCGACGGTGACGAGCAGGTCTCCCCCGAATACCTGCGGTTGAGGGCGATCGAGGCGCTGGCGCTCGAAGACCTCGAACGCTTCGAGCATTACACGACCCTCGAAGTGGAGGCTTCGACGAGCCGAGAGATTCGCGTCAACCGTCTCGTCGAGCTCGCCCGGTGGATCGAGAACCGCAACGAAGCGCTCGATCATGCGGTGGCGGCTGCCTTCTGGGAGCTGGTCCCAGGGGAGGAGCCGGGAGACGAAGTTGACGGGCCCGTTTACGACCGACTGTACGACGCTCTTCAGGACAACCGGGCGTGGGACGCCCTGAGGCGGGCGCTCTCGCTTCACTCCAGGCGCGAAGGTCTTTCGGAAGCTCGCTTCATCTACCTTCACGACATGTTGGGCCACGTCTGCGAAGACCAGTTCGAGGACTTCGCCGCGGCGCGAGAGGCCTACGAAGTATGCTGGAACGCGAGCCACGACGTTCGTTTCCTGCGCGACCTCGTTCGGGCGGCTTCGGAGGAGGGCGACATCGACCTCGCCGTCGAGTGGCAGCGCCGACACTACGAGGAGGTCTCGCAAGACGACGAGTTCGGCTACGATCTCGCGGTCCAGGCCGCGCTGTGGCTGTCCGACCTGCTGCGCACGGCAGGGCGGGGGGAAGAAGCGATCGCGAGCCTCGAGGCCGCTCTGCGACCCGACGAGGAGGGAGCGCTCGTCAACGGCGCACGGCGCGAGCTCGCTCGACTCCATACGGAGTACGGGGACGTTCACCGAGCCGTGGAGCTCTTTCACGAAGTGCTCCCGATTCACGCGGGGCCCGAGGACGTCGAGGATTGGCGAACGCTGGTGCGCATTCACGCGAACAGCCTGGGCGACATCGCCGGCGCCTATTCGCTGCAGTGGAAGCTCGTCCGCGCCCAGCCCGCGTGTGACCGCGATCTCGACACGCTGGTGGACTACGCCGTCGACCTCGACGAAGTCTCCGATTGCGCGGCACAGCTCACGGCGCTCGCGCAACAGCACGAAGGCAAAGCGCGGACGTTGTTGCTCGGGCGCGCGGCCGTCGCGCTCGACGAAGACGCCAACCGCGCGGAGGAAGCCGTGAAGCTCTACGGCACGCTCGTCGAGGAGACGGAGCGGGACTCGCCGACCAACATCGAGTACCGCCGACGGCACGCGTTCTGTCTCAGCCGCATCGCGGGTCGAGAGCCCGCGGCACTGGAAGAATTCCGGGCGCTGGCATGGTCGGAGCCGTTCGAGCCCTCGACCTATCGGGGGATGGCGGACCTGCTCGAGCGCACTCAGGCGCACGACCGCGCTCGCGTGGCGCAGCAACTTCTCGTGGCGCTCGGGTGCAACGTCGACTTCGAGTTCGAGCGTCCGAAGACCACGCCGTCGCGCGAATTCGAGCCGCGGGACGTCGAGGAGCTCCTCCTCCCCACGGGGATGCGCGACGGGGTGCTCGGATGCCTGCGTGCCGCACTGCCGTTGGCCGAAAAGCTCTGGTCGCACGAGTTGCCTCAGCGAAAGGCGCTCGACGGCGTCCGGCTCAAGGAAGGAAAGCTGTTCGATGCGTTGGCCGATGCGTTCACGGCGTTCGGTATCAAGAAGTTCAAGTTGTTCGCGAGTGATGGCGCTCCCTTGATGCCGCAGGTGTTCGGTGATGGCACCGTCTGCGTCAACTCCGACGTCATCGAGGAGATGGGTGACGCGGAACTTCGGTTCGTCGCAGGCTACTGCGCGGCGCTGATGTGGAGTGACCTCGCGGCTCTGACGGCGCTCGACGGGCGCAGAGTCTGGCACCTGATCGAAGGGGTGCAGTACCGAAGCACCAACCGCGGGTTCACCGATCGGGTGGACGTCGAGAGCCAGCGACTCGGCGAAGAGACTTCGGGACCGCTCTTCACCGTCGCTCGTCGACGCGTCGTGCAGGCGCTCGACGCGGTCCGCGCGGACCTTGCCGAAGCGCATTGCGAGAACTGGCCGCACGAGATCGAGGACTTCGGTCGGCGTGTCGGCTTGATCCTCTGCGGGGACATCCCGGCGTCGATGCGCGCGATGTTGCGGCTCGGAGGGTGGGACGCTCCGCTCGACGAGCCCACGACCCAGGCGAGGGTGCGGCGCACGGCTGCGGCCGAAGACCTCGTCCGTTACGCGTCGTCCGACGAGTTTCTCGAGGCACGTCACGCCATCGGCCTGGCTGGCCGACCGTCGACCCTCACGGTCTGACGCGCGGGCCATTTGGCGCTCGCGACGGCGCAGGGAGGGCGGCTACGCCGCGGCCTGCGCCGTTGTTGCGTGGCGGCAACGTTGCGTTTCGCCGGCTCTTCTTGCCCCTCGCGTCACCGACCCCATACTCGTCTTCTGTTCGAGAACACTTCCCGGAGGACCACGAACATGAAGAAAATCGCACTCGTAGCAGCAATTCTCGTCGCCTCGGCGGCATGCAAGAACGAAGAAATCGACAGCAAACCGGCGGCCGAGGTCTCGGAGCCCGCAGCGGTCGAGAAAGCCGAAGAACCGGCGAAGGAAGAGGCTGCAGAGCCCACCACGGTCGCGATCGACAAGTCGGCCTCCAAGATCGATTGGAAGGCGGCGAAAGTATCACTCGCCCACGACGGTGGCTTCAAAGAGTTCGACGGCAAGGTGACCTACGGACCCGATGGAAAGCTTCAGGGGGTCGACGTCACGATCGACACCACGAGCGTCTGGTCGGACACCGAAAAGCTCACGGGACACTTGAAGAGCGAAGACTTCTTCGCCGTCGAGAAGTACCCCACCGCCACGTTCGTCTCGACGAAGATCGAGCCGGGTGAAGGCGACATGGTCAACATCACCGGCAACCTCGACATGCACGGCGTAAAGAAAGCCGTCACGTTTCCGGCGACCGTGAAGATGGAAGGTGGCAAGCTCGTCGCCGATGCCGACTTCAAGATCAACCGGTTCGACTGGGGGATCGAGTACAAGGGCAAGCCCGACGACCTCATCCAGAAGGACGTGAACCTCAAGCTTCACATCGAGGCTCCGACCCCTGCCGAGAGCTGAACCCGACGTCGGTGACGCGGCCGGGATCCACCCGGCGCGTCGCCTTCGTTGACCCTCCCGCCGCACCCCACCTATACTTCCTCGCCTCTCCCTCCACACGGTGTGACCGTGGCGAAGAAGCCGATGCTGTTCGGGAAATACTGCCTGCTCGAGCGCATCAGTGTGGGCGGAATGGCGGAGGTTTTCCGCGCCAAGCCGTTCGACGTACCCGACTTCAGGGGCTTTCTGGCTCTCAAGCGTATCCTCCCGCACCTGGCCGAGGACGACGAATTCATCAAGATGTTCGTCGACGAGGCGAAGGTCACGGTCGCACTCGATCATCCCAACATCGTCAAGATCTACGAGCTCGGGCAGTTCCAGAGCTCCTATTACATCTTGATGGAGTTCATCAGCGGTAAGGACGTCCTCGCGCTGCAGAAGAAGATGCGAAAGCTTCGCGAGGTGATCCCGCTGGAGCTCTCGCTACACATCGCGCGAGACATGGCGAAAGGGCTGCATTACGCCCATCACGCTCGCGACGCGGACGGGAATCCTCTCAACATCATCCACCGTGACGTGTCGCCTCAGAACGTCCTGATCGACTACCGCGGGCGAGTCCGAGTGATCGACTTCGGGGTGGCGAAGGCCGCGGTCCAGAGCACACGTACGCAGATCGGAGTGCTGAAGGGGAAGATGGGTTACATGAGCCCCGAGCAGGTGAAGGCGGAGCCGCTCGACTACCGCGCCGACGTCTTCGCGATCGGTACGGTCCTCTGGGAGATGTTGACCAATCGTCGGCTCTTTCACGCCGACAACGAGTACGAGACGATGCGACGCGTTCGCGAAGTCGACGTGCTCGCGCCGAGCTCCCGCAACGGCTCCATCCCGCCTGAGGTCGACGACATCGTGATGGGGGCTCTGACCCTAGACCCCGAGGCGCGTTATCCGACGGCGGGTCACATGGCCGAAGTGATCGGCGACTACCTTCGAACCCTCGATTACGACGACGAAGAGCTGTCGTTCTGGATGCGCACGGTGTTCGCCGAGGACCTCGAAGAGGAGCGGGACAAGCGGGAAGAGTTCGCGGAGATTCGCAGTCCCGACGACGTCCGTCGAATCGCGAATGCCTCGTACGCGACCGACGTCGACCCCGGCGAGACGACCGAGACCTCCGAGGCGACGGGGGAGGGGGGACACACCGAGATCTGGGACGTGGACGTGGCCCCGACCGACGGTCAAAACATCATGGAGTTCGTGAACCAACACACGGTCGTCGCGGCCGGGGGGTTCAGCGCCGCCGACGTGACGGTGGACGACGTGGACACGAACGAGAGCCTCGGGTTGGACCGGTCCGTGGGAGACACGGACGAGCGCCCCGCGCGCGGAGTCCCGGGGATCGACACCACCGACATCGACGACATGGACACACCGGTGACCGGGAGTCCGGTCGCGTCGCTCGACGAATGGAACCGGGAAGCCGAGGAATCGCCGCCGGCCGAGACCGTGGAGGAGTGGAAACCCGAGTTCGGCAACTCTGCGCAGACCTCCCCCCCACCAGATCCCGAGGGAGACTTCAACGCGCCGGCGACCAACCCGAACGTCGTCGCGGCCCCTGCCCGAATTCCTGGCATCATCAAAGTGACGGCCGCTCTCTCCGCGCTCGTCTTCGTCGTCGGCGTCGCCGCCGTCTTCTACGTCCTGACCTCCGAGAAGCCCCCCCCCGCGGTGACCACCGGGACAGTCGTCGTCAACGTCACCCCGCCGACCGAGCTCGAGATCCGGTTCGACGACGAACTCGTCGCGAGCTCCGCACCGCACAAGTTGGAGGGCGTCGAGCCGGGCCGTCACGTGGTGGACGTGCGTCGAGAGGGGAGCGAACCGTATCGCGCGAAGATCGACGTCACCGCCGGGGGGCTTCTCCCGCTGGAGGTGACGCTCGAAGAGATACCGAATCCCGAAGGGGTCCTCGTCCTCTCGCTCCCGACGGGTGACGAGGTCGCTCTCTGGGTCGACGGCACTCTGCAGCCGCAGCCCGACGGGCCGGCGACTCTCACGCTCCCCGTCGGAAAGCATCTCGTGGAAGTGTTGCAGCCCGGCTTCCGACCATGGACCGAGATCGTCGAGATCGCCAACGACGTGAGGAAGGAGCGCGCCGTCACGTTACGCCCGCTGGCGGGGCCCCTGCGGTTCGCGGTCGACGAACGGGCGACCGTGCGTTTCGATGGCAAGACGCTCGGCCGAGGAGCGCAGGTCGTCGAGGAGTTCGACCCCCTCGACGTCCACCGGCTTCAGGTTGCGCTCCGTGACCAGGGCCTCAGCGAGTGGGGCGGATACCTGGGGTACCCCGACCTCGCTCGCGACACGTTCACGGTCGACTTCGACGAACCTCTCCCTCCGCAGTATCGCAAGAGCGACTTCGGCGCGCTGCGTGTCTCGACGGGGGCGGACTGGTGGTCGATCGAGATCGACGGCGTTCCGACCGGTTTCGTCACCCCCATCCTGCCGCGCCAGGAGCTGCCCGTGCCGAAGGGGCCACACACCGTCACGCTGCGCCGCGGAGAGACGACCCACGACTTCGAAGTCGAGATCGTCCGGGGCGAGACGCTCGTGCTCGAAGAGCAGTTGCCGTTCGGATGGAACGTCGACGGCTGAGGCTCCTGCGGTTCTTGCCAACCGCTCCGGCCGCTACGTATCATCGGCCCACCCCCAGAAGAACGAGACGCATGGCTCACGACAAGGCTCAAGCGACGAAGATCGTCTACGTGGACGGAAAGCCGACCACGCTCGTGCTTCGAAAGGCGCGTCTCGTGCTGCAGCCGGGGACCCCGGATGCGGTCGAAAAAATGTTCGACCAGTCCGTGATCACAATCGGGTCCGAGCCCGAGAACGACGTCGTGCTGACCGACGACACCGTCAGCAGGCGCCACTGTCGCATCGTCCAGGAGGAGAACGAGTACGTCGCGATCGACAACGGCAGTACGAACGGGACGTTCGTCAACGGCGTACGGATTCGAGAGGCGTTCCTCGCGCCCGGACAGGTCATCGGCATCGGCAGCACCCAGATACGGTTTCAGCCGGTGGACGAGCAGATCCCCGTACGCCCCACCGCGTCGGAGACCTTCGGCTCGATCGTCGGGCGCAGCCTGGCGATGCGGGAGATCTTCGGCATCATCGAGAAGATCGCGCCGACGAACGCGACCGTCGTCATCGAAGGTGAGACCGGCACCGGCAAGGAGGTCGTCGCGCGGACCATCCACGATCTCAGCAAGCGCGCAGACCGGCCGTTCGTCGTCTTCGACTGCGGCGCCGTCCCCGAGAGCCTCATCGAGAGCGAGCTCTTCGGGCACGAGAAGGGGAGCTTCACCGGCGCCGTGCAGACGCGAAAGGGGCTCTTCGAGATGGCCGAAGGGGGGACGATTTTCCTCGACGAGCTCGGCGAACTCACCCTCGACCTGCAGCCCAAACTGTTGCGAGTTCTCGAGCAGCGCGAAGTGCGGCGAGTCGGGGCCAACAAGTCGATCCCGGTCAACGTTCGCGTCATCGCGGCGACCAACCGGCTGCTCGAGGACGAAGTGCGGGAGGGCAATTTTCGCGAGGACCTCTTCTATCGCCTGAGCGTCGTACGCCTGAAATTGCCCGCTTTGCGCGAGCGGGTCGAAGACATCGCGCTCCTGGTGCGGCACTTTCTGCATTCGCAGAAGTTCAACCGGGAACACGACGACAGTCTGCGCATCGAGACGATCGCCGAGTCGGCGCTCGAGGCGATGCAGCGCTACTCATGGCCAGGTAACGTCCGAGAGCTGCTCAACGTCGTCGAACGCGCGGCTTCGTTCGTCGAAGGTAACGTGCTGACCCCCGAGGATCTGCCCGACTACGTCGTGGACGCCAGCGCGGCCCCGCCGGTCCGAAAGACCGGGGCGAACTCCGCCGTCACCGACGCCCCCAAGAAGTCGCGCCTCGTCGAAATGCCGTTCAAAGAAGCCAAGGAGGAGTGGATCAGCTCCTTCGAGCGCGACTACGTCGCCGAGCTGCTCCAACGACACCAGGGCAACATCAGCCAGGCCGCACGCGAGGCAGACATCGATCGCAAATACTTCCGCAAGCTGATGGACAAACACGGCATCGACACCAGCGGCCTCTGAGGGCCATCCCCGGTGCGGCGGACGAAAAGTCTTCGATGACGTGTTACCCTCCAGACGTCGCGCACCTCGATTTCCGTGACGGCCCGACCCCACCAGGAGCGCCCCCGTGTTAGGGAGGTTCGGTAAATTCAACCTCGTTGAGCGCATCGCCGAAGGCGGGATGGCGGAGGTGTTCAAGGCGACCGTCGAGGGCCCTCAGGGTTTCGAACGCATCGTCGCGATCAAGCGGCTCCATCGCGCGCTGTGCGAGGACATGGACCTCACCCAGATGCTCGTGGACGAAGCACGCATCGCCGTGCAGCTCCATCACCCCGCGATCGGCAACGTCTTCGATCTCGGGTGCATCGAGAACCAGTACTTCATCATCATGGAGTACATCGAGGGGACGGACATGCAGGCGGTCTTGTCCCGCATGCGCGACCGCGAACGACCGATGCCCCCGGCGGTGATGGTCCACGTCGTTTGCGAGACCCTATCGGGCCTACATTACGCCCACACGAAGATGGGCCGAACCGGCGAGCCGCTCGGCATCGTGCACCGCGACGTCTCACCACAGAACATCATGGTGACCTGGGACGGCCGCGTGAAGCTGGTCGACTTCGGGATCGCCAAGGCGCGGAATCGGGCCCAGACGACCCAGCACGGCATCATCAAGGGGAAGTTCTACTACATGGCGCCCGAGCAGGCGCACGGTCATCACGTCGACGCCCGGACCGACGTCTTTGCGGCCGGGATGGTGCTCTACGAGGCTCTCGCCGGTCGGTCTCCGTACGACGACGTCATGGAGACCGAGCTCCTCAGGGCCGTTCGGATGGCCGACTTCCCTCCACCCATCGCTTTCCGCCCCGATCTCGACCCCGAGCTTTCGGCGCTCGTGGAGGTGGCGACCCAGCGGAACCCGGACAAGCGGTTCGACAGCGCCGCCGATTTTCAGCTCGCCCTCGACGACTATCGGCGGCGAAAACTACAACCGATCGGCGAACCCGAGCTGGGGCAGTTCGTCCGGGCCGTTGCAATGCAGCAAGAATCTGGGGACAATTTTCAATCCATGGGCCCGCAAGAGTACACTCCGAGTGCGGAGAGCCTCTTGTTCGACAAGCCCGACGACGAGGCACTCGCGCGCGCCGCGGGAGGTGAGATCATCGGAAACGGACGCAACAAGAATCCCTTCGCCGACAATGCGCCGACGGAGATCTACGATCGCGACGCGAACGTGTCGCGTCGGGAGCAGTCCAGCCCCTTCACATCCAACCAGGCGGGCCAGAACGGTTACGGAAACATTCCTCTCGACATGCCGCCGCCGCCACCGCCCGGTCAGCGCCCCTTCGGCAGCGATTCGGGCCAGCGTCCCGAGCAGCGGCGCCCCGCAGGACCGGCGGCACCGCCGATGCGCCAGCGCGCGCAGGAGAAGACTCGTCCATCGCTCGTCGATCGCGTGGCGACACCAAAGTTCGTCTACGCCGCGGTAGGAGTCGCGCTGCTGCTCGTAGCCGTCCTCGCCGGGCTCCTCTACTACACGCGCTCCGAAGAGCAGCCCGAGGAGGCGATCGCCGCTGCGACCGCCTCGCCCGGGGACGAAGAGACGTCCGAGCCCAAGGCCGAGGCCGCGGCGGATGCCGCCAGGCCCGCTGGCAAGGCGATGGTCGCTTTCAACTCGGACCCGGCCAATGCCCAGGTCGTGATCGACGATGTCGAACGTGGCTCTACGCCGCTGTCGGTCGACCTCGAGATCGGCAAGACCTATGCGGTGCAATTCGTTCGCGACGGGTACGAGATCGCAAACCGCGACCTCGAGGTGAACGAGGAAAACCCCGATGTGATGGTGCAGTTGGAGGAGGCGAAGGGCGTCTTGAAAGTCCTCAGCTACCCGCCTGATGCGGTCGTCCTGATCGATGGTGAAGAGCAGGGTACCACCCCGCTGACGCTCACCGGCCTCGAGACTGACCAGAGCTTCAAAGTCCTCGCCCGCCTCGGCAAGGACGAGATGGAGAAGGAAGTCGCGTGGGCTGCCGACGGCGGGAGTGTTCAGGAAGTAATGTTCGAGTTCTCCGGCGCCAAGAAGACGTCGGCCCTCACCACGGCCGCAAAAGCTGCGCCGAAGAAGTCTTCCAGCACGCGGAAGTACCGAAAGTCCACGACCAAGAAGAAGCGCCGCACCAGCACGCGGAAGGCATCCGCGAGCAGCTCGTCTTCTTCCTCCAGTGACGAGTCGCTCGACGTGTTCGGTTCCTCGTCGTCGACCAAGTCGTCGGGAAGCTCTTCGGACGATTCCGCCGATGAGAGCTCGTCCGACGACGAGTCGCTCGACGTGTTCGGTAGTAGCTCCTCTTCGAAGAAGAAGAAGACCACGACCAGGAAGAAGGCCCCGGCGAAGAAGAAGGAAGAAGAGTCGGACGACGACGGCCTCGACGTCTGGTGAGTCACCCCGAGCGCGCCCCCACGGCGGCGCGCTGCGCGAATGGTCAGTCGACCGCGAACCACTCGAACGGCAGCATGAGCGCTTCGCCCGGCTCGTACAGAAGGGGGATCGACCACGCGAAGGCGAGTTCTCGCAGCAGGGCCCCCACCATCGAGGCGGGGTTCACGAGTCGGTGGGCGGTGTCTTTCTCCCCGAGTCCCAGCCAATCTGCGACGTGGCCCGACAGGCCCACGTCGAGGACGCCGCTCGAAGCGGAAGTGTACTGCCGCACCCGCGCTTCGCCGGGCTCCATCCCCGCGAGGGATTCCGCCTTTCGTACCGCCGCGATCAGACCGCCGAGTTCGTCGACCAGCCGGTGCTCCTTCGCCGCGGTGCCCACCCACACGCGCCCCCGCGCGACCTCGTCGAGCTCGTCGGCGCTCAGGGGGCGGGTGTACGCCGCCTGCGTCAAGAAGAGCCGGTACATGTAGTTGAGGCTCTTGCCCAGGGCCGCCAGTTCGTCCTCGTTCCAGGGGCTCCAGAAGTTCGTGAACGAGATTCTCTGGCCGCGTTCCACGGTGGAGGTCTCCACACCGAGACGGTCGGCGAGCTTCTCTATGTTGACCTTTCCACCGTAGATGCCGATCGATCCCGTCGTGGTGATCGGGCCGGCGAAGATGTGATCGGCACCGGCGGCCACGTAGTAGCCGCCGCTCGCCGCGACGTTCCCCAGGGAGGCGACGACGGGCTTTCGGCGCGCGACGTTTCGCATGGCGCGATAGATGCGGTCGCTGGCGAGCGCGCTCCCGCCGGGGGAGTCGATTCGGACCACGACGGCGCGAACGCGCGAGTCTTTCTCGAGCCTCTCGAAGGTCTTCTCCAGCGATGCCGCACCGGCGACCGCATCGCCGAAGAAGGGAGCCGGGTTGGAAACCCCACCGATGATCGAGCCTTCGATCGCGACCACCGCGACCTCGTCGTCGCGGCCCCATTCACGATCCGGGTAGCTCGCGAGTTGGAACCCGCGCTCGAGGTTGACGCCGCCGCTGATCTCCCGGAGCTTGTCCTCGACCTCGTCGACGTAGACGAGTTGATCGACCAGGCCCGCTTCCACGGCGTCGGGGGGATAGTGTGCTTCCTCGAACAGCTTCCGCAGTTCGGCGGGAGACTTGCCACGGTCTTTCGCGATCTCGGTGATGATTCTGCTCCACATCGCCTCGATATACGCCTCGCGCTGCTCGACGTTCGCAGGGGTCGCGTCGTCGGCGACGAACATCTCCGGCGCCGACTTGTAGTCTCCGATTCGGACGAACTGCGCTTCCACCCCCAACTTCCGGAAGGCGCGGCTGACAGACATGAAGCGCGAGCCGATACCGTTCGGGGCGAAGACGTCGCTGGGGACGTACCAGATCTCCTCGGCCGCACTGGCGAGGTAGTACTCTCGAAGGGAGCTCGTGCCGAGGACGACGACGGTCTTTTTCCCGGAGCGGCGTACGCGAGCGATCGACTGACGAAGCTCCCAGACCTGAGAGTACCCGTAGTCCAAATCGTTGACGGTGAGCACGACGCCGGTCACATCGTCGGAATCCGCGATCCTTTCGAGCTCGCGCACGACCGAGAGGAAGCTGCGGGTGCTGGTGCCGAAGAGGCTCGACGCCGGCTCCTCCGCCACCGGGGCGTCCATCGCGAGCATGATCCAGCGGCCCGTCGGATCGACGAGCGGGGCCTTCTTACCCGGGCTGATCCAGTGGTAGGCGGAAATCCCCGAGAACCGCGGGCTCTCGTTCGGGTCGAAGCGTTGAGTTCTGGCGGCGTACTGGGCCCCGAGCGAGCCGAGGCTCAGCTCGAGTCCGGCAAACAGGCCATCCCAGGAGGAGCGGACCGATTGCCGCGTCACGACCGCCCCGAATTCGGCCCGCCCGAAGATACGGAAGCCGTCGATCGCCTCGACGGAAAGCCGTGGGACGAGCGCGACGTACGTGTCGCGCAGGTTGAGGTTCGCCCCTTGCTCGAAGACGATCCGGCCGTCCCAGAATCGGAGAGCCACGCCGAAATCGAGCCTGACGGGGAGCGCGAAATCCTCCCGGACGAAGGGGGTGTTCGCATCCCGCAGCATCAAGCCGAAGCCGAGGTGCTCGGACGCCCGGAACTGCAGGCCCGCGTCTACACCCACCAGCCCGTCGAGCCGCTCGTCGTCGCTCGACCCCAGAAAGTTGAGCCCGACACCGACTCCCAGGTTCCCGAAGCCGGCACCCGATGCGATCGTGAACTTTCGGTAGCTCTGTAGATCTGCTCCGAGCTCGGGCTTCTGCAGCCACTGCGCGGCCAGACCGATTCCGAGACCGCCGAGTCCCCCGGCGAGGAAGTACGACTGGGCTTCGTCGGCCACCCCTCGCAGGTCTTCCGTCGCGAGGTTGAATCCGTAGCCGAACTCCGCACCTTTCATGAACCCCAACCCTGCAGGATTCACCTCGAGTGCGGCGGCATCACTCTGGGTGGCGACCGAGGCATCGGGCAGGCGAATGCCGTCTGTCGGGGTGACCTGCTGGGCGCTCGCGGAGAGCGGAAGCAGCGTGAGAAGGGTCAGAGCCCCGGTGCACAGCAGGCGGCGAGTTCGCATGGTCGCAGTGATGTGGGAGGAGGGGAGGGGTCAGTTGAAATCCGCGTCGGCACCCTGTCCGGTCGGCGGCGCGGCGCCGTCCGCGGCGTTCTCGCCTTTCTCGCCCGGCTTGTCCAGCTTCGGCGGGTCTTTCGCCAGCGATTCGACGCGCTTGAGCATCTTCAGCAGCTCGTCAGTGGTCATCTTCGTGGTGAGCGAGAGGATGCGGCTATTGATCACCTCGAGTTTGAGGTTGTCCACGAGCGGCTTCGCGCCCACCATCTCGACCATTTTCTCGTTCCCCTGTTTGTCGCGCAGCCCCTGAAGCTCTTTGCGAGCTTTCTCCGCCTCGCTGCCGCTCTTGAACTTCGTCTTGAAGTCGAGCGCGAGCCCTTCGACGAGAGAGAGGGAGAGGGCGATGCCGTCGACCTCGGGTGGTTTGTCGAGCTTCGGTGCCTCCTCTCCCTTCTCCTTGGAGGCCTGTTTCATCGCCTGCTTCGCGGCGGCTTCGGCCTCGGCCGACGGCTTCACCCCGCGTGTATCCATCGTGACCCACAGGCCCCTGGAGGTGTCCACCAGCTTACGAAGGCCGGTGGTGTGGCTGTTGCTCAAGGCGGAGACATTCTTGTCCCCCACCGCGGCCCAGATCGTGTCGGCGAACTTCCCCTTGTCGGAGATGACGAGCGTGTTCGAGTTCAGAAAGCCGAGCTCCATCCCGGACCCGGCGAGCACTTTCGTGGTGCCGCGGGTGACGAACTCCAGCTTCGGGAAGGCTTTCCGGGCGTCGGCGAAGATCTTCGCCTCGTCGAGGGTCCCCTGCAGAATCACGGCGCCGGGAGGCGGCGTTCCGCCGAGGCTGACCATCGGACGCTCGAACGCGGCGACCATCGACGTGACGTTCTTTTCGAACCCGATCGCCTCCGAGTTGAGGACGAACCCGATGATCGTGTTCGCCTTCGCTTCGCCTCGCATCATCGTCAGCGCTTCGGTGAACACGAAGCTGTCTTTCATCGACGCGACCTCGAGGCCAGCGATGACCCGGGTTTCTTTTGGCAGGTAGCGAACGAGCGCCGCCGAGTCGGCGAACGCCGGCGGGGCGAAGGCGCCGATGGCCAGCACGATCAACAAAGTCGAAAGTAGTCGCTTCACTTCTGCTCCTGAAAACGGGTCGACCCCTAGAACGCTAACGCCGTGAATGCGGTCGAGTAATCCCTCACGAACCGTTCGAAAGCGAAGCGAATCGTAGGGAGGGTCCCTGCGTATGTAAAGACGGGCGGCTACGCGCGCTCCGCCTCCTCCGAGCGTCGCGGACGCGGAGGAGGGATCCGCGGTGGAATTTTGTGTTGACGGGGGTCGTTTGTACCCATAGTCTTCGCGCCCTCGGTTCGGGAAGTCACTGAACGACGCGCGCCGGGGGAAGAAGCAACACATAGACCTGTAGCTCAGCTGGTTAGAGCGCACCCCTGATAAGGGTGAGGTCGGCGGTTCAAGTCCGCCCAGGTCTACTGGTTCGAACAGAGCCACCTCGAAAGAGGGCCCGAGAAGACGAATGAGGCTTCTCCTGGGGCGTTAGCTCAGCTGGGAGAGCGACGGCTTTGCAAGCCGTAGGTCATCGGTTCGATCCCGATACGCTCCATCGACCCCAACCGCACGGTTGGGGTTTTTCTTTGCCCGCTCCTCTGCGAGGACCACGTGACGACCGCAACTCGAGCCACAGCGACGCTCTTCGTTGCGCACCTGGTCCTCTACGCCGCGACCGCCTCACGGTGGCTCGCTCACACCGACTCCCCCGAGTTCGTCGCTCTGCAGCAGCTCGGCGGCGTCGCTCATCCTCCGGGTTACCCCACCGTCGTCCTCACCCTGCGCGCGCTGGCGTGGATCCCGATCGATCCGCCGTTGTTGGCGAGCCTCGTGACGGCTCTCGTGGGGGCGACGGCGATCGCGCTGCTGTTTCGCGCGTCGGTCGCCTGGGGTTTCGGCGTCGGTGCGTCGGCGATCGCGGCTACCATCGTGGGCCTCAACAGCCAGGTATGGCTGGTCCATACGCACCCCGAGGCGTTCGCCTTCAACAACCTCTTCGCCGCGGCGATTCTGCTCTTCTCTGCGCCGGCGGGCCCGCTACGTGCCATCCGTCGGGCGGTCGCGCTCGGGATCCTCGCCGGGCTCGCGATCGGCGCACATCACAGCATCGTCCTGCTCGCGCCGATCGGGCTGTACGGTGTCTACCTCGCGACGAAAGAGTCGGAGCGCATCGCCGTTCCACTCCTGGCCGGGGCTGCGTCGCTCGCGGCGGGTCTCTCGGTCTACGGCTACCTCCTCATCGCCCCCGAGGCCGTATCGTGGGGCGCGATCGACGGACTCGGTGATCTGCTCGACCATTTCCTGCGGCGCGAATACGGCACGACGAAGCTCGGAGCTCAGGGTGAGTCGTCACTCGGCGAGCAGTGGGCATTCTTCGTCACCGAGAGTGTCCTCGACTTCGCGGTGCTCGGGTTCTGCCTCGGCGTGCTCGGCGCGGCTCGGATATTGGCCACCGATCCCGGCAAGGAGCCTGTCCCACTGCGCGATCGGCCCGAGGTGCTCTTCATCGTGACCTGGATCGTCGCTGGTCCACTCTTCATCGCGCTCTTCAACGTCAGTCCGGACGGACCCTTCTACGAGGTCGTGAAGCGATTCCACGTGCTGCCCGCGCTCGTGATGGGGCCTCTGATCGCGGCGGCGCTCCAGCGGTTCGAAGACCTCGACCGGCGCGTGACCGTATCGGTCACCGTCTCGTTTCTGGCGGTGATGCTGGTGTTCGGCTTCCTGCGAACTCGAATGTACGATTCGAGCATCGACGACTGGATCGTCAACGCCCTCGAATCGGCGCCCGCCGAAGCGATCGTCGTGTCGCAAGGGGACCACCGCCAGTTCGGGATGCTGTACTACCAGGACGTCCTCGGGAACCGCCCCGACGTCACTTACGTGACCGCGGTGATGCTCGGGATGCCGTGGTACGTCGACCGCCTGCGAGAGGAGACCGGGCTCGACGTCCCGATGCCGCAGACGCTGCCCGACGGCAGGCGAAAGGTGGATCTCAGGGGGGTGCTCGAGGTGTTTCTCGCCTCCGGCCGACCAGTGTTGGTCACCGGCGATACCGCTCCCGAAATCCTCGCCGAGTACCAGCGCGAGCCCTACGGCGTCGGGCACCGCCTGCTCCGCGATGACGACATCGGGGGGAAGCCCTCCGAAATCGTCCGGAAGAACCTCGAGGTTTACTCGAAGTTCGAACACCGCAGCCCCCCTCCGCGCTACGAAGTGAATCGGTGGGGTTGGTCGGTCTACAGCTCGTACTTCGACGTCTGGCGGACGCTCGCCGAGCGCTGCGAAGAGGCGAACGATCCGTGCGTCGCAGAGGCGCGCGAGATGTTGGAGAAGTATCCCGACCTGTGAGGAGAGCCCGCGGTCGTTACGTCCGTATTGGGCTTGGCTGAAGACCGACCCTGCTTTACTCTCCACGCTCGTCACCTGGATCGTACGGTAGTCCGATGAATCTAGCCCGAGTCACAGGCACGGTGGTCGCATCGACGGTCTACGAAGGGCTGGAAGCGGTGCGGTTGGTCGTCTTGCAGCCTCTCGACACGAAGTTGAGCGCCAAGGGCTCCACCATCGTGGCGGCCGACGCGGTCCAGAGCGGTCCCGGCGACGTCGTGTACTACGTCAACAGCCGCGAAGCCTCCATGGGACTCGAGAATTCTTTCGTCCCCGTCGACGCTTGCGTCGTGGGCCACGTCGACTCCGTCGGCGACCGCAACGCGGTCGGAGCCTACGACGACCGAGGTGAAGGATGAAGATCTGTCGCGTCCTGGCGCCGGTAGTGTCGACCGTCAAGCATCCTTCGTACGAGGGTTTGCGACTCCTCGCCGTTCAACGACTCGAGCCCGACCTGAGCGAGACCGCCGAGGAGTTTCTCGCCGTCGACCGGGTCCAGGCAGGGGAGGGCGACCTGGTGCTCGTGATGCAAGAAGGGAACGGCGTTCGGCAGTTGTTCGGTGCGAAGAAGCTGCCGATCCGCTCGATCATCGTGGGTATCATCGACTCGGTCAGTGAATCGTGATGCGCGACAAGCGCGAAACCATTCTCCACTACAGCCGCCTCGTCTACGAAAAGGGCTGGGTCGCCAACCACGAGGGGAACCTGTCGGTCCGCCTCGGCCCCAATCAGTACCTCATCACGCCGACTTCGTTTTCGAAGGCGGACATCGAAGAACGTGACCTCGTCGTAGTCGATTCGGAGGGCAACGTCGTTCGTGGCTTTCGCCGCCGGTTCAGCGAATTCGCCATTCATTCGCACATCTTCGCGCGCCGGCCGGACGTGAACGCCGTGGTGCACGCCCACCCGCCCAGCGCGACGGCGAAGTCGGTGATCGGCGAGGGGCTCGAACGCCCGATGATCGCGGAGTCGGTCGTCAGCCTCGGTCCGGTCGTTCCGCTCGTGCCGTTTGCTGTTCCGGGCTCGCCCGAGTCTACCTCCAATCTCGACCGGTTCCTGCCGGTCTTCGACGTCCTCATTTTGCAGAACCACGGCGTCTTCGCGTACGGCACCGACCTCGAGCAGGCGTTCCTTCGCCTGGAGTATTGCGAACACCTCGCCGAGATCGAACGGCGTGCGCGACAGATCGGGACGCCGCAGTACCTCGACTGGGCGACGATTCAGCCCCTCCTCGACGCCCGCAAACGCGCTGGCCTCGGGCCCGAAGCGCGGGGAATGTCTCGCGACGAAGCCTACGGAAGCTGGTTCGGCGGACGCTGAGGGGACGACCTCCCCTTGGCCGCAGGAACATCGGCTTGCATGGTGACGCGGATTCTCGGAGTTTGATCGGGTGCGAAAGTCCCTGACATTGCTCGTCGCCGCGGCGTTTCTGGCTGGATGTCCTCCCAACCCCGACGATCCCGACGATCCGACCATTCGCGAATGTGTCGAGGAAGCGGACTGCCGCGACGAGGAGCAGTGCGTCGCGGGGCGCTGCATTCTGCGTGCCGTCACCAGCCCGACGACCGACGCCGAGGTGCGGCCAGATTCCGACATGGGGATGGCCGACATCGGGGAGATGGGGCCCGAGATGGGGCGGACCCCCGACCTCGACGAGGACGGTGTCCCCGACACGGTCGACAACTGTGTCTCTGTCCCGAACCCGGCGCAGGACGACAGCGACGGCGATTCGGTCGGCGATCTTTGCGACAACTGCCCCACGACGCCCAATGCTCTGCAGACTGACGTAGACCGCGACGGAGCGGGCGACCCGTGTGACTCCTGTCGCCGAATTCCGAACCCCGATCAGCTCGACGCACCTTGCACCGACCCGCTCGCGGATCTCGACGGCGACGGCGTGCCGAACTTCGAGGACGTCTGTCCCGAGGTCTCCGACCCCCGTCAGGTCGACAGCGATGGGGACGGTTTCGGCGACCTCTGCGACGTCTGCCCGGCGACGGCCGACTGGCTCCAGCGCGACGCGAACGGCAACGGCCGCGGGGACGAATGCGAGCGGCGCCTATCGCTCAGCGTCGCGACGGGAGAGCCCGACATCGATCGCGACGGATGGGGAGATTCCATCGACCCGTGTCCGAACGTGGCGCAGTCGACCCTCGCCGACATCGACGGGGACGGTCTCGGCGACGCGTGCGACCCATGCCCGCTCGTCCCGGGAGTCAATCGCGAAGCGTGTGGCGCCGACGCCGACGCCGACGTCGACGGCATCCCCGACGCCGTCGACAACTGTCCGACCGTGGCGAATCCGGCGCAGACGGACGTCGACCTCGACGCCATCGGAGACGCGTGTTCTCCGCGCACCGGGCGCGCCGATAGCGACGGCGATGGGGTGATCGATCGTGCAGACAACTGCCCCGACGACCCCAACGCGAACCAGATCGACGACGACGAGAACGGCGTCGGCAACGCTTGCGACCAGGGGGTCCCCGACCCCGACGGTGACGGTGTCCCCAACGATGTCGACAATTGCTCGCTTCGGCCGAACCCGTCGCAGCGTGACGTGGACGAAGATGGCCGCGGCGACGCTTGCGATGCGTGCCTCTACGGTGTCGATTCCGAGCCGTGCCTGGACGACCTCGACAGCGACGGGATCGACGACTTCGTCGACAATTGCCCGCTGGTACCGAACCCGCGCCAGAACGATGCGGACGGCACCGGGTTGGGTGACGCCTGCGAGATCGACGGGGTGGCCGACACCGATGGTGACGGTCTCGCAGACTCGGTCGACGACTGCCCGACCCTCCCGGGGCAGGAGTGCGCGTTCGACCTCGACGACGACGGCGTCTTCGATGCGGACGACAACTGCCCCGGAGTTTCCAACGTGGATCAGGCGGATCGGGACTTCGACCGCGTCGGCGACGCTTGCGACGCTTGCCCCGAGATCCCCGATCCGTTCGACACCAGGGGAGCCGAGGGGCTCGGGGTCGCATGCGCCTCCGACCTCGACGGCGACTTCGTGATCGATCGCCTCGACAACTGCCCCACCCGATCGAACACCTTTCAGCAGGACAGCGACCGGGACGGGAAGGGGGATCGGTGCGACCCTTGCCCCCTGGTCGCAGACGCGGGAGCGACCGACGACAGCGCCTGCATCGGCGACTTCGACGGGGACGGCGTTCTCGACGCGCTCGACAATTGCCCGCAGGCTCCCAACCCCCGCCAGCTCGACGTCGACTCCGATGGCGTCGGTGATGTGTGTGCCAACGACGGCGACGGCGACGGCGTCGGAGATCCGTGGGACAACTGCCCCCGCGTCCCCAATCCCGATCAGCTCGACTCGACACTCGACGGTGTAGGCGACGCCTGCTGGGTCGACAGCGACCGCGATGGAATCCCGGATCTCCTCGACCCGTGCCCGGAACTGTGGAATCGCCATCCTCGCGGATGCGGGTGAAACTTCATCCCGCCCCGAACAGCCTCACGCCGCGCTCACTCCGGTGCGATCGTCCAGCGTTTCCCTGAGATCTCCACCTTCCACGCACCTCCGTCTTCTTCGATCTTCTCTGCAAGAGCGTAGTACGGGCCCTTTTTGAACCGCGCACGAAACCGCCCGTCCTTGACGACCGCGTAAAGGCGGCCTCCCTCCCGGTACGAGAGCGTTTGAGGTTGCAGAGGTTCGGACGTGCCGTCGCTGAGGTGTAGCTCCACCGGGGCACCCCATTCGATGCGCTCCACGAAGAACCCGGTGTCGTCGACCTCGATCGGGTAAGTGAAGGGTTCCACGACGAGGACCCAGGTTCCGCCTTCGGTCCGGTCGACGCTACGATTGAACAGCTCGACGATCTTCGGATTCTCGAAATCCAACCCCTCGTGAGTCCATCGTCCGTCGTCGTGCAGCCGGATCTCTTCGAGCTTCGCTCCCTTTCGAAGGAAGTTCTTCACTACCTCTGGCAGCGTCTCGTCGATCGGGTCCATCGTCAGCCGTCCATGTGAGGTTTGCCGCCTCGCAGGCACCAGACCTTGTCGCTCAGGGGATACGCCGCCTCGCGGTAGACTTCGTGGGCAGTGGCGGCCAGCGCTTCGGATGCGTCGGGCGTCGCCACGGCGAGCACCAGGTCCGGCTTGGGGACTGCGAAGCGCCACTCCGAGCCGACCTGCGAGAAGAAGACGTCCTCGATCACGAGGAGCCGCCCGCTGTCCCACCCGTCCCCGACCCGCAGCCCGTAGACGCTCTCCGGCCACTCGCCGTTCTCCCATTCTGCGTGACGAGTCATGTGGAAGAGGAGACTTCGCGCCGCGGCGACGACGCGGTCGCGACTCACTCCCCAATCTTCGAACTGCGGCGCCGTCACCACACGCGAGCCATGGTCGAGCCGCATCCCCCACGCGAGGACGACGTCGTCGGCGAGTTCTTCGTGCCACGCCTCCTCGCCGCAGGCATCGCGCACGCCGTCGACGAAGGTCCTCACCTCCAGCCTCGGCAGCACCGACCCGGCTGACTCGACGAACGTCCAGTCACGAGCCTTGCTGCGCTTGGGCTCCAGCAGGACCGCTTCGACACCGCTCGCGTACCCCGCCGCCAGTCGGCGCGCTTCGATCTCGGTTGCCTCGTCGATCCGCTCCAGGACCCCGTTCGGATCGAGGTTCGCCTTGCGAGCCATCAAACCCGAACCTTTCGATACGTTGAGCGTTCCGCCGATCTCCTCGACTTCGATGCGACACTCTCTGAGCGCACTGGCTACAATTTCCATGCTCATCGCAACACCTCGACCAGCTCGATTCCCGGGCTTTCTCTACGAACCTCGTCACCGAACGCACCGATGGCATCCTCTTTGTCCGCGAGAGGCCACACACGATCCGCGAACGGATGCGACGCTTCCGACCATCGAGCGTGTGCCGCTCCGCGGAGCGCGGCGTTCGCAGCCTCGACGTCGCTCGCGGGATGGGACACCACGAAAGTATTGCGATCCACGATCGCGAACCGGCCTCCAGCGGCCGCTGCGTCGCTGTCCAGATCGGGGAGGAGGGTCGCGCGGGACGGGGCCGTCCCGTCCGTCGTCCGAAACCACTTCAGCGTCCCACCCTCGACCTCTTGGGACTCGACCGGGCGTGTGCGATACGAGTCGTAGAAGAGTGCGTATCGCGCGTACTCCACCAGATTCTCCCGGCTCCATGGCAAGACGTCGAGGTCGGCCTCCACCAGCGTGTGGAAATGCCGGGCGAGCTCCCGCACGAGGACGATGTCGAAGTCGTCCGAGCGCCATGGAACGGCCAGCAGTTCCTGGCCGCAGACGCGACTGGCGACGCGCCGTGAGAGAGCCGGGACGAGGGTCTGAAATCGAACCCCATACGTCGGCGGAATCTCGTAGACGTTGCGTGCACCCTCCGCGCTCGGACGTTCCTCGGCGAAGTCGTACTCGGCGTCCACACGGTCGGCGCCGAGGCGAATCCCTCGCAGCACGGCAAACAGTTCTTGGCGACACGCTGCCCGCTCGGCATCGAACGACTCGGCGGCGCGAACGACGCACCGAACGCTGCCGCGCGAGAGCGTGAAGACTCGACCCGACACCTCGGCATCTATGCCGAGCTTCTTCGCCAGCGCCTCCAACTTCATGCGTCGGCCGGCACGACCTGTTCGAAAACGTCCTCGTGCCACGGGATGAAATCGTCTTCCGAAGCCTCGAAGAGGTGAGTCTCGATACGGACCAGGCGGCCTCCCGAGATCTCGTAGATGTTGAACTTCCCGCCGAACACCGCGTCCGAATACGTCGTCGTCGAGGTGCTCCCCGCTTCGCAGATTCGCATCGTTCCGGGCCCGCCCAGATGCGGGATGGAGATCGTCGAGAAGTGGTGGTTGTGCCCGTGAATCGCGAGGTCGACGTTTGCTTCGCGCAACGTCCGCAAGACCTCGTTCGCATTCACCAGCCGTCGAAGATACTCGACCTTGGAGTGTTCGAACGGGAGCAGATGATGGTGGATCATCACCACGACGAATCGTTCGCGCACGACCGGATCGGCCAGCAGCGCACGCGCGGCGTCGAGCTCGTGCTTGCGGACGAACCCGGTTGCGTACAGCGGCGCCGTCGCGATGCCGGAGTTGAGCCCGACGATCGCGACGTCGTCTCGAAGATGGCAGAACGGGTACCCGCTCGCCTCCTGGTAGTCGGGGAGATCGCTCGTCAGATAGTCGGCGAACGTCCTCTCGAACCGCATGTCCCGTTCGGCATCGGGCGTGTAGTAGTCGTGATTTCCCGGGATCACGCTGACCCGTTGGGTCGAATCGGGGATCGTCGCGATGACCCGGCGTGCGGCATCGAATTCGGAGGGGAGGGCGAGGTTCGTGAGGTCACCCGTGATCGCGATGTGGTCCACGCCGAGGTCGTCGAGGCGGTGCAACGCGCGCTCGACGACCGCCGTGGAGTGCGACTTGTTGCGCTTCATCAAGAGATTTGCCGACCCCAGCAAGCGCTTGTTCAAGAACTGCCAGGGGCGAATGTCGCGGACCTCCAGGACGTGGAGGTCGGAGATGTGGCCAAGAAGCATGGGTCTCAGGGGACGATGGAGATCGGGACGGACGTCTTGTCGTTCGAGTTGTTGCTGTCTCCCGTGGCGGTCGCGACGATGCGCAGGAACTTCGCCCCCGCCGTCTCGCCGGCGGGCACGAACACCTTTCCGTTGATGTTCGCGGTGGAGTTCCCCGCGAGGTCGGCGACGGTGAAGGTGCCCAGGGAAGTCCCACCCGAGGTGGCGGTGCTGCTGAGGAACACTTCGTAGCCGACCCCGGTCGCGAGGGACGAGCCGAGGTTGGTCAGCGTGAAGCCAAACCGAACTTCGTCGTTGGGACTGTAGTCGCCGGGGCCGATCGAGAGGGCGCTCGGCGCGACGTCGACACCGGCGAGCCCGGTGGCGGAGAGCTCGTAGGTGACGTTTCGCGAGGCGCTCGCGACCGTCAGTTGCAGGTAGTACGTACCGGTCACGGGCGCCACGTAGTTCGAGATGGACGCGCTCGGAACCCCGGGGCCGGTCTCCTTGTTCGGGCCGGGCGTCTGGTTGGGCAGGTAGAGCTGCGCGCGCAGGGTGCCGGGCTGAGAAGCCGGGTTTTTCGTCGCCGTGAAGGAGACCGTCTGCCCGGCGTTCAGGTTGACGTAGTAGAAGTCGCTGTCGCTCGAAGGGCAGCGGTCGAGGCTCGTCGTCTGGTTCAAAGCCGCGACGAGGCTCGACGCCGTCTGGAAGCTGTCGTTGGGCTCGAACGCCGAGCCGCACAGCAACGACGGATCCACGTCCTGAACCGCCACGTTCATCGAGTAAGTCGTCTCGAGGTCAGCGGCGAGGGTCACGAGTCGGACCCGCACGTAGTAGCACTGATCGCCGTTCACGAAATCGAGCGACACCTGTTCGACGTCGGTCCCGGCGTTCGCCGAGCTGTCGATCGTCTGTTCCTGGTCGTTCAGGAGCTCGAGGTCGATGTCACCGTCGGCGTCGCTGAAGTTCACCGTGACGTCGAAGCGCTTCCCGGTCGGAAGGCAGAGCCTGTAGTAGTCGTCGCCCGCCGTGCAGAGTTGGAGATTGCTGTACGAGCCGTCCTGAACGTCGGCCGCGCCGGCGAAGCTGTCGTTCGGCTCGAGCGGGTCGAAGCACTCGGTGCGCACCTCGATGACCTCGGAGACGATGACGTTGTTCGTGGCGTCGAGGTCGGAGGTTGCGCCGGTCGGGTCGACGACCGCGAGGAGGTAGTACTCCCCGTTCATCAGGTTGGTCGGCAGAGTGACGGGGGCGTTGACCGTCGTGAGGCTCGTCGCGCCGACGCCCGCTACCTGCGTCGAGCCGATGAGCGTGTTGGTCCCGTCCATCAGGTCGGGACTGTCGTCGGGGGAGATGAAGAATTGAACTTCGAACGTCGGCGCCGCCGAGGTTCCGACGTTGTAGACGTCGAAGGTCACGTCGAGGACTTCGCCGATCGTGAAGGTGTCTCGGAACGGAAGCGAGAAGTTGCGGGGCAGGAGGTCGACGCCGGCGACCTGCGCGAGGACGTCGACTTCGAGGTCGTAGATGTTGCGGTCGGCCACCGACGCGCCCGCGACGCGGACCACGTAGTCACCGGCCGTGGGGGCGAAGAACGTCGACACCTCCTGAACGTTGGCGGTCGAATCGGAATCGATCAACTGGGTCCCGCCGGGCTGAAACAGCGTGGTGTTGAGGTCGCCCTTGTCGGCGTTGAAACGGGTCCGGACCACGACACTGTCGTTCTGCGCGAGCGGAATCGAGAAATAGTCCACGTTCCCCCCGGTGCAGACTGCGGCCGAGGTGATGCCTTCACCTACCGGCTCCGCGGTGATCACGGTGTCGTTGGGTTCGAAGACGTCTTCGTCGCACTGGCAGAACTCGCCGGTCACCTGGATGGCCCCCGACGCGGTCTTCCGGTTGTTGGTCTCGTCGAGCTCTGGAAGGCGGTTGTCGACGTCGACGGCGACCCCGATCGCGTAGGTGTCCTGGAACTCTTCGCAACTGGCGGTGAGCTCCACGACGATCTCGCGGCAGTTCTGTCCCCCGGGGAGGACGTTGGGGATATCGAACTGGGCGGCTGGCATCGCGTTGAAGTCGACCTGGGTTCCCGGCGAGAGGAAGAGATTCGCGACCGTCGTCCCCGACGGGTTCTGGCCATTCACGCAGGCGCGCACCGTCACTTCGAAAGTGTCGCCTTCTGGAACGGTGGCGGGAGCGGTGACTTCTTCGACGAAGAGGTCGACGTCGGCTTCGTCGGTGATCGTGATCCGCGTCGGGTAGATGAAGGCGTTGTTGGAGCGGAAGGGTTCCTGCAACGCGTTGAGCGGGTCACACACCATGTAGAGGTAGTAGACGCCCGGGTCGTAGAGACCGGGGACGGTCACCGCCTGGTCGATGAGGGTATTGTCGCCAGCGGCGAGGGACGGAATGTTGATGTTCGTGAGGCGCGGATCGGTCTGGGTGTTCACCGCGGGATTGCGCCCCAGGTAGATGCCGCAGAAGAACGAGCCGACGTCGACGGTCCCTTCGTTCGCCACGTCGGCGGTGACGTTCAGCGACCCGTTGAGGAAGGTGCTGTCGGGCGAGACTGCGAAGTCGCGTACCACGATGTCGGGGCCCATCACCGGTTCGTCGGTGACGACGATCGGGACCTCCGACACCAGAATGTTGTTCCCGTCGTCGCTGTCGACCGCGTCGCCATCGATGAACTCCGCGACGACGATGACCCAGACCTCGATGTCTTCGCCGTCGGGGACGATCTCCTCGCCCACGTCGAACGTGATCAGCGTCGGCCCGACCGGTTCCTCCTCGCCCGCGAAGACGTCGAGGGCGTCGGTCTCGTCGACGAGTCGGTCTTCGGAAGGGTCGAAGTCGTCGTCTCCGATGGAAATGTAGGTCTTGAGTCGAACGTCGAACGCGTCGGCGCCACCGTCGTTACAGAGCACGGCGCCCCGGGTGAAGCTGTTGAGCTGCGGGAAGACGCGGTCGGGGGTCACGTACAGGTCACTGACGCAGAGATCGGGGAACGATTCGTCGAGGTTCTCGACGCGAATGATCGAGCTGCTCACGTCGAAGTTGTTCTCGCGGTCCGTGTCCGCGATGCGTTCGCGGGGATCGAGCACCGTGACGATGTAGTAGTCGCCGCCGGCGACGTCGTCGGGGATCGTGACGGTGAACGCCGATTCGCGCTCCTCGCCCGAATCGATGATCGGTTCGCCTTCGGCATCGGGTTCGATGGAGAACGAGCCTAGACCGATCAGGTTCTCGAGGTCTTCGAGACCGACGTTGGCTTCGGTGCTGAGATAGGCGCTGACCTCGTAGGCGGTGAAAACCTGCGCGGCGGTCGTGTTGGACACCGTGAAGATGACCTGCAGGTCCTCACCGGAACGCGCGTTGCGCGGCGATCCACTCGTGTCGGTGATCTGCAGGTCGACGGGCGAAAAGATCCGAATCGTCTCGAACGCTTCCCCTACGGTGGCGTCTTCGAAGACGGCGCTGACGGTGATGTCGTACTGCGCAGGGGTCGTGTAGGCGTGGACGGCCGATCCTTGCACGCCTTCCCCGGTGGCGGTGGAGCCGTCGCCGAAATCGACCATCCATTCCATGGCGTCGGCATTGGTCCCCTCGCCGGGTTCGATGGTGAATTCGACCGAGACCTCGACCTCGGGGTATGCCCCGGCTGGATCGACTGAATCGATCGTCACGGTCGCTTCGCCGGTGTTTTCGTTGTTTTGCCCGCAACCTCCGCAGCCCCACGAGGCGAAGAGGAAAAGGACGATGAGGAATCCGAGAGGACGAAGAAAACTCTGCATGGCATCCAACGCTGAGAAATCGGCCAAAAATCGCGGCAACATTAGCAATGAGGCCTTTAAATGCAAGCGTGCGCGGTGGCACGGTGCGGGTCGCGGTCGAGGGGGAAGTCGCGCTGGAAATGGGGCGCGAGGCAGCAGACGTCGTCTTGACGCGTCCGAGAAGCACGGGGTAGTTTGACCGAACCGCGCCGCCCCTCGCCCGTGTCGAGTGTTCCGATAGAGCGGGGCCTTCCGAACGAAGGTCCGAACGGGACGGAGACAGGGGAGCAAGTTGCGCGGCCCATGAGAGAGACGGAGGTTCCTCTTGGCTGATAAGAAGCCTGATCTGTCGGATTTGAAGGCGCGTTTGGGACTCACCAAACCGGGTGGTCCCGCGAGTGGTCCTCCGGGAGGGGCTAACCCCGCTGGCCCCCCGGGTGCGAGTGGTCCTCCCGGATCTGCGGCTCCGCCGTCGGCCGGGCCGCCCGCTGCGTCGGGACCCCCGGCATCGGCAGGTCCCCCCGCCGCATCGGGCCCCCCCGGAGCGTCGGGCCCACCCGCTGCGTCGGGTCCCCCCGTGGCTTCGGGCCCTCCCGCTGCCTCTGGTCCCCCGGCCGCGTCCGCCGGTCCGCCCTCGGCCGCAGCGCCGAAGCCGAAACCGAAGAAGGCGCGGCCCGAGCCGATCATGGCGAACAGCGGTTCGTTCGACATCACGAACGTGTCGGGCGCCGCCGAGATGGACCAGGGGAGCGCGTTTTCCAAGTCCGCGATCGGGCTCGCGACCGTGACGTTCATCGTCGGCATCGCGCTGATGTGGGCGACGATGTCGAGCGTCAACGCGAACCAGCTGCTCTCGATGCAGGAAGAGGACGCGCAAAAGCTCACCACCGCCGTCAAGCCGAAGGTCCAGGAGTTCATCGACATCTCCGACGAGATCATGGAGATGAGCTACACCGCGCCGAACCTGGAGCTCGCCGAGAAGCTCGGCAAAGCCGAGTTTGCGATCCCCGGCGGAATTCTCGCGTCGGTTCGCGTCCCGCTCTCCGGGGGGCTGACCGACAGTGTCGCGCAGTACGCCGCCGACTCGGCGATGCTCAAGACGATGCTGCAGGACCATCAGCGCATGACCGCCAAGGTCGACAAGGAAGAGATCACGCAGATTCTCAACGGCGAAGAAGCGGTCAAAAACAACAAGGCGTTCGGCGTCGTCTACGACGTCCAGGACGTCATGAAGAACGCCGACAGCGAGGACTACCAGCCCAAGCGAGCGACCCTCGTCGGCGTGCGTGACTTCAAGGAAGACGAGAAGAAATACGAGATCGAGTACCTGAGCTCCGGAAAGCTCGCCTTCTCCGAGCCCAAGAATCTCATCCTGCTCGACAAGGCCCAGATCCTCAAAGCGGGCGGTCAGAATGCTCTCACGCGTTACACGAACCGCGTGAAGAACATCAAATACCAGACCGACAAGATGAAGAAGTACGCTCCGAGCCTCCTCGAGAGCCTCGAGCGAGCCGCCAGCGGCGAGGTCGAAGTCGAACCCTCCGTCGACGCGACGAAGGTCGAAGGGACCGAGCAGGCAGCACCCGCCGCGGCTGAAGAAGAAGCCGAGGGCGACGAGGCGCCCGCCGAATGAAGGCGGGCGGCACTGCCGCCACAATCCTCGAGCTCTTCGAAAACCGAGTCAACGAGTCGAGCGCGAGGCCCGCCTTGCGCCGCGTCGTCGAAGAAGAGTGGCAGGCCCTCACATGGCGTGAGTGGTTTCACGCTTCCGAACGCGTCGCTGCCGGCCTCGTCACCCTCGGTGTCGAACCGGGCGACCGCGTCGCGCTCCTCTCCGAAACACGCGCCGAATGGCTCATCTGTGACGTCGCCATCATGATGGCAGGTGCCGTCACGGTTCCCGTCTACCCCTCGCTCTCCGCCGACCTCACCCACCAGATTCTCCAGGACAGCGGCGCCCGTGTCGCGATCGCCGGGGACCCTTCCCAGCTCGACAAGATCGTCGAGGGCGCCGCAAGCCTCGACGCGCTGCAGCACGTCGCGTGGATCGACGCACAGCGAGCGGGACGCCGCCCGGACCACAAGGGCCGCATCGACGTCCGGATCGAGGACGTCCTCGACGACGTAGACCCGTGGAACGTCTCGCTGGAAGACGTCGCCGCCGCGGGGCGGCGCGCGCTCACCACCGACGCGCTCCTCGTGGCGCATCGCCGGCGTGAGGTCGAGCCCACCGACCTCGCGACGATCGTCTACACGTCCGGGACGACCGGAGAGCCTCGCGGCGTCGCGCTCACGCACGCAAACCTCGTCGCTCAGGTCGACACGTTGACTCGCCTCGACCTTCTGCGCGCGGACGACGTCCACTACATGTTCCTCCCGCTGGCGCACATCTTCGCCCGCGTCCTGAGCCTCGCCGGGATCGGTTACGGGTTCGAGACCGTCGTCTCCGAGGACCTCGGCAATCTCGTCGCCGAGATGCGCGCCTGCCGCCCGACCTTCTTCGCGGGCGTTCCGCAGATCTTCGAGCAGATTCGATCGAAGCTCGAGGCCGACGCCGGGCGCAGTTCGATGCGCTCCCGGATCTTCAAGGCCGCCGAGGAGGTGGGGCGACGCGCGGAGCGGGCGCGAGACGGTCGCGCCCCGACGGCCTTCGACCGGGCTCGGCGAAAGCTCCTCGACGAACTGACGCCGGGTCGCGTCCAGGCGATGTTCGGTGGAAACGTTCGTTTCGCGATCTCGGGCGGAGCCTCGTTGTCCCCCGACACCGCCGAACTCTTCGCGGCGTTCGGGCTCGACGTTCTCGAGGGGTATGGGCTGACGGAGACCTCCGCCGTCTGCACCGTCAACCTCCCGGACGATTTTCGTTTCGGGTCCGTCGGCAGGCCGCTGCCGGGGGTGACGATGACGATCGACGAGGACGGCGAGATCCTCGTCCGCGCCCCCACCGTCACCGCTGGCTACTGGAAGAGGGACGGATCGCTCGAGTCCGCGACGAGGGCCGATGGTTGGTTCGCAACGGGAGACCTGGGACGCTTCGACCGCGACGGGTTTCTCTTCATCACGGGGCGAAAGAAAGAGATCCTCGTCACTGCGGGCGGCAAGAACATCGCCCCCGCACCGCTGGAAGCAGCGCTTCAGAGTATCGCGTTCGTGTCGCGCGCGGTCGTCTTCGGAGACGACCGCCCCTATCTCGTGGCGCTCCTGAGTCTCGACCAGGGGGTGCTGCGCGATTGGGGGAAGATGCACGACATCGACGACCCGGCGGAGTCCGTCGAGTTTCGGGAGGAGCTCGGTGCCGCCATCCGAGACCTGAACGCTCGTAACCCCGGGTTCACCGAGGTGCGTCGTTGGGAGGTCGTGCAGGACGATTTCACCGAGGAAGCGGGGGAGGTCACCGCGACCGGAAAGATTCGTCGCAGCGTCGTGGCCGAGACCCGGCGCGCGCTGCTCGACGCTTTGTACGATCCCTGAGATCCCCGCATCTCCGCTAGGCGCGAGGCCGATCGATCCGCGGAGGAAACCTCGAGTGGATTCTTGGCAAAATCGTCGGGAAATCTTTTTGACCCAGCCCTACCTGCATGTACGGTGGGTGTAGGTGGAGCACGGTGGACCACCACCACCCCACCTACCGACTGCACGAGGGCGCAGTACGGAACCGAGTCAGGGTCGCCATGGATGGCATTGGCACAAGGATGTGCCCCCTGACTCATTTTTTTGCCTGCGCCTCCTCGAAAATCGGTCGAAAAAAGCAACGCCAGGAAGGCACGCCGCGTAGCAACGACGCGGCGGAACGGTCACAGGAGGTGGCATGTCCCAAGACGACAAGAAATCGTCCATCCGTCGAGCACCCGTCGCCCAACCTTCGTTCACCGGCTTTCGACGGTACGGGCGTGCCGATGTCGACGCGGAGATCATCGTTCAAGATCACGACGGCTGGGAGATTCCGCTCGATTGCGTGAACCTCAGCCCGACGGGAATGTTCGTCGCGTCTCAGTTCTTGTTCGACATCGGCGACGAACACACCCTCATCTTTCGGACCCCCGCCGACGCGCAGTGGGTCCGGATCCAGGCGCGCGTCGTGCGCGTGGAGGAAGGGGAGGTCGCGAACGAAGAGACGCCGCCCGGGATGGCGTACGAGTTTACGCAAACCGATGAAGAGACCTGGGAACGGCTCTGTGAAATCGTGATGTGAGGAGTGACGAGGTGGCTGTCGAGTTCGTGAAGTACCACGGGACCGGAAACGATTTCGTCGTCGTGGACGAATCCGAGCGCCGCCTCGCCGACTGGGTCGCGCTCGCGCCGAGCATCTGCGACCGGAACAAGGGTATCGGCGCCGACGGCATCCTCGTCGTCAGTTCCGAGCCCAGAATGATCGTCATCAACCGAGACGGGAGCCGCCCCCAGATGTGCGGCAACGGCGTGCGAATCGTCGCCCGTCATCTCGTCGAGACCATCGGAGCGCCGCGAGAGCTCGTCGTGCAGACCGACGCCGGGCCGAGGCGATGCATCGTGGATTCCGCGGAACCCTTCGACGTCGACGTCGACATGGGAAGCGTCGTGCACCGAGGGACGGTCGATTGGAACGGGGAAGGGCGGACATGGAGTTTCGCCCACGTCGACGTCGGAAACCCCCATGCCGTCATCTTCGAACTCCCTCCGATCGAGGTCGTCGACCGCATCGGGGCCGCGCTCAACGCGCCCGGTTCGCCCTTCTCCGAAGGGGTGAACGTCGAGTTCGTCGAGGTCTCCCCGGATGGCCGCCTCGACGTCGTCGTTTACGAACGCGGCGTCGGACGGACGCTCGCTTGCGGAACGGGCGCGTGCGCCGTCGCTTTCGCCGCCTGGCGAGAGAAAAAATCGTCCGAAGACGGCACGGTCGTCGGTTTGCCGGGCGGGGATCTCGTGATACGAAAAGGGGAGCAAGGCCGCGTATGGATGCGCGGGGGAGTCGAGCGGGTCTACCGCGGCACCTTGAGTGACCGGTGGTCGGCCGCTAGACGGGTGTAAGAGAAGTACTGTCGCGTGGGCGCACGCGGCGAACGACAAGGAGGTCGTGATGTCGAAAGCGCAGTTCGTACTGGCAGCAGCACTGGTGATGTTCGCATTCGGGACTGGATGCGACGGCCGAATCGTGATGGCCGGCAATTTGTTTCTGGCGACGATCCCGTGCCTGCTCCTATGGCTCACGGTCAATCTGCAGCGCAGCCGTTAAAGAATAGGTTCAGAGGTTCAGATGAATTACGAGGAAGCCCTCGCCGACGGCGTGACGCTCGAGGAGTTCTTCACCCGGTGGGTGCCCAAGGCATACGACGATCCTCGTGTGGAATTTTCCGAAGTTTCAGACCTCCCCCTGATCCTCTGCTTCAAGTTTCAGGACACCGACGAGGTGTACTCGCTGGAGTTCAGCGAGGACGGGATCGAGGTCGAAGACGACGAGATGGTCGACTTCCCGATGGTGACGCTCATCGGTTGGGCGAAGTTCTGGCCGACGGTACGCCGCCACCTCCTGCCGCTCGCCCAGCGACTCGACGCACGAGCCGAAGAGGTCGCGTCGAAGTATCGAATCACGCGGGCTTTCTACGACGACTTCGAGAAGTTCGACTGCGTCATCGACATTACCGTGGAAGGCGAGGCGGGAGAGGAGCCGGTCTCGTTCAGCGCCGTCCTCAACGACTACGATGCCGAGCCCGACGCTCGACGCTTCGGGTTCACCACGAACCTGGAGACGCTGGAAGCCCTCATCGCCGGTGACATCGAACCGGTCGATGCCGCGAAGGGGCTCAGCATCCGAGGGGACTACCGTGCCGCCGCATCGCTCGGCGGCATGATCATGTCCCACCTCTGATTCTGGTCGGAGGTTGCGGACCTCCTGCTCACCGACACCCACGCGTCCGAACGTATGCGTCCTCCTCCCGTCGCCATCGCCGCGTGCGTAGGGAAGCGTTGACCTGCCGGGTGCCCGTTGGTAGTTTCGCGGCACCGAGTTTTGGTGAAACCGAAAGAATGACGGCGGGGTCGAGCGACTTCGTCGACGACTGGCAGAAAAGATAGGAGAAGAGATGGCCGATATCAGTGTGAAGCGAACCCACGGCCTGGGGCTCGACGAGGCGAAGTCGAAGATCGACAAGGTCGTCGAAGACATCCAGTCGGAGTTTCCGAATCTGGTCAAAGCGATCAAGTGGAATGCGGCGGGGACGGAGGCGAAGGTCGAAGGGAAAGGCTTCACCGGCGACTTCAAAGTCGACGACAGCAACGTCGGAATCGACGTCAACTTGAGCATGTTCGCCAAGCCCCTCAAGGGGAAGGTGCAGCAAAAGATCGAAGAGCGAATCGAGCAGTACTTCGCCTGAGAGCAGAACATTTCCGGAGCGCGTCATGCGACCCATCTTTAAGAACGCCGCCACCCTCGGGGTGGCGATTTTGTTTGTCGCCGGAGCGGCGGGCGATGCGTCCGCGAAAATCTCCAAGAAGCAGAAGGAAGAGCTCGAGGGTTACGCGGCGAAGATCGCCGAAACTTCCGACTCCGAGGCCAAGCAGGCCCTCCTCTACGTGAAGGGGGCCGTCGCCGACTCGAAGACCCGCAAGGAACTCGAAGGCTTCCGTTCCGACGAAAACAAGAAAGTTTCGTTGGGCGCGCACGTGGCGCTCGTCCTCGCAGGCGACAAGAAGGCCGACGATGCGCTCGCCGCCGAGCTCGCGACCCGTGGTCGCGTCTACGACACGCTCCGAATGTCGATCGCGCCCCTCCCGGACGCGATGGAAGACGACGTCATCGAGAAGCTCCTCGAGTCGAAGGAGGCCGGGGTTCGCCCCGATACGCTTCGATACCTGGCCGAGCAACGCGGTGAGCTGTTCGAAATCATCGAGTCGGCGCTCGTCGGGAAGGACGAAGCGCTTCGCAAAGACGCTGGCGAAGCCCTGGTATCCGCCCGTAGAACGGACGTCTTCGACACGTTGAAGAAGGCGCTCGGCTCCAAGGACGACGGCGTCCGCCGCAGCGCGTTGGAGACGGTCCTCGGATTCTCGAAGCTGCCCAACCCCGACCCCGAAGCGGCGAAACTCCTCCTGGTCGCCACCAAGGACAAGTCGCCATCGATCCGCGAAGAGGCCGCCCGCCGCCTCGTCGAGATGGGGGACGCGTCGGGCGTGCCGGTCCTGCTCGAGATTGCCGAAGGCAAGCCTAAGCCCGAAGAGACCGCCGAAGTGCTGGCGTTCGTCGTGGCCCACGAAGGGAAGGCGTCCCGAGCTGCCGTCGAAAAGTGGATGAAGGGCGAGAACGCCGCGGCGAAACAACAGGCGTACGCTCTGGTCGCGGCGTCGAAAGACGCGAAGCTCCTCGACGAGCTCATCGAGATGCATCGGTCGACCGAGTTCGACGACCGATTGCTGGCGGTCCGCACGATGGGCCTCACGCGGGACGCAAAAGCGTCGAAGGCACTCCAGAAGAGCCTCTTCGAGCAGCGCGACGACATCCGGAAGGCCGCGGCCGAGGGGCTGCGCGCCTACGGAAAGCCCGATGCGCTCCCGTCCCTCGAGCGAGCTCTGGGGCTCGAGCGAAACGACGAGATCAAGCTCGTGATCATCGATGCGATCGGCGCAGCAGGCGGTGACGACGCGCTGCAGCTCCTCCGCTTCCAGGTGACGAACAACGACGTCGAATACAAGAAGCACGTCATCGAGGCGATCCGTGCGACCGGTCTGAAAGGGGGCGCAAAGGCGCTCGACGTCCTGCTGCGGGATCGCAACACCGAGGTGCAGTGGCGCGCGTTCCTCGCCGCGATGAGCCTCGACCCGGCGGTCGCGAAGCCGCAGTTCAAGAACATCTTCAGGAACCCCGCCCCGGGTTTCCTCCTCGACGTCGACGAGCTCGACAGCGCGCAGCGGAAGCTGGTCTACGACCACCTGCTCGCCGAAGGGCTCGGTTCGGTGCGAGAGAAGGTAGTCCGCCGGGTGATGCACGACCCGGCGTACGACGACGTGCTCTACGAACTGGCGCTCGCGTCGGCGACCGACTCTTCGCTGCGAAAGGACCTCGTGCATCACTTCGGAAATCGGGCGAACAAGAAGGACATCCTCGTCCTCGAGCGCATCGCGCGCGGACCGAACAAGACGTTGGCCCGGCTCGCCGCGTGGATGCTCACCCGGCATCCGTCCCCTTCGTTGGAAGCCTCCTACCGCGGGTACCTCGCCTCGAAAGATCCGGTCCTGAGCGCCATCGCGGCGTACGGACTGGCCACCGTGTGGCGATGAAATGAAGAGCATCCCTCTCGGCCCATTCGAGATCCACCGAGTCATCGGAAAAGGAGGTATGGGCGAGGTTTGGGAGGGGCTGCACACTCTTCAGAAGACCCCGGTCGCCGTGAAGATTCTCTCTCACGGGGGGACGCGGGTCGACGCCTACACCGAGGCTTTCCGAAACGAGGTGCGCGCTGCCGCGGGGCTGGACCATCCCGGCATCGTGACGGTGCTCGACTTCGGGGAGATCCCGGCAGGTACCGCGCGGCTCTCTGGCGGAAAGTTCGTCGTCGGTGCCCCCTACATCGTCATGGAGTACGCCTATCGAGGCTCCCTGAAACGTTTCGAAGACGCCATCGGATGGCGCGAGCTGAAGGGAGTGCTCGTCACGATTCTCGATGCTCTCGCCCACGCCCACGCGAGCGGCGTGGTACATCGCGACATGAAGCCCGCGAACATCCTCGTCGGCTGCGGCGGGCCTGACGACATGGGCGTCAAACTAACGGACTTCGGCCTCGCCCACGCGATGGACCATCACGACTTCGCCCGGCACAACGACAGTGGCTGGGGAACGCCGCATTTCATGGCCCCCGAACAGTTCAAGAGCGCCTGGCGAGACTACGGCCCCTGGACCGATCTCTATGCTCTGGGCGTCACGGCGTACTATCTTTGTTCGGGGAGGTATCCGTTTCGGCCCGACTCCAGCGGGAGTTTCGCTCGATCTCACATGCTCGAGACACCCGCGCCGCTCGAACGACGCTTCGATGTTCCCGAGGAGTTCGACGGCTGGATCGCACGACTTCTCCAGAAGGCCCCCGAGGACCGCTTTCAGTGCGCTGCCGACGCGGCGTACGCTCTCCAGAGGCTCGTCGACCCCGTCGCGCCACCTCGCCAGCGGGAGACGCTCACGTCGGTCCCGGTGCCCGGAGGGAGGGCCGCGGCGACGCTCGCCACGCCCGCTGCTTCGCAACTTCCGCACCCCGGCGAAACGGGGCAGTTGCTCGCCGCACGTGACCCCGTCGACACGATGATGGACCGCCCCGAGACGACGTTGCTCGTCGAGCACGGCACGGTCGATCCGCGCGAGACGCATTCGTTCTCCAGCGCCGCCTGGTCCGAAGACGAGAGCCCTGTTCGCCCACTCTCCCACCTCCACGCTGCGCCACCTCTCCCGGCGACGTGGCGCCGGGCGTCGAGGAATTCTCCTTCGCCGAAACTGGTCGGGGCGGGGCTCGGGCTCTTCGGTTTGCGAACGCTCCCGATGGTGAACCGCGACGAGGAACGTGATTTCCTCTGGGAGACGCTGCGTGAGGTGCGCGACGTGGGGCGAGCGCGGGCGGTCATCCTGCGCGGGCCGGCCGGGACAGGGAAGTCGCGGTTGGCACGATGGGTTAGCCGTCGGGCCAACGAGGTCGGTTCCGGCCATCAGCTCAAGGCGACGTTCGGCCACATCGCGGGTCCAGGGGACGGCCTCGGCCGTATGATCTCCCAGCATCTGCGTGCCGGGGGGATGACCTTCGAGGAGACCCAGGAGCGGGTCGGCGAGGTGCTCTTGCGATGGGGCATTCGCGGCGATGTCGAGACCGATGCGCTCGCTCGCCTTCTGATGCCCTTCGGCTCGGAATCCGCCGGTGCACGAGGTTTCGAGGGGGGGCCGGATGCTCGCCACGGGCTCATCTATCGCTACGTGAAGCGGCTCGCGCACGACCGGCCTGTGGTGATCTGGTTCGACGACGTGCAGTGGGGGGCCGATGCGCTCGCTTTCACGCAGTACGTGTTGGAACGTCAGCACTCGAACCCGGCGCCGGTGCTCTTCGTGATGACGGTGCGCAACGAAGCGCTGGTCCAACGGGCGGTGGAGACGCAGCTCGTCGCCGAGCTCGCCACGAATCGGCGATTCCGCGTCCTCGATGTGGAGCGCCTCACCGACGCGCACACCGGCGAGCTCGTCCGCGAGTTGTTGCATCTCGAGCGCGAACTGGCACGCGAGGTCGAGGAACGTAGCGACGGGAACCCGCTCTTCGCGGTCCAGTTGGTGGGAGACTGGGTCGCCACCGGAAAGCTCGTGTTCGGAGCCGACGGCTTTCGGCTGCGGCCGGGCGCTACCGCCGACATCCCCGACGATCTGCACTCCATCTGGGCCGACCGGCTCAAGCTCCTCATGCGGAGCCGCCCCAAAGAAGACCTCGTCGCGCTGGAAGCTGCCGCTGCGCTCGGAACGACCGTCGATCTCGACGAGTGGTACCAGGTTTGTGCGCAGCACGGCGTCCCGGTGCCAGCCGGGCTGCTCCGAGAGCTCTTCGAGGCCGGGCTCGCGACGGCGAACGACGTCGGCGGCTTCGACTTTTGCCACGGTCTGTTTCGGGAAAGCCTCGAGCGCAGCTCTCGCGACGAAGGACGCTGGCGCGCGATCAACAACGCGTGCATTCGGATGCTTTCGGGGCGATATCCGCGCCGGGAGTTTCCGTACGCCGAACGCTACGCATCGTTCGTGCGAGAGGCAGAACTGCCGCACCTCGCGGTCGAGCCGCTCCTCGAGGCTGCCCGCGCTCGAATCGACCGCAGCGAATTCGATCAGGCGGTCGGGTTGCTCGAGACGCGCGTCGACATCATGGACACGCTCTCGTTCGACGCGTCGACGACCCAGCGAGCCGAAGGATGGGTAACCCGCGCCGAGGTCGCGCTGTGGCAGGGACACTACGACGACGCCGAACGGCTCGCTTCCCATGCAGCGGTCGAAGCGCGCCGCTCCGGATGGGAGAAGCTCCTCGCCCGGGCAAATTTCGTGGAAGGGCAGGCGAACCTCTACCGCGGGGACCTCGACCGCGCCGAGCGGCTCTTCGACAAAGCGCGCGAGCGGATGAAGACGAACGGAGATTTCGTCGGCAACGCCGAATGCCTGCTGGGGCTCGGGCGAGTCGCGGAACGTCGGGCACAGTTTCCGACGGCCCGGACGCTCTTCGAGCAGGCGCGCGAGGAGATGGTGCGGGCACAATACGATCTCGGCGAGGCCCAATGTCTCAACGCTCTGGGCGACGTAGCGCGTGACCAGTCGGACTACGTCGCCGCTCGGCGGTACGCCGAGAAAGCTCGCGAAATCTTCGTCCGCCTCGACAATCCGATCGGGGTGGCGGACTGCGTCAACGACCTCGCCGAACTGAGCCGCCTGGAACGGGAGCTCGAAGAGGCCGAGATCCTCTGCCGGGATGCGCTTCGGCGATACGAGGCGCTCGGCTCCGATCACAGCATGCACGTGAGGACGAATCTCGCGCTGATCTTGGCCGCCCGCGGCGATTACGAGGACGCGCGCTCCGCCCTCGAGGCGGTGCGCGAATACCTGGAGCGCTCGGACCAGGCTGGCCCGTTGGGTGAGAACGGGATGCTCCTCCTTCCGCTGATGCTTCGGCTCGGAGAGCTGCGGCGGGTCGAGCGAACGTTCGACGTTTCGGCCGCCCAGCTCGAGCGCACCGGCTACCGAAGTCGGGATGCACGCGTCGCCGCGAACGAGTGCGTGCGGCTGCTGAGGTCGGCCGGCGAAGCGGCGCTCGCCGAGAAGATCGGCACATGGTGCGAGCGAACGCTGACGTGATGAGCCGAGAAGAGGAAGTACGCGCCTATTACCGCGCGCTGGAGGAAGCGGTGGATCCCTGGCGTCGGAGCGGATGGCGTCGGCGGATCGAGCAGGCGTACCGGTTCGAGGCCGTCCTGCAGACTCTCCCATCCACTCCGTGCACGCTACTCGACGTAGGGTGTGGGACGTGTGGCCTGGCTACCTACCTGCAGGAGTCGGGCACTCCTCACCGAGTCGTCGGGCTCGAGTTTCGCCGACTGCCCGAACATCGCTGCTGGGAGGTCGTGCACGGGGACTTCCGGTGTCCGCCTCCGCTGCCGGACTACGACTTCGGTATCGCCGTAGGGGCTTCGACAGGCTGGGGGAAGAGCGCTGTCGGCCCGCTGTTGCGAATCTGTGGGCGCGCGCGGGGAGGTTTTCGGATCGTGGAGCTCGACGAGCGGCTCGAGTGGAGCAGGAGTGCAGGCGAGCCGGCGCTTCGGCCGATCGTCCGCGACGCGTGGGCCGGGGAGGGTGTCGAGGCGTTCTCGGTCAGCCCTCGCGACGTGTTGCTGCACGACGGAGCTGCTCACGACGCAGGGGATCGCGCTCGGTTCGTGGCCACCGTCGATGGCCCGTGGGGGCGGGAAGGGGCGCCATCCGAACATGCGTGGCTCGCCGCCGAGCTCGGTCTGTGGGACGAGGTCCGAGAGCGCCTGGCGCAGCTCGACGAGCTCGACGAGCTCGCGCGAATCGTGCGCGAGCGCGTGGAACTCAACGCTCCGGTCGGCGCGGGAGACGGACGGTGAACTCGGAGCCGCCGGGCTGAGTGCTCTCCACCGAGATGGTGCCGCCATGCATCTCGACGAACCTCCGCGCGACCGAGAGGCCGAGCCCGATGCCCCGTTTACCGAACTCGAATGCACCCGAGCTGTGGTGCAGGGAGTCGAAGGTGGAAAAGAAGGCGTCGAAGATCTGCGCGAGGTCCTCGCTGTTGATCCCGATGCCGGCATCTTTCACGACGACCACCACCTCTTCGTCTCCAGGGGCGACCTCGATCTCGATCGTCGCCCCGTCGTAGCTGAACTTGATCGCATTCATCACCAGGTTCAGGAAGACGTCGAGGAGCTTTGCGCGGTCCCCGAGCAGCACGGTGTCTCCGTCGTCGAACGAGATCGCCAGCTCCTGTTCGCGCTTCTCCAAGAATGGGCTGACCTTCTCGCGAAGGCCCTCGAAGAACTCCCGCAGCTCGACCTCCTGCAGCGATTCGGGCGACGGAACCTCGGTCGAAATCATCTTGAAGATTCGAGAGGAGATGCTCTTCAGCCGCTCGCCGCTGCTGCCGATGCCTCGGATCGCCTTGTCGAGAATACCGTTCTCGGTTTCGTCGAACTCGCGTCGGAGCAGATACGAGTAGCCGAGGATGATGGCGACGGGGGTGTTGAGCTCGTGGCTCACGACCTCCATGAAGACGGACTTGATGCGGTCGAGGCTCTTGAGCGCCTCGTTGTGGGCGCTCAACGCTCGGTTCTGCTCGGCGAGCTTCTCGTTGGCCTCGCGTAGCTCCTCGATGAGTCGCTCTTCGTTGCGTTTCGACTCCCAGCGTTCGATGCACTGGCTCACGATGATCTTGAATTCCTGCGGGTCCCACGGTTTGGAGACGTAGCGGTAGACATGCCCTTCGTTGATCGCGTCGATCACGTCGTCGATGTTGGCGTAGCCGGTCAGCAGCACGCGGATGATGTCGGGGTGTTCTTCACGCAGAGTCGTAAGGAACTGCACGCCGGTCTCCATCGGCATCCGCTGATCGGAGAGGGCGACGTGGACGGGCTCACGCTGGAGGAGCGCGCGAGCCTCGTCGGGCGTCTCTGCCGTGAGGACGCGGTAGTCCTTCCGCAACAGTCGTACGACCGAGGCGAGGATGTCCGGCTCGTCGTCGACGACCAGGATCGTCTTTTGCTGTTCCTCGGCCACGCTCAGTTCTCGATCATCTCCAGAAACTCCGACTCGCCAATGATACGGATGTTGCCGCCGGAGTCATTGAAGGCTTCCGCCTTCTTCAGTTTGCTGGTTCGCCAGCCGTCGTTGAACTTCTCGAGGTCTGCGTCGCCGATCACCAGGAAATCGAGCTCCTTCTTCACCCCGCTCGGAGTCTCCCCGCCCAGTTCCTGAACCCGAGCCTGGGCATCCTTGCGGGACATCGACTCGAGCGCTCCGGTGAAGAGGAACGACTTGCCCGCCAGTTCGCCGTCATTCGGGACGTCTGACGGTGAGGGGAAGACGAGGTCGACGTGCTCGAGCAGGCTGCGGATCTGCTCCTCACGAGCGCCGAGCCCGGCGACGACTTTGTCGGCGATTATGTCGCCGATGGTGTGGATCGCGGCGAGCTCGTCGCGCGAGACCCTCAGGATCTGATCGATGTCGCCCCACTCGTGGACCATGATCTTGCTGACGTGCTTGCCGAGTTCTTCGATCCCGAGCGCGCGTAGAAAGGTCGCCGCGGGGAGCGTTCGACGCTCGTCGACCATGCCGACGAGGTTCTCGGCCGTCTTTTCACCCACGCGCTCGAGCTGCGTCAGGTCCTCGACCTTCAACGAGTAGAACCCGACGAGGTCGCGAAGAAATCCAGCCTCCCAGAGCGCTTCGAGAATTCTTGGGCCGAAGCCTTTCATCTCGGTGACCGAAGCGTAGTGCTCGAGCTCTCGCAGTCGCGTCGTGCGGCAGTCATCAGCGTGGTCCGCGCACAACACGTCGCTGTCGCGGAAGGTGGGGGCTCCGCAGTCGGGGCACTCCTCGGGAATCCGAATCTCGACGTCTCCCGGCTCCAGCACCCGCTCGAGATGCGGGATGACGCCTCCGCGGCGGACCATCACGACCCGCGATCCGATCCTCAGCCCCTGTTCGCCGCCCAGCTTCTCCATGATCGAGAGGTTATGCAGACTGACCCGGGTCACCGAAGCCCCCGAGAGCTGCACAGGGTCCACGACTCCCACGGGGTTGATCGCGCCTGTCCTGGAGACGCTCCAGAGGACGTCGCGCAGCGTCGAGGTCCCCGACTCCCCCTGGAATTTGTAGGCGATCGCGAACCGTGGGTGATGGGCAGTAGCACCCATCCGTTGCTGTTCCTCGATCGAGTCTGCCTTGTAGACGACGCCGTCGGTGTCGTAGTCGAGGGTCGCGCGCGTCGCCTCGAGCTCCTCGAACGCCTCCTGCAGATTATCGTGCGGGACGACGCGGTGATCCACGGGGGTGAATCCGAGCTTCGCCATCAGCTCCATCTTCTCGTGCTCGGACGCGAGCTCGGGGCCCAGAACGTCGTAGCCGAAGAAGTGGATCTCGTAATTCGCGGTCTGCTCGGGGTTCTTCTGCTTGAGCGCTCCCGCCGTCAGGTTCCTCGGGCTCGAGTACTGTTCTTCGAACTTCGCCCGGAAGACCGACCATGGCATGTACGCTTCGCCGCGGACCTCGATCGGTCGGTTCGCGTCGATCCTCTCCGGTACGTCGACGATGTGTCGAACGTTCTCGGTGATGAGTTCGCCGGTGATCCCGTTGCCCCGCGTCGACGCGATGGCGAGGGCGCCGCTCGCGTCGTACCGAATGCAGACCGCGACACCGTCGACCTTCGGGGTCACGACGGCGTCCCCCTCGAACTTGTCGAACCACTTGCGCAGCGTCTCTTCGTCGTAGCACTTGTCGAGGGAAAGCATCGGCGGGTCGTGCTCGACTTTTACCCCCTCGACCTCACCGAATTCGGACCCGGCACCGGCGGGACCGATCGCCTCCAACACCGGCGAATCGGGCGCACGGTCTCGCAGCGTCTCGACGAGCCGGTCGAACTCGGGGTCGCTGATGAGCGCGTCGTCGTGGACCCAGTACGCCTTGTTGTGGAACTGCACCGCGCGTTCGAGGTCCTCCAGCGAGAGGGCGGTCCAGTCCTGTGGAACGGTGATGTCGACTTCGCTCACGGGTTTGCCTCCGGGTGATCGATCACGACGCGTCGCTGGGACTGGATCGCCGTGATCACGGTCAGGTTCACGATGGCAGCCACCGAGGATCCGCGCTGGAGCACATTCACGGGTCGGTTCATCCCGAGGAGGATCGGACCGACGACCTCTGCGTCTCCGAGGTGACTGAGTAGCTTGTAAGAGATGTTCCCCGCATCCAGATCGGGGAAGACGAGCACGTTTGCCTCCCCGGCGAGCGTGCTGAAATCAAAGGTCGAAGCGCGCAATTCGACGTCGAGCGCCGGGTTCACCTGCATCTCGCCGTCGACGATCAGGTCCGGGCGGCGGGCCTTGATGAGCCGGGTGGCATCGGCGACCTTCTGCGCCTTCGGGTGACGGCTCTGGCCGAAGTTCGAATACGAGAGCATCGCAATCTTCGGGCGCACGTCGAACGAACGCGCGAAGTCCGCGGTGTGAGTCGCAATGTGCGCCAGCGCGTCGGCGTCGGGATCGATGTTCACCGTCGTGTCCGCGAAGAACTTCAGCCCCGAGTTGGTGAAGACCACGTAGACGCCGAGCGCACGCGAAATCGGCTCCTGCGTTCCCACGATCTCGAGCGCCGGGCGGAGCGACTCGGAATAGTTTTTCGTCAGACCGGTCACCACGCCGTCGGCGCGGCCCGAAGCGAGCATCACCATCGCGTACGACTCCCGGTGCTTGGCGAGCGCCGTCGCTTCGGTCCTCGACACGCCGCGTCGCTGGCGCCGGCGGTACAGCAGCTCGACCATCTCGTCGGCCCGATCGTCGACCGCGGTGTCGAAGATCTCGGCGCCCTCGAGCTCGAGGTCGAGCTCGTCGGCCAACGTGCGGATCTTCTTCTCGTTCCCCATCAGGACGGGGAGGGCGATCTGCTCGTCGAGCAGGATCTGTGCGGCATGCAGAATCTTCGCCTGGTCTCCCTCCGGGAAGAGAATCCGCTGCGGCTCCCGCTTCGCCTTGTTCATCAGCAGTCGCATCATCCCCTTCGATGCCCCTTGCGTCCTCTCCAGCCGCTCGCGGTACTGCTCCACGTCGGTGAGCGGACGGCGCGCCACCCCGCTCATGGTCGCCGCTTCCGCGACGGCAGGAGCCACTTGAAGCAAGACGCGGGGGTCGAACGGCTTGGGGATGATGTACTCTTTGCCGAACGACAGCCGCTGCTCGCCGTACGCCTGAAGTACCGTCTCCGGCACATCCTCACGGGCGAGATCCGCGATCGCGCGCACTGCCGCGATCTTCATCTTTTCGTTGATCTCCCGCGCTCCGACGTCGAGGGCGCCGCGAAACAGATAAGGGAACCCGAGGACGTTGTTCACCTGGTTCGGAAAGTCGCTGCGGCCCGTCGCCATGATCGCATCGGGTCGAACCTCCATCACGTCGGGGTAGGAAATCTCCGGATCGGGGTTCGCCAGGGCGAAGACGATCGGTCGCTCCGCCATCGTCGCGACCATCTCCTGCGAGACGACGCCTCCCACCGACAGGCCGACCAGGACGTCGGCGCCCGGCAGCACATCGGCGAGCGTTCGGTGCGGCGTCTCCTGCGCGAACATTGCGCGGTACGGGTCGATCGTCTCGATCCGCTCCGTCGTGATCACACCGTCGATGTCGCAGAGCGTGATGTTCTCTTTGCGAACCCCCATCTGATGCATCAGTCGAGCGCACGCGATCGCCGCCGCCCCTGCGCCCGAGAAGACCACCCGCAGTTCTTCGAGTGCCTTCTCCTGCAAAATCGCCGCGTTGATGAGAGCCGCGCACGAGATGATGGCGGTCCCGTGCTGGTCGTCGTGAAACACCGGAATGTCCATCAGCGTACGCAGCCGCTCTTCGATCTCGAAGCATTCCGGCGCCGCGATGTCCTCCAGGTTCACTCCACCAAAGGTCGGCTCCATCGCTTTCACGCACTGGATGAAGACCTCGGTGTCGTTCGTGTCGAGCTCGACGTCGACCGCGTCCAGGCCGGCGAGGTGCTTGAAGAGGATCGCCTTGCCCTCCATCACCGGCTTGCACGCCAGCGCGCCGATGTTCCCAAGCCCGAGCGTCGCGGTGCCGTTCGAGATGACCGCCACCAGGTTGCCACGGTTCGTGTAGCGGTAGGCGTTGTCCGCGTCGTCGGCAATCTCGAGGCACGGTTGAGCGACCCCCGGGGAGTAAGCGAGCGACAGGTCGCGCTGCGACGAAAGCGGCTTCGTGGGCCGAATCTCGAATTTTCCCGGCGTCGGGAACTCGTGGTAGTCGAGCGCGTCCCGTTTTCGAATCGTCTGTTCCTTCGACACATCAACCTCGTGGGATCGGTCGCTGAGGGCGGCGACAAGCCGTATACCACGCGGACTCTCTCCGCTCATTGCAGATCTGGGGGTGGAATGCATACTTCGAAGTATGTGTTTGTGCATTAGCGGTTGATTCCCTACAAACTCGTATGTAAAAGCCCCATCCGCGATGCGGAGAGTCGATGAAGGTCTCGAGCACAGAAGAATACGGCCTGCGATGTGCGATGCACGTCGCTCGCGCATGGACCGAGGGGCCCGTCAGTGCGACGCAGGTGGCCGATGCGGAAGGGATCTCGGTCCCCTACGCCCAGAAGCTCCTGGGTATGTTGAGCCGGGCGGACCTCATCGTCTCACGACGCGGGGCGAGTGGAGGTTACGAGCTCGCGCGCAGCCCCGACACGATCAGCGTCGGCGAGTTGCTACGCGCGCTCGACGGAGGGTTCGACGTCGGCGAGATTTGCGACCGGCATTCGGGAGACCGCGACACGTGCGCACATTCGACGGGGTGTACCATTCGTCCGATGTGGTCGTTCATCGAGGATTTCCTCACCCGGACCCTCGATTCGCTGTCGCTCGAGACGTTGCTGAAGAACCCGCGCGCCGTCTCGGAGCGACTGGGAAGAACCGAGCCGGCAGGACAGTTGGACTGTCCCGCCGCCCAGATCATGACGTGAAGCGGGCCGCGGCCCGACCGATATAGCGAGTAGCTGATGAGCAGTGAACTACAGAACATGATGGACCAGCCGTACAAGCACGGCTGGGTCGCAGACATCGAGGCCGAGGTCTTCCCGCCGGGCCTCGACGAGTCGGTCATCCGCGCCCTGAGCGCCAAGAAAGAAGAGCCCGAGTGGCTCCTCGAATGGCGACTCAAAGCGTTCGCGCGCTGGCAGAAGATGGTCGAGCCCGAGTGGCCCAACGTTCACTACACGAAGCCCGACTTTCAGGGCATCAGCTACTACTCGGCGCCCAAGAAGAAAGAGAAGAAAGGGTCCCTCGACGAGGTCGACCCCGCCATTCTCGAGGTCTACGAGAAGCTCGGCATTCCGCTCAACGAGCAGAAGATGCTGCAGAACGTCGCCGTCGACGCGGTCTTCGACAGCGTCTCCGTCGCCACGACCTTCCGAAAGAAGCTCGCCGAAGCCGGCGTCATCTTCTGCTCTTTCAGCGAAGCCGTGAAAGACCACCCGGAGCTCGTGCAGAAGTATCTCGGCTCGGTCGTCCCCTACACCGACAACTTCTACGCCGCCCTCAATTCGGCGGTGTTCAGCGACGGCTCGTTCGTCTTCGTGCCGAAGGGCGTCACCTGCCCGATGGAGCTGTCGACCTACTTCCGCATCAACACGATGAACACGGGGCAGTTCGAGCGGACGCTCATCATCGCCGAGGAAGGCTCCTACGTGAGCTACCTCGAGGGATGCACCGCCCCGCAGTTCGACGAGAACCAGTTGCACGCTGCGGTCGTCGAGCTCGTCGCCCTCGAGGACGCCGAGATCAAGTACTCCACCGTCCAGAACTGGTTCGCCGGCGACAAGGACGGGAAGGGCGGCATCTTCAACTTCGTGACGAAACGCGGGATCTGCGAGGGGGCACGGAGCAAGATTTCGTGGACCCAGGTCGAGACCGGCTCCGCCATCACCTGGAAGTACCCCTCCTGCATCCTCAAGGGGGACGACTCGATCGGCGAGTTCTACTCGGTCGCGCTCACGAACAATCACCAGCAGGCCGACACAGGCACCAAGATGGTGCACCTCGGCAAGCGGACGAAGTCGACGATCATCTCCAAAGGGATTTCCGCCGGGAAGTCGCAGAACAGCTACCGCGGCCTGGTCAAAATCGCGCCCACCGCCGATGGGGCCCGGAACTACTCCGAGTGTGACTCGATGCTCATCGGTCAGGAGTGCGGCGCGCACACGTTCCCGTACATCGACGTCCGCAACCCGTCCGCTCAGGTCGAGCACGAAGCGACGACGTCGCGTATCGGGGAGGACCAGATCTTCTACTTCCTGCAACGCGGGATCGACGAAGAAGACGCCATCTCGATGATCATCAACGGATTTTGCAAAGAAGTGTTTCGCGAGCTTCCGATGGAGTTCGCCGTCGAGGCGCAAAAGCTCCTCGGGATCAAATTGGAAGGGAGTGTCGGCTGATGTTGAAAGTAAAGAATCTAAAAGCTGCCGTCGAAGGAGTACCGATCCTCAAGGGCCTCGACTTCGAAGTGAACCCCGGCGAGGTTCATGCCATCATGGGACCCAACGGGTCAGGCAAGAGCACCTTCGTCAAGGTCGTCGCCGGCCATCCGGCATACGACGTCACCGGAGGGAGCGTCGAATTCGACGGGAAGGACCTCCTCGAGCTCGAGCCCGACGAACGAGCCCGCGAAGGCGTCTTCCTCGCTTTCCAATATCCGATCGAGATCCCGGGCGTTTCCAACGCCTCGTTCTTGCGGACCGCGTTCAACGCGATGCGCGAGGCCCGCGGAGAGGACGGACTCGACCCCCTCGAGTTCGACGACTACGTCCGCGAGCGACTCAAGGTCGTGGAGATGGACCCGAACTTCCTCGATCGGGCCGTCAACGTCGGGTTCTCCGGCGGGGAGAAGAAGCGAAACGAGATTCTGCAGATGGCGGTGCTCGAGCCGAAGCTCGCGCTCCTCGACGAGACCGATTCGGGGCTCGACATCGACGCGCTCCGCACCGTGGCGAATGGGATCAATCAGCTCGCGGCCGACGACCGCTCGGTCGTCCTCGTGACCCACTACCAGCGGCTCCTCAACTTCGTGGAGCCCGACTTCGTCCACGTGATGGTAGGAGGGCGGCTCGTCCGTTCGGGCGGTAAGGAGCTCGCGCTCGAGCTCGAAGAGCGTGGCTACGATTGGCTGATCGCCGAGGCAGGTGCAGCATGAGCGAACATCCCTACATCGCGAATCACCTCGAAGCGCTCGCCGCTGACGCGGGCGATCGCGATGCTCCGCTCGATTGGTTGGCCTCGTTTCAGAGCGCGGCGTCGGAACGATTTTCGGGGGCCGAAGTGCCCAACCGGAAGTCGGAGGAGTGGCGATTCTTCGATCTTCGTCCGATCGTCGACACCACGTGGGACCCTTCCGCGCGCGGTAGCGACGTCGAATTGACGTTCGCGGCCGAAGCGGGGATGCGGCTGTCGCTTCGCGGCGGTGCGGACCTCGAGGTCGACGGCGCCACGCTCCCCGACGGGGCGTACGTGGGAGGACTGCGAGACCTCCCCGAGGGGCTGCGTGGGACCGTCGCCGACGCGCTCGGTAGCGCGGTTGCGCCCTACGACGACGACCTGTTCTGCGCGCTCAACGGTGCGGCGTTCTCTGACATAGCGACCGTGGTCGTCCCGGCCGATGCATCGATCGAAGAGCCGATTCACGTGGCCTTCGCGGCGCCGACGACCGACGGTGCGCTTCACACCACGCGCCTCCTGGTCGTCGCCGGACGCGGGAGCAAGTTCACGGTCGTCGAAGACTACGCCTCGAACGCATCGAGCCGCCACCTCACCAACGCGGTCACCGAGGTCGTCGTCGGCGCCAACGCCAACGTGTCGCACGTTCGAGTCCAGCGCGAAGGCGCGAATGCGCTTCATGTCGGACGCACCGGCGCGCGAGTCGGGGCGGCCGCTCGCTACGATTCGGTCAGTGTGACCGTCGGGGGAGCATCCGCGCGCAACGACGTGTGGGTCACGCACGAGGGCGACGGCGGGTGGTCTCGAATCGACGGACTGGCGATCGTGGACGGCAAGCAAGAGGCCGACACGCACAGCGTGATCGACAACACCCGGCCTCACTGCGAGAGTCACCAGTTGCACAAGTGTGTCGTCGGTGACCGCGGTCATGCAGTCTTCAACGGGAAGATTTTCGTGCGGAAGGGGGCGCAGCGAACCGACGCCTACCAGCTGAATCGGAACCTACTGCTCGACGCCGGATCACGCGTCGACACCAAGCCGCAGCTCGAAATCTTCGCGGACGACGTCAAATGCACGCACGGTGCGACGGTCGGTCAGCTCGACGAAGAGCAGCTCTTCTATCTGACCTCGCGCGGAATCGAGCCCGACGAGGCGGTCGCGACCCTGACGTACGCATTCGCGGCCGAAGTGATCGAGACCATCTCTCTCCCGAGCCTCGCCGCGGGCCTCAAGAACGAAGCGATGCAGCGAACGATGGAGAAGGGGCGACGCCAATGACCGCGGTCACTCGAACCAAATCGACGGATCCATCTTCGATCGACTGGGCCGCGATTCGGGCCGACTTTCCCGTCCTGAATCAGGAAGTCGCGGGGCGTCCTCTCGCCTACCTCGACAATGCCGCCTCGGGACAGATGCCGCGGCAGGTGGTCGAGCGAATCGCCCGCTACCAGTTCGAGGAGCATTCCAACATTCACCGCGGCGTGCATCACCTCTCGCAGATCGCGACCGATGCTTTCGAAGCGACCCGCAAGAGCGTAGCGCGTTTCATCAATGCGCCTGCCGAGCGAGAGTGCATCTTCGTCCGGGGCACTACCGAGGCGATCAACCTCGTGATGAACGGCTACGGTCGAAAGTTCATCGGTGAAGGGGACGCGGTGGTGATCTCGAACCTCGAACACCACTCCAACATCGTTCCATGGCAGATGCTCTGCGAGCAGAAGGGGTGTGAGCTGCGCATCATCCCGATGCACGACGACGGCACCCTCGATTTCGACGCGTATCTGGAGCTCCTCGACGAGCGCGTGAAGTTGGTCGGCCTCATCCACGTGTCGAACGCGCTCGGGACGATCAACGACGTTCGAAAGTTCGCCGATGCCGCACACGACGTCGGTGCCGTGATCCTCGCCGACGGTGCCCAGGCGGTCCCGCATCAGGTGACCGACGTGCAGGCGCTGGGCGTCGACTTCTACGCGTTCTCGGCGCACAAATTCTACGGCCCCACCGGCGCCGGCTTGCTGTGGGGGAAGGCGGAACTGCTCGAAGCGATGGATCCGTTCATGGGCGGTGGGGACATGATCCTCGACGTCAGCTTCGACAAGACGACCTACAACGTGATCCCGCACAAGTTCGAGGCGGGAACGCCCGCGATCATGCCGATCGTGGCGATGGGGGAGACGATTTCGTACCTCGAGGGTCTCGGAATGGAGGCGATCCATCAGCGAGAGATGGATCTTCTCGCTCATGCCGAAGAACGCATCCTTCCGATGGAGGGAGTGAAGATCCTGGGGCCGCGCGAGGGGAGGGCGGCGGTCCTCTCGATGGTGATCGACGGTGCCCACCCGCATGACATCGGGACGATCCTGGATCAGCACGGAGTCGCCATTCGCGCGGGACATCACTGCGCACAGCCCGTGATGCAGCGGTTCGGGATCCCCGCGACGGCGCGCGCTTCGCTCGCCTTCTACAACGACGAGACAGACATCGACGCGCTGGTCGAAGGGCTCGGCGTCGTACTCGACATCTTCGGTTAGGACATTCGATGGACCTTCGCGCGCTGTACCAGGACGTCATCCTCGACCACAACAAGAAGCCGCGGAACTTCGGTCCGCTCGAGGCAGCGGATTTCCAGGCGGATGGCTTCAACCCGCTCTGTGGGGACCGATACACCGTCCGTCTCAACATCCGGGACGGCGTCGTCACCGACATCAAGTTCGAAGGGGAGGGCTGCGCGATCAGCAAAGCGGCGGCGTCGATGATGACCCAGAGGGTCAAGGGGAAACCCGTCGCCGACGCCGAGCTTCTGATCCGCGAGTTCCGCGACATGATGACCGGTCAGCTCGATCCCGAATCGGAAACGAGCCTCGGGCATCTGAAGGTATTCGAGGGGGTCAGTCAGCTTCCGAACCGCATCAAATGCGCGGTTCTTCCATGGCACACGCTTAGAGCTGCCATCTCCGGCGACGAAGCAGCGTCGACCGAAGGCGAGGCCGATGTGTGGGTCGCCGAGGAGTCTTGAGGAACCGATGAAGATCGTCGAAATCGAATATACGCCCAACCCGAACGCCGTGAAGTTCATCCTCGACCAGCCCCTGACCGGGCTGGGGCAACATGCCGAGTTCAAGTCCTCCGAGGACGCAGAGAACGTGGTGCTGGCGAAGAACATCTTCGGCATCGACCATGTGACGGCGGTCTACTGGACCGATCGTTGGCTCACGGTGACTCAGGACGGCGACGCGAACTGGCACGAACTGTTGCGCGAGGTCGCGAAACCGATCCGGGAGGCCGAGGCTTCCGATGCGGCGCTCGGAGCGGACTGGGAGGCCAGGATGAAGGCCCGGGCCGAGGAGCTCGACATCGAGGGTCTCGGACTCGACGACGAGCGGATTCCGCTCATCCAGGAGATCATCGACGAGGAGATCATGCCGTTCCTGCAGGGGGACGGCGGAGGTCTCGAGATCAAGGCGCTCGTCGACAACCAGCTCTTCATCAAATACCAGGGGGCGTGCGGGACTTGCCCGTCCGCATCGATGGGCACGCTGCTCGCGATCGAGAACCTCATCCAGATGGAGGTCGACCCCGAGATCACGGTGATGTCCGTCGACACCGGCGCCGCGTCCGACTCGGTCGGATTCTGGTAGGACCTCTCCCCGACAATCGACGGCCCGCAGTAGCCCGGGCTAGATCTGCCCTGCGATTCGCCTCGCGGTGTCGAGCTCGCTCGACTGGAGGCGCTCGAGGGTAGGGATGGCGTGCCCCGCAGTCTCTGCCGCCGCATCTAGGTGTTGGGCCTCGACCAGAGCCTCGGCGAGCCGAACGAGGGCCGTGGCGGCGCGCCGCTCGTTGCCGGCGTTCCACGAGGCCGAGTAGGCGACTCTCAACGCTCCCACCGCAGCCTCGGTCGCGCCTGAGCGCAACAACAGCACGCCGCGCGCCAGGAGCGTCTGCGCGGCGCCGTCGACGTCGTCCAGCCCCCGGAAGAGTGATTCCGCTTCCGCGAAGTGGCGGAGCGCTTCGTCGCGGTCGTCCTGCGCGAGCGTCTCGGCGAGCTCCAGGCACGCGAGCGCTTCGCGGCGTCGATCACCGCAGGCCGCGGCCTTTGCGATCGTCTTCTCGAAAACGTCGACGGCAACCTCGGGTCGGCCGCGGCGGCGCCAGACCTGTCCGAGCCGGATCAGGCACCGGTGCTGCCCCGTGGCACTGCCCTGCGCGGCGTACGCTCGTTCGGCGGCCGAATACGCGTCGATCGCGGCTACCCGATCGTCTTTCGTCTCCGCCACCAGCCCGTCTACCTCCAGCCCGAGACCGCTCTTGGAAGGGCGATTCGCCGTTCTACGACGGCGCAAGGCGTCCGCGGTCTCTCCTCGCTCGAACGCGACGAGAACCCGCAGATCGGCGAGGGGCGGTGGCAACTCGCGAATCGTGGCTGCTCGTTCGAGCGCTCGCTCGGCGAGTGCGTAGTCGGCGTGCTCCACGTGGCGGCGCGCACTCTCGAACAAGAGCTGCAGGGCATCCTCCTCGTCCCCGGACGCCAGCAGTTGCTCGAGGAGCTCCTCCTCGTCGATCTCCCGCATCCCCCGGAGCGTAGCCGCGATGAGTTCGTGCGCGCGGCGACGCTCCTCGTCTGCGGCGAGCTCCAGCGCGAACTCGGCGAAACGCTCGTCGGTAAACCCCACGTCGCCGCGCCCGACTTCCTCGAGCACCCCTTCGGCCATCAGTCGGTCGAGCCCTTCGAAGCTGTCACGCAGCTCCTCGTAGAGGTCGACGGGCACCGTCGTGCCGACGCAGGCCGCTAGGGTCAGCGCAGAGCGCAGGTCTTCCGGCATACGCTTCACACGCTGACGGATGATCTCGTCGAGCGGCGCGTCGATCGTCATCGTGTCTCGCACGCGTTCGTCGTCGAGCGAGCGTCCGTAGAACGACCAGTCCCCGCCTCGGCGGGTCAGAACCTCACGCCGAACTGCTTCACGCAGCCAGTTCGCGACGCGTCCCGGATAGCCCTCCGACCGCTCCATCAGCGCCCGCACGAACTCGTCGGGGAGTTCGTCGACGGCGATCATGTCGCGAACCATCGCAGCGACGGCGTCGTCGGGGAGCGGCCCCACGCGGACCTTCTCTGCTCCCGGCAGGTCGGCGAGAGCGTCGAGCAAAAAGTCGCCGTACCGCCCGGTCACGACCAGCACGACCGGGTTTTCTCGCCAGATGGGGTTCCACGCCATCGAAGCGAGCCACCGCCGGGTCATCACGTCGGCGTCGTCGATGTCGTCGAGCACCACGGCGAGGGGGCGGACCTGTGAGAACCGTGTCAGCACGCCGCTCACGGCGCGGCACATTCGGTCTTCGAAGTCGACGCCGTCCACGGGGGGCGGCGCGCCGTCCACGCCCGGGAGCGTGCCGATTCGCTCGAAGAATCGTTCCAGATGGGGGCCATCGGGGCCCAGCAGTTCGCGGGTGCGCGCGGGGCCGCGCTCGATGCACCAGTCGCAGATCTCCTCGAACGCGTTGCGAAGCGTCTCGAAAGACGACCTGGTGGCAAAGTCTGGCGGGCTCTCCGCGATCAGAACCTCCAGCGATCGTTCGCCGTCGTGGGGGAGGTTCCGGATTGCCTCGACCGCCAGGCTGCTGCGACCGGCGCCTCCTGCACCACGAATCAGCAAGAGCTTCCCTTCCTCGGGAAACGCGTCGCCTATCGAGCGCAGCGTTTCACGCGCGTCGTGGCGCCCGTGGAGTCGAGGGCGATAGAGGTACGTCGTATCTGCTGCGACGTCGGTGCGATCGTCGCCGAGGCCGGCGATGGCGCGCAGCTCCCGCTTCACGTCGACGGCGTACCCCGGGCGGTTCTGCGGCTTCTTCTCGAGGAGGGCGAGGACGAGCTCCCGCAGCCGAGGGGGAGCCCACTGCGCCACACGATCTTCGAACGAAGGCATCATGTTGATGTGATTCAACATCCCCACGATCGGCAGGGGAGCGGGAAACGGGGGCCCGCCCGTCAGGAGCTGAAAGAGGATGCACCCGAGCGCGTAGAGATCGGTCCGCGGGTCGACGGGGCGTTGCTCGACCTGCTCGGGGGCAATGTAGTGCGGGGTCCCCGCGACCTCCGAGCGCTTGTAGAGCTGCTCCCGGCCGGCACCTGCACCCGAGACGGTGGCGAGCCCCAGGTCGACGAGGACGGCGTCCCCCGTCTCCGCGCGGACCATGACGTTCGCGGGTTTTAGGTCGCGGTGGACGATCCCCTTTCGGTGCAGCGCGGAGAGGCCGTCGCAGACGTTGCAGAGCGTGGGGAGGAAGAGCTGCCACCGCTCGGGGATGGGTACGTCGCGCATCGCGTCGCTGAGCGTCGTCCCATCGACGAGCTCCATCGCATACCACGGGTGTGGGGCGTCGCCATGGTCGAGGATGCGGACCACGTTCGGATGCTCGATAGCCTGAAGCGCTCGGATTTCGCGACGTATGCTGGCGAGCTGAACACGTACCGGCATCCCGACTCGCTTCAGTGCGGCCACCTCGCCGGTCTCGACGTGCCGGGCCCGCGAGATGGCTCCCATCGCTCCGCCCGAGAGATGGCCGAGAATCTCCCACGGTCCAACCCTTGTCGCTTCGTCCATTGGGGGAGGATATCCCGTAGAGCCGACAAAGGAAAAGGGGCCCGTCTGGGCCCCTTCCGGGTCGGCGGCAACCGGTGCTCAGAGGCAGGTGAGGATGCCGTCGGAGGTGTAGAGGTCTCCATCTGCGTTGCCCGAGTAGGACATCCCGGAACAGTCGAGCCCCGCATCGTTCGACGCGGAGATCGCGAACCCGCCGCTGTTCTCGATGGAGACGTTGTCGAGCTTCAGCGAGCCGGTGACGTAGAGCGCGCCCACGCTTTCGGTAGCTCCCGTCCACTGGCTGCTGCCGGCGTACGAGATGACGGTGTGCGTCAGGACATTGTCCGCGGTGGTGGTGTAGACGCCGAGACCTTTCCAGAATCCGACCGTCTCTTCCTCACCGGTGAAGACGACCTCGTTGCCCGCCTCGCCGTTGGCGGAGATGGAGCCTTCGTCGTCGATGATCATCGATGCATCTTCGAGGAACTGAATGGTGGTACCCGCGTCGATGTTGAGCGCGTTCTTCACGTAGGTGCGGTTCGTCACGAGGAACGGAACTTCGATCGCCTGCCACGTCTGCGCGTCGCGCACCGCGTCCGAGTTTCCGAACGCGACCCGAACGGCCTGCTCGTCGTTGTCGGTGAAGACGGTATCGGCGTTGATCTCGCCGGCGAGGTTCGTGTGAACGTGAATCGGCTTCTCGTTCTCGATGAACGAGTTGCCGGCGAACCCACTGATGTCGACGTCCTGCCCGCCCGCGTGGAGCGCGCGACCGGCGTTGTCGAGGAACGTGCTGTTGCTGATGTGGAGCTCGCTGGTCGTCCCGAGGTGGACCGCGGCGGCCGAGTCGCTCGCTCCGGACCACTGCTGTCCGCCCGAATATTCGATGTTCACGTAGTCGAAGACGTTGGCGGAACCGCCGGTGTTCACCTGGATGCCTTTCCAGTAACCGCGCGTCTCTTCGTCTCCCGTAAAGGTGATTTGCTCGTCTTCGGTCCCGACGGCGGTGATTCGGCCCTCGTCGTTGACGATGACGGACGCGTCTTCGGCGAATTGAATCTCGACGCCGGGCATGAGGGTGAGCGGGCTGGTGATGTACCAGCGGTTGGTGGCTCGGTACGGGACGGCGTTGAACTCCCAGGTTTGCTCGCTGTCGACGCTGTCGCTGTTGCCGAACCCGAGATAGACGCGGTCGTCTCCGTTTCCGGTGAAATCGTTGTCCGCGGCGATGTTCCCTACCACGTTGTGGTACACGTGGAGCGGGATGTCCGTGGTCGTGACGGTCGAGCCCGAGATCGCGAAGTCGGGGGTGTCGCCGACGAGGATTCCGTTACCGAGCCCTTCACGGACCGTCGTGTTCGAGATCGTGAGCCCGCCTTCCGACGGCACGTTGATGCTGGCGGTGGAGTAGTTTGCACCCGACCACTGCGAGCTGCCGGCGTGTTCGACTACCAGATACTCGAGGTTGTTCGCGGAGCCGGAGGTACCGACGAAGATGCCCTTCCAGTACCCCTTGGTCTCGTCCTGCCCCTGGAAGATTACGGCTTCGTCGGCCGTTCCCTGCACGTTGAGGCGACCGTCGCCGGTGATGCGGAAGTCGATGTTCTCGGCGAACTGCAGGACGACGCCTTCCTCCACGACGAGCTCCCCGCCGACGGTGAGCCGCTCATTGACGAGGTAGCAGGAGCCCGCTTCGAGCGTACCACCGTTCTCCACGTCTTCCCGGGTGAGCTCGGGCGCCGCCGAGCAATCGGTGGTGTTGGTCATCCCGTTGTTTGTTCCGCCGTTGTTCGTCCCGTTGTTTTCACCGTTGTTGGCGGGACCGCAGGCCACGGCGAGGGTCGACGTAAGCGCGATGGCTCCGAGTTTACAGATGAGGTTCTTCATATTTTCCTCCTGATCCGCGTCGCGGCAAAGGGCGACGCTACTTCATAATTCGAGTTTGGTGGCACCTATAGCACCGAAGCGATCTCGTTTGAAGTTAGCCGGTATACAACTGTGCGCGCTTGGACGAAACGTCCGGCGCGAGATTCAAAGACGCGAGCGGATCGGATCTCCAGATCGGGAACATCACGGTGCGCGGTTTCGTAGACGACTTGACAGCCGTGCCGCCAACCCCTAATAGTTCGCCCGCTCGCCGAGGTTGTTGTCGACCCGGAGAGTTCGCCCCGCCGAGCGGTGCGAGGCTTCGGCCAAACACATTCGCCGTAGATTGCGAAAGTGGGTTCTTCGGACCCGCTTTTTTTATTGTTTCGGGCTGTTTTATGGGACGCAGACGAAAGAAAGGACGCACCCGAGACGATGGACCACCCGCGCCACGTCTCACTCCGAAGGTGCAAGAGCTGCTGGAAGGCTGGGCGCAGGAAGCCGCCGAAGCTCACGGGCTCGTCCTCTACGACGTCGCGATCAAGGGTAGCTGGGTGATGACGGTGTTCGTCGATCGCCCGGGGGCCCACGAGCCGGGGGAGGGCGTCTCGGTCGACGAGCTGCGGGACGTCAGTCGTTACCTCGAGGCGTACCTCGACGAGAGCGAGGACGTCTGGGAGCAATACACGCTCGAGGTGTCGAGCCCCGGCGTCGAGCGAAAGCTCACCCGGCCGAGACACTACGAGCTCAGTATGGGGCGAGATGCCCGTATCGTCGTTCACGAACCGATCGACGGACAGAACGTTTTCGAAGGACGGCTCGTCGGTTTCGACGGACAGATCGTCGTCCTGGAAGAGGAAGAAGGGAGTTCGACAGAACTCGAACTGAAGAACATCGCCAAAGCACGACTTACTTACGAATTTTCGGAGTGACACGGGATGAACCTGAATCACGTGATCGATCAAGTGGGCCGCGACAAGGGAATCGACCGTTCGATTCTCGTCGAGACCCTCGAAGCCGCCATCCTCACTGCAGCGCGCCGTACCTACGGCCAGAATCGCGAGATCGAGGCGGAGTACAACGAGGAAACCGGAGAAGTTGAGCTTTTCCTCATCATCACGGTGGTCGACGAGATCGACCTCGAGGGACGCGAAGTCTCCATCGAAGAGGTGGAAGAGGCAGGATTCGCCGCCGAACCGGGCGACGAGCTGCTGTTCCAGATCTTCTACCGGGAAGAAGACCGAGAGAAAGCGAAGGCCCAGGACGAGCGCTACGGTTCGCTCCTGAACCTCGACTCTTACAACTCGACGTTCGGTCGCATCGCGGCGCAGACGGCGAAACAGGTCATCATTCAGCGCGTCCGGGAGGCGGAGCGCGACATCATCCACAACGAGTTCAAGGACCGCATCGGCGAGATGGTCACCGGCATGGTCCGCCGGTTCGAGAAGGGCGACATCATCATCGACCTCGGCCGAACCGACGCGATCCTGATGCGCCGTGACCAGACGCCGCGCGAGAGCTACCGGCCCGGCGACCGCGTCCAGGCGATGATCAAAGAGGTGCGGCGATCGAGCCGCGACCCGCAGATCGTCCTGACACGCGCCGATCCGCAGGTCTTGTTCCGCCTTTTCGAGCAGGAAGTTCCGGAGATCTACGAAGGGATCGTCCGCATCGTCGCCGTCGCCCGCGAGCCGGGTGTCCGCAGCAAAGTCGCCGTCTACTCGCGCGACTCGGACGTCGATCCGGTCGGCGCGTGCGTCGGTATGCGCGGTTCGCGCGTCCAGGCCGTGGTCCAGGAGCTTCGCGGTGAGAAGATCGACATCGTTCCTTACGTCGAAGATCCGGCGCGGTTCGTCTGCAACGCGATCTCGCCGGCCGAGGTAGCCAAGGTCCTGATCGACGAGACGAACATGACGATGGAGCTCATCGTCCCCGACGATCAGTTGAGCCTCGCGATCGGTCGCGGCGGGCAGAACGTGCGTCTCGCGGCGCAGCTCGCCGGGTGGAACCTCGACATCATCAGCGAGACGCGTCTGCGCAACATGATGACCGAGGCGCGGAACAACCTCCTCGAGTTCGAGGGAGTGACCGAAGAGATGATCGATACGCTCTTCTCGCTCGGGTACAACAAGCTGGAGCACATCGCCGAGGCCGAGATCGCCGAGCTGGCGCAGATCCCCGGCTACACGGCGGACGGGGCCGAACGCATCATCAAGGCGGCCTCGGAGATCCTGGAGCGGCCGACCCAGAAGTCCGAAGATCAGATGACGCCAGAGGAGCTGGAAGCGAAAGCGCTCCAGCAGATCCGAGGCGTCGGGGCGAAGGTTGCGAAGAACCTGCACGACGCAGGGTATACGACGCCGCAGCACATCGCGTTCGTGGTCGACACCGACGAGATGGCCAAAGCCGCCGGGATTCCGGCCAAGAAGGGCAAGCAACTGATGCACGCCGCGCGCGATCAAATGATGCGTGACGAAGAGCTGGACGAAGAAGCTTTCGAGGCCCGCCGTGTCGCCTGGTTGGGACGCGACGAAGTCGAAGAAGAGCCTCTGGAGCCCGCGACGGTCCTGGAGTTGGGGACTGCCGGGGCAGAAGACGTTGCCGACGCCGCCGGCGAGGCTGCCGAGACGGTGGCCGAGAAGGCGACAGAAGCCGCTCAGGCGGCAGCAGACGCCGTCGAGGGCGCGGCCGAAAAGGCTGCGGACGTCGCAGAGGAAGTCGCTGAGAAGGCGGCTGACGCGGTGAAGGATGCCGTCGAAGCCGTCACCGGTTCCAGCGAGGAGGAATGATTGAGCGTGGCTGCCGATTCCATACGTACGTGCGCCGGGTGTGGCCAGCAGGTCCATCCGGGGGAGATGGAGCGATTCGTCTTCGTCCCCGAGATGGGGGTGTTGCACGACCTTCGTGGTCGAGCCCCCGGACGGGGGGCCCACGTCCACGCGGATTCGGACTGCCTGCTCGCCGCCGCACGCGGCGGATTTCGACGGATCTTCAAAGCGAACGCGCTCCCGGCCGACGAGCCGGCGGTGTTTGCCCGACAGGTCCACGAGTCGATCGCGCAACGAGTGCACGAGACGGCTCGAGTCGCCGTCCGGAGCCAGCAGGCTGCCGTCGGGCAAAACGCGGTCGCAGAGGTGATGAAGGCAGGGGGAATCGACATCCTCTTCATCGCCTCGGACGCCGGCAACGCGGCACGAAAGAAGTTTGGAAGCAACGCGGAGCGAAAGAACGTCGAGACGTTCGATCGTTTCACGGGTAAACAGCTCGGCGGCTGGACAGCCAAAGAGTTCGTGACGGTCCTTGGAGTTACGGGGACCCTCGCAGAGAGATTGAAACGAGACTGCCAAACCCTCGAACGAGTCGGATTCTTCGGGGGTTGAAGGGACTGGCGAAGACATGTATTGAGTCTTCGCCGCTCACTTGGCGAAAATGAAAGCACTCGAGACCAATTGGGTCTCTCACCCCCTGCCGGGGGTTGCAGAATGGAGATGAAATGGCGCAACTCAGGGTATACGAGCTGGCCAAGGAACTCGGACTTCACAAGCACGAATTGGTCACCAAGATCAACGGGTTGGGACTCGGGATCCAGGTGAACAATCCGATGACCTACCTGAGCCCGGACGAGGTGGACAACATCCGCACGGCGCTCGAGAAGGGTGGGAAATCTGCTGCGAAGGCCAAGGCTCCCACGGTCCGCAAGAAGATGCCGGTCGCGAAAGCCGAGGGCGCCGAAGCTGCAGGCCCGAAGAAGCGCAAGAAGGCCGATGCAGCTGCCGTCGCTCCCGTCCTGCGCCGCCGTAAGGTGAGCGTCGACGAGGAAGGCGACGAGGAAGAAGTGGTCGTAAAGGCACTCGCTCCCGATGGAAGCGAGCCCGAGCCCGAGCCGACGCCCGAAGCAGAAGAGGCCGAAACGCCCGCTGCCGACGCGGGATCGGAAGAGGCGGTCGAGGAGCAGGTCGAAGAATCTGCGCCCCAGGCGGCCGAAGAGGCTGACGAAGAGCCGGCGGCCGAAGAGCTGGCCGAGGCCGAGGCGGACGAAGAGCCTGCTGAAGAAGAGGCGAGCGAAGCGCCGGCCGAAGAGGCTGCCGCCGCGCCCGAAACCCAGGCCAAGCCGGAACCGAAGAAGCCCGAGGAAGACGCCGCGAAGGCGACGGTCAAGAGGCGGGAAGAGCCGAAGCGTCCGCCGAACAAGGGCGGAGCGCAGGTCGTCGGTGCCGTCCCTCAGTCCGTCCTCCTCGACCGCCTCGCGGCCGAAGGGAAGGACTTCTCGCCGGGCCCGAAACATCGCAACTCAGGCCCGTCGCACCGCAACGATCGCAAAGGAAGTGGTCGTCGGACCACCCGTCACGTGGTCGAAGGTCGCGATCTCTACGACGGGAAATCGCGTCGAAAGCGCCAGCGTTCGCAACCGAACCGCAAGCCGCAGAAGACCGAGATCACCCAGGCGGCCGAGCACAAGCGTAACATCCGGATCGAAGACGCCATCACGGTGGGCGACCTGTCCCACCAGATGGGCGTCAAAGCGGGCCAGGTGGCGCTCACCCTCATCCAGAACGGGATGATGGCGAACGTCAACACGATGCTCGACTACGAGACCGCGGCGCTGATCGCCGAGGAGTTCGGATACACCGTCGAGAACGTCGCGTTCGACATCGAGCAGTTCTACGACACCGACCCCGATGCCGAGGAGACCCTCGCTGGTCGTCCGCCGGTCGTCACGGTCATGGGTCACGTCGACCACGGTAAGACGTCGCTCCTCGATGCCATCCGGAAGACGGAAGTGGCAGAAGGAGAGGCCGGGGGTATCACCCAGCACATCGGCGCTTACCAGGTCGTCACCGACCACGGGAAGATCACGTTCCTCGACACTCCGGGCCACGAGGCGTTCACCGCCCTGCGTGCCCGAGGTGCTCGGGCCACCGACATCGTCGTCCTGGTCGTCGCAGCGGACGACGGCGTCATGCCGCAAACGGTGGAGGCGATCAATCACTCGCGTGACGCGGACGTGCCGATCATCGTGGCGGTCAACAAGATCGACAAAGAGTCGGCCAACCTCGACCGCGTGAAGCAGGCGCTCACCGAATACGAACTGATCCCCGAAGAGTGGGGCGGAAGCACGCTCTTCGTGCCGGTCAGTGCGCTCACCGGTGAGGGGATCGAGAAGCTCGTCGAGACGATCGCCTTGCAGGCGGAGGTCGAAGAGCTGACCGCCAACGCAGAGCGTGACGCGCAGGGCCTCGTCATCGAGGCGGAACTCGACGTCGGTCGCGGACCGGTCGCTACCGTCCTCGTTCAGCGTGGTTCTCTGAAGCCCGGCGACATCATCGTCAGTAGCCAGTTCTACGGTCGTGTTCGAACGATGACCAACTGGCGCGGCGAGCAGATTCCGAACGCGGGCCCGAGTGTCCCCGTCGAAATCACGGGGCTCTCCGGTGTTCCGGCGGCCGGCGAACCCTTCTTCGTCGTCGAAGAGGAACGAGACGCGAAGCGCATCACCCAGAACGTCGTCGACCAAAAGCGGAAAGAGGCGATGGCGTCGCGTGCCCGCGAAGCCGCCTCGAGCCTGGAAGACCTCTCCGCCATGATCCGCGAAGGCGAGATCAAGGAGCTGAAGGTCATCCTGAAGGCGGACGTCCAGGGCTCGCTCGAAGCGATCCGCGAGGCGTTCTCCAAGCTGGGCAACAAGGAAGTGGCGGTGAAGACCATCCACTCCGCCGTCGGTGGCATCACCTACAACGACGTCAACCTCGCCGCGTCGTCCGAGAAGGGCGCCGTCGTGGTCGGATTCAACGTACGCCCGGACTCGAGCGCGGTCGAAACTGCCGAGAAGTACGGGGTCCAGGTCCTCACCTACAACGTCATCTACGACGCCATCGAGCAGATCCGACAGATTCTGGAGGGGATGCTCTCACCGGTCATCGAAGAGGAAGTCATCGGGCGCGCGGAGGTCCGCGAGGTCTTCTCCGCTCCGAAGGTCGGGACGATTGCCGGCTGCTACGTCAACGACGGAATCATCCGCCGAAACGCGAAGTGCCGTCTCGTTCGTGACGGTCGCGTGGTCTACGATTCGACGATCGCGACCCTGCGGCGGTTCAAGGACGACGTCCGTGAGGTCAAGTCCGGGTTCGAGTGCGGCCTGACCGTCGACAACTACAACGACATCAAGGTCGGCGACGAAGTCGAGGTCTACGATCTCAAGGAAGTCGCGGCGACTCTCGACTGACGGGGATCGATGAAGTCTCGAAGTGGTGCAGCTCGCAGTGACCGCGTAGGTCAGCAGATTCGCGAGGTCCTCGCGTCGATGCTGCTCTTCGACGTCAGTGATCCGCGCCTCAAACGAGTCCAGATCACTGCCGTCGATTGCTCCGGCGACCTCAAGTTCGCGACCGTCTATTTCGTCGTCATCGAGGAAGACGGGCCACAGCCCGCCGAAGAGGTCGTGGAAGCGGTAGAGAAGTCCGCGGGTTTTCTGCGCAAACTGCTCTCCGACCGGCTCGACCTCCGCTACACGCCGGAGCTACGGTTCGAGTACGACGAGTCGATCGAACGGGGGCGTCGCATCGAGAAACTTCTCGCTGGCGAGGCCGCCCCACGTGAAGGGACCGAAGAGGAATGAGCGTCGATTGGGCCTCTTTCGAGGCGCTGGTAGAGAAGAAAGAGCGTTTCGTCCTCGCGAGCCACGTCCATCCCGACGGTGATGCCGTCGGATCGAGCCTCGCGCTCGGCCTCGTCCTCGCACATCTCGGCAAGGACGTCGTGGTCTACAACCGCGACGAGATTCCCTACAACTTTCGGTTCCTCCCTGGCGGCCAACTATGGCGTCGGGATCTCGATGGATTGGAGCCGCCCGACGTCACCGTGCTCCTCGACTGCGGGGAGCCCGAACGGATCGGCGAGGATTTTCCGGCCCACGGATGGGGGGAGACCGTCGCGGTGGTGGACCACCACAAGACCTACGACCCCTCGTTCGCGCAGGTGTACGTGCGAGACGTCGCGGCCGCGGCGACCGGCGAGCTCGTCTGGCACGTGGCTCGTCATTTCGACGCTTTGACCCCCGAAGTCGCCGAGAACATCTATTGCTGTCTGATGACAGACACCGGCAGCTTCCGATACTCGAACACGAGCCAGCGGACCTTCACGATCGCGGGCGAACTGGTGGCCGCCGGGGTCGACCCGTGGCACCTGACGAGCAACATCTACGAAAGTCAACCGGTCGAGCGGTTGCGGCTGCTCGCGCGGGTCCTCGAGACGCTGGACGTCAGCGAAGACGGGCGCCTCGCGTTTCTTCGTGTGGAGCGTCAGATGCTCGACGCGACCGGTGCCGATCTTTCGATGATCGACGGCTTCATCAACTACGCTCGCTCGATCCGTGGGGTCGAGGTAGCCACGCAGTTGAAGGAGACCGACGAATCCGACGTGTGGAGCGTATCTTTTCGGTCGCGAGGGACGGTGGACGTGTCGGCTCTCGCCGCTCGCTTCGGCGGGGGAGGACACCACAACGCCGCCGGATGCAGGATTGAAGGCGACCCCGACGAGATCGAGGCGTCGCTGAGCGCGGTACTCTCCGATCTCCTCGACGGTTGAGCCGCGAATGGATGGTCTGCTCCTGATCGACAAGCCGGAAGGCTCGACGAGCTTCGACGTCGTCCGGCGAGTCCGGAAACTGGCGAACGAGCGCAAGGTGGGCCACACCGGGACGCTGGACCCTGCCGCGACGGGGCTTCTGGCTGTGACGCTCGGCGCGTGTACCAAGCTCGCCAAGTTCATCAGCCTCGATCCGAAAGTCTACCGATTCGACATCGTTTTCGGAGAAGAGACGGACACCTGTGACGACGAAGGGGAGGTCGTGGCGAGAGGGTCGACCGCCGTGCCGGACGGGCTCGCGAGGGTGCTCGATCGGTTTACCGGAGAACTTCAGCAACAGCCTCCACGCTTCTCCGCGATCAAAATCGACGGCAAGCGCGCCTACGATCTGGCTCGAAAGGGGGTCGAATTCGACATGCCCGTGCGCGCGGTGGTGGTTCACCGATTCGAGCTCGTTGCGGTCGACGACGGGTTCGCGCGGGTCGAGGTCGAGTGCGGGGGAGGCACCTACATGCGGAGCCTGGCGCGAGATGTCGGTCTCGCGTGCGGAACCCGCGCCCACGCACGGCACATTCGTCGGACCCGCGTCGGGCCCTGGACCGTCGCGCAGGCGCATACGCTGGATGCGCTCTCCGAATCGGACGACGTGCAGAGCATGGCGCTCGACCCGCTCGAGATGGTGTCCGCACGGCTGCCCATCGTCGCCGTCGGCCCCGAGGAGCTGCTCCTCCTCCAGCAAGGGAAGATGCTGCCGCTTCCCCCGTCTCATGATGGGGAACCGTGGGTCGGTGTCTCGTTCGAAGGGCGACTCGCCGCAATCTGCGAACCTCTCGACCGAGGGGAGGGTCTGCGGTTGCAGCCCCGACGCGTTCTGATTCTGTAAGCCTCACTGGAACCTGCTTGTTTCGCGTCGATCGTTGTCGTATCCGATCGCGCCCGAAACAGAGAGGAGGCTAGATGTTGGAACAGTTGTCCGACCCCGAGGTGTGGGTGAGCCTGCTGACGCTCACCGGCATGGAGATCGTCCTTGGCATCGACAACATCGTGTTCATCACGATCTTGTGTGGCCGTCTACCCGGGGACTTCGAGGTGAAGGCGCGTAGGATCGGGATTGCGATTGCGCTCGTCTCGCGCCTCGCACTCCTCTTCGCGATCAGTTGGGTCATGGGGCTGACCGCGAACATCGAGATCTTCGGCCATACTCTACCGTTCTCCGGACGAGACGCGATCTTGCTGCTCGGGGGGGTGTTTCTGATCGGCAAGGCGACTCACGAGATCTACGTGAACGTCGAGCTCCCGGACAAGCACGACGATCCCCGCGTGTCAGGGGAACTGGCCGCGGTCGACCGAAAGGAAGTGGGGAAGGCGTTCGCCCATATTCTCGTGCAGGTGATGTTCCTAGACATCGTGTTCTCGCTCGATTCGGTGATCACCGCGGTGGGGATGGTGGACCACGTTTGGATCATGGCGACCGCGATGATCGTGGCGGTGGGAGTGATGCTGGTCTTCGCTGGTCCCGTCGGCGACTTCGTGCAGAAGAACCCGAGCGTTCGAATCCTCGCCCTGGCGTTCCTCGTCTTGATCGGGGTGATGCTGGTGATGGAGGGAATGGGACAACACGTGTCCAAGGGCTACATCTATGCGGCGATGGGATTCTCGCTGTCGGTCGAGCTCGTGAATCTGAGACGGCTGAAGAAGAGCAAGGCCCTGGCCGCCGAGTCGGGCGGCCCGCCGGGGTGAGGGCCTCTACTCGAGGTCGTGCAGGGTCTCGAGGTAGCGTTCCGCGTCGATGGCCCCTTTACAGCCGGAACCTGCGGCGGTGATCGCCTGTCGGTAGACGCTGTCTTGAACGTCCCCGACGGCGAAGATCCCCGGGATGCTGGTGTATGTCGACTTGGCGTCGGTCACAAGATACCCACTCTCGTCCATCGTGAGTTTCCCCTCGAAGACGTGAGTGTTCGGGATGTGTCCGATGGCGACGAAGAGCGCCGCGCAGTCCAGGTGACTGACCTCGCCGGTCTCGATGTTGCGGAGCTTCAGGCCGGTGACGCCGGACTCTTTGTCGCCGAGCACTTCGTCGACGACGGTGTTCCAGATGAACTCGACCTTCGGATTCTTGAGCGCTCGCTCCGCCATGATGGCCGAAGCTCGCAGCTCTTCGCGTCGATGGATCACCGTCACTTTGTTCGCGAACTTCGTGAGGAACGTCGCCTCTTCCATTGCGGAGTCACCCCCGCCGACGACGGCGATGTCTTCGCCGGAGAAGAAGAACCCGTCGCAGGTGGCACACGTCGACACGCCGTATCCCATCAGCTCGGACTCGGATTCGAGGCCGAGCAACCGGGCGGATGCGCCGGAGGCGATGATCATCGTGTCGGTCGTGAACTTCGTGCCGTCGTCGAGAGTGACCTCGAAGGGCCGCTGCTCCGTATCGACGTCCGTGATCAGCGCCATGTGAATCTCGGTCCCGAACCGCAACGCCTGCTGACGCGTCTGGTCAATGAACTCCGGTCCCATGACGCCCTCGGGAAACCCGGGGTAATTCTCGACGTCCGTCGTGATGGTGAGCTGACCGCCCGGCTGAGGCCCTTCGAAGAGGACCGGTTCGAGGTTCGCCCGAGCGGCGTAGATCGCGGCGGTGAGGCCGGCAGGGCCGGAGCCCATGATGGTGACGGCGTAGTGTTCTTTGTTCAGGTCGGGCATTCGACTTCTTCTCCTACTCTCCCAGGACGCGACCGCCATCGGCAGCGGCCTCTGGACCCATGTCCATACTGATGCTCGGGGTGTCTGCGGGTTTCTCTGGCTCGGTCTCTGGCTCGGGCTCGACGAACTCCCACCCGGCGAGGAGCTTGTCGATCTCGACCATCAGATCGTGTTGGCGCTGAAGCGGCGCCCAGCCCACCAGCTGGAATCCCCAGTCACGGTCGGTGAGATACGTCGTGACGTACTTCACGGGCTGTTCGGACACGACCCCCTTTGCGACGACTGACTGTCCCTGCCGTTCGTCGACGCGCACGGGCCCTTGCTTCTGAATCTCCAACGACTCGATCTGGGCCTCCATCAGCATCATGCCGGCGCGCTTCAAATCGAGGCTGTCCGGCGGATCGACTTCGTCGGGTGCGGGGGGCAGTTCCTGGGGGATGACGATGAAGAAGATGTCCTTGCTGTGGGAGACCGCGAGATCGGCGAACTCGTTCAGCACTGCCGGGTCCTCGCGTTTCCAAGAGCCCGAGAGCTTGACCTTGTAGGGTGCTCTGGCGCTCTCGTGCACCCAGGGCTCGCGTTTCGTGTCCTCGGCGTCCTTCTTTTCCTGTTCGCACGCGAACAGCCCCAGAAGAGCGATGAGCAAGACCGAAGACGAGCGTGGAAACATGGGGGCCTGAGGCTGCGGAAACGGCGAACTCGAGTCGCCGCACTATTCCGTATGGCGCGGTTCGCGGCAAGGGGCGATTGCCGCGGTCGGGGGCGAGGGAGCGAAGGAAGAGAGCCGGTCGTGGAGACCGGCTCTCGATTTCTCTCGCCTGCGGGAGCCGCTCAGCCGCTGAAGTAGAGGCTGAATTCCAGCGGGGTGGGGCGCAGGCGGGCAGGGACGATCTCGTTCTCGAACTTGTAGTCGACCCATGTCTCGATGACGTCGGGCGTGAAGACCTCTCCCTTCAGAAGGTAGGAGTGGTCGTCGGCGAGGGCTTCGAGTGCCTCGTCGAGCGATCCCGGGACGTTACGGATTTTGTCCGCCTCTTCGGGGGGCAGATTGTAGATGTCCTTGTCCATCGCGGCACCGGGGTCAATCTGACGTTCGATGCCGTCGAGCCCCGCGAGGAGGATCGCCGCAAACGCCATGTACCCGTTGCAGCTCGGGTCCGGCGTCCGAAACTCGATGCGCTTCGAGTTCGCGCTGCTGGCGTACATCGGGATACGGACGGCCGCCGATCGGTTCCGGCTGGAGTACGCGAGCTTGATCGGTGCCTCGAAGCCGGGGACCAGGCGTCGGTAGCTGTTGAGCGTCGGGTTCGTGAACGCGACGAGGGAGGGCGCGTGTTCCAGAATCCCGCCGATGAAGTGCAGGCCGAGCTGGCTGAGCCCGCTGTACTTGTCGCCCGCGAAGAGGTTCTCCCCGTCCTTCCAGAGGCTGGCGTGAACGTGCATCCCGCTGCCGTTGTCACCGTAGATGGGCTTCGGCATGAAGGTCGCGGCTTTGTTGTGCTTCCGCGCCACGTTTCGGATCACATACTTGAACCACTGGAGCTTGTCGGCCATCGCGAGGAGCGAGTCGAACCGGATCCCCACTTCCTGCTGTCCGCCGGAGGCGACCTCGTGGTGATGGGCATCGACGCTGATGCCGACTTCCTCGAGCGTCATCGCCATCTCCGAGCGCATGTTCCACATGCTGTCGTGCGGGGGAACCGGGAAGTACCCACCCTTGAAGGCATGCTTGAACCCGAGGTTCGGCCGCTCGTCGAGCCCGGTGTTCCACGCACCCTCGGTGGAATCGATGGCGAAGAACGATGCCTGGGGCTGCAGGTCGTACCGGATGTCGTCGAACACGAAGAACTCCGCCTCCGGTCCGAAGTACGCGGTGTCGGCGATGCCCGTCGACCGCATGTAAGCTTCGGCTTTCTGCGCGATGTAGCGCGGGTCACGCGTGTACGGCTGGCGCGTGATCGGATCGAAGATGTTGCAGACGAAGCTGACGGTCGGCACGTCGGAGAACGGATCCATGATCGCCGACGAAGGGTCGGGGATGACGCTCATGTCCGACTCGTTGATCTTCTGCCACCCACGAATCGAGCTGCCATCGAAACCGAGCCCGTCTTCGAAGAGGTCTTCGTCGAGCCGGTGGGCCGGGATCGTCAGGTGCTGCCAGGTGCCTGGAAAGTCGAGAAATTTCAGGTCGACCATCTTCGCGTCGTTGTCTTTCGCGAATCGAATCGCGTCGCTGACGGCCGAGGAATCGTGTTTGGACATCGCAGTTGCCTCTCGTGGGGGTGAACGGAATGCGTGGTTCTGTTGGAATCTGGGTCTCAGGTCAGTGCTTCGGGGCCCATTTCGCCGGTGCGGATCCGGACTGCTTCGTCCACGGGGTAGACGAAGATCTTTCCGTCTCCGACGTTTCCCGTGCGGGCCGATTCGCAGATCGATTCGATGACGGTGTGGACGAGGTCGTCCGCCACGACGATCTCGAGCTTCAGCTTGGGGACGAAATCGATGACGTACTCGGCGCCCGGATAGATCGGGGCCTTTCCGCCGCCGCGACCGAACCCCTTCACCTCGCTCACGGTCATCCCGCGGATGCCGATTTCGTCGAGGGCATCCTTCACGTCGTCGAGACGGAAGGGCTTGATGATGGCTTCGATTTTCTTCATGGCTCGGAGTCCGAAGACGGTGGTGCCGCAATGCATAACGCATTGTGTCATGACGATCCAGACAAATCGTTCCAAGTCCGCATGTATAAAGGGATGACGCGGCCCCCATTGGCGGGCCGCGCGGCGAGTCAGTCCGGCGTTTTGACGGTCCAGGTCCCACTGCCGAGGTCGTGCAGCGCGCGGCGGTTCGGCGTCACGAGTTGCCACGCCCAACCGAACCCCAGGGTGAGAAAGTTGACCGCGTTGAGGAGCGACCGGACCACGAGCCGTCCGCGTTCGGGAGGAAGCCCGTCGCCGTCGAGCACCTCCAACCGGAGCAACCGCGCCCCCGGTGTTCCCCTCTCGGTCGCTACGGTCCAGGCCGCGTACCACGCCCACGCGACTACGGCCCAACTGAGCGTGGGGAGCCAGTATACGCTCCGATCGTCCAACCAATACTTGAACAACCACTCCGTCCAGAACCAGTCGGAAGGAGGCCGCATCGGGGTACTGTCGAAGATCTGCAGGAGGTAGCCCACGGCGATGATCCCGCCCGTACAAGCGGCGTCGACGCCCAGAGCCAGCGCCCGACGCGTCGTCCCTGCCGCCTGAAAACCGCTCATCGAAGGTCCCCGACAGCTGCCTGCACGAGTGCCGTGAGCACGACGCCTGCCGTCTCGGAACGCAGCACCCGAGGGCCCAGGGCGACCGCCGTAGCGCTCTCCCGAAGCGCGCGTGACTCCGCTGCGTCGAACCCCCCCTCGGGCCCGACCCACAGGGATACGCTCGCCGGGCGGCGTCCCTGCAGCGCGTCGGCGATCGACATCGCCCCCTCGACGAAGTCCGCGAAGAGGGCGATCTCGGCGTCGTCGCCCGCGATTGCCGACGACAGCGCCACGGGTTCCGCGACCTCCGGGACGTCGTTGCGCCCCGATTGCCTCGCCGCCCCCTCCACGATACGGGTCCATCGTTCGAGTTTTGCTTTCACTTTCTGGCGGGGGACCCGGACCACGGTGCGTGCCGTCTCTAGCGGGACGATCCGAGAGACGCCGAGCTCGGTCGCCTTCTGCAGTACCAGCTCGAATCGGTCCCCCTTGGCGATCGCCTGGTAGAGGACGAGCTGCAGCGCGTCGGCTTCTCGTCCCTCGAGCTCGCCTTCGAGCGCCACGGTAGCGGGGTCGATCGAGACGAGGGTTCCCTCGAAGGAGCGCCCGGCGTCGAACACCTCGAGGGGTTGTCCCACCTCGCAGCGCAGAACGTGCAGCAAATAGTGGGCGACGTCGGGCTCCACGACGATGGAACGTCCCACCTCCAGGGTCTCGTCACGGATTCGGACGCGGCGTCTTCTCATCGCTGGAAGACGAGCGCGACCCATTCCCCGCGGTCACGCCGCTCGGCCAGCGTCAGCCCGCGGTCTTCCCATTGGGGGAGGAAGTCGTCGATCTGTTCGTTCGTGATGCCGCTGAGGATCAGCCGCCCTCCCGGAGCGACGCGCGCGAGCAGCGAATCGCGGAGCGTCAGCAGGATGTGGGCGAGGATGTTCGCCACGACGATGTCGTAGTCCCCCAGCTCGTCGAGCGTCGCCGTCGAGAACGAAGTGTCTTCGGAGAAACCGTTCAGACGGGCATTTTCCTGCGCAATCTCGACCGCGATGGGGTCGTGGTCGATCCCCTCCACGACCCCCGCCCCGAGCCCGGCGGCGAGCATCGAGAGAACCCCCGTGCCGCATCCGACGTCGAGCAGCGCCGCGCCTGGCGACTCTTCGAGCATTTCATCCAGGATCTCGGCGCAAACGCCCGTGGTTTCGTGGGTTCCCGTTCCAAATGCCATCCCCGGCTCGATGACGATCTTCACGCCGTCTTCGGGGGCATCGAACTCCTCCCAGGGGGGCCCGACGATACCGCGCTTGCTCACCCGAATCGGTCGGAAGAATTTCTTCCACGCGGTCTTCCAGCTCACGTCGTCGTACCGCTGGTTCGACAGAACCTCGGTCCCGGGGCGCGACGCAAAGTCGACCGGGGTGTCGAAGAAGGCGATGACGCGCGTCTGTCCTTCGGGCACGGGCGGGATGGAGCCGTCGTCCATGTAAGTCGCCCGATCCTGTACTTCGACGCCGAGAGCGCCGAGCTCCCACAGCTCGGAGCAGACCGAGTCGGCGGCGTTGGTCAGAGCTTCGATACGGTACCAGACGTCGGCGTCACTCATCGGCTTTCACCTTCGAGTCTTCCTCGGCGACGGTCGGTTCCGCGATCGTGACGGCGGTCACCCGAACTGCGATCTCGTCGTCGTCCCAGGAGCGCGGCGCCTTCTCGATCTCCCGCTTGATCTCGAGTGACTCGCCCGGAGCCAGGGTCTTTCCTTCCTCGATCAGCTCCCAGTCGAGCTGCCCGACCGGCTCGTCCTCGTCGTCGTCGAGGAGCTCGACCCGAACCTCGACCGAAGAGAGCGCTCGGTCTCCCCCGTTCTGGATGCGAAACCGCGCCTCTCGAAACGTCCCCCAGGCATCGCGGTACGACCGCGTACGGACCTCGTCGATCGTGATCCCCTCCAGCGCGGCGGTCTTCTCACGCTCGACCAGGGCCGCCTCGACGGCGACGAGACGCGGACGAAACGTCTCGTCGTCGACGGCGATCTTGCCACGGAGATCGGCGACCGCGGCGCGCATCTCCTCCACCGTCTCGGCGTTCGTCGCGCGGGTGAGCCCGGCGTCGATCTCTACCGTCCGCTCCCGGTTCTGCAGGGAGTCCCGAACCATCCGGGCCTCATCGGCGATCTGCTCGGGGCGAGACGCGAGGAACGGGCTCGTCGCGACCGCTTCGACCTTCTCCTTCGCCTCCTCGATCGCGCCGTCAGCGCTCAGCCGACGAGCTTCGTCGAGCGTCGCCCGGTGCTGATCCAGCGTCTCGAGTCCCAGCCAGACGCGCCACTTCGAACCGTCGTGCCGCATCACGTACTTGCGTGCATGCGGCTCGCCGTTCGGCGGAGTGACGGTCACGACTGCCTGGGCGCGATCGCCCTTGATCTCGAGCGACTCGACCGCGACGGTACTTCCCGGGCTCACGGCGCGTTCACGCGTGTCGAACTCGGCTGCGTACGCATCGACCGCGAGGTGCTCCTTGTCGTCACCGTCGAGGTGAACGTACGCGTTGTAGGGCGCCCTGTGTTTCACCACCGCATCGACGTACTCGAGGAGGGTCTGGCGAGCCTTCTCCTCCTCGCTCACGCATGCCGACAGGACGAGGACGACGGCGGCAGTGAAAGCCGCTGCGTTCGGTACGTAGCCGCGTCGCATCATCGCCCGTTCCATTCTGGTTCGCGCCGACCGAGGAACGCCATGATTCCTTCGGCGGCATCCTCCGACATCGTGGTGATCGTGAGTTCGTTGTGCAGAGTTCGCAGCGCTTGCTCGAACGTCATGTCCTGCGTCTCGTAGTACGCCTTGCGCCCCAGCCGCAGGATGGCGGGCGAGAACGAAGTCACGCGGTCCACCAGTTCGTCCACCGCCGCATCGAGCTGGTCGCTCGGAACCGCGCGGTTGATGCAGCCGAGCTCGACAGCGCGCGACGCGTCCAGCTTGCCACCGGTGAGCATCAGCTCCATCGCTTCCTTCTTGCCCATCGTGCGCGAGATCAGCGCCATGATCATCATCGGAAAGAGGCCGACCTTCACTTCCGGCGTCCCGAGCGTCGCGTCCAGGCTCGCCACTGCCAGGTCGCAGTTGAGCACCAACCCGAAGCCGCCTCCCAGGGCATGGCCGTTCACTCTCGCGACGATGGGCCGCGGAAACCGCTGCATCTCGAGGAGCAGCTCCGCGTACGAACCACGCGCGTGGTGCATCTCGAGCATCCCGGCATCAGGCTGGAAGTCACTGATGTCACCGCCGGCGCTGAAAACGTCGCCAGCTCCAGTCAGGACGACGATCTCCACGTCGGGCTCCGCCGCGAGGGTGCGGAATGCGGCCCTGAGGTCGTCGACGACGGCGCCACTCAGGGCGTTGCGTCGATTGGGGCGGTCGATCGTCAGGACGGCCCGAGAGCCGTCGCGGGTGATGGTGACGTCGGACATCGTGGCTCTCGCGAAGGTCTTGTGTGGATACTTTCGACGCGACGGGTTCGTCAACCGCGGCGGTCGGAAGTTGTCACGCTCGACACAGAGACTCGGCCGGCTGCCGCTCACTGGCTCGGCTGAGCCTCGTCCACGAATTCATCCGCGATCTGGATCTCCGCCCGCGAGCGGAGGTCGTCGAGGAGCTCGCGACGCGCTCGCGAAAAGGCCAGATCGGTCGCTCGCTCACGCATCGTCTCGCGAACCTCCTGGAAGTGCCGGGTAGGCTCCACCGCGCGCTCGTGGACGCGGTACACCTGTTGGCCGCGCGGCGTCTCCACGGGGGCGGCGGTTCCTGGCGCTACCACGCCGTCGAGGGTCGAGGCGAGGCCCGGGTCGAGCGCGGAGATCGGCACCCAGGTGCGGCGTAGCAACGGACGCCCCGAACGGGCGAGCCGCTCGAAGTCCTCGTCGTCTTTCACGCGAACGGCCTTCGCTGCCAACTCCGAGGAAGACGCCTGCGGAAAGACCGCGCTGGAGACGAGGAATCGCACCTCCGTGGCGTCTCGACCCGACAGCTCCTCGTACAGGCGGGCCACCGACTCGGGGCTCGGTTCGATCTCGTTCTCGAGGAGTCTCCGCAGCGCCGCGTCCGTCTCCACTTCCCGTCGAACGTCTCGAAACGTGCGGCCCCGAACGCCGAGGTGTCGTTCGTACGCCGCGCGCCCACCGAACGCGACGTATCGTCGCTCGAGCGCTGCCTCCACGACATCGTCGGGTACGAACACCTCGCGCGACGCGAGATGAGTTCGCAGCAGCTCGTCTTCGATCAACGCCAACAGAACGGTGCGTCTCGCCGTGCGCTCTCCAACCCCGGATGCGAGGGACCGACCGAGCGCCGCTTCGAAGCTTTCGCGGGAAATCGCGGTTCCGTCGACCGTCGCGGCACGCCCCGGAACGGCAGGACGTGGCGGGGGCGCTTCTACCTCGACAGTCGCCGGCTCGAGTCCTTTTGCTCCTTTCCATGGAACTTCGACCTCCGTCTCGTGGTCACAACCACAGAGACACCAGAGGGTGAGCACGACCAACGATGTGGAGAAGTTGCGCATCGGCTTCCGAGGAAAATTCATCTCTCGGAATGTAACAAGGCTTCTTTCTGGTAAATTTTTTAGATCCCTTTGGAACGAGCTTCGTTGGTTGAGGAGTCCAACGTCACGATCCATCGGATCTTAGAACTTCAGGAGAGACTCCGTGAAACAGCTCGCAACCATCGGCGTAGTGGCCATCGTCCTTTTGGGCGCCGCCCTCTACTTTTCGAACACCAAGACTCCTCAGCCGCCCGAACCGGTGCCGGTCGTGACGAATCCGGTCCCCACACCGCCCCCCACCCAGACGGGGCCGCAACCCGTCGTGAACCTCGCCGCGGACGGCACGCTGTCGCTGCGTACGGCGATTTCGAACGGCTACCTGCTGCAGGGGAGCGCGTCCGACGTCTACGCATCGATCGACATCGAGGCGATCGAACAACAGGGCGCCGAGCGTCCTCCGCTCAACGTCGCGCTGGTGATCGATCGGTCCGGCTCCATGTCGGGTGACAAGATCGAACACGCCAAAGACGCCGCCCGGCGCCTCGTCAACGTGCTCGGCGAGCGCGACCGCGTCGCCATCGTCTCCTACAGCACCGACGTGACGGTCGACTTCTACTCGCAGCCGGTGACCGACAGCAGCAGAGTCGCGCTCTTCCGTGCGATCAACGACATCGCGATCGGCGGGGGGACGAACCTCTCCGGCGGTTTTCAGCGTGGTTTCTCCGAAGTCTCGAAGTGGAAGAACGCCGAAGCGATCAACCGCGTCATCTTGATGTCAGACGGACATGCGAACGTCGGCGTAACCCGGCAAGACCGGCTCCAGGAGCTGTCCCGCACCGCGCTCGGCTCCGGCACCTCCGTCTCCACCCTCGGCGTCGGGCTCGATTACAACGAGGACCTGATGACGGCGATGGCCAACCTCGGCGCTGGCAACTACTACTTCGTCGACCGCTCCGAAGCGATCGGGCCGATCTTCGAGCAGGAGCTCAACAGCCTGGCCGCGACCGTCGCGCGAAACACGGCGGTCGTCATAAAGCTCGGCCCCGGCGTTTCGCTCGGAGAGCTGCACGGCTTCGACTACAAACTCTCCGGCGACCAGATCTACGTCTCGCTCGCCGAATTCGCCGCGAAGGAGAAGAAGAACATCCTCATCAAGCTCGCCGCCAGCGGGGCCGTCGAGGGCGCCTCACCGATCATAACGACCAGCATGAGCTACGACGACCTCGTGAACGACAAGCCCGGGCATCACAACCAGGCGCTTCGCGCGGTCGTCACGACCGACGCGTCGAAGGCCGACGAGATGGTCAACGTCGACGTCGTCGCTCGCGTCCAGCAGGTGGAAGTCGCCAACACGATGGAGCAGGCGGTCGACCTCTGGAGCTCCGGCGATGCGGCCGAGGCGCAGAACTTGATCAAGCAGACCCAGACCACGATGCGAAAACGGCGAGCGAAGTACGACTTCAAGAAGGCGGAGAAGTACGAAGCCGCCGACAAGGAGCTCGACTCGATGAACAGCGCCTTCGGCAACGTCGCTCCCTCGTCGCCCTCGGGTCAACACCTCAAGAAGTCGAAGAAGGCGCGGTCCAACGCGATCTACCTTTTCGAAGACTCCTTCTGAATCTCTACCTGACCCCGGCTTCGGCCGGGGTCGCCCCCTGGTGACACCATGTCCTCCGTCTCTCTCAAAGCCCCCCGCAAGTACTCCCGCGAGATCATGCTCCTGGTCGGGGGCGGCGCGCTCGCCGGGGTCGTCGCGACTCTGCTGAACGCCATCGCCGGTGCCAGCGAGCCAGCCCTCTTCGCGCTCTCCTTCGGTGGCATCGTCGGCTTGCTGACGAACCTCACCGACCCCCGGGAAGGTACGCCGGCGCTCCGCCTCGTCCTCGCGATCATCGGGGGCGCTTCGATGGCGCTGCTCCTCGCGGTGAACAGCTTCGCGGCGGCCGCGGCGCTCGGGTTGTTCATCGGGATGAGCCTCTCCCTCGACCACGGCGACTCGTCGGCGGAGCGGGCGTTCGTCGTCGTAATGCACGCGCTCGCGCTCGTCCCCGCCGCGTTCGTCGTCGAGGTCCTCGCGCCGATGATACCGACCGAACTCGCTCAGTTGGTCTTCTCGGGTGGGGTTTTCGGGGTTTTCCTCTCGTTCGCCTCGGGGCTCAAGCGGGTCGACTGGCAGCGCGACGAGCTGCTCGCCGAGTTCAAGGATGCCTACGCCGATCTGCGTGGCGAGGAGCGCGAAACGATCCGCAGTGGCCGGATCATTTACGAGCAGATCGTGCGCGAACTCGAGCGTGCCGAACAGCAAACCCGCGACCGGGCGGCGGACATCGCCAGCGAGACCGGGCATGCGTTGATCGCGATCACCCGGCGCTCGCAGCAGCTTCGGTCGGCCGTCGAAAAGACCGGTCACCGCCAGCTCCAGTCTCGTATCGCAGAGATCGATCGTCGGATCGAAGAGGCGCGCGACGCGACGGTAGAGCGCGAGCTTCGCGCAACGCTCAAGGAACTCGCGGAGCAGGTGAAGGCGCGCCGCCGTTTCGACGTTGCCCGGGCGCGCCTCGAAGCTCGCCAGCAGCGATGCTTCACGGCGCTGGAGCGACTACACGTCTCCCTGGTCCAGGCTTCGGCGGGGGACGACGCCGGGGTCATCGAGTCGATCGAGAGCCTCGAGCGGATCAGTGACGAGATCCGATGGCGAAACCTCTCCGTCGACGAGCTGGTCGGTGACGAAGTGGAGCCCGAGGCCTCCGAGGCCGACGTCGACGAGATCCTCGCCGACGCCCGCGCAGGGGTCGTCCTCGACGGAGCCGATTCCGACTCGACCGAGGAAGGAACCGTCCTTGACACTGGTGCGGCCGAGGATGAGAGTCCGACCGACGAGCCGCCCGGAACCGACGGCTCGGTCGAAGTCTCCGAGAGGGAGTCCGCCCATGTCGTCGATTCGCGCTGAACTCCATTCCCACTCGACATTCAGCGACGGCGTTTTCGACCCGGAGACCGTCGCCCTCATGTGCGCCGAGCAGCGGGTCGCCGTCTGGTCGTTGACCGACCACGACACCTGCGCCGGGTGTCCCGCGGCGGCGACAGCGGCCGCAGACTACGGTGTCCGGTTCGTGCCGGGGATCGAGGTCAGTTCGTTCGCGGGTCGCTCCATTCACGTTCTGGGGTACGGTATCGATCCGGGATCGAGTCTCGTGCGAGACTTTTCCGAACGCCGCCTCGTCGCCCGCCACGACCGCATGCGCACGATGGTCGCGAAGTTGCGAGAACTCGGAGTCGCCGTCGAGCTCGAACGCGTGTTCGAGATCGCGGGGGAGGGCGCCGTCGCGCGGCCACACCTCGCAAAGGCGCTGCTCGAGGCCGGTCACGTCGATTCGGTCGACGAGGCATTCGACCGCTGGATTTCGGATCGCGGTGCCGCCTACGTGGAGACCACCTGGCCCACGGTCCCCGAAGCGATCGACCTCATCGCCCGAGCCGGCGGGGTCTCCGTTCTCGCCCACCCGGGTATCTACGACGCCGACCACCTCATCGGCGAGTGGGTCGACGCGGGACTCGACGGCATCGAGGTACGTCACCCGAAGCATTCGGCCGCCGACCGGAGCCGCTACGAGGCGGTGGCGGACGCTCATCGCCTCTTGAAGACCGGTTCGAGTGACTACCACGGTCCCGACCATCTCTCCGCCCAGTATTTCGGAGACGTCGAACTGCCGAGTGCGTGGGTCGAGGCACTTCTGGAGCGGATCGGTACGCCCGCGCCTTGAGGCGTCGCGGTCCTCCCAAACCCCGGGAGCCGAGACCCCGCGCGGTTGCGTGCTTTCGGCCGCCTCTGCTATTCAGGTCGGCCCGAGGAGCAGACTGTGAACGACCCAGACAAACCAGTCGCACGCCGTGGAACCGTCCATGTGACGACGCCGATCCGGTATGTCGCGGCCGTCGCGGCCTTCTTCGTCTCGAGCAGCATCGCGGGGATCGCGAGCGGGCAGGAGTTCACGACGCTCGACGAAGTGCTCGGCGCCGCGGCCCGCAACGCCGCCGTGCTGGACGAGCACGACGCCAAGATCGAGATCGCCAACTGGCAACAGTACCGCGCCAATCACGCCTGGACGCCCAAGCTCAAGAGCGACACCCTCGTCGCGCCGGTTCCCGCCGAAGCGGACCCGTGGAACTTCGGCAACAACCTCGACACACTCGGGGAAGGGCGACTCGGGCCCTTCGTCTCCCAAAAGCTCACCATCGTGGTGCCGATCTTCACCTTCGGACGGATCTCCACGGCGCAGGATCTCGCCGCGCTCGGGGTCGAGAAGGCGGAGGCGGACCGGGAGCTCGCCGCGCGCGACGTCGAGTTTCAGGTGACGCGAGCCTATCGGTCGATGCAGCTGTCGAAGGCGTTCTCCGACCTCCTGGGAGAGGGGACGGAGTTGGTGGATACCACGCTGGAGAACATGGAAGAGGCGCGCGAGTTCGGTGAGGCCGAGTTCGAGACGTCGGCGCTGCGTCAGCTCCAGGTGCTCGACGCCGAGCTCGACTCGCGGGTCGCCGACAACGCGCTGCTGGGACGCATCGCCCACGAAGGGCTGCGATACTTCACCGGCTATCCTGACGACCGGACCGTCGCGGTGCCGAGCCTCGACGATGTCACCGAGGTCCCGCCACTCGGAACCGTCGAAGAGTATCAGTTGATGGCTCGTGCCAACCGTCCGGAGCTCCGCCAGCTCGAGATGGGGGTGAAGGCCCGGGCCCTCCAGGCGAAGCTCGAGCGCTCCAACTTCTTTCCGAACATCGTGATCCTCGGGGACCTCGGCCTCGGGTGGTCGACGGAGGAGATCGCGCTGCGGTCGGTCTGTCGCACCCCGACCGCGGACTCTGCCTGCGTCGACACCCAGGACCTCTATGCGCGTCCCTACGAGGACCCCCTTCACCTCTTCACGCTCGGAGTCGGTCTCGGGATGCGGTGGGAGCTCGATTTCTTCCAGCAGTACGGAAAGTACAAGGCCGCGGTCGCTCAGAACGAAGAGGTCGCGGCGCAGAAGCGTCGCGCCGTCGGTGCGATCGAGCTCGAGATCTCGAAGCTCTGGCTCGACGCTTCGACCGCATACCAGAAGATCGAGATCACGAGCCGGCGGCTCGAGGCGGCGCGCCGATGGCGCGATCAGTACGGGCTGAGCGTTCAGACCGGCGGCGGCGACATGAAGGACGCGGTCGATCCGCTCAAGGCGTATTTCGAGGCGAAAGCCCTGCATCTACAGGCGAAGTACGACTATCTCGTCGCACGCGCCGCGCTGGCAAAAGGCGTCGGTGTGTCGAAACTCCCATCGACCGCGGCGCCCGCGAGTGAATGATTTCGCGCGCCGTGCGTCTCTCAGTCGACGCAGTTCCCGCCCGCGAAGGTGAATCCATGAAGTTCCGCATCAAAACGACCCTCGCCACCCTGGCCGCTTCGCTTCTCCTGGCCGGTTCCGCCTTTGCGGACCAGCCTACCGATTACGTGAAGGCCAAGACGGAGGTCGTGACGAAGACGCTCCAGAAGCCCGACTCCAAGAAGCGGCAGCAGGAGCTCCAGAAGGTGCTCGACGAGACGATCGATTTCAGCGAGCTCGCCGCGCGGTCGCTAGGCGACCACTGGGCGAAGCGTTCCGCCGAAGAGCAGGCCGAGTTCCTCGCGCTGCTGCGCGACATGCTTCAGGCCAACTACGAAGGCAAGCTGCAAGGGCAGAAGCTCGGCGCCGACTACGAGATTAAATACGACGACGAGAAGACGCGGGGAGACAAGGCGATCGTGAAGACGACCGTCGTGACCAAAGACGGTGACAAACCGGTCGAGTACAAGCTCGTGCAGAAAGGGGACGACTGGGTGATCTTCGACGTCGTGATCGACGACATCTCCCTCGAAGAGACCTACCGAGAGTCCTACGTCCAGATCATCGAGAAAGAGGGTTGGCCCGCGCTGATCCAGCGGATGAAGGACAAGTCCAAGGAGCTCCGAAAGCTCGCCGCGGAGCAGGCGAAGGCGGCCAAGAAACAGGCGAAGGCGGTCGAGAAAGCAGCGGAGTAGTTCCCGTTAAGGCGAGTACGCCTCGTAGGACCATTTCTTCTTTTTCATCAGGCGTTCGATGTCCTTGACGAGGCGTCGAGCTTCCTCGTCGTCGGGGTTCAACTCGAGCGCTTCGACGACCGCGGCGTGGGCATCTTGCATCGCCGCCTTCTTCGGTTTCTTGCTGCGGTAGGTCTCCATCGCCTCGCTACGAAGGTTGTAGGCGAGCGTCTTCTTCACGTGCCCGATCTGCTCCTGAGCGCGCCGGTGAGCGACGGTGCCTTCGGGGACTTCTCCGAGGACGGCGATGGCGTCGCGGTGCAGGCCTTCCTCGACGAGCGTCTCTCCCTGTTCGAACTTCTGCTGCGCGGCCCGCTCGGCTTCGGCCTGGTCGCGAAGCGTTTGCGCCTCGCCGTCGGCGGGCTTCAGCGCCAGCACTTCGTCGAATGCGACGACGGCGCCCGCCCAGTCGCGGCGGTCCATCTTGGAGCGCCCCTCTTGAAGTGCCGCGGTCGCACGGTCGACCGTCACGACGGGCGGCTGAGCGCTCGGATTGGGTTCTTCGGCCTTCATCACGTAGGTCGCGAAGACGGCGAGCCCGCCGACGACGAGCGCCAGCAGAACGAAGACTCCTATCCCGACCATGAGGACGACGTTGTTGCTCCCCTGGACCCGAGTGTACTCGGCAGGGTTCACCTCGATGTGCCCGGGGGCGTAGACGAACTCGACGTTTCCGAAGTGTACGCGGTCGCCGGGCATCAGGCGCTTGGGCTCGTGAACCGGCTTTCCGTTGTAGCGAGATCCGTTGGAGCTCCCGAGATCGACGAGCGTGTATTGCTCGCCGCTACGAAGAATCTTGGCGTGGTGGCGGCTGATGGACGGGTCGGACAACAGGATGAAGTTGTCGTCGGTCCGCCCGATGGTGTTCTCGATCTCGGAGAGGCTGAACTCCTCGCCAGCGAAAGCGTCGTTGATCCGGACCAGCTTGCTGTGGTTGGAGTCGTCGGAGATGAAGAGCGTCTGCAGGACGTTGGCCTGCGCCGCGCGGTCGGGACGTTTGAACTCGAGGTAGAGGTAGAAGTCTCCGACTTTGATCTGAGAGGCGGTCCCGAGGTCCCTCGCTTTCAGCACGCGCTGACCGTCGACCACGACGCCGTTGGAGCTGCCGAGGTCTTCGATGTAGCAGCGGCCACCTTCCACGTAGAGTCGGGCGTGCTGCCGGCTGACGGAAGTCGAGGGGAGGACGATGTCACAGTCCTCGTGTCGCCCTACGACGTACGAACCGTGGTCGAACGAGAACTGGTCCGCTATCTGTCCATTGTTGTCTTCGACGGTCAGATTGAACATGCCCGGCGGACCTCACTGCTCGATCACTCTCGGAAGATTCCGAAATCGACATTGGCGCCGGCGTGCCGCATGTCCTCGAAGAACAGCGGTACGTATCCGGTGGGGTGGTACCCCCCTTCGGCGCCTTCGACGCGATAGTAGAAGACGTCGTTGAGGCGGAACGCGTCGAGGTCGACCCCCTGAACCTCCGTGATCTGATGCACGCGGAAGCGACCCTCGTGGGTGCGGTTGACGACCACCACGATGTTGATGGCTCGTGCGATCTGCTCGCGCAGCCCTCGCGGGCTGAGGTTGGAACTTCCGAGCAGGCAGAGGCTCTCCAGGCGTCCGAGCGATTCGGCGGCCGAGGTGCCGTGCAGCGTCACCATCGACCCTTCGGTGCCGCAAGCCCCCGCAGTGACGAAGTCGTAGGCTTCCGCGCCACGGGCTTCGTCGAGCACGATGCGCTGCGGATGCATAGCCATCGCCGAGTGAACCATGAATCGAGCTTCGAATCCTGCAGCGGGATTCGGTTCGAGCCGGACGCTGTTTGGCGGGAGGGCGAGGCGACCGCCGTTCTCGATCGCGACGAGACGGACGCCCGACGGCATCTCCTGCATGAGTGCCGACAGAAGGGTGCTCTTTCCGGAGCCAGTAGGCCCGGCGATCATGATCGACCGGCCCGCTTCGATGCAACTCCCCAGGAATTCTGCCATCCCGGACGACAGCGCGTTCTGCGACACGAGCTCGTCGAGCGTCGGATGGTTCGTCTGAGGTTTACGAACGGTAATCGCGGGGCCTTCCGGCGCCAGCGGCGGCAGCACCACGTGGACGCGCGTTCCGTCTCCGAAACGCATCTCGTCGACGTACACCTCCATGTCGCGCGGACCGAGGAGACGATATGCGGCCGCCATCAGGAGCTGCGGGTGGCTGAACGCCGAAGTTGCTCGGACGAGCGAACCTTCGCGTCGGATCAGCACGTGATCCCAGCGGTTGACGTAGATGTCCTGGACCGTCGGGTCGTCGAGGTAGCTGTCGATCGGGCCCAGACCGACACACTCTGCGATGAGCGCCTCGGTGAGCGCCTCCGTGTCCACCCGGGGGTTCACGGTCGCGACGGCGCTCTCCACCGTCTGGCGCCAACGGTCCCGATCTTCGGGAGCGGGCGGGTACTGGTACGGAAGATCCTGGGGCCCGACGCTCTCGAACATCACGGTCGCGACGTCGTGCATTGCGGCGTGAAAGTCTTCGTCGAACTCGGAGGTGAGCTCGTTGACCGCGAGGATCGCGCTGACCTGCGAGTACTCCGGCCGTCCCGCAGGGGGACGGTCTCCGCGCATTTCGTCGGGACGCCCGCCGACGCTACCACCCACGGGGGGGGCGGGGCGCGAAGGGGCGGGCTGCGCGGCCGGCTTGGGCGGCGCTGGTTTGCTCGGCGGAGGCGGCTGATTGAACGAATTGTTCGGCTCGGGCCGCGACGGGCCCGACGAAAAGTCCATCCCCGACGCGCCGTTGCTCGGAGGGGGCGGACCAGGAGTTCGGCTGCCGGTCGGCGGGTTGCCGAAGCCACCGGGGCTGGCCGGCGGCTCGGGGCTCGGCGGCGACGGTGCGAATTGATTCATGCCCGAGGAGCTGGCGCCCGCCGGCGAGGGACTGCCGAAGCCGCCACCTCCCGGCGGTGCTTCCGGCGGTGCGGGGGGAGCAGGGCTCGCCGCGGCCTCGGACTCCACCTGAAGGATGAAATCCCCGATGTAGATTTTGTCGTTTATCGTGATCGGCTGCTCCCCGGTGATCTTCCGGCCGTTCACGTAGGTGCCGTTCGTGCTGTCGAGGTCGATGATCTTGAAGCCGTCGTCCTGGGCGAAGATCCGGGAGTGGCGCTTCGACACGTTGCCTTTCGGAAGCACGATGTCGTTGCCCTTCATCCTCCCAATCGTCACCTCACCCTTGTTGAAGTCGTAGGTGGACTGTTGGCCTCCTTTTTCGCTGACCGTAATGGAGTACATGGGGAGAAGAACCTCCGTAGAGCAATTCGAAAAATTGAGCCGCCAGACGGCGACCAGACAGCTTACTAGCGTCAAATGGGCTCAGGCGGCGCGATCGTGACAGAGGGTCTGTAACCTGTCAAGATAGCGACCCCCGCTCGAGCCGTCGTTGGGTCTCGCTCTCGCCCGCATGAAATCAGGGCGAGAGCCGATAATGTTCACTCTTCCTCATCGCCGTCGTCGGCCGATGCGATCGGGGCCTCGTCCGACTTGACCGGCGGCGCCGAAGCGTCTCGCGAGCTCGCCGCGGTCGGCGTTTCGACGTCTGCTTCCTCGGCCTCGCCAGCGAGCGGGGCGTCGACCTTGCCATCCGTGCCCGGCGGGGGCGTCGCGACGGCTTCCGAATCCTCGCCACGAAAATTCGGCAGGGCGTCGAAGTGCGACGGGTCCGCGTGGTCGGGGTCGTACAGATGACACTTCACGAAGTGTCCCGGCTCCGCCTCGATCGTCTTCGGGATGATCGTCTTGCACGGCGAGAAGCACGCGGGACAACGGGTGTGGAAACGACACCCGGACGGAGGATTGATGGGGGAGGGGACGTCGCCCTCCAGAATGATGCGCGACTTCTTGCGACGCGGCTTGGGCTGCGGGATCGCCGACAAGAGCGCCTGCGTGTACGGGTGCAGCGGAGCCTCGAACAGGCTGTCCGCTGTCGCGAGTTCCATCACCTGCCCGAGGTACATCACGGCGATTCTGTCCGAGATGTGCCGGACGACAGACAGGTCGTGGGCGATGAAGAGGAAGCTGAGCTCGTACTCTTCCTGCAGGTCCTGGAGCAGGTTGATGACCTGCGCCTGCACCGAGACGTCGAGCGCGCTCACCGCCTCGTCGCACACGATGAAGCTCGGGTTGAGCGCGAGGGCCCGCGCGATACCGATACGCTGCCGCTGACCGCCCGAAAACTCATGCGGATAGCGGGTGATGTACGACGGCTGAAGACCGACCCGTTCGAGCAGTGACTCGACCATGTGTCGGCGCTCGTCGCCTTTGGCGATACCGTGGAACTCGATCGCCTCGCCGATGATCGATTCGATCGTCATGCGCGGATTGAGCGACGAGTACGGATCCTGAAAGATGATCTGCATGTCGCGGCGGATCTTGCGCATCGCTTCGGTGTCGAGGCCCACGACATTCTGACCCTCGAAGACGATCTCGCCTTCGGTCGGCTCGATCAGCCGCAGGATCGTTCGCCCCGTCGTCGTCTTGCCGCAGCCCGATTCGCCGACGAGCCCGAGGGTCTCGTTGGGGAAGACGTCGAAGCTCACGTCGTCGACCGCCTTCACGTGTCCTGCGACGCGGCTGAAGATCCCCTTGTGAATCGGGAAGTACTTCTTGAGGTTTCGCACGCTGAGCAACGGCTCGGTGCTCGCTGTATCTTTCGCTACGGCTGCCATCGTCGTCACACTTCCTTGCGCGCGTCTCTCGCGATGCTCTCGGGCGTAATCGTGGTCGTCTCGACCGTGCGGGGGTCGTGCGGGGTTCCCGGTTCTCGGGTTCCGGCCTGGACCTCTTCGGCATACCAGCACGCGACGAGATGTCCCTCGTCGGTCTCTTCGAGGGGCGGGCGCTCTTTGCACTGTTCGGTGGCGAATCGGCATCGGGTTCGGAACCGGCATCCGGTCGGGAACTCCTGCGGACGCGGGACCATGCCGGGGATGACGAACAGTCGGTCGTCGCGCTCGTGGTGCGCAGCCTCGACGCTCGGGATGCTCGAGAACAGTCCCTTCGTGTAGGGGTGGGAAGGCTTCTCGAAGAGCGTGAAGACGTCCGCGTATTCGACGATGCGTCCCGCATACATGACGGCGACGTGGTCGCACGTCTCCGCAACGACGGCGAGGTCGTGCGTGATGAAGATGATCGACATCCCGATTTCGTTCTGCAGCTCGCGGAGGAGCTCGAGAATCTGCGCCTGGATCGTGACGTCGAGCGCAGTCGTGGGCTCGTCTGCGATGAGGAGCTTCGGTTTGCAAGCGAGCGCCATCGCGATCATCACGCGCTGCTTCATGCCGCCCGACATCTGGTGCGGGTACTCGTCGATCCGCTGCTCGGGCGACGGGATGCCGACCTTGCGCAGCATGTCGATCGCGAGCGCTCTCGCCTCGGGGTACTCCAGGTCCTGATGAAGGGTGATGGCTTCGACGATCTGGTTGCCGACGGTGTAGACCGGGTTCAGGCTCGTCATCGGTTCCTGGAAGATCATCGAGATGTCGTTCCCGCGGATGGTCCGGAGCTGCTCGTCGTTCATGCCGGCGAGGTCTTTTCCATCGAACAGGATCTTTCCTCCGACGATCTTTCCGGGCGGCTGCGGGATGAGGCCCAGGATGCTCAGCGCCGTCACCGATTTCCCCGATCCCGATTCGCCCACGACACCGAGGGTCTCCCCCGGACGGATGGAGTAACTCACGCCATCCACGGAGGGGAGAATCCCGTCGTCGGTGAAGAAGTAGGTCTTCAACTCTTTCAGCTCGAGCAGATACTCGGACATGCTCACTTCCTAAGCTTGGGGTCGAGAGCGTCTCGGGCGCCGTCGCCCACGAGGTTCAGCAGCGATACCGTCACGAAGATCGCGAACCCGGGGGCGAGGATGAGGGCCATCTGGCCCGTGTCTCGACCGGTGGTGAGGATCTGTCCCCAGCTCGGTGCAGTGGGCGGTCCGAGTCCGAGGAAGCTCAACGTCGCCTCGATGAGGATCGCGCCAGCGACGCCGAATGCGGCGGAGACGAAGACGGGGCCCAGGGCGTTCGGCAAGACATGGCGGAAGATGATCTTGCGCTGGGTGAGGCCCATCGCGATCGCCGCCTGGACGAACTCCTGATTCTTCAGCCGGAGGAACTCGCCCCGGACGAGCCGGGCGATGCGGGTCCAGCCGGTCACGCCGATGATGAGCATGATGTGGAAGATGCTCGGATTGTCGATGAACCCGCGCAGCGTGAGGATGAGGAAGAGGGTCGGGAAACAGATCATCACTTCGATGAGCCGGAGGACGACCATGTCGACCCAGCCGCCGTAGTAGCCGCCGAGCGCCCCGATGACGACCCCGATGGTCATGTAGATGCCGACCGCGACAACGCCGATGGTGAGCGAGATACGGGTGCCGTAGAGCAGACGAGTGAAGACGTCGCGGCCCTCTTTGTCCGTACCCAGGAGGTGGTCCCACGAGGGGTCGACGCGTACCGCGCTCAGGTCGACGTCACGGTACGAGTACTCGAGCGGCGGGAAGAATGCGGAGACGCCGTCGAGATCGGCGATCGTCACGTAGTCGACGTAGGGCTGTCGAAACTCCACGACGTAGATGACGAGGAAGATCGCGAAGATGATGAATGAGGCGATGCCGATGAAGCGCATTCGACGCTCGCGGTACACCTTCTTCGAGACTCCGCCGAGCGACTGCCGATAGCCCAACCACACCAGGAACGCCGTGGGGAGGGAGAAGAGCAGCCAGTTGAAGAAGATGTCGAGCCCACTCTCGAAGAAGTTCGTGTCGAAGAGAGCGGCGAACCACGGGAACGACACGCCCGCCGGCACCCCGGGAGTTCCCTCGGGGACGCTGATGAAGAACGGGACGTTCAGCGCGAAGACCGGGCACAGGATCGCGATCAGGAAGAGGAGGCCCACGCCGTAGAGGCTGTAGTAGGCGACCGGATACTTCTTGAACTGCGTCCAGACGATCTCGCCGTAGCTCTTGTAGTCGGGACGCGGAGCGCCGCTTTTTGTCGTCTCGTCACTCATCTCAGTTCCTCAGTCGAAGCTGATGCGGGGATCGACGACGGCGTAGCTGATGTCGGACACCAGCAGACCAACGAGCGTCAGGAGTGTGGAGATCAGCAGGACGCCCATGATGGCGTTGTAATCTCGGGCGAAGATGCTCTCGAAGATGTAGAGGCCCATCCCGGGGATGTTGAACACGTACTCGATGACCACCGACCCTCCAATGAGAGCGGGGAGGAGCGTGCCGAGCAGTGTCAGGACCGGAATCATGCCGTTACGAACCGCGTGCTTCACGATGACCATCGGCTCACCCAGGCCCTTGGCGCGGGCGGTGCGAATGTAGTCGGCTCGGATGACGTCCAGCAGTCCGGTGCGAGCATATCGGCTGAGGCTCGCGAGCGCCCCGTAAGTGAGGCAGAACACCGGCAGCACCAGGTGGTACGACACGCTCATGATGTACTCGAGCGTCGTGAGGTCGTCGGAGCTCTCGATGGTGCGCTCGTTGCTCGGGTCGAACCAGCTCGGGAAGCTGCCGACGAAGTCTCCCGTGGGGAAGAGGTCGAGCGGCGTTCCCTTCGTCAACGTCTCGAGCAACAACACCGCGACGAAGAACGACGGGAGACTGTAAAGGAGGAACAGCACGACGGTGACCACCTGGTCGGCGACCGTATTCTGCCGGTAGGCCGACCAGACGCCGAGCGGGACGCTGATGATGTACGCGAGGAAGATCGCGAGGAAGTTCAGCGTCAGCGTGTACGGCACCTTCTCGAGAATCTTCTCCAGGACGGGGCGTTTGTCGACGTGGCTCACGCCGAAATCGAACCTCGCCAGGTTCGCCCAGTACTTCGCGAACCTCGTATCGGTGAAGAAGATCGAGAACTTTTCCCCGAAGGTGTACTCGTATCGGTCGATGTGCTCTTCGAACCACGGGACCCAGCTCTCGGTCAGCACTGCGTCGATGGCCGCCGAGTCGGCGTCCAGTGGCACGCGCCAGCCGTCGAGCCGCTCGTTCTCGGCATGGATCTCTTTGTTGAGGGTGCGCTGTTCGTCGGTTTGATCCGCGCCGTACTCGTTGATGAGTCTACGTTTGGCGTTGGTGCTGAGTTGGTTCACCGCGAGGACCCGGACCGCTCGGCGGTCGCTCGTCTGCGCGATGCTCAGCAGTTGCGGCACGATGTAACTCCCCCAGTCCTCGAGCTGGTCCTCGGCCTCGATCACGTCGGCGATCGCGGGCTTGTCATCAGGCGCGATGCAATCCGCACTCTCGGTCCCTTCGCCGCAGGTTGGAGCGCGATAGTCGACGAGCGTCTCGACCTGTTCACGAACTTCGTCCTCGGTCAACGAGAAGCGAGTGTTGAACATCACCGGCTTGTCGAAGTTGAACTGCTCCTTGAAGATCCGATAGCTCTCGCGAGCTTCCTGGGACTGAGCAGTCTCGTTGCCCTCACCGCCTGCACCACCGCCGGGACGGCCCGGAGCCAGGTTCAGCACGAGGAAGATGATCACCGAGATCACGAACAGGGTCGGGATCATCAGCAAAATTCGCTTGATGATGTACGTCGTCATGGCGTGGTCGCCCTAGGTTCGTGTCAGCGCTCGCCCTGGACTTTCGCTTTCTTCTGCGTGTCGTCGATGTACCACGGGTAAGGCAGGTACTGGGGGCGAATCGAGTTGATGACGACATTTTCCAGCCGCGGCTGCCAGGAAGCGACGTACTGCGGCGAGTAGAAGAAGGTGTAGGGCTGCTCCTCGTGCAGCAGGCGATGGAACTCTCGGAGGAGCTCGATCCGCTTGTCTTCGTCGAAGGTCACGCGGAGGGTGTCGATGATCTCGTCGGCCCGCTCGTTGCGGAACCCGGCGCGGTTGGAACCCTTCGGAACGTCGGCCTGCGACGAGTGCCAGATCTGATACGGGTCGATGTCCCAGGAGAGCCCCCAGCCACCGGTCCATGCGTCGAACTGCTTCTCGTCCATCTTCTTCTGCATCGTCGGCCAGTCGACGTGCTGAGCATTCAGGACGACGCCGATCTTTCGGAGGTCTTCCTTCCAGATCGAGAGCACCGTCTTCGTCTCGGGCTTGTCGTAGGCGACCATGGTGAACTCGAAGTTCGTCTTGTTCCCCTTGATGACCTTGTCGCGGATGCCGTCGCCGTCGCTGTCTTTCCAGCCAGCTTCGTCGAGGAGGGACTTCGCCTTCTCGAGGTCGAACGGCCACGCTTCGACGCCCGGATCCATCGCCGGGTGGTTGTAGTAGAAGGGGCCGGTCTGGATGGTGCCGAGACCGTTGAGGACGTTCTTGAGGATCGCGGGGCGGTTGAGCGCATGGGTCATCGCGCGACGCACGAGCTTGTCGGCGAACATGGGTCGGTCGGCGTTCCAGCCGAAGTAGTAATAGGCGAAGACGTCGACGAAGTCGTACTCGAGGATCCCCTCTGCATACTTCTTCTCTTTCTTCTCGAAGATGTCTTCGGCGACGCGTTCGTTGGGGACCTTGCCGATGAAATCGAGCTCGCCGGCGAGGAACTTGGTGTACGCGGTCTGCGGGTCCTTCACGACTTTGTACTCCATGCGGTCCATCGGGTACTTCGGGCCGAACCACTTGTCGAAGCGCTCGAGGACGGTGCGTTCACCCGACTTCGACTCGGTGACCTGGTAGGGGCCGGTGCCGAGGGCGTACTTGGAGGCCCAATGGTTGTTGAACTTCAGCCCGAGGGTTTCCTTGGGGAGATCGTTGCCCTTCTCGTCCTTGGTGAAGATCCACTTGGGCATCGGGTACATCCCGATCGTGAACGTGCGGGAGTGGTATACCGTCTTCTTCCAGGTGACCTTGAACGTGTGCTCGTCGATGACCTCCGCGGATTCCATGTCGTCGTAGTAGGCCTTGATGGCGCCCGCTTCGACCTGCGGATTCTTGATGAGTTCGAACAGGAAGACGGCGTCCTCGGCGGTGAGCTTGCGCGGCTCCCGAAGCCAGGCGTTGTCGGGGTTCGAGAAATCGACGTTCGGAGTCTGCCAGTAGACGTCGTCGCGCAGGTGGATGATGTACTCCGTCGAGTCGTCGCTGACCTCGATTTTGTACGCGAGCTCGGGGACCCAGTTGTCGGGGTTGTTGAAATCGCGGCGGGCGAAGGTGTTGTGCACCATCGCCTGAAGGTTCGCGACGTCGACCGAGTTCTCGGTGAGCCAGTTGAAGCCCTTCATGTCGGAACTCAACAGGCCGCGGTACGTCCCCTCCATCTTTGCGTCGGGCGGAACCTTCAGGTCCGTCGCGGCGACGAGGATGTTGTTCGGATCGTCGAGCGCGCTCGCGTATTTGTCCGAGCCTGCGGCGGATGCCGCCGTTCCTCCACCACCGGCGACCGCGACACCCGACTTGAGCTTCTGTCGGATCTCTTCGTTCGACGAGACGAGCGCATCGACCTGCTGTTCCAGCTTGACGATCGTCGACTGCGACCGGTTCGTCTGGATGATGTTGATGAGGGTGACAATCGTCAGGACCGAAAGCACGATGATGAGTGCGATGGTCGCCTTGAACGTTCTCGGCATCGGAACATTCTCTCGAGGGGGGGCAGACAAGTGCGCGGCCCTTTAAAACCGCGCGCGAAACAGAATCGCCGAACCCTACAGAGGCACTTTCGGGGTGTCAACCAGCGCTCGGCGCGCTGTGCTCAAAGCGTTGCGTTCAGCCTTTCGGCGGAGCGGTGACCTTGATGTGCAGCTCGGCGAGCTGCCCGGGATCCACCGGGCTCGGGCACTGCGACATGAGGTCGGCAGCCTTCTGGGTCTTCGGGAACGCGATGACGTCGCGGATGCTCTTCGCACCGCTGAGGAGCATGACCAGCCGGTCCATACCGAACGCGATCCCGCCGTGGGGCGGGGCACCGTACTGCAGCGCGTCCAGGAGGAATCCGAACTTCGCGCGCGCCTCTTCTTCGGAGAGGTCGAGAAGCTCGAACACCTTCTGCTGGATGTCGGGCCGGTGGATACGAACCGAGCCCCCGGCGATCTCGCTGCCGTTCAGCACCAGGTCGTAAGCCTGCGCTTTCACTCCGGCGGGGTTCTCGCCCGAAAGGAGCGCCTCGAAGTCGTCCGTGCGCGGGCTCGTGAAGGGGTGGTGCATTGCATAGAAGCGTCCGTCCGCTTCGTCGTACTCGAACATTGGGAAGTCGGTGACCCAGCAGAACTCGAACGCTCCTTCCTCGTAGAGGTCGAGGTCGGCACCGAGCTTCTTGCGCAGGTTTCCGAGGCTCGCGCACACCACCGACGGCTTCGCCGCGATCATCACGATGAGGTCACCGGCGCTCGCGCCGAAACGCTCCTCGAGCTGCGCTTTCTCTTCGTCGCTGAAGAACTTCGAGACACCACCGGTCCAGCCATCGGGCTGAATCTTGGCCCACGCGATCCCCTTCGCGCCGTAGACGCTGACGAACGACTCCATCTCGTCGATGTTCTTGCGGCTCATCTTCTCCGCGCCGCCTTCGATCCGAAGACCGCGGACCAGGCCCCCATCCTTCACCGTGCTGGAGAACACCTTGAAGTCCGAAGTCTCCGCGATGTCGGTGACGTCGACGAGCTCGAGGCCGAACCGAAGGTCGGGAGCGTCGACGCCATACTTCAGCATCGCTTCGTCGTAGGTGATGCGTCGGATCGGTGTCGTGACGTTGGCGTCGAGGATGTCGTTGAAAACCGTCGCGACCAGCCCCTCGCAGACGCGCATCACGTCTTCGGGCGTCACGAACGACATCTCGATGTCGATCTGGGTGAACTCCGGCTGCCGGTCGGCCCGCAGGTCTTCGTCGCGGAAACAGCGGCAGATCTGGAAGTAGCGGTCGAAGCCGGAGACCATCAACAATTGCTTGAAGATCTGCGGCGACTGGGGAAGCGCATAAAACTCGCCCGGGTTCACCCGGCTCGGAACGAGATAGTCGCGCGCCCCCTCCGGCGTCGACTTCGTGAGACACGGCGTCTCGAACTCCGCGAAGCCGTTGTCGGTGAGGTAGTTCCGGACGATCTGGTTCACCTTGCTCCGCATCAGGAGTGCCCGCTGAAGCGGCTCCCGTCGAAGGTCGAGGTAGCGGTACTCGAGCCGAAGGTTCTCGTTCGCGTCCGACCACTCCGAGATCGGGAAGGGGGGCGTCTCGGCGCGCGAGAAGATCTCCAGGCTGTTCGCTCGAATCTCGATCTCTCCGGTGTCGAGCCGATCGTTGACGTTTTCCCCGCGGCTCACCACCTCGCCGACGACCCCGATACACCACTCCGATCGGAGCGTGTCGGCTGCTTCGTAATCGGCGCCGAGCTCCGGCTCGAAGCGGACCTGGACGAGTCCCGTACGGTCGCGTACGTCGACGAAGATCACGCCGCCATGATCGCGGTGGTTCGCGACCCACCCGAAAACGGTGACCGTCTTGCCCGCATCCGTTCCACGCAGAGTTCCGCACAGATGGGTTCGCTTGTTCTCGTCCAAAAACGCCATGGGAAAACCTCTCGTACTTACCGCGTCATCGCGGCCTGACCGTGTACCCTGAAGCGCGGATCCCGCGCAAGCCGACCTCGCGCGGCGGTGCTGCGGCTGGTCGAACGTGCGCTCGGACTTGCGTGCTCAGAACGCGAGTGTCGCGGCCGACGCAGCCAGGACGGACGTCACCCCCCCGAGGATCGGCACCCACATCGTATGCGGGAAGAGCCAGCTCCCGAGGGCGAGGCCCGCGGCCATCCCCCCGATTCCAAAGCCGTATTCGGGCCACGCGTGGCCGCGGCGCTTCGTGATTTCTCGAAAGGCGAACCCGGCCGCCACCGAACCGCCCGCGGTCAACCCGATGCCGATGACCTGTCTCACCCAGTCGGGATCGAACTGCGGGACGACGTTCTGAAGCAGCGCAGAGACCGGGATCCCCAGGTACGCCCCCGCGAACGTCCACCCGAGCAGCGGATCCCATCCCGCCGACTCGCTGAACTTCGTCGCGCCGTATCCCGCGAAGTAGACCCCGGCCAGCGCTCCGGCGACCACCGTCCCCATCAGTACGTGGTCGAGCGCGGAAGGGCGACACTCGGCCGGGGTGACCCGGCAGTCGACGTCGGCCGGAGGAGCGTAGATGACGCGTGCGAGCCCGCCGGCGCCCAGAGACAACAGGGAGAACGCGACAGCCCCACCGACAGCACCGTAGCCGCCGTGAGTAATCTCGACGTCATCTTGCGCAGATGCGCTGGTCGGCAGTGCCAATGCGGCGATGAGGGCCACCGCCGAAAAAAACGCCGACCATTTTTGAATTACTGACTCGCGAGTCACGTACTGTCTCCGATTTCGTGCATTTGCAGATGTCCGGCGCACGGGTGCGCGCCCGCGGTGGACTTCTACCACACGGTTCGGTTCGGGGCGCAAGCCCCTCGGCGAGGACTCGGTATGAGAAAGTTCGTGTTGGTGGCCGCGATGGCCCTCGGTTGGTTCTCGAGTGATGGAGCGCAGGCGCAAGAGCTGCCTCAACTCGATGCGGAGCTACCCATCGTCTGCGTCGAAACAGACGACGGCCGAATGCTTCGCATTCAATGCGACGAGAAAACGAAAGTCTGTCTCTCCGCCGAGGCGCGCCTGGGGACCGTGGAAGGGGCCCCGGACGTGGTCCCGCGCGAGCTCACTCCGTGCGCCACGTCGCGTCCGGGGACTTACGAACGACTCTCGCAATCGGGATACCAATTCGTTTCGGCGCGTCACGAAGCTCCCTACGGGTACCGCCGAGACGAGCTCGGTCGGCTCTTTCAGACCCACTTCGATCTGCGTCGTCGCTATTTCGTCGGCGTCGGGTGGGGGGCGACTTCCGACCTCGAAGGCGACGTCGCGCTGCTCGGCGGCTCGGTGGATTTTCAGGTCGGGGGCATCTACGAGCATTTCAGCGAGGAGACGCTGAACCGGCATCGGTTTCGGTTCCTCGAAGCAAAGCTCGAACTCACCCCGGTTCGGACGGAGGGGCTGGTCCTCGGCTACGACCTGGGTCGGCAGGCGATACGCCCGACGCTGTGGATCACCACTTTCTTCGGTGAGCCGCGCCGCTACGACCTGAACATGCACATCGGGCCGGGTCTTCAGTTCTTGCGTTGGTGGGGAACCGAGGACGCCGGTCGGGCGCTCGCGCTCCTCGATCTGGCCCAGGGGCACCTCGGCTGGGAGATCGTGCAGGGGACGATGCTGGAAGACTACCTCTCGTTGCGGCTCGGAGCGGGGATGGGGGTGCTCATCGCGGGCATGGAGGGCGACTTTTACCTTTACCCCGAGGCCGCGTTCGACGCTGGTTGGGTCGCCGGTGATCGCGGGCTCTGGGAGTTCCGGACGAGCGGGCGGATGCGGTTCGCGACTTTGCCCTCGACGAACGAGACCTTCTACGAGGCGACGGTGGCGCTCTCGATGGAGCGGATCTTCATAGCGGTCACCGACCAGCCGGTCTCGCTCTACCTCGAACCCGAGCTCTCCTACCGAGATCTCGCCCCGGCCGATGCCCGGCGGGTGGAGGCGCGGGTCCTCGCCGGGATTCGCGTCAGCCTCTTCACTCCGCCGCGTCGTCCCGACGACCAGTGCCCCACGGAGGGCGAGGACTACGACGGGTACCGCGACGAGGATGGATGTCCCGACTTCGACAACGACGGTGACGGCGTCCCCGACCTCCAGGACTCGTGTCCGATGGAGCCCGAGGACGTCGACGGGGACAGCGACGAGGACGGATGCCCAGAATACTGACCATCTTCGCCGCGGTGGCTGTGCTGCTGATGGGGGCCAGTGCGGAAGTCTTCGCGAAGCCCCCCCTCGCACCGACGGCCTCGGAGTCGGCCTACGAGCTGGACGAGCTCGGTCCGTATCGGGTGGCGTTCCCGCCGCACCGGCGTGTGGTGGGGGAGCTCGGCGGTACGCGGGCTGCGGCCGGGCAGCTCGGGACGGTCGTCGGTCTGGGGCTCCATCTCTCGTTCGACGCTGATTTTCCCGACGAGGAGATCTGGTGGCGCCTGCGCCACCATTCCAACGCTCGTCTGTACCCGGGCCTCGGGCTCGCCCGCGTGGAGCTCGTGAACGCGGACTACCTTCGTCACGACACCAGCTCCTACGTGCTGATACCGGCTGAACGCGACATCCGCTTGCCTGCGCCGTTCGACATCGTGGTGATGTGGAGTCTCGGAGGGGCCGACTTGGACGTCGCTGCCGGAGGGGGCGAAGCGTTTCGAGCGCTCACGGTAGGGTCGCTTCGGCTCATGGCGGACTTCGTACGCGATCCGACCTACCGTCACCGATTCGCCGTCGGGGCGCCGGCGCGCTACGACATTGCGTTCGACGAAGCGGAGACGCGCCATTCGCTGGCGCCGTTGTCGGGCTTGTCGCTCTTCTACGGTTGGGAGAGCCCCCGCGGCCTCTTCCAGTTCTCGGGACTCGCCGAAACCGCCTACGTGTCGGACATCGTAGCCGGTTCGCCGGATCCCCGGTGGCGCTGGCGTGCGGACGCGTCGGCGCGGTTCGAGTGGATCCCCGTCGCGGTGAACGACTTTCCTTTGAGCGTCTTCGCGGACGCGACCTGGACCTACGACCACGCGGCGAAGGCCTCGGAGTACGGCGCACACGCCGGGATTCGAGCGTCCGTGCCGCTGCCCTGAAACGGAGTCGATGATGTGGAAGTTCGCCCAATTGACGACGATCGCGGTGCTCCTGGCGAGCTGCGGTCCGAGCTATCACTATCCCGTGGCGGTACCCCGAACCTCGCAGGAGTGGACAGACCCCGCGCTGCGAGCGCGTGTGAGCGATGCGGCGGAGCAACTGGCGGTCGAACTCGCAGCGAACTATCCGCGGTTGAACACGGTCGCCTGCGAGCGCGAGTCTGCGGCGGCAGCAGCGCGTGAGAGCGAGGTGGCGCCCGACGTCCCGGCTGAGGGGCTCGACCCGCAGGCACCCGACGCCCGGGCGCCGGGCGACGAACTCGAGGCCGCCGATCAATCGGAGGAACCCGAGACTCCCGCCGAGGAGGAACCCGAGACTCCCGCCGAGGAGGAACCCGAGAC
>CAYPJU010000006.1:110427-141688 GCA_964411125.1 uncultured Bradymonadales bacterium | reverse complement strand
TTCCTCTTCAGCGCCATGGCGATGAAGGCGGTCGGTCGCTCCGCCGGTGCGATGATCGAAGAGGTCCGCCGCCAGTTCCGCGAAATCCCCGGCCTTCTGGAAGGGAAGGCGCGCGCCGAATACGCGAAGTGCGTCGAGATCTCCACGGGTGCGGCCCTCAAGGAGATGCTCGCTCCGGGCCTCCTGGCAATCATCGTCCCCTGCATCGCCGGTTTCACCGGTATCATCATCGGCAAGCCGGAGGTCGGACCGAATCTGCTCGGCGGCCTCCTGGCTGGTGTGACCACCGCAGGCGTCTCCATGGCGATCTTCATGTCCAACTCGGGCGGCGCATGGGACAACGCGAAGAAGTACATCGAAGCCGGACACCACGGTGGCAAAGGCTCCGAAGCCCACAAAGCGGCCGTCAACGGCGACACCGTCGGTGACCCGTTCAAGGACACCGCTGGCCCGTCCCTCAACATCCTCCTCAAGCTCATGAGCGTCGTCGCCCTCGTCCTCGCTCCCGTCATCGCGATCGACTCGGTCGCCGACGCGGACATGGCCGAGCCCGCCGCAGCCATCGAGCTTCAGCAGGACGAGAAGGAAGCGACCTCGGCCAACCAGGTCGAGAAGGCCGAAGAAGTCGCCGTCCTCGTCGACTGAACTTCGCGTCCAAGAACAGGCCGGCCTTCGGGTCGGCCTTTTTTTTCTCCGCAGCGCGCAGAGCGCAGTGCGCAGAGCGCGAAGCTTGACATCGAGGACGATAGCTGCGAGAACCCTCGCCCGCCGACCGTTTCGGCGAGATTGGAATGAACCTCGCTCCGCGCGCGACGCGGGGCAGATCCGAGAGGTGAGAATGGCTGTCGAACGACACCGCGAATACGAAACCGTCTTCATCCTCCGTCCCAGTGCGACGGAAGATCTCGCGCAGAAAGCGCGAGACCGCGTCGAAGGCATCATCCAGAACGCCGGGGGACACGTCCTCCGCTTCGACAACTGGGGCTCCCGCAAGCTCGCGTACAAGATCCACGACAAGGTCGAGGGTACGACGATGGAGCGCGGCACCTTCCAGTACTACCGCTACCTTGCGCCGAACGACACGGTCGCAGAGGTCGAGCGTAACCTGCGCATCCTCGACGCCGTCATCAAATACATGACGATCAAGCTCGAGGAAGACCTCATCGCCGAAGAGCGCATCAAGCAGCCGACCGAACTCGGCGACATCGACGTCGCTGACGGCGAGGAGGAGTGAGCGATGCAGATCATTCTTTGTGAAGACGTCCCCAACCTCGGGGAGATGGGCGATGTGGTCGAGGTCAAACCCGGCTACGGTCGCAACTACCTCATTCCGCAGGGCCTCGCGATTCTCGCGACCCGCGGAAACAAGGCGAAGCTCGACCACGACCTCGCCGAAATCGAACGCCGTAAGCAGGAGGAGCGTGAAGCCGCCCGCGGAGCGTTCGACGCACTCGACGGACAGAGCATCACGATTCCGAAGCGTGCCGGCGACGAAGACAAGCTGTTCGGTTCGGTCACGAACCGCGAGATCGCCGACGTGCTGGCCGCTCAGGGCTTCGAAGTCGACCGTCGCATGGTCGTCCTCGAGCAGCCGATCCAGGAGCTCGGCATCTACCTGATCCCGATCAAGCTCGCTTCCGGCATCTACGCCAAGACCAAGGTCTGGGTCGTCGCGATGTGAGCCCGCCCAGGGTCACGAATCGAGCCGGCCTTCGGGTCGGCTTTTTTTTTGGGGGGCTCACCGGGCTTCGAGCGCGTCTCGAAGCAAGATCGCCGGGTGAACGGCGGTGCGGCCTGTCCCGTCGTGGATCTGATGCCGGCACGAGGTCCCGGGAGCGCATAGAAGTGCGTCGTCGTCGGCCTCGCGGACGGCGGGGAAGAGGACGAGCTCCCCGATCTTCATCGACACGTCGTAGTGCTTCGCTTCGTAGCCGAACGAACCCGCCATCCCGCAACAACCGCTCGGGATCGTGGCGACCTCGTACCCTGCCGCCGCAAGGATCGTCTCGGTGCCGGTCGTCCCGACAAGCGCCTTCTGGTGGCAGTGGCCGTGAAGCATCACCGCGCCTTCGCCGGTCCATGGAACGTCGAGACGACCCTTGGAGTGCTCCTTCGCGAGGTAGTCCTCCAGCAGGAACGTTCGCGAGGCGAGGTCCTTCGCGGTCGGGCGCAACGCGTCGGAAGCGAGGTCGAGCCACTCGTCGGCGAACGTGAGTACGGCGGACGGCTCGAGGCCCACGACGACGCGATCCTGGTGTTTGTCGAGCTCCGCACGCACCTTCTCGAGCTCGTCGTTGGCGACCTCTTTCGCTTTGCGCACGAGGCCTTTCGAAAGAAACGTCCGACCGTCGTCCTCCACGCCAAAGAGGGCGACGTTGCGCCCGCACGCCTCGAGAACTTCGACGGCGGCGACCGCGATGTCGGGGTCGGTGTACTCCGTGAAAGGATCGACGTAGAGCCACACCGTAGGGCCGTCGATTTCGGGAGCGCGTCGGGAGGACCACCACCTGCGAAACGGCTGCGCCGCGTAAGCGGGAAAGGTGCGTTGGGGGGCGAGCCCCATCGTCGCGCCGATGATCCAGCGGGTCAGGGCGAAGGTCATCACGAAATTGGCGAGCCCGGGAGCGATCGCGGCGAGCCGACTGAAGAACCGATAGTACCCGAAGAAGAGAGCCGACAGCGGAGTACCGTGTTCGTCCCAGTAGTGCTGGGTGAACTCCGCCTTGAGGCGGGCGAGGTCGACGTTGGCGGGGCACTCCCGCTTGCAGCCCTTGCACGAGAGACAGAGGTCCATCGTCTCGTAGAGCACGTGGCTCGACATCGCCGTCTCGGGCTCTTCGAGCAGGAGTTGCCGAAAGACGTTGGCACGGCCACGCGTCGTGTCGCGTTCGTCCAGCGTCGCCATGTAGCTCGGGCACATCGTGCCGCCCGCTTCGGGGCGTTTGCGGCAGGCGCCCGCCCCGTTGCACTTCTCCGTCGCGCGGACGAGCCCCAGATCCGACGACCAGTCGAAGTGGGTGTCGACCTCGGGCACGGTCGTCCCCGGCTCGAAACGGAGGTCGTGGTCGATCGGCTCGGCGTCGACGATTTTCCCCGGGTTGAAGAGGTTCAGCGGGTCGAAAGCACGCTTCACCCGTTGGTGCAGGGCGTAGACGTCGGGGCCGTAGAATTCCGGGATGTAGGGCGCGCGCACGCGACCGTCGCCGTGCTCGCCGGAGAGCGACCCGTTGTAGTCGCGGACGATGATCGCGACGTCGCGCGCGATCCCTGCAAGTTTCACGACGTCTTCGCGGCTCTTGAGATCGAGCTCCGGACGGATGTGTAGCTCTCCAACGGACGCGTGCGCGTGGTAGACAGTGTCGGTCTGGTAGCGGTCCATCAACTTCATGATGTCCGCCACGTAGTCGGGGAGGGCGCCCAGCGGCACGGCGGTGTCTTCGATGACCGAGACTGCCTTCTTGTCGCCGGGGATCCCCATCAAGAGACCGAGCCCCGCCTTGCGGAGGTCCCACACCCTCTTGTCGTCGGGTGGCTCCACGACCGGGAAGGCGTAGCCGAATCCGGCGGCCTGGAGCGCCTCGATCACATCGGCCGCACTGGCCCGGCAGGCATCCATGTCTTCGCGGTAGAACTCGATCACGAGGATCGCGTCGGGATCTCCCTGGATGAAGAACCGGTTCTTCGCCTGTTCGATGTTCGACTTCGTCTGCTCCAGGATCCGACGGTCGATCAGTTCCACCGCGGCGGGGTTGTGCTCGACGGCGATGAGGGTCGAATGCAGCGCGTCCATGAGGTCGTCGAAGTGCGCGCAGACGACGAGCCGCGCGGTGGGCTTTTTCACGAGCCCGAGGGTGATCTCCGTCGTGATCGCGAGGGTCCCCTCGGTCCCGCAGAGAAAACGTGCGAGCGAGAAGGCGCCAGCGCCGCCGAATGGCTCGCGGTGCGCGATGTCGTCAAGGGGGTACCCCGTGTTGCGACGGATCACTTCGCGCGGCGGATAGCGCTCGTGGATCAGCTCCTCGTGCTCCTCCACGATCGCGAGGAGCTCACTGACGGCGCGGCCCATCACGTCGTCGCGCTCCGACTCCCACGCCAGCGCTTCGGGCCCCCACTCACCGACGCGGGATGCGGCGCCGTCCGACAGCACGACCTCCAGCTCCCGCACCCACTGCATCGTGTTGCCGTAGAGAATCGAGTGGGAGCCGCAGGAGTTGTTTCCGACCATCCCGCCGATCATGCATCGGTTCGCGGTCGAGGTGTCAGGCCCGAAGAAGAGCCCGTGCGGGGCGAGAAACCGGTTGAGATCTTCGAGGATGACCCCCGGCTGGACACGCACCCACATCTCCTCGGCGTTTAGCTCGAGGATCTGGTTCATGTGGCGCCCGATGTCGAGGACCAGCCCTTCGCCGACGCACTGCCCGGCGAGTGACGTGCCGGCCGCTCGCGGGATGATCGGGACGCCGGCGCCCGCGCACATCCTCACGAGCGCCTGCACCTCGGCGGTGTTGCGCGGAAAGGCGACGCCCGCCGGGAGCTCCGCGTACATCGACGCGTCCTGCGCGTAGAGGCGGCGGTGGAGCTCGTCGGCGCGAACTTGCCCCGATTCGAGGAGTTCGGGTGAGAGGCTCATCGCGGGATGTCCCAGACGCCGTACTCGGGAAGAGGCTCGAGCGCCTTCCGCATGTAGCGTACGTCGTCGTTCAACTGGTCGCGGGCGTTCTCGATGATCTTCTTCAGCTTCGAATAGCTGTTCACGATGATCTGCAACGGGTTGGGGGAGCGCCTGAAGGTCTTGTGATAGTCCGAATAGGGGCGGTTCGCCAGCACCGCCGGTCGCGCGATCTGCTGCACCGGAATGAAGATCATGTTGCGCCCCGTCTTGAGCGGCGCGAAACAATCGAAGCTCATGATGTACGTGTTGCGACTGCCGACCTTGCCGGCCTGCACCGCCTCCCATGCGACCTGCGACGGGACGTTGTTCACGACCCCGCCGTCGCAGAGCCGAAGAAGCTTGTGTCGATCGAAGATGTCGTCCATCGGCCCGATCGTATCCGGGTCGTCGTGGAAGATGTCGTAGTGCAGCAGGCCGGGAACGGCGCAGCTGAACCCGGCCGCCTCGATGACCGGAAACCGCTCGGTGCCCGGCTCCGCGCCGAAGACGACCTGCGACAGGAAACGCGGATTCTTACTCAACTGGCGGACCGCGGCGAAGAAGAGGCGCAGGCGCCGGCGGATGGCGAGCGGGCTGTTGTCACTGGCGTCCCGAGCAGCCTCTTCGTAAGGCGTTTCGTCGATGTGGAATCCGGTCCGGACCCCCGTGGCGACGATCTCGAGCGGGATCGCGAGGTCGGAGAATCGCGGCATTCCCTCCCCGATCAGCGCCTGGAAGATCTCTCGCGCGGCGCGGAGGAGGTTGAGGTGGAAGGCGCCCGGAAACCCGTACCGACTGTAACCCGTGAAGGGGCGGAAAATCGCGTTGTAGTCGACCTTTCGGGGGAGAGCGAGGGCCGTTTTGACGGGGTCGTAGTCCCGATTGAGAGCTCGGAGGAGGCCCATCATGCTCCCCATCGAACTCCCGACGATCAGGTCGGGTGTGACGGCGAGCTCCTCTTCGAGCATCGCGAAGGTCCCCAGATGCAGCAGCCCCGATCCGCCGCCGCCACCGAGGACGAGGGCGAGGCGTTTCTGGCGCATCTCGACGTCGAGGTGTTCCGCCGCAAAGTGGTTGGTGTGGCGCTCCAGAACGGTCGAGCGCGCCTGGTCGAGGCGGAGTGCCAGGACGGGCGCCATCTCCCGCAGCGTGTCGATCTTCGCGTCGGAGTCTTCCGGGACGAGCGGCAGCACCGACTCGAGCATCCATCGCCGAAGCCGGTCTACGTCGTCGGAGAGCTCGACGTCGTCACCGTCGGGAGTGCGGAACAGGTTCGCCTGAGCCAGCGACGTCGCGTAGCGATACATTGCCTGGTCTCGCTCGTTGAGCGCACCTGGCTGGTCCACGAAGAGCGCCAACAGACGCCGCTCGAAGGCTTTGATCTCGCGAACGCGAACGAAATGTCTTCCAAATCGACTCAACGGTACCCACTGCCAGACCGCTCAAGACGCGCGGATCTTAGCACAACACGCGCTCCGTACCTCGTTTCTTTTGCGCGTGCTGCAACGAGGCGTCGGGCAAGGGTTTGGGCGGAGCGGCTCCGTCAGTCGAGCGCGAAGGGATCGGCTCCGGTGAGGTCGCCGAACCGACCTAGCGCCTCGTTCGCCTCGTTCTGCCTCGGTTTGCTCGTGATACGCGTTCGTTCCGCCTCGGGCTTCGGCGCGTCTGCGACGGGCTTGCGAACGAGCTTCGGGCGCTCCGCGGAAGCACCCGCCAGCGTCGGTGCCGCCGGTTCGGCGCGGGGCACGGCGGTCAGGGCGACCTCGGTCATCGCGGTCGAGTAGGTCTTCGGCGCGAAGACCGCCTTCGCGTACGTATTGTGGTCGGGCGTGTAGATCGTCGTGGCCGCGATCGCGACCGCCCCGATGCCGATCGCCATCACGGCGGCGACCGCCATCGCGACGTAGGAGCGGTTCGCACGAGGTTCGGGCACTTCGAGGAGCGTCGGAGGTGCGGAGGTCTGCGCGGAGAGCTTCGCTTCGACTCGCGGCGCCAGCAGGTCGACGCTGATCTCCTGTGAGCGCGTCTCGATCTCGTCGGCTTCCACTTCGGAGCGCAGCTCGTCGGCCCGCAGTGCCGCCATCTTCGCCTCCCGTGCTTCCTGCAGTCGTCGCTGACGCTCGAGCTCCGCTTCGAGCTTCGCCTGCCGCTCCGCCAGGCGTCGCTGGCGTTCCGTCTCGGCCCGCTCCTGCTTCGCCTCCCTCATCGAGTCGATCCTCGCCGTTCGAGCCTCCCGCTCGCGCGACGCCGCTTGCTCCGTGTCGTCGAAGATATCGGCGAGCAGTTGAGAGGGCGTCTCGTCTCGAAAGGGCTTTTTCATCGTCTCGTCTCCGGTGGGTAAAGGCTCGTCGAACCTCGCCGATCTGGCGTGGGCTCCTCGCTTCGTGTAACAACGGGCTCGTCGCGCGATGGATCTACGAAAGTTCGGACAGCGCGATCGCGAGATTGTTCCACCCGGTCCCGATTTCGAGGCAGACGATGAGCGAGCGAAAGAAAAGGTTGGCGATCCTGGCGAGTGGTGGCCCTGCCCCCGGGATCAACTCGGTGATCAGCGCAGCGACGATCGAGGCGATCAACGTCGGATGGGAGGTCTTCGGAGTCCGTGATGGATACCGCGGGCTGGTGGAAGACGACATGCGGCCGTTGGGGCTCGACGACGTGAGCTGGATCCATTTCGAAGGCGGCGCGGTCCTGGGGATGTCGCGCACCAACCCGAAGAAGCCCGAAAACCTGGAGCGGGTCGTCGCGACGCTCGAGCGCAACGAGATCGACATGCTGCTGACGATCGGCGGGGACGACACCGCATTCGGTGCATCGGTCATCGCCGACGCCACCGCCGGGAAGCTCCGCACCGTGCACGTCCCCAAGACGATCGACAACGACCTTCCGCTGCCTCCCGGGGTCCCGACGTTCGGCTTCACCACCGCTCGACACGTCGGGGTCGAGCTGGTGAAGAACCTGATGCACGACGCGCGCACGTGCAGCCGCTGGTATCTCGTGGTCAGCATGGGTCGTCAGGCGGGTCATCTCGCGCTGGGCATCGGCAAGGCGGCCGGCGCCAGCGTCACGCTCATCCCCGAAGAGTTCGGCGAGACCGTGCGGCTGGAGACAATCGTCCGCTCGCTGGAAGGGGCGGTGGTCAAAGGCCTGGCCCACGGTCGAAACTGGGGCGTCGCGGTGGTCGCCGAAGGCGTGATCGAACGCCTTGCCCACGAAGATCTGGCGAAGTTTCCTCACATTCGACGCGACAACTTCGGACATCTGCTCCTCGCGGACGTCAACCTCGGCAAGGTCCTCTGCGGGGAGCTCGAAGAGCGACTCGCCAACCGAGAACTCCCGTTGCGGTTCAATGACGTGACGTTGGGCTACGAGCTGCGCTGCGCGGCTCCGGTCCCCTTCGACATCGAGTACACCCGCGACCTCGGGTTCGCGGCGGTACGTTTCCTCGTCGACGGCGGGAGCGGCTCGATGGTGATGATCGAAGGGGGACGGCGGCGTGCGAAGCCGTTCCACGAGATGCGGGACAAGAAGACGGGGAAGACGATCGTGCGCAACGTCGACGTGAACTCGGAGAGCTACGTGGTGGCGCGCCGGTATATGCAGCGGCTGACCGCCAAAGACTTCGACGACCGCGACGACATCGAACGTCTCGCCGCGGCGGCGAACTGTACGGTGGAGGAGTTCGTGGCCTATTTCGGAGACCTCGTGGCGGACGAGCCGGATCTCTACGCATTCGAAGACGACATCAGGGACGGACTGTGACCCCCATGAAGACGATCATCCCAGCCTGCATCGCGGTCGTGCTCGTCGGTACCGCCTGCGATTCGAAGAAGCCGACGCCCGAGATGGAACCGGGCACCGCGGCCCAACCGAGCATCAGCGCGCCGAAGGACGGCGTCGAGCCAGCGGCGAAGCCAGCCGACGATGACGAGGTGCTCCCCGAGGGGGTCGCGTCGCTCGGGGACGAAGAGTGGTGTAAGGCGGCGCACATCGAGACGGTGAAGCTCGTGGAAGGAATCCGAGAGTCGCTGAAGGCGAACTCCCACGACGAGTCCGAGTACGAGCTGCCGGACGAGGCCACCTACCTGGCGGAGTGTGGAAAGCTGCCGGTAGCGATGCGGAAGTGCCTGGTGATTTCGTATTCGACCGCGAACCAACAGCGCTGTTTGGACGCCGAAGGTGCGCTCGATGCCGACGCGCGAGCGGCATACGGGAAGATCACAGGGAAGCCCTGACCCACCTGTCGGGGGCCAAGGGTGAGACGACCCGAGGGAGGGGGAGGTCGGCAGGCTGCGGTACGTCGCCGTTGGGGCTCTCACAGCCCCATTGTCAGCGCGGTTCGGACGAACTACAGTGGCGCCGCGCGAATCATCGATTTTTGGAGCCGCGGGTGAGCGAAGAAGAAGACGACCGTATCAGCGAGATCATGACCGAATTTCGCACGCGTCTTCAGGACGCGGGGCTGAAGTCGACGCGACAGCGCGACACGATCGTGGAGTCCTTCTTCCGGCTCGACAAGCACATCAGCGCCGACGAACTCCTGGAAGTCGTGCGGGAGCAAGCCCCACGGATCGGTTACGCGACCGTGTACCGAACGTTGAAGTTGTTGGTGGAGCAGGGGTTTGCCCTGCCGAAGGATTTCGGTGACGGGATCACGCGCTACGATCCGATCCACGACCAGGATCCTCATCACGATCATCTGATCTGCGTAGACTGTCGCAAGATCATCGAGTTCAACGACGAAGAAGTCGCCCGGCTGCTGGAGAAGATCGCGAAATCGCGAAACTACCAACTGCGCCGAAAGAAGCTCGAAATCTACGCGGAGTGCAAGATCACGAACTGTCCGAATAAACCCGAGAATACTCAATGAAAGACGATTTTTCGATCAAGGGCGAAGTCATCGCCGCGCTGGAAGGGGTGATGGATACCCAGAAGGGCCAGAACCTCGTCGACGCACACATGGTCGAAGAGGTGAACGTCGGCGGAGGTGTCGTCGACATCGTTCTACTGATCGAAAAGGGGCGAGACCGCGAAGAACGGTTCGCCATCGAAGACGCGATCTACGATGCCGTCGAAGGGATCGGGGGCGTTCGAGAGGTCAAGGTCAAGTCGATGAGCCCCGAGGCGATCGCAAACCAGTCCAACCCCGCGCCGGCCGCGGCAGCCCCGAAACCGGCGGCCCAGGCAAAGCCCGCGCCGGCGGCGGGTGGCCAGTCGATCCCTGCATCGGCGCCCGTCGAAGGCGTGGGGCGCGTCATCGCGGTGGCGTCGGGCAAAGGCGGTGTCGGAAAGTCGACGGTTGCTGTCAATCTGGCCCTCGCTCTCAAAGAGCTGGGCCACCGCGTCGGTCTGCTCGACGTCGACATCTACGGACCGTCGCTGCCGACTCTGCTCGGCGTGATGGAACGACCGAAAGTCCAGGAGCGACAGATCATGCCGCTCGAGGTCGCCGGGCTGCGATTGATGTCTCTCGGCTTCCTGATGGAAGAGGACACCCCCGTGATCTGGCGAGGCCCTATCGTGACGGGGATCATTCGCCAGTTCCTTCGGGACGTCGACTGGAGCGGCCTCGATTACCTCATCGTCGACATGCCGCCGGGCACCGGCGACGCGCAGCTCGCGCTCGCGCAGACCGTACCGGTCGACGGGGCGGTCATCGTGTCGACCCCCTCCGAGCTCGCGTTGATCGACGCCGCTCGAGGGCTGCAGATGTTCAAGACACTCAACATCGACGTCCTCGGCTTCGTGGAGAACATGTCGAAGTTCGTCTCTCCCTCGGGCGACGTCTCCTACATCTTCGGGGAGGGGACGGTGCAGAAGGAAGCCGAGCGACTCGAGACCGAATACCTGGGCGAGATCCCGATCGATCAAAAGATCCGTGAGGGGGGCGACAGCGGCAAGCCGATCGTGCTCGCCGACCCGAAAGCGGACTCTTCGAAGGCGTTTTTGGAAATTGCCGGGAAGATTGTGGCCGCCAAGCCCGTTGGCGAAACGGAACCGACACCGACCGGTACGAAGAAGGGACTCTTTTCTTTCCTGAAAGGATGACCTGACCGAGGGTTTGTCGGAACCGTATTCAGTCTCTATAGTGGTGCTAGCCCAACCGCCCCACATCGCAGCCGCAGGAGTCCGCGTTGTCCGACAATTACGCCAAGATCAAATCTCGCAAGTACGCCAGCGACGATGATGCCGAGAACCTTCTCGCCGGCATCCTCGACGACACGGAGGATGTCGCGAGGGCCGAGCAGGAGCGCATCGAAGCCGAGCTTCGCGCCAAAGAATCGCTAGAGCAGCAGCGAAGGGCCGAAGAGGAAAAGCGCCGCAAGGAAGAAGCGGCAGCTCGCCTCAACGCCGAGATGGAGCGCCTCGAGAAGGTGGAGAAGCGACGTACGGCCAAGCTCGAAGCCCTCAAGATCGAGGAACTCAAAGAGCGTGGTGAATGGGTCGACCCCGAGGAAGAGAAGCGCAAGCTCGAAGAGCAGCTTCGAAAAGAGGCCGAGCTCCAGGCGATGAAGCAGAAGGCGGAGGCCGACGCTCGCCGCAAGCACTCGTCTCCCGCAGAGGTCGGCGAAGTTTCGATGCCCGGGCAGCACGAGGACCGCTCCAAGGCAGGCCTCATGATCGGCGGCGGGATCGCGCTGGCGGTCTTGTTGAGTGTCGGAGCGGCAGGGTTCGTCGTCATGGGCGGCTACAAGGTCGACAGCGCCACATACAGCAAGGCGGTCTTCGCCCCCAAAGACGTCCAGGTGGCGATGGTCGAGAAGGGCACCACCCCGATCCCGAAGGAAGAGCCGGTGGTGGTCGCGGAGGTCGAAGAGGACAAGCCCAAGCGGACCCGTCGCAGCAGCAACCGCCGCAGCAACAAGAAGGCGAACAAGCCGCAGAAGAAGTCCGCTCCGATTACTTCGAAGCCGGATCAGAACAAGGCGAACAAGAAGGCCAAGGCCCTCGAAGACGCGCTCAACACCGACGTCTTCGGCGGCGGCTTCTGATCGAAGCTGCTCTCGGTCCGGCGCGGCGTCGTCCACGCCGGACCCCCGGCGCGGCTTCCCGCATCACTCCCGCAGTTCAAACCCGTTTCCGCGCTACTCCGTGGTTCGTGTTCCCGTCGATGGCCGACGAGCCTCGGATCGATTCACCGCGGGCCGCTCACGCGGCCACCGGACCCCTCGGGCTTTGCAATCTGTGCGGCAGCCGTTAGTCTCCTGCCAGTTTGCGTGAAACCCAGCGGCGTTGCGATGCAGAGTCCCATTCACGAAATTTCCGCCGATGCAGTTCGCATCCTGGAACTGCAGGGGGCTGATTGCGACCTGGTGTCCGACTATCTTAGTCGGGACGCGGTCGCCAATCTCTTCATGCTTTCGTGGCTCGAGAACTACGGGGTATGCGCTCCAGGACGTCCAGACCTCTTCCATTTTCGGGCGATTCGTCGCTCCGGTGAGATCGCCGGGCTCGCGCTCCTGATCACGGAGCGGCTCGCGTTGCTCTCCACCGACGACGCCTCCGCTGCACAGCAGCTCGGCCGCTGGCATCGTGAGCGGGACATGCGCCTCGAACACGTCGTCTCCGAGCGACGCTGCGTCGCCCCGTTCTGGGCGGCATACAGTGACCAGGGGACGACGGCGGCTCGGCTGGTGCGTGATCAGGAGCTCCACGTCATCGAGCGGGCCGACTGGCTCAAGGCTCGCCCCGTCCGCCCCGAGACGGCCCACACGGGTCGAGTTCGCCTCGCAGAACAGCGTGACGTCCACTCCATCTTCTGGGCGTCGGCCGCGATGCACACCGAGGAGACCTTGGAAGATCCGCTGGCGCGCGACGCCCGGAACTTCCGGCGCCACGTCGAGCACCGGATCGGCAACGGACGTACGTACGCCTGGTTCGACGAGAACCGCCGGCTGCTTTTCAAGGCCGACGTATCGGCGCAGAGCTCCCACGGCGCCCAGCTCTCCGGCGTCTACACGCCGCGAGCGATGCGGGGGCAGGGGATTGCGACGATGGCGATGTACGACATATGCGACGCGCTCTTCGACCGCGGCTTTCCCCGAATCACTCTCTACGTGAACCGGACGAACGAAGCCGCCCGGCGCGTCTACCGCAAGGTCGGGTTTCGGTTCTGGAGCGACTACCAGACGGTCTTCGTCGACGCCTGAGCGCCAAGGAGTTCCTCTCGCAGCGCCTCGATCTCGATATGGTGCTCCGGTTCGTGAAGTTCGGCGTCGTCGGGCTTTCGGGCGTGGTCGTGAACTGGCTCGTCTTCGATGCCTTCTACGTCTTCGTGCTCAGCGAGCTCGGGCAGTCCCCGCGGCTCGTCGCTTCGAACCTCGCCGGGATCGTGGTGAGCATCTTCACGAATTTCCTGCTGAACGACCGATGGACATGGGGGGATCGTCACAAGGGGGCGGGCCGCGACTGGTTCGTCCGGCTCTCCCGATACTACGCAGCCGCTTCCGTCGCTGCTGGAGTGCAGGTCGGGGTGACGTGGGCTTCGTTCGAGGTGCTCTGGGACCACTTCGACCTGGTCGTAATGGGGTACGACCTCGATCCGAGGTTTTCCTTGTTCACCGGGATCGCGTGCGGCATGTTCATCAACTTCCTCGCCAGTCATTTCTGGGCCTTCCGAGAGTCGGAGAAGGACGCTTGAGACGCCTCATTCACATCGCGCTCGTCACCTCCGTCGTCGGATGCGCCGGCGCCGGTGCGGGGCGTGAGGATTCTCCCGAGCTTCAGGGCAAACCGCCTACGCCGCAGAACGACCCGTTCTTCTACGCCGCCAAACCTCCCGCGACGTCTCGGGCCGAAGCGTCGGGGACGATCGGAGAACCCGATCCTCCTCCCGCGGTGCCGCCTCCGGCTCGGCAGACCCCCGAACTCGACCTCGACGATGCGGACGTGGACGGGCTGCGCGAGCAGCTCGCGCTGGCCGAAGCGGAGCGAGATGCGGCGCGCGCCCGCCTGGCCGAGCTCGAGGCGGAGAAGCGACAGAGTGCGAAGCAGCCGGAGCAGGTCGCGCGGCAGTGCTTCTCGTGCGTGAAACTTTGCCCGGAGAGCGGCTCCTGTCCTCGCGGTGCCGATGTCGTCTGCGGTTGGGGGGACGGAGCCGAGACGAACGATGCGAAGCGCCGGGCTACGGCCGAGTGCGACGCGGCGCTCGAACAACTGCGGCAGCGCGGCGAGTGGAGCCGAATCACCGGGAGCTGCCCGGTGGCTACCTGCGATTGATCTCGCGGACGGTCGTCGATTTTTCCACATCTCCGGGATCAGGCGCCGTCCCGAGCAGCCAGTCCCCCTCGGTCCGCGAAACTCCCCACCAGTAGTTCTCGTTCTTGAAGTGATGCAGCCGGTGATGCCTCCACAGCCGTCGGTAGAATTCGGTCTTCGGCTTGTACGCAGTGTGGATGAGGAAGTGCGTCCACTCGTAGAGCGAACCCAAAACGAAAAACGTCGCGAAGGCGGTGAGCCCCATGGAGACCGGCAACCACGCGAACCAGGCGACCGCCACCAGCGGAACCCCGACGAGGAGGCCGGTCACCACGGTCGGGGTCGGCACGTAGACGTGTTCGAGGAGCCACGGCTCCTCGTGGTGTTCGCGATGCCGGCGGGCGACGTAGAGGTCGATACGGCGGCCGAACACCTCGAACGGCTTCCAGTGCAGGATGAAGACGTGGATTAGCCACTCCTGGATCGGCCAGAATCCCGCGATGGCGATGACCACCGCCAGATCCCAGACCGACCAGTCTCCCCACGCCAGGCGCAGCCCTACGAAGAGGGCCGCTGTTCCAAAGATCATGAGGGGGCTCGGGTGCCGGAAGAAGACCTGTATCGCGGCGGGGAGGTCTTCGAGCGGGGTAGGGCGGGCCGTCGCTTCGGTCGTGGCACTCATCACGCTTCTCCTCCAGACTTCATGCGGTCGGCGACTTTGCCGACCCGTAGCTCCCCGCGCTCGATGAGATCTCGAGCGTAGAATTCGGCGTCGTCGACCTCGCCGGTCTGCACCGCTTCCGCGATCCGTCGATGGGCGTCGACGTCCGTAATCTCGTCGACGAGCATCGACGCGAAGACGGCTGGAAACTCGGCGAGCAACTCACGCACGGAGTTGTAAGCCAGTCGGTAGGCGACGTTCGCCGAACCGTCGACGAGTTCGGACCAGAAGGCCATGTTGAGATCTAGCAGCGCCTTCAGGTCGTCGGTCTCCTCCATCTCGGTGACGATCTCGAAGAGCTTGCCGGCACGAGCTCGACCTCGGGTCGCGCACCGACGCGCGATGTCGGTCGCCAGGGCGGACCGGAGCTCCATCACGCCATGGAGGACGTCGGCGTCGAGCCGCCCGTGCGCGTCCATGACCAGGGCGGCGATCAGGTCGAGGCCGGCCGTCTCGCGGAAGTCGAGGACGCGAGTCGCGCCGCCATGCTGAATCGAAACCAGCTTCGCCTGCTCCAACTTCTTGAGCGCCTCGCGAACCGCCCCGCGATTGACGTCGAGCATGTCGCAAAGCGCCCGTTCGGCGGGAAGGGCCGTTCCCGGCTCCATACGACCCGAGACGATCTCGTCGCGGAGCTGTTCGAATACGGCGTCGGCCAGCGACTTCTTCTGCACGGGTTTGAGCATTCGCATCCTCCAGATTGCAGAAAATATAGCAGGATTGTTGTGATGGTCAACTGGTCATACCAGTTGCTCGTCCAATGAGCCGATAAGGCTGGGCGCAAAAGAAAAGCCCGCCGTTGGGCGGGCTTACGACAAAAAACCAGACTGTCGATTCAGGCGTTGGGGCCGAATCCCTGGATGATGTACCCACCGGAACGCTCATCCTTCTTCATGTCGAGGAAACCCCGTTCGTCGGCATCCTGAAGCAGGTCGTTGAAGCTGCGGTAGCCGTAGAACGACTCCGAGAACTGTGGCTTCTTGCGCTTGATGGTCTGCTTCACGAGCGAACCGAAGAGGTTCTCGTCGCGGTCGCGGAAGAGGGCTTCGACGGTCTCGAGGACCAACTCGAGCGCGTCTTCCTTTTCGCCGGTCTCTTCGGCCTGCTGGGCTGTGTCGTCTTTGGGAGTCGTCGGGGGCTTCTTGCGCGGCTTCTTGTTCTTGCGCTTCGACTCCTTCCGCGAGGACCGCACGAGGTCGTCGTAGAAGATGTACTCGTCGCAGTTGTCGATGAGAAGCCCACTGGTGGCGGCTTTGACACCGATGCCGATGACCTGCTTGTTGTTCTCGCGCAGCTTACTGACGAGCGGCGAGAAGTCGGAGTCCCCGGAGATGACGACGAAGATCTGGATATGCTTCTTCGTGTAGCAGAGGTCGAGCGCGTCGACGACCATGCGAATGTCTGCGGAGTTCTTCCCCGAGTACGAGACGTGGGGGATCTCGATCATCTCGAAGGCGGTCTCGTGCATGGGCCGTTTGGAGGACTGGAATCGGTCCCAGTCCGCGTAGGCGCGTCGGAAGACGATGTTGCCTTTGTCGAGCAGTCGCTCGAGCACCAGATTGATGTCGAAGTTGTTGTACTTGGCGTCGCGAGCGCCGATTGCGACGTTTTCGAAGTCGCAGAAGATGGCGATGTTGGGGACGACGTCGAAATGGTCTGCCATATGAATTCCAATAGAAAACTGTTTGAGAATCACGTTTCGTAGGGGCTTAGTACCAGATCGCCCCGGTTGGTCCAAGCCGCCGCGATACGCCTCGTGGGATCGTGGTCGGCTCGGGATGGAGACCGGGCGGCCTCGCACTCCCCGGGCCTCTCTTCTATGATGTGCGCTCCCCTCCGGAGGGTCACCCTTGGAGCACAAGTTTCAGATCAACCTCGGCGGCATCATCGATCTGCTGTCGAACCACCTCTATTCGAGCCCGAGCGTGTACGTTCGGGAGCTACTTCAGAACGGTGTCGACGCCATCACGGCTCGGCGCAACGTGGATCCTGACCACCGGGGGACGCTTCGCATCCAGGTCGGCCTGTCCGACACGGGGCAGCCCCAGCTCGTCTTCAGCGACGACGGGATCGGGCTGACCCGCGAGCAGACGCATCGATTTCTCTCAACCATCGGTGAATCGAGCAAGCGGGGCGACGTGCTGGAGCGGCGAGGTGATTTCATCGGGCAGTTCGGGATCGGCCTGTTGTCCTGTTTCGTCGTGTCCGACGAGATCTCGATGCTGACGCGCTCGGTGGAGCCCGGATCGCCGGTGGTCGAATGGCGGGGGCGTGCGGATGGAACCTACACGGTGACCACGCTCGAAGACGACTCGATGGCCCCGGGGACGACGGTCTTTCTGTCCTGCAAGGAGGGCGCCGAGGAGTGGTTCGACCCGGAGAGGGTTCGAGCACTCGCGCTCCAATTCGGAGCGCTGCTCCCGTTCCCGATCGAGATCACCACCGTGCTCGGGGCGGAGGTGGTGAATGCGTCTCAGCCCCCCTGGCGCCTCGATTTCGAGACGCAAACGGCGCGTCGCGAAGCGTACATGAGGTTCGGCCAAGAGATGTTCGGGCGCGAGTTCTTCGACTGTATCCCCCTGCGAAGCGAGGTGGGGGACGTCGACGGGATCGCCTTCATCCTCCCCTATACCCCGAGCCCCACCGCCCGCCGTGCTCATCGGGTGTACCTCAAGAACATGCTACTGAGCGAAGCGTCGGAGAACCTCCTGCCGTCGTGGGCGTTCTTCGTGACGTGCATCGTCAACACGAACGAGCTACGGCCGACCGCTTCCCGGGAGTCGTTCTACGAGGACGAGATGCTGCAGATGACGCGCGACTCGTTGGGCGCGGCGCTCAGGGCGTATCTGATCGACTTGAAGCAGTCGGATCCTCCGAGATTGCACAGTCTCATCGCGCTCCATTTTCGAGCGATCAAGGCGCTCGCCGTACACGACGACGAGTTCTTCGAGATGTTCGTCGACTGGCTGCCGTTCGAGACGTCGCTGGGCCGGATGTCGCTCGGCGATTTTCGCGAGCAGTTCGACCTGGTGCGCTACGTCCCGAGTGTCGATACGTTCCGGCAGATCGCCCAGGTGGCGGCCTCCCAGGGGATCGGTGTCATCAATGCCGGGTACAGCTACGATCAGGACCTCTTGGAGCGGTTGCCCCACATCTTCGACGACGTGGAAATCGAACGGATCGATTCGACGGATCTCGCCGAAAGTTTCGTGGAGCTCGACCCGGCGGAGAGCCGCGAGATCGAAGAACTCGTGTCGGTCGCCGAGGAAGTGTTGCGCCCCTTCAAGTGCCGCGCCGACGTGAAGGTTTTCGAGCCGCCCGACCTCCCCGCACTGTATCTGGCGGGGGACGACGTCAACTTCATGCGGTCGCTCGAGCAATCGCGCGACGTGGCAGACGAGCACTGGTCCTCGATTCTGAGTAACCTCGCGAGTTCGGCGCACGACGACGCCTGGGCGTCGCTCTGTTTCAACTTTCGCAACCCGCTGGTGCGCAAGCTCGCGCGGCTCGACGACGTCGAGCTCCTGCGGCTCTCCATCCAGATGCTCTACGTGCAATCGCTCCTGATGGGGCACCACCCTCTCAGCTCCAAAGAGATGGCTCTCCTGAACACCGGATTACTCGATTTGATCGAGCTCGGCTTGATGGGCGGAGCGACCGGAGGATGGGTGCAATGACGCCGGACCTCGAGGAGCTGTTGGAAGAGATTCACGACACCCCGTACGGGGAGACGAGGGTGTCGATGGCCGAGCGTGCGGTGCGGCTCGCCGACGAGACACAGGATATCGGTGCCCAGCACGAGGCCCGCCACGCGCTACTCGCCGCGGGCGTCTTCGGGGGATTCCCGGAGAAGTCTCTCGTCGCGTTCTCGTGGCTCGTCGCGGCGACCGACCGCGATCCCGACCGCTTTCCTGCCTCACGCGCGATCGCCGGGCTCTTCCTCGGCGGTGTCGATCTGCTGTGGTGCTACAAGTGGATCATTCAGTTCACGGACGGGTTCGCGCAGATCTCACGGGAGCAGATCGAGCGAACGCTCGACGAGATGGCGGAAAGGTACCGAACTTGCGGATTCTCGCTTCGCCCGGTGTGGATGAACAGGGCCCGGGTCTGTATCGCGCTCGACGGGGACGCCGACCGTGTCGGGGCCTACTTTGCGAAGTGGAAGGACTCGCCGCGAGACCTGTACGCCGACTGTCCGGCGTGCGAACAGCACTTTCGCGTCGAGATGGAGCTCTTTCGGGACGACGTCACCGAAGCGATGCGCGCCGCGGAGCCGATCCTCAACGGCGAGATGCGGTGCGCGGAGATCCCTCAACTCACCTGGCTCGACCTGCTGGTTCCCCTCTGGGAAGCGGGGGAGGCGAAGCGCGCCGATCAGTTCGCCGAGGCAGCGTGGGAGTCATGCGCCGACGACCGCGACACGCTGCAGAGCCTCGCCAATCTGGCCGAGCTTCGCCTCGCTCAAGGAGAAGCCCGCGAAGTGCTGCGGTTGGTGAAGCGTTATGCTCGGTGGATCCGTGAGACCCGTGCGCAGGGACGTATCTGGCGTTGGTTCGTACTCGCCGAGCTGGCGATCGAGCGTGAGGCCGACGAGGCGAGCGACATGGTTGACGTGGCGCGGCAGCTCGGGCTCGAAGTTCGAACGGGCTCCACCAGCGACGTCGCCAGGGCGTTTTCCCACCGCGCGGATGCGATCGTCGAGGCGTTCGACCGACGCAATGGGAACGAGCTCATCTCGGGGCGGGCGGCAGAGCTGAGGGCGAAGTATCGCTGACCGCTCTTCGCGTGACCCACAGGAGGGCGATTCCAAACGCCCCGAGTGCCGCCGAGATCCACGACATCTGCGAGATATCCGTCCATCTCGGGTCGTCGGTGGTCGCGAAGAGCGCGAGGACGAGCAGCAATCCACTGAAGCAGAGTCGCCCGGCGAGGGATTGCAGCGAGAGGTAGCTCGCCCGCATCTCGCGCCCCACTCGAGGAACGATGAACGCGTTGACTGGTGCGGCCGTCAGCGCCCGCGGGGCTGACCGAAAGAAGAGGGCCAGGACGACGAGCGGATGCAGAAATGCTCCGAGCAGCGCCAGGATCGCGACGGTCGACGCGAGGCCCAGAAGCGCCAGATTCGCTACGCCGAGTCGGTGGGCCAGCTTCACCGATTGGGTCGTGAGCGCCGCAGCGATCACCATCGCGCCGGCCGCGTGAACGCCCGTCCACACCGACGTCGCGACGTGGGCCTCGAACGGGAGAGCGAGGAGGTCGATATAGGGTTGGTAGAGCTGATAGGGGATGTGAATCAGCACGGTCAGGAGCACCGAGAACCCGAAGAACCAGGCGAGCGCTGGATTGCGCAGCAACTTCACGCAGGCCACGACCTGCCGGTCGAACCGCGGGACGTCACGAGCGGGAGGCGTCGGCTCGAAGGCGGTGGTGATCACCAGTCCGCCGACGGCGAACACGGCCGAAAGCGCGTACGCCCAGCGCAGCTCGATCGCCCCCACGAACCCCCCGACCACGGCACTCGCGCCGACCACCAGAAAGCTGAGCCGTGCGATTCGTTCTTCGCGCCGCTCGAACTGGTCCTCCAGCCCGCACGAGGTCAGCGAATCGTAGTGGAACGCGGTGTCGGTGCCGCTGTTGAAGGCGTATCCTGCTGCCAGCAGCACCTGGGCGGTCGCGAGGTGCCAGAATTCGGTGCCGAAGACGAAAGTGCCGTAAGAGGCCACGAAGGCGCACATCGCCGCGCGTAGCGCGACACGACGGCCGAGCTTGTCCGAGAGCCAGCCGCTCGGGACCTCGGCGAGGACCACCGTCACATAGTAGATTGATTCGAGAGTGAGGGCTTCGGCGAGCGAGACCCGCTCGAGGAAGTAGAGGAAGAAGATGGGGAACCAGAAAAATCCGTTGAGACAGACAACGTACCAGCGGTAGAGCGCGGCGTTTCGGGAGAGTTTCTGGGTCACGAGCCGGGCGCCGACGCTACTTCCTCTTCATGTACTTGCGGGGCCAGGTCCCGCGGTCCTTCATCTCGCGCTCGGCCTCGATCGCTTCGTTCCACCAGCGGTTGTCTCGGCCGGGGAACTGGCCCTTCCAATCGAGGATCGCCTTGGCCATCGCCTCGTAGTTCTTGCGCTGTTTGTACTTGTGGACCTGCTGGCGGAAGTTCTTCGCCTGTTCGTCGAGCTCGGTCTCGTACTGAACCAGACGCTCCTGGTAGTCCTTCATGTCCTCGGGGGGAGCCGACAGGCCCGCGATGCCAAGGTACACGTCGGCCTTGTCGAGCTGACGATACGCCTCGAACAGGTTGGTGATGTTCGCGGTCTTCTCTTTGTAGAGCTTGTCGGCGACCTTGTAGGCCCCGATCGCTCCGGCAATGCAGGCCTCTTTTCCGGCGCAATTGATCGGCTTCTTCGGGCAGATCGACCGTTCGCAGGTCACCTCTTCCTTCGCAGTGATCGGCTTGGGCGGCTTCTTGTGGAAGAAGAGGAAGTAGCCCATCCCCGCGATTCCTGCGATGCCGACGGCGAGGACCACGGGGTTCGTGCCCTTGGAGCCGGCGATCGCTTTCTTCTGTGCCTTCTGAAGGCGTTGGAAGTCGGTCGGGCCGGACTGAGGTCCCTCGTCGTCCACCGCCTGTGCGGCGATGGTGTCCCACGAGGGGATCTTGAACTCTTCGGAACCCTCTTTCTTCTGCTTTCCCGCCCCGTTGGCCGGCGGAGCCTGTTGCTGTCCGTTGGGCGCGCCGAATCCCTGCTGCGGTACCTGTTGCCCGAAACCGGACTGTTGCGCGGGGGGCTGCGCTCCGAACCCGGACTGCTGGGCGGGGGGCTGCGCTCCGAACCCGGACTGCTGAGCTCCGAACCCGGATTGCTGGGCGGGAGGCTGCGAGCCGAAGCCGGACTGCTGCGCGGGAGGCTGCGAGCCGAAGCCGGACTGGTGAGCCGGGGGCTGCGAACCGAAGCCCGATTGGTTCGGACCTCCAAAGCCGACGCTCGACTGCTGCGCACCGGAGACGGGGGGAAGCGCGGCGGTCGCCGCATGGGCCACCGAGCCGTCCACCGGAATGGGAGCCGTGCTCTCGTTCGACATTTTCAGCGAGTTGAGGTCGACCTGTTCGGTCGCCGGTTCGTTGTCACTGAACCCGGCCGCCGAATGGAAGACGAACTGCAGCTCGCCGAGCTGGATGAGCTGACCCGCGCGAAGGTCGACCGTCCCCCCCACCTTCTGGCCGTTGATCGCGGTGAGGCCGTTCTGCGAGAGGACGACGAGTTGATGCGTCCCCTGTCCCTGCACGATCAGAGCGTGCTGGCGCGAGACGGTGGGGTGGTCGAGGTGGAAGTCGGACGACGGATCGCGCCCGATGGACACGGACATCTGGTTGAAGTCAAACCGCTGTCGGCTACCCTGGTTGTCAAATTCGAGCCAGAATTGCCCCATCACTGCTCCTCCACGCGACCGGAATCCTTCGGTCGAGCCTCAGGTTCGGCGGCCATTCTACCGTGGCGACCTCAGTCCGCGCAAACAAACCAGCAACTCGCTCGAACCACGGAGACACCGCCCGTCTGCAAGCGCTGCGGAGGATGGGGAAAACGAAGGTGGGAAGGGGGCTTGGCTGCGGCGGCCACAGCGGCGCACGTCAGCCCGCGACTTCGCCGACGTAGAGCCAGCAGATGCCGCCCGTCATCGGGATACCGCGCCGCGATGCGAACGAACCAGCTTCGTCCATCAGCGCGAGGAAGTCGTCACCCGCGGGAAACGCGGAGCTCGTCTCGTTCAGGTAGCTGTACGCTTCGGGCTTGCCCGTGATCGCTCCCCCGATCGCAGGGATCACGTTGTCGCTGTACCAGCGGTACATCGCGCCGAACGCGCCATTCGGCTGGCCGAACTCGAGGACGACGACGCGTCCCCCCGGCCGGACGCAGCGGGCCATCGAACGCAGCGCCACCACCGGGTCGTCGACGTTTCGAATCCCGAACGCGATCGAGGCGACGTCGAACGAATCCGCCGGGTACTGCAAGTGCATCGCGTCCGCGACTTCCCATTCGATGTCGAGGCCGGCCCGGCCCGCTTTCGTCGGCGCGTGGGCCAACATCTCCGCGCAGAAGTCCGTACCGACCACGCGGCCCTGGGCGCCGACCGCTCGCTTCAGGGCGATGGCGAGGTCGCCCGTTCCCGTCGCGCAATCGAGCGCCGAACCGCCGGGGGCGAGCCCCGATTCTTTGACCGCGCGCCGTCGCCACAGGTGGTGAACGCCGAACGACAGGACCGTGTTCGTCGTGTCGTAGCGGTCGGCGATGTCCGCGAACATGTCTCGAACCACTTCAGACATCGTTCAATCCTCTCCCCACGGCCGCAGCGATCGGCTCGAGCTGCGCCATCATCTTGCGAAACTGATCCATCGTGAGCGCCTGGTCGCCGTCCGAGAGGGCGGCTTCCGGGCTCGGGTGTACCTCCACCATCACCCCATCCAGGCCCGCCGCGACCGCAGCGCGCGCGAGCGGGACGACGAGGTCCGGGTCGCCCGTCCCGTGCGACGGGTCGACGACGACCGGCAGGTTGGAGCGACGCTGCGCCCAGAGCGCACCGCCGATGTCGAGTACGAAGCGAGTCTCGTCGCCGAAAGAGCGAATCCCCCGCTCGCAGAGGATGATCGATTCGTTGCCCGCGCTCGCGATGTGTTCGGCGGCGTGAAGCCATTCGTGCAGCGTCGCGCCGAAGCCCCGCTTCAGAAGCACTGGCTTGTCTTGCGCGCCGAGGGCTGCCAGCAGTGCGAAATTCTGCATGTTGCGCGTCCCTACCTGGAACGCGTCGACCCGCGGCGCCATCGCCTCGACGTCGTCGGGGGAGAGCACCTCGGTTACGAAGGGGACGCCGGCGCGGAGCGATGCTCGGCGCAAGAGCTCGACCCCTTCGAGCCCCAGACCTTGAAAAGAGTAGGGGCTAGTCCGTGGCTTGAACGCTCCGCCCCGCAGCACGGCGCCGCCCGCATCGACGACGCTCTGCGCGGCGAGCTCGATCTGCTCGGCCGACTCCACGGCGCACGGACCAGCGATGACGACGAACCGATCCCCGCCGAAGGTGGCGTCGCCGATCGAAACCGTCCGAGTTTCTTCGCCCGCCTTGCGTCCGACGCAGGGAAATGCGGCGTCGAAACGGTTGTCGATGTCGGTCGCGAACTTTGCCATCACACTGCTCCGTCAGGCCGTCGAGGGTTCAACACGCCTACGCTATACTTTCTTTCAAGAATTTTTGAAAGTAGTGAGTGGCAAAAGGGCCGGGACTACCGCGCGACGCGGTGGAGCGCCGGATCGAGAGCTTCGAACCCGCGGGTAGACCGATCGACATGGGAGGCAGAGAGCCGAAGTGGGATGCTCTTCGACGCGGATGCGACATGCCTGTGCGCCCGATTCGACTGGGGCTCCGCCCACCTATCGACGCCCCGGGCGGGGGGATCAGTCCTGAGCGTCGTCGGTCTCTTCCTCGCTCAGATCCTCGACTTCCGGCGCCGCGGTGTCTTCTTCGGGAGCTTCCTCGGCTTCGCTGAGAGCGGCCTCCTCTTCTTCTTCGGAGAGGTTGCCTTCGACGACGACGCCGCTCGAGCTGCCGTCGAGGCCCAGCTGGACCTCTTTCTCGGCGGGTTGCGCGGGAGCGTTCGAGGTCGAGGTCGAGCTCGCCTGCGCGCGCTGCTCGGGAAGCGGGCTCGGTTCGGCGTCACTGCCGAGCTTCGCTTTCTCTCTTTTGGGGGTGGCACAGGCCGTGAGCATCACGGCGACGAGAACGAGCGCGAGGAGAACGATTCTTTTCATTGCGACTTCCCGAGCGGAGCACCATCTCCGCTATGTACGGAGTCAGCGTAGGTTTTTCGCACCGAAATTCCACAGAAATCGTCCCTCGACCGCGCAAAACAACTGCGCCGCCGGCGGTCAGTCGCCGGCGTTCGCGACTGTGCCGGTCGGGGGCTGCAGCCCGAGCTCGTGCATCAGGAACGAGGTCTCGTCGGTATCCTCTTCCACGTATTGACGGATCAGGTCGGCGCCTCCGTGCCCCGCGTTCCGTTCGACACGTAGGAGGATCGGCTCGTCGGACTGGTTGGCGTGCTGCACGGCGGCGACGAATTTCCGAGCGTGCATCGGGTCGACGCGGTCGTCGCTGTCGGCCGCCATCATCAGCAGGGCCGGGTACTTCGCTTCGGTGACGCGGTGATAGGGGGAGTAGGCGTAGAGCGTCTGGAACTCCTCGGGGTCGTCGGCGGAGCCGTACTCGCTGATCCAGGTCTTTCCGCTCCCGAAGAGGTGGTATCGAACCATGTCGAGCAGTGGCACGCTGCAGATGACCGCGCCGTACAGGTCGGGCCGCTGGGTCATCGCCGCTCCGACGAGGAGCCCGCCGTTCGACCCCCCCTTGATTCCGAGCTTGTCGGGCGAAGTGTAGCCCTGCTCCACGAGAAACTCGGCGGCGGCGATGAAGTCGTCGAAGACGTTCTGCTTCTGGTGGAGCATCCCCGCTTTGTGCCAGTCCTCGCCGAACTCGCCTCCGCCGCGGAGGTTCGGGACTGCGTACCCACCCCCTGCCTCGAGCCACGGGTAGATGCTGCCGCGAAAGTAGGGGCGCATGTTCACGTTGAAGCCGCCGTACCCGTAGAGGAGGAAGGGGGTGGAACCATCGAGCTCGATGTCCTTCCGCGTCACGACGAACATCGGCACTCGGGTGCCGTCTTTCGACTCGAACCAGACCTGGTCGACCTTGTAGGGTTCCGGGTCGATCGGAACGTCGACGCGGGCCCACTCTTTGGTTTTTCCGGTGGAAATCTCGGTGCGGTAGATCCGGGTCGGGATCGTGAACGACTGGAAGCTGAAGTAGGCGACGTCGTCGTCGGGGTTCCCCGTCATCCCCATCGAAGCTCCGATCCCCGGGAGTTCGATGTCGCGCTGCAGTTTGCCGTCGAGACCGTAGATCCTGAGGTCGGAGTGAACGTCTTTCATCAGCGTGAGGACGAGGCGTTCACCGACGACCTGAACGGCGTCGATGACGCTACCGTCTTCGAACTCGCCGATGATCTCTTTCCAGTTGGCCTGCGCAGGCCTCGCCGCGGGTGTGGTCAACACGCGATAGCGCGAGGCACCTTCGTTGGTCGTGATGTAGAAGCGATCTTTCCAGGCATCGATAGAGTACTGGAATGGCTTGCCCTCGACGATCGGGGTCCAGTCGTCGCCGGGACGATCGGCGCGTCGGTAGTAGATGTCGGTCGCGTTCCACCCGTGCCAGATGTAGGTGAACAGGTGCTTGCCGTCGCGGGAGAGGTCGGTCCCGACGAACTTTTCGGGGTCGTTCGTCGCGGGGTAGACGACAGGATCGTCGGCGGGGTCGGTGCCGACCTCGTGGAACCTGACTTGGGCGTAGCCGGGGCGGTCGGCGACCGGGATTTCGGGGTCGACGGGGAGCCAGGTGTAGTAGAATCCCTTGCCGTCGGGCGTCCAGGACGGGTGCGCGTACTTCGCCCCGGGGATGACGTCGACGTCGGAGACCTTCCCGGTCTTCACGTCACGCAGATAGAGCGTGGCCTCGTCGGCGTTGTTCTCCTTGAGCGTGTACGCGACCTGCTTTCCGTCCCAGGACGGGACGACGACACCGACGGAGATCGTACCGTCTTCGGACATCGCGTTGGGGTCGAGGAGAACCTGTTCCTCGCCCGTCTCTCCTTCTCGCCAGTAGTGGACCGCCTTTTCTTTGTCGGCATGCCGGCGGGTGTAGAAGAAACGCGTTCCGCGTCGCCGCGGGGCCGAGATGGAGTCGACGTAGTAGAGCTCCGAGAATCGCTTCGCGAGCGCCTCGCGGCCGGGAAGATCGGCGAGGTAGGCTCGGGTCGCGGAGTCCTGAGCGTCCATCCAGGTCTGGACTTCGGGCGCATCGACGTCCTCGAGCCACCGGTACGGGTCGGCGACCTCGACGCCGTGGATCGTGTCGACGATGTCGTCGCGTGTCGTCTGCATCGTGTCGGTACCTCTCGAAGCCGTGGTGCGGTCGTCTGTGGGGTGCGCGTCCTTCGGCTTCTGCGCTCCGCCACATGCGACGAAAGAGCAGACGAGGGATGCGGTCAGGATCGAATAGCGGATCGTCATGGTGGGTTCTCCTTGAAGGCGGGACGATACGAAAAATCTTCTGCGGCGCAAAGCCACGCGCGTGCTCGTGCCCGGGCACGTACCCGTAGCGTTGGCGGGAACAATTTTTGGTCAGAGGTTGCTTGACACCTCTCGCAGAATCGCCTTATAAGCGGCGCCCGCTCGGAAGAGCATCTGCGGGTTGGTAGCTCAGTCGGTAGAGCACGGCCCTGAAAAGGCCGGTGTCGGCAGTTCAATTCTGCCCCAACCCACCCCGACAAACCCGACGAGATCTTCTCGTCGGGTTTGTCTTTTCTTGTGGCCCTTCCTCCGGTGTAGAATCGCGACATGGCGGAGGACGATTTCGAAAAGCGGCTGCTCACCGACGGCGGGAAGTGGTGGGAGTTCCTCGACCCGGAGACCTACCAACTGGAGGAGGGCCTCGCGCAGGGGGAGCGGCGTATGTCTGCCGAGCTCGACTGGAGCCGGAAGCGGAAGCGAAACCGTGGTCCGGTCGGTTTCGGCTTTTTCCTGCATTGCCGCGACTGCGGCAACCCGGTCCCGCCCGACTTCGTGTTTTGTGTACGGTGCGGCGGGGAGCCGCGCAGCCGTCATCCGCTGGCGAACTGGGCGCTGGTGATCGAGGAGCCCGAATCGGCGCATGGCCGCGCGACCGCCGTAGAGTTGCTCGCTTCGGCGGGGATCGGGCTCGACCCCGCAGAGGTCGACCGGCTCTTCGAAGATCCCCCCGTCGTCGTGAACTTTACCGCCTACCGCGATCAGGTCGCGGCGCTGGTGAGCCGGCTCGGCGAGATCGGGGTCCCCAGCCGTTCCTTCGCGGTCGACGATCCGTCCGTTCCATGGTTGCGGGAGGGCGTGGAATCGTTGGTCCGCCATCCCGCCAAACTCGCGAGTATCGTCGCGCTCGCGGCGGTCGCCCTGGTCGGGGGAATCTGGTTTTCCTGGATCTTGCTCGTCGTCGGCGCGCTCGGCGCCGCGGTGATCTTCTGGCGCGAGCTGCAGTGGTATCGGGATCGATACCACCTCGACGCGTCTGCGCTCCTCGCGGGCTTCACCGGGTTCGACCGCGAGACGTCCACCCGAGCCGCCGATACCCTCGGAAAGCTCGGCGACAAACAGGTCCGAGAACAGGTCACCGTCTGCCTCATGGAGTTCTACGCGCTGAACCAGCAGTTTCGAATTCACGCGCCCGAATACGGGCCGACCCTCGAGCGTACGCGGACCGCGCTGGCCGAGCTGATGGACGACGTGTTGGGGCTCGCCTCGCGGTACGCCCGACTCGACGACTACATCGCGCGAAACCCGCCGGAGCTGATTCGCCAGGAGATCGAGGAGGCCCGCAGTGATCCGTCGGAGCGAGCCGCGCAGACCGTGGCGATCCTGACGGAGCAGTTGCGGACGACCGAGGAGATGGAGGCCTCGCGCGAACCGTTCCGCGCCCAGATTCGCGCACTCGCGACCAGGATGGAAGGCCTGCGGCGACGCGTCGTGGCGCTGCGGGCGAAGCCGTCCGAGGAGGCGTGGCGCGAAGCGGCGATCGAATCGGCGCTCGAGGAGATCGAGCTCGAGTTCGAGGTGTTCGAGGAGACTTTTGCGGTGCTCGGATGATGCATTCGAAAGTTCGAAACGACGGGGTGGAAGTGTTCGCGGATCCCGCGCGAGGGGAGGAGCTGTTGGAGCGCGCTCGGGCCGACGTGGTGGCGGCCGAAGCGGGGCTGGCCGACGACGATCTCTCTCGGGCCGACCTGGGGCGGGCGCTGCAGCGTTGGTCGGAGTACCTGCGATTTGCGCGAAGGCTCGACGAGAGCGTGGAGGCGAAAGAACGGGCGCTGGCGATCTGGCGAGAGCTCGACCGTCCCAAAGCGGCGTTTCTGGTGCGGCTGCAGCTCGCTCTGATCGCGAGGGAGACGTCGACGGTCGGAGACCCTTTCGACGAACTGCGCGCCGAGTTGAACGCAGACTCGAAGCTCGAGCCGTACCGGAAGATCTTGGAGGATTTCTCAGGGCGGTTCGGTTGAAACCGAAGCTTCTTTGTAGGCATCGGGCACTCTGTTAAGGTTCCTGTCGCTCGCGCGGCTGTCGAACGTCGAGCTGACTGACGGAAGTGATGCCATGTCGTACTCGCGCACACTGGTTCTGCTGACCGCCGTCATCCTGTGGGGGTGTCCTGGTCTCGGAAGTGAAGAACCGCCCATTACGCAGGAGTTGCCGGAGACCCCGACGTTCACGGCGGACGTGAAGCCGATCCTCGATCGGCTCTGCACCGAGTGTCACTCGGTGCCACCGACGATGAGCGCTCCGGCGACCTTGCGGCTCGACGTCTGCGAGACGATCGGAGGACTGCCCGGCGCCAGTGCGCAGGCTCTTCGCATCCAGATCCGGACCATCGACGAGCTCGGAGGTCCGATGCCCCCCGCGACCTATCCGCAGCAGCCGACCCCCGACGACATCGAGATCCTGACCCGATGGATCGACCAGGGCGCCAACTGCGACGGGACGTCGCCTCCAGCCAACAACACGATGATGCCCACGAACAACGGTGTTCCCGACATGGGGATGGACCTCGGCACGATGATGCCGGACTTGGGGACGGACACCGGAGGCGGGGCGGGGGACTGGACGTTCGCCGACACGGCAGAGCTCCTGCGCACCTCCACGTGCGGCAACTGTCACGCCGAGGCACAAGATCCTCGGATCGACGCGTCGATGACCGACGCCGAGATCGCGGACTCGCTGGGGGGAACGGCTCGCAACGGGATGGATTACATCGTTCCGGGGAACAAAGTGGAGAGTGAGCTGTACCGAAGGCTCTCCTCGACAGAACCTTCCGTGCTCATGCCTCAAGGCGGGCAGCGGCTCCCCGAGTACATCCAGGTGGGAGCCTGGATCGACGATGGTGCTCCTGGATTCATGCAATGACGATGTTCCAACGCTGCCTCTCCATCATCGCGGCATTGCTCTGCCTTACTGCGTTGGGGGCCGAGCCCGCCCTCGCGCTGCCGATCTACTCGGTCACGAGCGCCAGCAGTTGCGACACGTGCCACGTGGAGCCGCTCGGCTGGGCGAACCCCGATTTCTCCGCACGCCGTTGCACGCTCGACTGCGTCGGCTGCCACGTTTCCTCGGCCGGCGGTGGTCTGCGCCTCGCCGACGGCCTCTACTACGGTAAAGAGGTCCTCCCTCTCTTCGGCACTCGCCCGTCCTCGTTTGCCGATCCCGAGCGCAACCTCCCGAAAGGCTTCCCCAAGAAGGGGGAGTACGAACTGGGGGTGGGTTTCAAGGGATGGTGGCCCGGCAAGACGCCCCACACCGAGGTGGAAGATCGCTACGGCAACATCACCCCGCACCCCAAATGGCGGGTCGGTGGTGATTTCCGCGGGGCGCTCCTCGGGCAGAGCTACCGTGAGGCCGACGGGGAGTTTTCCGTCTTTCCCATGCAGGGTGACGTCTATCTGCTCAACGAGTCCGTCAAAGACCTGATGCTGTACGTATCGGGTGGGCTTCAGGGCTACAAGAACACCGAAGTCTACGGTGCGGAAGGGACGGAGGCCAAAGACTACTTCACGATCCGCGAGCTCTTCCTGAAGTATCGCCTTCCGGTCTACGGGATGTGGTTCCGGGTCGGCCGCATCATCCCGCGCTACGGCTGGCGGACGAGTGACCATACGGCATTCACGCGAGCCGACCTTGGTTTCGATCAGTACTTTCAGACGTTCGGCGCGGACTTCGGGGTGAACCCCAACTACTTCTACGCCGACGTATCCGCGTACTTCCAGGGGCTCGCCGAGTGGCCTGGCGAACGCCTGCCGCGCGGTGTCGGCTCCACCTTCAACGTCGGTTGGCGCGACCTGGGTTGGCAGGTCGGCGCGAGCGCCCACGTAGCCGATCTCGAGGGGGCTCCGCTCATGGATGGCCCTGGAGACGACGGGCCGCGCCTTCTGACCGCGGGGCTCAACTGGGCGATCAACTACAACCCATTGGGATACTACGGCGAGATCGACGTGCGGAACACGAGCTTCCCAGGGCTCGAGTCAGACTCGGAGAACTCGCTCGTCGCCTTCCACCGCTTCGTCTACAACGTCTACCAGGGAATCTACGGTCGCCTTCAATACGACTACGCCGACGCCAACATCCGTTACATCGAAGACCACAAGCACCGCATCACCCTCGGCGTCGACATCCACCCCTATACCTACGTCCACCTCGAGGCGATGTACCGCCTCAACTACAGCGCCGAACACCCCCTCGAACGCCTCTTCGACGCCTCCGTCAACGAATTCCTCTTGATCACCCATGTGTGGTTCTGACGAGCGGAGCTCGTCAGAACCACACGTTGGGTGATGGGGGACCGCGCTACGCGCGGTGTTGGACCGGCCTTCGGCCGGTGGTGGACCGCGCTACGCGCGGTGGTGGACCTCGCTTCGCTCGGTGTTGGACCGCGCTACGCGCGGTGGGGTCTGTAGCGTGACGGGCTTGTGGTGTGCGGTCGAGAGTCTGACCAACCACCTTCACTCGCGCATCAACAACGACCTGCGCACCAAGAACACCGGCCGAAGGCCGGTCCCCCACCGCGCG
>CAYPJU010000006.1:0-110327 GCA_964411125.1 uncultured Bradymonadales bacterium | reverse complement strand
CACCGGCCGAAGGCCGGTCCCCCACCGCGCGTAGCGCGGTCCCCCGTTCTCGTAGCGCGCTACGCGCGCTACGAGAACAACGGTTTTCGTTGTTCGGTGACGGCGCTTTTGACGCCGTGGTCGGAGGCGAGGATTTCGAGGTAGTCGGGGACCGATTGTTCGTGATTGATGGGGGTCGGTTCGGCGCGGGGGGCGAGGGCGCGGACGCGGCTGACGAGTCGTTCGGCGAAGTCGGGGGGGAGATCGGTGGAGGCGGTGGCGACGTCGTCCTGTAGACGGTCGAGCTCGTCGGTTCCGACCACGCGGCGGCGCAGGATGTCCTGGAAGCTGTTGCCGAGCTCGATGAGGCCGTACTGGTCGCGGTCGAGCATTCCCGCGGCGACGCGCAAGAGCCCGCTGGTGGTGAGGACGCGGTCGGACCACAGGACGATGGCGGCCTGAAAGTAGTTCACGATCGGGACGACGCGGGGGCCGAAGGGGAGAAAGCGGCCCGGGGCGGAGCGCCGGTCGAGGTTGATGAAGATGCGTCGCACGTCGTCGGAACGTCGGGTTTGATCGGCGAGTTCGAGGATCTTCGCCATCGGCGATGCGTAGACTTCCGCGGCGACGAGGATCTCGCGGAGCTGGGCAGGTTCGAGGTTTCCGGCGACCAGGTCGGCGTAGATCGAGTAGATGAACGCATCTTGTTCTGCGTCGTCCCCGAAGAGGGTTTCGGGAGCGGGGGGGCCGTCGTGTCGGATCTGCAGCAGCGATTGCAGCTTGTACCCGACCTGCCCGCGGACCGCTCGAAATCGGCCCTTCAGGATGTTTTCGAGCGTCGGCTTCAGCATCAGGACGTCGGGCGTGATGCCGTCGAGCTCGAACTTTCGCATCAAGACGTCCCGCATCTGGGTGGGGCTGCCGGAGACGAAGGTCACGAGCGCGCGCCCGTGCTCGGACTCGCGGGTGAGTTCGCGCAGCAGCGAGACCGCGCCGGGGACGTTGGTCTTGTCCTCGGGCTTCTGAAGCGCCGTACGGATCAGGTCGCGGACCGAGTCGAAGTCGGTTCGAAGGTAGGTTTTGTCGAGGTCCCAGCGAAAGATGTGACGGGTGGTCTCACTCATCGGAGGCTTTCGGCGAGGGTGACGGGGAGCTCGGACTTCACGCTCTTGAGGGCGAGCTTGATCGCGTTCTCGATCGCGCGGGTGCCGGAGCGAGGGTCGGCGACGATCAGGACCTCGTCGATCCCGAGGAGGGGGGCTCCCCCGTACTCTTCGAAGTCGACCGCCGTCTTGATTTTCTCGAGCCCCTGTGACAGCAGGCGCAGCCCCACCCGGTAGGTGAAGCGGCGCCGGTAGGCGTTCTCGGCGATGTCGAAAGCGGTGTCGGCGAAGCCTTCGAGGACCTTGATGACGATGTCCCCGACGAACCCTTCGCACACGACGACGTCGACTTCGCCGCGCGGCAGGCGATGGCCTTCGATGTTGCCGACGAATTCGAAGCTTTTCGAACCGACCAGTCGCTCGTGGGCGGCGACCACTTCGGGGGGGCCCACGTTCGGCTCGCGGGTCATCGACAGCAGGGCGACGCGAGGGCACTCCTTGCCGGTGACCATGCGGGCGTAGGCGGCCCCCATGTGCGCAAACTTGACGAGGTCGTCGGCGGTGGCGTGCACGGTGGCACCGACGTCGAGAATGAGGCTGAAGCGCGACTCGTCTTCGGGCAGTGGGGTGGGGAACACGGTGCCCAGGGCTGCCCGCTCGATCCCCGGGATCATGTCGAACTGCCGAAAGGCGCTGAGGACCGCAGCGCCGGGATTGCCGGTCGTGACCACCGCCTGGGCTTCCCCCGAGGCGACGAGCTCGCACGCGCGTTCGATCGACGAGCCGGGGTTCGATTCGAGGCCGCGGTGGGGCGGTTCCTCGAGCGGCACGACGGTGCGGGCATCGGCGACGGAGATGCGCTCGGGGTTGTGGCGCGTCTGCAGGAGGAGCTGGGAGATCGCAGTCTCGTCCCCGACGAGGGTGAAGTAGGCGTCGCGCGTGCGCGCCTTGGACTGCAGGCTCATGCGCGCGACGGCGCGTACGACCGGCTCGGGGCCGCCGTAGCCTCCCGCTGCATCGACAGCAATCGTCGTCGGTATCGCGTCTACCACACGACAGACCATAGTCCATCGCCGACGAGGCGGGAAGCGACGCGGGCCCGACCGTGGCGTGCGAGACCGTGGGCGGGGAGGGGGGCACGGGAGGGTCGCGCGGGCGTCCCGCCGGGCCCGCGATCCGAGATCTCCAGCATTGGTCCTTCGTTGCAAAGCCCATTTCCATCGGGTAGAACTTTGCGCCCGTCGCTCCGTGAAATTGTGGATTTTTGCGGCCGCGAGCGCCTTAGAGGTAAACGAGACGGATTCGAGGAATAGCCGATGAAACCTGTTCGACGGCGGCAGTCCCGGTGGCTCAGTGCTGGGCTTGCATGTGTATCTTTGTGGGGCCTGGCAGCGTGCGACACGGTCGCCCTGATCAGTTTTCAGAATCGGCAGTTCGCCAACGTTCGGTCGTCGGGGTTCACCGCGACCGGCGACTCCTGCGCCGGCATCACCGACGGTCGTGCGACGATGCGATTCGTGATGCTCGCCGACGACGACACGCCGATCCGGCCGGGGCAGACGGTCAACAAACAGGCGTTCAGCTCCCTCGCCCGCGACCAGTTCGAGTTCAACAACGAAGCGCTGTTCGAGACGCCTGACAACGAGTGCGAATCGGATTCGTGCGACATCGGTGCGATGACGTGTTCGACGGCGCCCGGGCTCACGGGGGTCGGTGACCGTTGTCTGACGCAGACGAGCGTCACGATCTCGGAAAATCCTCAGTTCGAAGCGGACGTCGACAGCCCGCAGCTCTTCGGGGTTCTGTTCGAGAACGCCGGATCGCTGGGAGGCTGGCTGCCGTCGGATGTCGGCAGCTACTACATCGACACCACCGGCGACGGGCTCGCGGACGGCCAGCCCGACAGCGGTCCGATCCGAGCGCGCGCGAGCGACATTTCGAATGCGCGCCGCGCAGCGCTTCAGGTGATGCTCAACAAGTACAAGCAGGCCGCGGAGTTCGCTCGCAACGAGAACCGCACGACCCGCATCGGGCTCTGGGAGTTCAAGGGTCAGACCGAAGACGAGGTCATCTCGCTGGTCAACGAGGCGGCACCGGGCGACACGGTCTGGGCGACAGAGGCCTCCACGGCCGAGACCGCCGTCCAGCAGTTCAGCCGAATCGAAGGGACGCGCGCGAACGTCTACCAGGCGATGTTGAAGGTTCTCGACGAAGGGTTCTCCTCCTCGGAGTTCACGTCGCACGAGAAGACGCTGGTGGTGTTCGTCGACGGCCCCGACGACCTCAACCTCCCCGCGTTCACGGAATCGGCGGTGACGGAGCGCGCGACCGAACTCGGCGTGCGCATCTTCATCGTCCACCTCGATGCCGCGCAGGAGCCGACGACCCAGGCAGGGACCCCCGTGCACCGCGACGACCCGGACTACTGGCGAAAGAGCATGGCAGAGACCTGCTCGGACGATGCGGAGTGCCGAAACTTCGAGACCTGCCGGGAGCCCGACGCGTACTCGACGTCGCTCGGAAGTTCGGTCGAGATCACTTCGAACGGCGATACGTATTGCGTCCCGACCCGTGACCCGAACGACGGTCGACTCGGCCCGATCGAAGAGTACGCGCGCATCGCGTGTGCGACCGACGGCGGGTACATCTACCTGCGGGACCCGCAAGGGCTGCGGCAGCGCTTCGAGTGGCTGCCGTTCACCCTCGACGGGTTGTGGAAGGCCGAAGTGACGGTCGCCGACCTGGCGAACGGCTCGGTCCCCGACGGCGAAGCGTATCTCTTGCAGACGACGATGTCGGTCAGCGTGAGCGGTACGACCAAGACCATCGACTTCTCCCAGCAGGGAGAGTCTGCGATTACCGACGACGCCCGCGACAGCCGCGGCGTGTTGTTCAACTGAGGCGGAGGAGACGACGATGAAGAGAGTAGTTTCCGTATGGATCGTCGCTGCCGCCGCCACTTTCGCGGGCACGGCGTGGGCACAGGAGCCGGCCGACGAGGCGGGTGAGGCTGCCGAGCAGGCCGCCGACACGGGTGAGGACGCCGTCGACGACGCGATCGCCGATGCGGTGGAAGATGCTCCGCCTGAAGCCGATGCGCCCGCATCCGAAGTCGCGGCCGATGCGCAGCAAGCTGCAGCCGACGCCAAGGCTGCTTCCGAACAGCCCGTCGAAGAGGCGCTCGACCCCGACGACCCGCTCTATTGGTCGAAGATGCGTGACATCTACGCTTACCAGCCCCGAGCGTTTCTGAAGGAGCGACGGTTCGGGATCACGGTCTACGGTGGCCTGATCCCGAACAACATCTTCGAGCAGTATTTCCCCGTCGGGGTCCGGCTCAACTACTTCATCCTCGAGAACATCGGGTTGGAGCTCGCGGGCTCTTACGCGTTCAAGGCGAGGACGAACCTCGAGCCCCTGATCACGGAGTCGGGGGGGGTCTCGGCGCAGCGCGTGCTGATCGGTGACACCCAGGTGTCGCACTCGAACTTCGGGATCGTCTGGAGCCCCTTCTACGGGAAGACGTCGTTCTACGACAACGCGCTGAACTACTTCGACATCTTCCTGTTCGCGGGAGCGGGGGTCGTGGTCAAAGAGACGCAGACGCAGTTCAACGCCCCCGCCGAGCGAGAGATCAAGCCCGAGGGCGCCCTCGGGGCCGGGATGGCGTTCTTCCTCGGGGACTCGTTCACGCTGCGAGCAGACTTCCGTCAGTTCATCTTCGAGAAAGTGGCCGGCATCGGTGGTGTCGCCAACCCCTCCGAAGTTTCCGTAGGCCTTGGCTACTTCTTCTAGGATCGCGACCAATGCACCAACGTTCGAAAATCTTCTGGATGGCGATGGTGGCGGTGGGGCTGCTCGCGACGAGCAGCCCGGCGGCCGCGCAGGACAAGAATGATCCGCTCGCCGATCAACTCGACAACTACTGGACCACGGATCGAGACCTCCCGACGCTGCAGAACAAGCTCTACAAGCGTGACGGACGGTTCGGCATCGGTCTGTACGGCGGACTTTTCTCGAGCGAGCCGTTCTGGTGGTACATCCCCGTGGGGGGGCGACTGACCTACTTCTTCACGGACCACGTCGGGCTGGAGCTCGGCGGGCAGTGGATGGGCAGCGCTTCGAGCCCCGGACCGCTCACCAACCCGACCGAGATTCACGACTTCTTCGCAGCCCAGCTCGAGGGTGGGTTCGACGCTGACACCGATCTCGAAGATCGGTTCCTCTGGCGGGCGAACGCGTTGCTGGTCTGGAGCCCGCTGTACGGGAAGTGGGCTTTCACCAAGAACAAGCTGTCGCATTTCGACATGAATCTGTCGCTGGGCGGCGGCGCGGTGAGTGTGCTGCGTCCCGATTACGAACGCACGGCGGCCTCGACGGTGATCGAGCCGGAACTTGTGTTCGGCGGCGGTGTCCATTTCTACCTGAGCAACCACGTGGTGCTGCGCCTGGACGGGCGGGGTTACGTGTACCGGGGAGCGGACACGCCCTCGGCGCGCGAGGGTTACGAGATCGGTGACGACACGGCGGCAGCAGACGATCCCAGCTATTTCAAGCGGCTACAGGTCCCCTCGGAATTTTTGCTGGGCGTCACGTTTTTGTTCTGAGCTCCCGACACGGGAGTTCTTTCCAACATGGAAGCGACGCCGAGGGCCCGATTTTACACGGGATGGCGACTTGCTAGAATGCTCGGTCGTTACGCGGAAGGAAATTTGAAAATGGCATTTCGACAATTTGGAAAGCGGATGATGACCGGCCTCATGGTCGCGTCGTTCGTCTGTGTGCCCGCGCTCGAAGCGTTCGCCATCGACAAGGACCAGCTCGTCCAGATGGCGAAGCTCGGTCTCGACGACAACGCGATCATCGCCGCCATCGACAGCTCGAAGGAAGGCGAACTGATGCTGTCGAAAGAAGAGCTCGGCGAGCTTCGACTTCAGGGCGTGAGCGACGACGTCATCGCTCACCTCAAGTCGACCGGCCACGTCAAAGGGGCCGCTGCCGCGCCCAAAGGGACGACGGGCGGTGCCCCTGCACCTCCTTCCGACGGAACACCGGAGCCCGCTCCGGCGCCTGCTTCGGGTGAAACCGAGGAGGAGAAGAAAGAGCGCGAGGCCGCAGAGAAGGCTCGCGAGCAGGAGATCATCGAAAAGGCCAAGGAACTCAACCAGCAGCAGAAGCAGGAAGAGTTCCGCTCCGGCAAGCTCAAGGGCCTGTCGCGAAAGCTTCCCGAGTATGCCCAGCTCGTCGACGGCGGGAACAACATGGAGGCGGCCCGCAAGTACCTGGAGTTCATCGAGTTGCAGCCGCAGGAAGGGAGCGAAGACTGGTACGAGGCGAAGTTCGGCCTCGCCAAGGCGCTCTACCAGGAGGGCATTCTCTCCGGTGCGTCGACGCCGCTGCTCGAGGTGCTCCTCGCCGGCGCCGACCGACCGCACTTCAAAGAGGCCTTCGAGATGCTCGAAGTCCTGACGCGTGAGATCGGCTACCGTCCCCCGGTGCTCGAAGAGCTCACCAAGGTGGTGGTGACGGACCTGAACAAGGAGTTCCAGGACCGTTTCAACTACTACATGGGCAAGTTCTTCTTCGACTACAAGAAGTCGGACCTCGCCATTCAGTACCTGCAGCAAGTCTCGAAGGGGGCGGCGGACTACCCCGAAGCGCTCTACGTGATGGGCGTCGCGCGGCTCGATCCGGAGGTCAACGACACGGCGGGCGCGCTCAAGAACTTCCAGAACGCGATCATCGCGGGCGAGGCGGAGCCGGGCGGTAACGCGGAGATCTTGCAGCTGGGGTATCTGGCGCTCGCGCGTACCTGGTACGAGGTCGGGCTCTACGACGTGGCGCTCTACTACTACCAGAAGATCCCGCGCGACTCGGGCCGTAACGCCGAGGCGACGTTCGAGCAGGCGTGGACGTACTTCGTGAAGAACGACCACCAGCGCGCGCTGGGGATCTTCCATACGCTGCACAGCCCGTACTTCCAAAAGTGGTACTTCCCCGACCTCTACGTCCTGGAAGCGACCGTCTACGTGAACCTTTGCAAGTTCGACAAGGCACAGGTCGCGATGGCGGAGTTCCAGGAACGCTACCTCGACAAGCGCCCGCGCCTGCAGAAGTTCCTCGAGGAGACGAAGGAGCCGGCGGACTACTGGAACGCGATGACGGCTTTCCGCGGCGACAAGGAGACCGATCAGGGGCTCCCGGCGCTGTTCGGCAACGCCGTCCTCGACGATCTGGAATTCTACAACATCTACAACGTGGTGAAGAACCTTCGCGCGGAGCGCGACGCTCTTCAGCAGAACATCGGTGCGCTGGGCGAATTCGGCCAGTCGGTCCTGGATCGGGTGAACGATCAGCTCAGCACCAAAGTCGTCGAGGGTGGGATTCTCGTGAACCAGAAGCTCAAGTCGATCGACAAAGAGCTTCAAGACTGGGAATTGAAATCCACGCGTCTGTCGATCGACATCGACAGTGAAGAGAAACAGCAGCTGGAACAACGGTTGCGGAACCCGAACTGGGAGCCGCCTTCGGCCGATGCGGGGACGACGTTCGTCCTCGTCGCGGACGACTGGCAGCGCTGGGAATTCGAGGGTGAGTACTGGGTCGACGAAGTGCCCAACTACCGCAGCAGCCTCCGCACGGAGTGTGTCGAACAATGAAGAAACGCATCAACGTCGCGATTCTCGCGGCCTCCCTCTTGATCTCGGCTGGATCCGTCCAGCCAGCCTTCGCGCAGGACGTGTCGAAGGTGAAGGTCAAGAAGAGTGTCGATAAGAAAGCACAGGAAGAAGCCCTCGAGCGCTCCGAAGAGCGCTCGAAGCGCTTGGACAAGAAGAAAGGGAGCGCCGACGCGGCACAGCCCGACGGTCCGTCCGTCACGGCTGCGGACGTCGAGGCGGAGGAGCGCAGCCCCGAGGAGATCGATCGGCTCAAGCGTCAGCTCGAGTCGAAGAACCGCGAGATCATCGCGAAGCTCGACAAGCTGATCGCCGACGACCCCGGCAGCGACCAGATGCCCGACCTGATGTTCCAGAAGGCGGAGCTGCTGTGGGAGCTTCGTAACTGGGAGTACCTGCGGGAGCGCGCCAAGTTCAACCAGTGCCTCGACGCCTCGATGAAGGGGACGGTCGACGAAGGTTCCTGCCAGGAGCCCGTCGCCGACTACGGCGAAGCACAGGAACTCTACAAGGACATCGCGGGCCAGCACCCGGGCTACGAGCGCCTCGACGAGGTCTTCTATCGGCTCGGCAAGGGACTGATCGAAGCAGGCGAGGGCGCCGCGGCGGTGACGTATCTGCAGAAGCTCGTCGCGAACTACCCGAACTCCAAGTACATCCCCGACACCCACCTCGCCCTCGGCGAGTACTTCTTCAAGAAGGAGCTGCTCGGGGCCGCGAAGGACAACTACGCGAAGGTGCTCAAGTACAAGAGCTACCCGCTGTGGGACTACTCGCTCTACAAGCTCGGCTGGGTCTACTACAACCAGCAGGAGTACCGAAAATCGGTCAAGACCTTCAAAGCGGTCGTGGAGCGTTCCGAAGAGAAACTCGGCTTCCAGAATCAGGCGATCAACGACCTGATCGTCGCGTACGCCGAGATCGACGGAGGCTGGATCGAGGCGCGCGAGTATCTGAAGAAGAAGCGCGACGCCGAGTTCATGTACAAGAAGATCGGTCAGCTCGCCGGGCTCTACGAAGCGCAGGGTAAGGACGACCTCGCCGTCGACATCTTCCAGTGGTTCATCACCGAGAAGCCGAACGATCCGAAGGTCCCGCAGTGGGCCGAATCGATCATCGTCGCTCGAAAGCGGGAAGAGTCGAAGTTCGACGAGCTCGAGAAGTCGATGACTCGCTTCGTGGCCTACTTCGACGAGGGCGGCACCTGGTACACCAAGAACAAGGGCGACGAGCGGGCGATCAACAACGCGATGTTGTTGACCGACGCCTCGCTGGCGTTCCTCTCCAACTTCTACCACCGACGTGCGCAGAAGCAGGACAACAAGGACGACTACCGCAAGGCGGCTCACTACTACGAGGAGTACATCAAGCGGTTCCCGAACACGGTGGCCGCGTTCGACATGAACTTCTTCCTCGGCGAGATCCTGCTGCTCGACCTCAACGAGTACGAGAAGGCCGCGACGCAGTACCAGAAGGTCGTCGACCTCTACAAAGCGGGGAAGGTCCCCAAAGAGGCGAAGAAGGAAGACGTCGACGCGATCGTCAAAGACTCCGCGTACGCGGTCGTCAACGCGTACAACGAGCTCGTGAAGAAGCATCACCAGGACTCGATCCTGGTCGAGATGGCGAAGTACGACGAGTCGCAGCGCGCCAAACAGGCGACCAATCAGCAGCCCGAGTCGATCGAGACCAAGCCGATCCCGCGGACCGAGCTCCTCAAATACGAGGAGGGGTTCGTGAAGGCGTCCGACCAGTATTCGGAAATGTATCCGAAAGAGCAGGTCACCCCGACGGTCGACTTCGTCGCCGCCGAGGTCTACAAGTCCCACGGCCAGTACGACAAAGCGGTCCCTCGCTACGAGTCGATCATCGAGAACGCCCCGAAGCATCGCTACGCGTCGTTCGCGGGTAACTCTCTGCTCGAATCGAACTACCGACTGCAGCGCTGGTCGGAGGTCGAGAAATGGGGTCGGCACCTCCTCGAGAACAAGATCTTCGACGTCACGCCGAAACCGAAGCTCGAAGCCGCGATCGTCTACGCGATCAACGAGTCGGCGATCGACCTGAAGGAAGAGAAGAACACGGACGCGGCGGTGGAGCGGTGGATCTCGCTCGCCGACGAGTTCCCCGAGTCGGACTACGCTCCGGGTGCGGTCTTCAACGCCGCGGCGGCCCGTGAGGCAGCCGACGAGATCAACAAGGCGGTCGACCTCTACGAACGCGTCGTCACGAAGTACCCGAAGAGCCAGTACGCACCCGAGGCGATCTTCGTGATGGGCGCCGTCTTCGAGTCGCGCGCGGACTTCGACCGTGCGGCGACGTACTTCGAGCGTCTCGGCTCCGAGGAGAAGTACACGAACGCCAAGGGCGAAGAGGTCGAGTACAAAGATCACGAGAAGGCGGCGGATGCCGTCTACAACGCTGCGGTGATCCGCGAGGCGATGCAGGAGTACGACAAGGCGATCAAGACCTACGAGTCGTACATGGAGCTGTACCCCGAGCGCGAGAACGTTCGTGACCTCAACCTGCACCTGGCTTATCTGGCCAAGGACAAGAAGGACCACAAGGACGCGATGAAGCGCTTCGATGCGTTTCTCGCTCGAAAGGACGTCAAGCCGGCCGAGCAGGTCGAGATCAACCTCGAGAAGGCGCTCCTCGTCACGCAGATGAAGGAGAAGAACTGGGAGAAGAACTCCGACGTACTCTTCACGAAGGTGGTCGACCAGTGGAACAAGCTGGGCGAAGAGGACAAGAAGAAGACGAAGTACTACCCGGCGCAGGCGCGCTTCCTTCAGGCCGAGCGGGTCTTCGAGAAGTTCAAGGGCGTCAAGCTCGAGTTCCCGATCAACACGCTGAAGAAGCGGCTATTGCAGAAGGGTGAACTCGAGCAGGAAGCTGAGAAGATGTACACCGAGGTGATCTCGATGGAGAGCCCACGCTGGGTCGCCGCGAGCGCCTACCGGGTCGGCCAGATGTACAAGGAGTTCTCGGACCAACTGTACGACCTTCCGATGCCGGAGGGGCTGACCGAAGACCAGGAGTTCGAGTACCGCGGTTACATGGACGAGCAGGCTTTCCCGCTTCAGGAGAAGGCGCTCAAAGCGTTCCAGACTGCGCTCGCGTTGGCCCTGCAGTATCAGGCGTACAACGAGTGGTCGGCGAAGTCGGCGACCGCGATCTCCAAGCTGGAGAGCGAGGCGTACCCGATCACCGGCCAGGACGGCGTGAACGTCGAGCACGAGCGGACGAACTTCAGCCAGCCCGATCCGGTGCTGAGCCTGGACGTGGTTCGAGAGCGCGTGAAAGCGCGCAAGAAGAACGAGAAGCCGGCCGCGCCCTCCAAAGAGGCAGCGCAGCCAAACGGCGGACAGGCGGCGAGGTAAGAGATGAAACGAATGATGACGATGTTGCTCGCCGGATCTCTGATGGTCTCGGCCTGCTCGAACAAGGCGAAGAAGGAAGAGAAGGCGAAGGCGGAGGCGGTGAGCGCCACTGCGGCCGAGCTCGGAATGCAGCAGGAGGCGGTCGCTCAGTTCCAGTTGGCGATCGACGAGCTCAACAAAGAGAAGCCGGACAACGCCAAAGCGATCGCGGCGCTCGAGAAGGCTGTTTCGGTGGAGCCGAGCTTCGCCGAGGCGCACTACAACCTGGGTCTGCTGCTGCTCAACCTCGGCGAGACGACCAAGGCGCTGGACCACTTGCAGCAGGCGAAGACGCAGGACCCCGACGTCCTCGAGTACACCGTGGCGCTGGGGCGGGCCCAGGCGGAGGCTGAGAACTTCGACGCCGCCCAGTCGCTGTTTGCCGAGGTGGTGGCGCGCGAGCCGAACAATCTGACGGCGAAGAACAACCTCGCCGTGCTGGCGTTCCGCAAGAATGACAACGACGCGGCGCGCAAGTACCTTCAGGAGATCCTCCGTGAGGACTCGGAGAACGTCGCGGCCCTGACGACTCTGGGGCAGGTGTACCAGAAGGAAGGGAACCTCTCGCTGGCGAAGTACGTGTACAAGCGTGCGATCAAGGTCGACGAGAAGAACGCCGATCTGCACAACAATCTCGGCCTCGTGCACATGGCCGAAGAGAACGTCCCCCTCGCGGTGGACGAGTTCGCGACGGCGATCGAGCACAACCCGAATTATCTGGAGAGTCGCCTGAATCTGGGCGCGATCCTTCTCGAGTATCTCGACTACGCGCGCGCCTCGGAGCAGTTCGCCGAGGCCGTTCGCATCGCGCCGAGCCACTGTGTCGCGCGCCTGGGGCACGCGGCTGCGCTCTACGCCCAGGGCGAGCACGAGAAATCCGCGGAGGGTTACCAGTACTACGTCGACAACTGCGACAAGAAGCACGTGTCGAGTTACGAGCGTCTGGCGAAGCTCAACGAGAGCTTCCTCAAGCAGCCGAAGAAGGCGGTGGGCTACTACCAGACGCTGCTGACGCTGACCGACGACGAAGAGAAGAAGACGCAGTACAACGCGATGATTCAGTTCCTGAACAGCCAATCGGCCCCGAAGGAACAGAAAACGCCCGAAGAGCCGGCTGCGACCGAAGAGACGGAAGAGGGCGGGGAAGAGTGAGCCCGGGGCGACCGCGTTGACGTGTTTCGCGGCGCTCTGTTATGTTGGATGGGCCTCGACGGCAATCCATGAAAACGGATACGGAGTAGTTCAATGCGACGAATCGTGGGATCGGCGGTGTTCGTCATCGCGATGGTGTCTGCAAGTGTAGCTTTTGCCCAGGACGGTGAGACGAAGACGAAGTTCTACGACTTCGACGACATGCTCATCGACGGGGAGTTGAAGACTCCCGATCTGTTCAAGGATCAGGCGCGCGAGAAGGCGAAGTTTCGCCGCTTGCTCAATCTCAAGAAGAGTTTTCTTCCGAAGGTCCGAGAGTCCGCGGAAGAGCGCGCGCTCCAGTAAGTCTGTGCGTGACGGAGGCGGGTGACCGCCAGGTCCCGGGTTACGGCACGGGAAGGAGAATCGATGAAAATTGTCTGCGACAGTTGCGGTGCCAAGTACTCCATCGCCGATGAGAAGGTCCAGGGAAAGGTCTTCAAAATCCGGTGCAAGAAGTGCAGCAACGTCATCGTGGTGAAGGGCACTGCCTCGGGCGAGTCCGCTGCTGTCAGCGACTCGCTGGGCGGTTCCAGCGCCGCGGAGTGGTACGTGGTGATCGACGGGGAACAGGTCGGTCCGGTGACGGTCGCGGACGTCGAGGCGTACTACGCCTCGGGTCGTATCGCTGCAGACACCTACGGTTGGCGTGATGGGATGGGTGACTGGCAACACGTCGCCGACATTCCCGAGTTCGCCCACCTCGCGCAGGAAGTGGCGGGCCCGAACGAGGCGACGCAGATCGCCGGGGCGGGCGGTTTTGCTTCCGGCGAGCCCGATTACCACGACGAAGTGGATGCCACGAACGTGATGCAGTCCCCGCTGGGGAACGCCGCGTCCGATCCGACGATGGGCGACAGCCCGAGCGCGCTGGGCTACGGCGGCGATCCGTATCCCTCCGATCCCGACTACGGTGACGAAGACAGCGACGCCGGATATGGCGGCGGGTTCGCCTCGTTCGGCGACTCCGGTGGTTACGGCGGTGGCGGAGACCTCGCTGTCGCCGGAGCGGACGAAGATGACGGCGCGGGTATGTTCGCGGCGTTCGACTCGGGCGACGATTCCGATTTCATGAACTTCGATGCAGCGCCAGCCCCGTCGAATGGGGCGAACGGGCACGCATCGAACGGATCGAACGGCGCGGTGGGGGAGAACCTCATCGGGCAGCGCAACGAAAACTCGGTCCTCTTCTCGTTGTCGTCGCTCGACAACGTCTCGAAGGACGCTCCTTCGGCGCAGAAAGAAGACGTGCCGTTGACCGAAGGGTCCGGCCTCATCGACATCCAGGCTCTCGCCTCCGCGCACAAGAACCTGAGCACGGGCGGCGAGATGGGCGGCGATTCGGGGATCGACCCGTTCGCACAGGGCACGATGGCGATGCCTGCGCTCATGCCGATGGGGAGCCACAAGTCCAACAAGGGCCTCATCGCCGCCGCAGTCGGCGGTGGTGTGCTGTTGCTCGGGCTCGCTGGCGCCGTGGCGTACATGGCGTTCAGCAAGGACGAGGAGAAGCCCCCCCAGGAGAAGGTCATCATTCGCGAGGTGGTGAAGGAAGCGGCCCCGGCCGTCGCCGTCGCGGACCAACAGAAGCAAGCCGCCGAAGCTGCCGCTGCCGCGGAACAAGCGCTCGCTGCTGCTCCCGAGAAGGTAGAGGAAGAGGAGGGCAAGGAAGAGGGGGATTCGAAGGCCGCCGCGACCAGTCGCACCTCCAAGAAGTCGACGTCCAAGAAAACCCAGCAGAAGAAGTCCGATCCCGATCCCGAACCCGATCCCGAACCCGCGCCGAAGAAGACGAGCTCCAAGAAGGGGATCGACGGCATTCTGGCCGGGCTCGACGAAAAGGGCGACAGTTCGAAGAGTTCTTCCAGCCAGAAGAAGTCGACCGCGAAGTCCTCGCTGAGCCGCTCGGACGTGAAGAACACGATCGCTCGTTACCAGAGTCGCGTCTCGAACTGCGCAAAAGAGGGCAAGTCCGGGTCGGTGAAGGTGAAGTTCTACATCCAGCCCAATGGGCGGACGCGCAGCGCGAGTGTACTGTCGTCGGGCTTCAAGGGAACGCCGACCGGAAGCTGCATCGAGAAGGTCGTCGGTTCGATGAAGTTCCCGGAGACGACCGCTTCCAAGGATGTCCCGGTCACGTACCCCTTCATCCTGAAGTAATCTCACGACGGGGCGCGGAACTTCCCGAGCCCGACGTTGTCCGAATCGATGCGCGGCGGCCAGACGGTCCGCCGCGTAGTTGTTTCAGGCGAGCTCCATCTCATGCCCCGTATCAAACTCGTAACGAACGTCTCCGAGTACGCGCTGCTGCGTGGTCTCGCTCGAACGCGGGCACGTCTCGTCGTCTCGACGCTGGTGATGACGGCGGCGACGATCGGGTTTGGGCTCTGGAGCGCGAACTACGTGTTGAACGTCTCGGCCTCGGTGGGGCTGAATCTCGTACTCATCACCGCGAACATGATGCTGATGTTGGTCTCGGCCTACCTTCAGACCGTGCTGATCGGGGATCTGGCGTTCAGCGGACCGTGGCGCGAGCAGGTCGTTCTGGGAGAGGCGAGTGATCGTGGCGTGTCGGTCAAAGACCACAACGCGGAGTTCATGATCCTGCTGCTGCTGCTGGTCGTGACGAACGGTGTCATCGTCAACGTCGGTTCGGGGGGCTTCATCGACGTCTACCACGAGGAAGGCTTCTTCCGGTCGCGGTTGCGCTCGGCGGATCCGACCGAGCGGTACGAGGCGCTCAGCTACATGACCGACCCCCTCAACTTCGAACTGTGGGAGCTCCGAGGGGTCCAGGATCTCGTGCTCGATCATCTCGACGACCCGGATCGGGAGACGCGCCGCGTCGCGATCTGGAACGCGGGGGAGATGAAGATCGATCGCGCCCGTGAGCCTCTGACGAAGATCTTCGCAGATCCCGACGAGCCCTCCGTGGTGCGAGGCGAGGCGGCCGAAGCGCTCGGAAAGCTCGGGAACGACGAAACTGCGAGAGGGGTTCTGGAAGAGGCCCTCGGGCTCGAGACCGATTCGCGGGTGCTCGTCGGCGCGCTGCGGGGGCTGGCGCTGATGAAGTCTCCGTTGTCGTGGAAGGCTGCGCTACCGCTGACGAAGGTCGACGACGACGACGTGGCGCTCCACGCGTTCTGGGTGCTGCGGAGCTCCGGGGAGACCTCGGTGCGCGACATGCTCCACGAAGAGCTCGCGAAGTCTCCTTCGGCCCAGCGACAGTGTGCGCTGCTCGACACTTTGAAGATGGTCGCGACCGACGAGGACGTGACCTGGGCGCGGCGTCAGTTTGGCCGGGTCGATCCCGAAGAGGGGTGCGAGCGCTATCTCTGGGAAGAGCGCAACGAACGCCAGCACTACGTGCTGTACAGCGATACGCTGCGGGTGAAGTATCTGAAGATCGTGGCGAACGCGACGGGGGCGAAACACCGCGCCTGGTTCGAGCGGCTCATCGCAGACCCGGCGCAACCGTGGCGGGTCCGAGAGGTCGCCTCGGAGATCGTCAAGAGGCTCGACGAGGCCGGCTTGTGATGGTTTCGAAAGCGCGCATGGCAGGATTCGAACCTGCGACCTTTGGCTCCGGAGGCCAACGCTCTATCCAACTGAGCTACACGCGCGAGCGTGAACGGTGTACTTCGACGGGGCGCGACGCGCAAGGGACGTGACGAGCAAAGCGTCGCGGTAGCGTCGAATCAACGGACGGTGAGGTACTCGCGGCAACGACGCCCGAGGTTGGTGCCGGGTTCGAGCCGGGCACACTCTTCGAAGTGCGAGCGAGCGCTCGGATCGCCGTGCTCGGCGAGCATCTTGCCGATGTGGAAGTGAGGCTCGGCATACTGTCGTGGGCAGAGACGCACGGCTTCCCCGAAGGCGTTCATCGCTTCCTGTTCGTTGCCGATCTCCAGGAAGGTGAGCCCGACGTTGTTGTGCGCCAGGCACATCTGGGGCTTGAGGAACGTCGCCATCTTGAAGTGTTCGAGAGCGCGCTGATACTTGCGCTGCTGGTAGAGCGCCCAACCGAGATTGTTGTGGGCGAGCTCGGGGGTCGGGTAGAGGGGCTCCTCGAGGAGGAGCCCGAACTGTTCGGATGCTTCGTCCCACCGTTCCATCGTGAGGTAGACGGTGCCCAGGTTGTTGCGGGCAAAGTGGTACTTCGGATCGGTCTCGAGGGCGCTGCGGTAGTGGTTGATCGCCTTGGGGTAGTCGCGACGGCCCTGATAGATGAAGCCCATCAGATAGTGGCCGTCACGGTGGTCGGGTTCGAGTTCGAGGACGGTGGTGAGCTCCTTGAGCGCCAGCGGGATCTCGCGGGACTCGAAGTATGCCGCGGCCATCTTGTAGTGGAAGTCGACCTTCTTCTTCTCTTCGGCGGGTTTTTGCCCGCCGGCGCACGCCACCGCGAGGGCGACGCAGAGGAGGAGGAAGAGCTTGAATACGTAGTTCATCACGACCATCCGTGGGTTGTGTCGCGGCATGGTAGCATGCGATCGCGTAAGTCCAAGGGTTTTGGAGGCAGTCGATGTCGCTCTCGCACAACGAACTCGCCGCGTTGGTAGAGGAGCTCGATGCTTCGACGCCAGCGGGGGTCCAGAAGGTCTTCGAGCGGGACGAGAACGGGTTCGTGCTGCAGCTTCGCGGGGGGGGCGCCACGAGTTATCTGCTCGTCGACAGCCGCCCGGGGGCGACGCGGACGCACTTCGTTCAGGGCAAGCCCAGGCAGCCGCAGCATCCGTCGGCGTTCGTGATGCTCTTGCGCAAGCATCTGATCGGCACCGGGCTTCGGTCGGTCTCGCTCGATCCCGACGATCGATTGGTGATTTACGAATTCGAACGCACGTCGGAGGAGGGGGCGCGGTCGAGAACGCTCGTCGCGGAGCTGACCGGAAAGCGGAGCGCGGTAGCGCTGCTGGACGACGAAGGGACGGTGCTGGGGGGCAGGCTCACCGATGCGATGCCGAGGGCGGCCGGTTTGCGCGTGGGCCAGCCGTGGGTTCGGCCGCCGGTGGCTCCCGAGCAGGAAACCGGTGACGTCCGATGGGGGCTCGACGAGCTACCGGTCGGCAGTCGTTCCGAAGTCGTCGAGGAGCGCTACGGCGAGCTGGTCGAGGAGCGGGATCTCGTCCGACAGCGACGGGAGTTGTCTCGCTCGCTAGCGTCGACGGCGAAGCGGCTGCGGCGGCTGCAGAAGAACGTGGAGGGAGACCTCGAGCGTGCGGTCGAGGCGCAGAGCTACCAGCGTCGAGCCGAGCTCTTGAAGTCGGCATACGGCAAGGTGGAACGGGGCGCCGAAGCGGTGGACGTTCCCGACTACTACGCCGAGGGGGCGCCGCTGGTGACCATTGAGCTCGATCCGTCGCGCTCCCTGCAAGGAAACATCGATCGCTACTTTCACGAGTACCGCCGGCTGCACGAGGCGACCGACCGAATCGAGTCGCGGTTGCTCGCGGTGATGGAGGAGTCGGAGCAGCTCGAGTCGTTGCGGGCCGAACTGCGAGAGGCGGACGACGATGCGCTGGACGAGATCGAGGAGCGGGCGCGTTCGGCCGGTTTCGTCCGGTCGCCCCAGCAGGGCAAATCGCGTCGAGGGGGTGAGGGTCGGCGATTGCCGTATCGAGAGTTCAGGACCCGCAAGGGGAGCGCGGTGCTGGTGGGACGTGGTGCGAAGCACAACGACGAGCTCACGACCCGATATGCGCGGGGACGCGACATCTGGCTTCACGCCCGTGACTGGCCTGGTTCGCACGTGGTGCTCCGGATGAACTCGGACGACGAGCCGGACGGAGACGAGCTACTCGACGCAGCCGTGCTGGCGGCCCACTTCTCGAAGGGGCGGGGCGACACCCTGATCGACGTGACCCACACGCGTGCGAAACACGTCCGAAAGCCCAAAGGCTTTCCCCCCGGCAAGGTGACCGTGGGGGGAGGTTCGACCCTCGCCGTGGCGGAAGATCCCGAACGGCTCGAGCGGCTGCTGGCGACGGAGTCGAGCCGATGATGGCGGAGCCGCTGGAGCTCGACTTCTGGGAGCGCGACGTGCATCGGGTCGCGCGCGACCTCCTGGGGTGCCGGGTCGAGCGGGAGCACCCGGACGGACGCACGGTGGGGCGCATCGTCGAGGTCGAGGTGTACGGCGGCGAGCCAGATCCGGCGTCGCACGCATTCGGAGGCACACCGACGTCGCGTACGCGGCACATGTTCGGGCCCCCGGGGCAGGCTTACGTCTACCTGATCTACGGGATCTATCACTGCCTCAACTTCGTCTGCGCGCGCGGCGAGGGGGACGAAGTGGCAGCCATCTTGGTCCGCGCGGTCGAGCCGTTGCGAGGGCTCGACCTGATGGCGGACCGACGGGGTGTCGATCCCGAGCGCTCTCGCTGGCAGCGAAAGCTCTGTTCGGGGCCTGGCAAGCTCTGTCAGGCGCTCTCCATCGACCGCGCACTGGACGGACATCCGCTCGACGAGCCGCCCCTGGTCGTCACCCCCGGCGGGTCCGTTCCCAGCTCCGAGGTCGCCCGGGGCCCCCGAATAGGCCTGAACCCGAAGACGTGCGGCGATTCGGCGCTGTGGCCGTGGCGCTACTGGATCGACGGTTCGCCCTGGGTCTCTCGCTGACTCGGTGGAATCGGGCCTCACGACCTGATAAATCGACGCGGAACCACGGAGGCTGCTCGATGGAGAACCTGGCCCGGACCCTGACATTGGCGTTGTCGTTGCTGACGCTGGGATGTCCCGAAACTTCCCCGCCCCCTGCGGAGCGAGACGCTTCGGCCGGAGACGGCGCCGACCTGGGGAGGGATCTGGGCGAGGCGGACCTGGGGCGTGACCTCACCGGAGCAGTCGACGCCGGCGAGGACTCTGCGCTCCTCGAGGTGGTCCCGGTCGAGTGGGGTCTTTTTCCCGCGGCAAGCCCTCCCGTGACGATGACGGTCCTCGCGCCCGAGGGCTCGTCCCTCGTCGGCGAGGTCGACGTCCCCCCGGGGGTCGTGACGTTTCGCGTCACGCGGGGAGACGACGTCTGGGAGGCGCGCGAGGGGCTCGAGACGACCCGTCCGCTCCCTCGTCGTGGGACCGTCGGCGACGACCTGTACTTCAACCCGGCGGCTCAACGTTTCTCGGTGCGTTGGGAGCCGAACGCAGCTTCGCCCGCGCTCACTGTAGAGTCGCTCACCGCCACGTCGCAGGTGGCGATGGATTCCGCCGAGGCGCCCGAAGTCCCCGGCGAGTGGTTTGCCGACCGACACGCGGCGATCGATGCGTCGTCCGAGGACCCAGGCGCACGCGTCGTCGAGCTCCTGGACGAGGTTCGTCGAAATGGTGGTCCATTGCGTGGTGAGGCTGGAGTCCTCTTCCTCGCCGCCGCCCGGGACGACGAAACGCCGCCCCAGATTCGCGGCACGTGGACGGACTGGGAAGGGACGGATGGGACCGTCCTCCGACGGATCGGCCCACGGCTGTGGGCCCGCTGGATCGACGTCCCGCCCGGCCGCCAGGCCTACAAGGTCGTTTACGGAGACGGCGAGACGTGGGTCACGGACCTCGCAAACCCACACGTCGAATGGGACGGGATCGATCCGGGCGGGGTCGGCGAGTTCAATTCGGTGATCCGCCCGGGTGAGGGGAGCGGCGGACGGATCGTATGGTGGCCCTCCTTCGGGAGCCCCGAACTCGGCAACCAACGCGACGTGTTCGTCCATCTCCCGGCCGCCTATGACGACGACGGGGCGTCGTTTCCGGCGCTCTACCTCCATGATGGAAACGAGTCGATCGTGCGCGGGCGGTTCCACCAGGTCGAGGAGGCCTCGCCCTCGTCCACCGTGCTCGTCTTCGTCGCGTTGCCGAGCCAGGACGTCCGCATCGACGAGTACACGATGCGGACGCAAGGAGCGCGCGGCGACGACTACGTGGCGTTTCTGGCGGAGACGCTCGTTCCGGCGGTCGAGGCGAGCTTCCGGGTCGGGTCGGATCGCACGAACCGCGGGGTGGCGGGGGCGAGTCTCGGAGGCCTCATCTCCTTCTGGGCAGCCATGCAGCGGCCCGACGTCTTCGGCTTCGTCGCCGGGATGTCGTCGTCGTTCTTCTGGGGTGATTCGTTCATGCTCACCGAGATTTCTCAGCGCGGGTGCCAGGACGTGCGATACTACCTCGACAGCGGCTCGCCCCAGGACAACTACGTGGTGACGATGCAGATGCGAGATCGTCTGCAGGAAATGGGATGCGATTTCGAATACGTTCTGGAGGAGAACGGTCGACACGAGTGGACGTTCTGGAATGCGAGGTTTGCCGGCGTTCTCGCGGAGTTCGCCGAAGGAGTGTCGAGATGAGACGTGAAGCGGCAGCACTGGCAATCGGTATCGTGGTGACGATCGGCAGCGCCGTGGCGGGGGCCCAGGAGCTGGCGATCGATGCGCTGGAGCGCGCCAACTCCCTGGCGTCGAAGGGCAAGCTGGCGGAAGCCGTACCGTTCTACGAGAAGGCTATCGAGCTCGATGGGCCCGGGCACACGCTCGCGTACCTCAATCTGGCGGAGGTTCAGAAAGTTCGGGGCAAGTGCAGGGAAGCGTCGCTCATGTTCCAGCTCTACGCCTCCGTCGATCGGTCGGACGAGTCGAAGGCGGACGCTGACCGCGGCGTGAAGGAGTGCAAGGCCGACAAGTGGCCCCGGGCGACGATCCAGTCCTCCCCCGCAGGTGCCGTCATCAAGCTCGACGGTTTTCTCGCTTCCATCGACGGGACTTTGGGCCCGATCCATCTCCCCCCCGGCGAGCATCAGGTGACGGTGGAAGCGAAGGACCATCACCCTGCCACGCAGAAGTTGATCGTTGGAGAGGAGGACGTGTCGCTGGACGTGAAGCTCGAGAAGATGCTGTTCAATGGGAAGCTCCTCGTGAAGACGAACGTTCCCGAGGCGAAAATCCGAATCTTCGAGGGGCCGAGCGATTCGACGAAGGTTCTCGCGGCCGTGGATGCGCCGATGACCGAGCCCGTGGTCGCCCTCGAAGGGCGGCACTTCGTCGAAGTGACTGCGGACGGGTATCAACGCTGGATCCGTAACGTCTCGGTCTCTCGCGACGAGGCGACAGTCGTCGAAGTCACCCTGACGCGCGCACGACCGCCGGAGCTGGACACCGTCTCTGGAGTCGACAAATGAGCGAGTCGAAGAAGAAGCCGCGTTGCCCCATCTGCCGCGAACCCGTCGAGAGCCGGCGGGAGAACGAACACTTCCCCTTTTGTACGGAGCGGTGCCGGATGATGGACCTCGGCAAGTGGCTGGACGAGGACTATACGATCCCGGTGGGCCACACGAGCACGGAGCGGTCGCTCCCCGACGACTGGGACGCCTGAGCGGCGTCCAGGCGGGTCGACTCCGTCGCCCGAGGCGGGGGTGAGGGCCGCCTCAGGCTGCCTTGCGGTGCGGGTCCTGCTTGTAGGACTCGGAGAGCAGGGCGTTCATGTGCAGCTCCTGGGGATCGCGGTCCCACTTGTTCTCGAGCCTGAGAACGCCGCGCGGGCAGACCTCCGCGCAGATTCCACAGCCGACGCACGACGCCCGCACGAAAGACTGGTTCCGTTGCGCGTACTCGCGGACGTCGATTCCCATCTCGCAGTACTTCGAGCAGAGCCCGCACGAGATGCACATGTTTTCCTTCACCGTGATGCGGTACCGGCCAAACTTCTGCACGAGGCCGATGAGCGCGGCCATGGGGCAGAAGAAGCGGCACCAGACTCGCGTGCCGCCGATCGGGTAGGCGGCGACCCCGACGATCCCGGAGAGGACGGAGACTACGAGGAAGAAATAGAAGGTCGAGAAGGACTTCGTCGCGGCCGCCAGCGCGTCGTTTTCGATGGCGAAGCTCAGCCCCACCATCGCGGTGAAGACGAAGCTCAGAACCAGCGTCGAGTGGATGGAGTACTTCTCGAACGTCCACCAGCGGTTCTTCTTGCTCGACAGGTGCCTCCAAGGGTCACCGAACGTATTGGCGAGCCCGCCGCAGCCGCAAATCCACGAACAGTACCATCGCTTTCCGAACAGTACGGAGAGGAGCGGCACCATCACCATCGAGCCCAGGACGCTATACACCGCCATGTAGAGCGGCAGGTTCTGAAGCTTCGAGGGAAAGAAGTACTCGATCTTCAGCGGCCACAGATACGAGAAGTAGTACTCGGGTTGGTTGATGACCTTGAGAAAGATCGGGATCGAAAACCCGAGCGAGACCTGGGTGAGCATCACGACCGATGTGCGGACGAGCTGGTACCGGTTGTGCCGGTACTTGCGCATCACGTAGATCCCGCCCCCGACGATCGCGACGGAGTAGAGGAATCCATAGATGGTCCACTTGTTGAGATGTTTCGAGGGGACGCCGAGGACGCCGGCGACCCAGTTTGCGAAGGTCCCGATCAGGTTCGGGATTCGGACCCCGAAGACGTCCTGTCCCCCCCAGTAGAGGATGATGTAGAAGCTGAGCAGGGCTGCGGCGAGCAGCCACGCCGTCACCCCGCGGTGTGTGATGTCGTGTCGGAACCAACCGACCGCTCCGGCTCGTCTCATAGCGGGATTACCTTCTCTTCGAACTTCTTCAGCGGCGCCCGACCGAACTCGACGTCGAACTGGGCGTCGTCGAGGTGAGCGTTCACCCATTTCCAGTGGCGACGCTCGCGAATCCAGCGCTCCAGGATGGTGTGATCCCAGCGCGACCCGACCATGTTGAAGCCGATGACCGTGCCGTCGTCACGAAACACGATCCGTTGCGTGATCGGCTTCTCCGGGTGTTTTCGGAAGAGCGACTGGGTGCCTTCGGGTACCACGATCACGTCACCGACGGTGGTGTACTCGAGGTCCATGAACTTGCTGCTGTTGTAGAACAGGGGCGGCACGTACTCGATGTGGTCGCCGAGCATGCTCGCGGCAGCGAGTCGCCCGTGAAGCTTCGCCGAGTACCAGATGGTCTCGGTCACCTTGCTGTCCTGGCCGAAGTCGATTTCGCAGCAGTCACCCGCGGCCCAGACGCGCGGATGGGACGTCTGGAAGCTACGGTCGACGATGATCCCTCGCCCGGTCTCGATCGTGGTGGTCGTGTCGGCGAGCCAGCCGCAATTCGAAGCGACCCCGACCGCGATGCCGAGCATCTGGCAGCGGATCTCCTCTCCTTTGTCGGTGAGGACGGCTCGGACGCGCCCCGACTCGTCGGCAAGGGCCTCGACCATCTCCTCGGAGTGCCGCAGGTCGACGCCGTGCGAGCGGATGTGCTCGCTCACGATGTGTCCCTCTTCGCTCCCGAGCGCCATCGGCCAGTAGTAAGGCTCGCGAACGAGAAACGTGGTGCGAATGCCGTGGAACGCGAGGCACTCGACGAGCTCGATGCCGATGAGGCCACCGCCCACCACCACGGCCTCTCGTGTCGAGGGGGTCAGGCGCTCGCAATGGTCGAGATCCTGCATCGAGACGAAGTGGACGAGCCCTTCGGTCAGGTCGTCGACCCCCTTCCAAGGGAAAAGTCGCGGCCGGGCCCCGACGGCGAGCAGGAGCTTGTCGAAGGGGAGGGTTCCGCCGGACTGCAGCTCGACGTGGGGGGCGTCGGAGTCCGCGTCGATGTCGACGACACGGTCGCGGACGAGCTCGATCGCCTGCCTTGCGTAGGTGCCGCGCTCGAACGGCTCGAGGTCTTCGCGCCGCATCATGTCCATGTACGCGTACATCAGGGCAGTGCGCGAAAAAAAGTAGTCGGTCTCGTCGCTGACGACCGTGATGCGCGCCTCCGAAGGGGCCAGGCGTCGACGGATCGCGAGAGCGGCCTCGATTCCGGCGACCCCGTTTCCGATGATGAGGAAGTCTTGCATGAGTCCGGAGGATGATTCAGGAAACGAGAGGTTTCAACTTCTTGGTCTCTCATCGAAGAGGCGCGCCGTTGTCGAGGATCGAAAACGACCGGTCTGCCGGGGGGTTGCGGTGGGAAACGACGTTTAGGTTGACAGGCCGCGAATTGAGGGTAAAACCGACCGGCTGGCGGGAAATCAGCCCGGCGCGGGGGTTTTCGTTGCATTGACAACGTGCGAAGTTGCCTCGTACCATCCCGCCATCGAGACAATGGACCAAGATTGAAGCCCGATTTCGGGCAGACGAGACTCGCGACGACAAGCGTCGAACGCAAATTCCCGTAGGAGCACTTATGAAGCGCACGCTCGAATTCCTTCTCATCGGGCTTCTCGCCGGCGGACTCATGACCGGCTGCCCGAACAAGAAAGAAGAGGAAACGAAAGAAGAGCCGGTTCCGACCACGGCTGCTCAGGAAGAGCCGAAGGAAGAGGAGCCCAAGGAAGAGGAGCCCAAGGTCGAAGTCAATCAGGAGAACTACCTGAAAGCTTCGTACGAGGTCGCCTGCGTCATGGCGAAGGTGGAAGACACCGAAAAGCAGAAGGCGATCAAAGCGGAGATCTTCCCGCGCTACGGCTTCACGGAAGAAAGCTTCGCCGAAGCTCAGACCGCGATGGCGGAGAACGCCACGGTGAAGACGGCTCTCGAAGAGAAGATGAAAGAGTGCACGCCGGAAGTCGCGATGGGCTTCATGAAAGCCGAAGGCGCCGACGCTGGTGCCGCTGCCGAGGCGAAAGACGGCGACAAGCCGGCTGCCAAGAAGCCGGCCGCCAAAGCCTGGAAAGCAGGCGCGTACACCGACGCCAGCGTCACCGGCGGTGGGTTCGAAGGTGGAAACCTTCGCCTCACGGTCACCGACGAAGGCAAGGTGATGGGCTCGTTCAAGGGCAAGCGCGAAGGCAAGGCGTTCATGATCCCCCTCAAGGGCTCCATCTCGAAGGACGGCTCGATCACGGCATCGGGTAACAAGGGACCGAACAACGCTCGCGTCACCGCGAAGTACAAGTCGGACACCGTGGCTGGCAGCGTCAAGGGCGCCGTCAACCAGAAGGGCTTCGACGTCGGATTCTCGGCGAAGTAAGGCCTTCGAAAGATCGAAAGCGGCCGCGGCGACGCGGCCGTTTTTTTTTCCCCCGACGCCCTCCGGATCGGTCGATTCGAGGCCGTGGGCGTTGTTGTCGCACTGATGGGAATGGGTTAAGGTGGCGAGGCCTTTCGAGAGGAAATTCGACGCCATCTGGCAACCCCCTGGGCAGCAGTTTTAAGGAGCAGCATGCGGTTTTGTACGACCTGCGGGAGGAACTTCGACAGCTCGGTGGATGCATGTCCCCATGACGGGACTCCGTTGTTCGACATGGGGGGCGATGGTCCTGCCGCGGGTGCGGAGGAGCCCGTCGTTGACGAGCAGACTGCCGACGAAGCCGTCGAAGCCGCGTCCGTCTCGAGCGCCGGAGAGGCTGTCGCGACCGACGAAGATGGTGCCGACGATCTCTTCCTCGACGAAGACGAACCGGTGGACGAGGAGGGGACCGAAGACGAGCCCTTCGACGAAGACTCCCTGGGCGACGAGGCATCCGACGACCAGGGTTTCGACGAAGACCCTCTCGACGAAGAGCCAGCCGTCGTGGTGGCAGGAGAGTTCGACGAAGACGAGGCTGACGAGGAAGACCCCGGTCTCGACGACGCGCGACTGTTCGGCGATTCCGACGAAGGGCTGGAAGACGCCAGCGACGTGAGTGTCGAAGCGGCGCCGTCGTCGCAGATCGCAGCCGGCATCGTCGACGCCCTCGAAGACATGGGCCCGATGACCGAAGAGCACGAAGCGCTCGGCGGTCTCGCGGAGACCTCGTCGGAGGTCGGCGACGATCAGATCGTCGAACCGATCAAGAAAGGCGAGAAGAAGGGTGGCGGCGGCGGCGTCATGATCTTCGTCCTCCTCGTCGTCGGTGCAGCGGTCGCGGGATGGTACTTCCTCGCCGGCCCAGGGGCACAGGTCGAGCCGCCGCCTCTGGAAGAACCGGCGAAGCTGGAACCCAAGAACGACCCCGTAGAGACCCCGCCGGTCGTCCCCGCTGCCACCAACAACGCCGCGGCCACGAACGGCGCTTCGACGTCGGGTTCGACCATCGCCGGCACCAACGGCGCGACGAACGGGGCGGCCGAAGCACCCGCTGCCAACGATTCGAAACCGGCGGAAGAGAAGCCGGCCGAGAAAGAGCCGGCCGCGAAGAAGCCGACGGAGGACAAGCCGGCCGAGAAGAAGCCGGCCGAGAAGAAACCGGCCGAGAAAAAGCCGGCCGAGAAGAAGCCCGTCGAGAAGAAGCCGACCAACGCCGAACCCGACCCGAACGAGCTGCTGCAGCAAGAGCTACTCAAGCTCGAAGAAGCGAGCGAGTGACGCCTCGGATTCGAAACTGACGAAGCGCGGGCCAGCCGGCTCGCGCTTTTTTCATTCGAGGAGCCGCGCCCCGGGCTGCGTCGGCGAGCCCAGCAGCGACCGGAAGAGCGACAGCTTTCGGAGAGTTCCAGGCAAGTACTTGCTGTAGATCGCGTTTCGGAGGGCCCGAGCGCTCTTCCCCGTCACCGGTGTGTTGTTCCACAGGAGCGCGGCGTGATGCTGCCCCAGGTCGAGCACTTCGGGTTCCGGCTGCCACTTCCAGTCACGGCGCGATCGTCCGGCCATGCCGGCCACCACGTTTCTGGCAGCGACGAGACCCTGAGAGGCCGCGACGTCGGCCTTCGCGGGAATGTCGGCGCCCGCTCCCGCCACGTCCCCTACGACGTAGACCGCGTGCTGTCCGACCGCCTGAAGGTTGCGGTGAACCAGAACTCGTCCAGACTCGTCGAGCTCGAACTCGCCGTCCCGCAGCCACTGAGGCGCACGAACGCCTCCGCACCAGAAAAAGGTGTCGGCCCCGATCGCGTCGTGAGACGAGAGCTCCACGCGCTGAGCGGTTCGGCCGGTGACCGCCTCTCTCAATCTGATCTCGACCCCCAGGGCGTCGAGATGCGTGCGCGCGAGCTCTCGTAGTTCCACGGGAAAATCGGGGACGAGAGTATCTTGCGGCTCGACGAGAACGATCCGGACGGCGCGTCGCAGGGCGACAGTCGCAGCGGGTATGAAGTCGTTATCGATCCTGGTCGCGATGTGGGCCGCGAGTTCTACGCCCCCGGGGCCTCCGCCGGCGACCACGAACGTCAGGGCGCGCCTGCGCTCGGCGTCGTCGGTCGCGAGCTGCGCGGTGCGGAACGCTCGGTCGACCGCCTCGCGAACGGCGATGGCGTCTCGGCCGGTCTTGCACGCAATCGAGAAGGGAGCCCAGTCGTCGTTCCCTCGCCAGTCTACGACGGATCCCACCGCGATGATGAGATGGTCGTAGGTCCACGAGCCCTGGCGCCCGATCAGCCGACGCTCCTCGGTCTCGATCTTTTCTACGCGATCGACCACGACACGGACGGGGTGGTCGAGAATCGAGCGGAGCGGAATCTCCGCCTGCGCCAGATTGGCGGTCCCCGAAGCGACGTCGCACCAGGAGGGAGTGAAGAGAAAATGCGCGCGATCGGAGACCACGGTGATCTCCACTCCCCGGCGGTTCGCGAGCTCCTCCTCGAGCTTGCGAGCTGCGTTTACACCGGCGAATCCGCCGCCCAGAATGACGATCTTGCGCACCTGCGTCCTCCTTGGAGGCTCGATTGAGCCCGTCGGATTACCATAGACGGTCCACGCCGAAGCGGCGAGACCGACTTCCGGAGGTCGGCTCGAAGGGGGTCCGGATCCGATCCTGCGGTGCTCGACGGGGGGCCGGGATGCACGAACTTTCGCTGTGCGCGGCCGGCTCGAATCGGTGGAATTTCCGCTTGACGTCCGCTTCCCCGCGAGTGGAGCGGAGATGCGCGAAATTCGAAAGAAAAGCCTTATTTTCTGGGTGTTTGAGTCGTATGTTGGGTCAAAGGCAGGATCTTCGTCTAGAAGCTTCTTTAGGGTCGGGCACGTAAACTTGCGGAAATTTTGGACTCTGGGGAAACGTCCATCAAGATGTAGTGGAGCACAACGTACGACACCACAACATCTTGTGTTTTCATGGTTGACACCGATCGGGCCCCAAGTATTCTGACCTTCCGCTTGGACAGAATCACGCTGGCAGGAACACGAGGGAACCTGTCGGTATCTTTGCGGGACCACAAAACACTAGTTTTGGAAGAAGTTACGGCGGTTGCCTGCGGGCGACGATCGAGCGCCGAGATACGTTTTGCCGCGCCTACAGCGCGACGAGGACGTGGCGGTCGGACGAGGTGCGCACAGTACGCCGTAAGCGACGAAGAGAGACCTATCCATCAATCCGCCGGGAGCCAGGGATCTGGCCCCGGGCACAGAAGGGACCACGAAGGTCCCACAGCGAGGGAAACATGAGCACGACGATCGATACCGCAGTCACCGAAGAGAAGAGCACGAAGGGCGGGATCCGTACGCGCAAGTTCGAAGGAACTGGCCGCGGGCTGACCTTCGACCCGTATTTCTCGACCGAAGGCGTCCACCCGTACGACGAAGTGGAGTGGGAGATTCGCACCGCTGCGATCACCAACGCGAAAGGCGAATCCGTGTTCGAGCAGAAGGACGTCGAAGTCCCGGCGAACTGGTCGCCGACTGCCACGAACGTCGTCGTCTCGAAGTACTTCCGCGGGCTCCTGGGCACGGCGGATCGCGAGACGAGCGTGAAGCAACTCCTCGACCGCGTCGCCGACACGATCAGCGACTGGGGGCAGGCACAGGGTTACTTCGCGACCAAGGGTGACGGCGAGACGTTCCGGGCGGAGCTGAAGTCGATGCTGGTGAACCAGCGCATGGCGTTCAACAGCCCGGTCTGGTTCAACGTCGGCATCGAGGAGCGTCCACAGGCATCGGCGTGCTTCATCAACTCGGTCGACGACACGATGGAGTCGATCCTCGGGCTCGCCAAGACCGAAGGGATGCTCTTCAAGTTCGGCTCCGGCGCAGGGTCCAACCTCTCGGCAATTCGGTCGAGTCGTGAGTTCCTCCGGGGCGGAGGCACGGCGAGCGGGCCGGTCAGCTTCATGAAGGGCTACGACGCGTTCGCCGGGGTCATCAAGTCGGGCGGCAAGACTCGTCGTGCGGCGAAGATGGTGATCCTCGATACGGCGCACCCCGACATCGTCGAGTTCATCAACTGCAAGGCCGAGGAGGAGAAGAAGGCCTGGACGCTCATCGATGCTGGATACGACGGCGGCTTCAACGTGCCGGGCGGGGCCTACGACTCGGTCTTCTTCCAGAACGCCAACCACAGTGTTCGTGCGACCGACGACTTCATGCAGGCGGTCGTGGACGACGGCGAGTGGACCACCACCGCGGTCGTGAGCGGCGACGACGTCGATACGTACCGCGCGACTGACCTGATGGCGCAGATCGCCGAGTGCACCTGGCTCTGCGGCGACCCCGGCATGCAGTTCCACACGACGATCAACGACTGGCACACGTGCCCGAACACGGCGCCGATCAACGCCTCGAATCCGTGCTCCGAGTACATGTTCCTCGACGACTCGGCGTGCAACCTGGCGAGCCTCAACCTCATGACGTTCCGCCTCGACAACGGGGAGTTCGACATCGAAGCCTTCCGCCGGGCGGTCCAGATCACGATCACGGCGCAGGAGATTCTCGTCGACAACGCCGGGTACCCGACGCCTGCCATCGAGAAGAACTCGCACGCGTTCCGGCCCCTCGGGCTCGGCTTCGCGAACGTCGGTGCGCTCCTCATGGCGCGAGGACTTCCGTACGACTCCGCCGAAGGTCGTGCTTACGCCGCGGCCATCACGTCGCTGATGTGCGGGGAAGCGTACCGGCAGTCCGCGCTCATCGCCGAGACGACCGGACCGTTCAGCGGATACGCCGTCAACGAGAAGCCGATGCTGCGCGTCATCAAGAAGCACGGAGACGCGGTCGCCAACATCGCCGACGAATGGAGCGAGCTGGCGAACACCGACTTGTTCGCCGCGGCCGAGGAGTCCTGGAACGGTGCGTACGAAGTCGGAAAGCGGGTCGGCTACCGAAACAGCCAGGTCACCGTTCTCGCACCGACCGGCACGATCGGCTTCATGATGGATTGTGACACCACGGGCATCGAGCCCGACATCGCATTGATCAAGTACAAGAAATTGGTTGGCGGCGGTTACTTCAAGATCGTCAACCAGACGGTGCCCGAAGCGCTCACGCGCTTGGGGTACACCGAGGAGGAGCGCAAGGAGATCGTCGACTTCCTTTCCAAGAACGACACGATCGAGGGCGCACCCCACCTCAAGGATGAGCACCTCCCGGTGTTCGATTGCGCGTTCACCCCCGCCAACGGCACGCGGAGCATCGCGCCGATGGGGCACGTCCGGATGATGGCGGCGGTCCAGCCGTTTCTTTCGGGCGCGATCTCGAAGACGGTGAACATGCCATCGAGCGCCACGGCCGAAGAGATTGCCGACTGTTACGTCCAGGCGTGGAAGCTCGGGCTCAAGGCCATCGCCATTTATCGCGACGGCTGCAAGCGGACGCAGCCTCTCTCCACGAAGCTGGAGTCGGGCAATGAAAAGAAGGAGAAGGCCGCCGAGATTGGAGCCTTCCCGTCCACCCCGGAAGAACTGTCCGTCTTCGCGCTCGAGAACGGCTACGTGAAGCGACGCCGGTTGCCCGACGAGCGGCCCTCCGTCACCCACAAGTTCTCGATCGCCGGCCACGAAGGTTACATCACCGTCGGCATGTACGAGGACCAGACCCCCGGCGAGATCTTCATCACGATGTCGAAGGAGGGGTCCGTGGTCAGCGGGCTGATGGACACCTTCGCCACCGCCATCTCGCTCTGTCTGCAGTACGGCGTCCCCCTCGAGGTGCTGGTCGACAAGTTCGCGCACACGCGCTTCGAGCCGAGTGGGTTCACCAACAACCCGCGCATCCCGATGGCCAAGTCGGTCACGGACTACATCTTCCGCTGGCTCGCCGACCGCTTTTGCAGCCCGCAGACGAAGGACCTCTACCTTCGGCAGGAGGAGGGCGCGAACCAATGGCGTCCCGGAGAAGCGCCGGCCGCCGAAGCCCGAGACAGCAAGATCGTCGTGAACTTCCCCGGCCAGGAATCGTCGGCGGGGGCGGAAGAGTCCGACCCGAGCACCTTCGCCAAGGCCAAAGACGGCGAGGTCGTCTACCAGTCGCGTCAGGCCAGCGTGTTCACGCTGCAGGCCGACGCTCCGCCCTGCAGCGGATGCGGCTCGATCATGGTCCGCTCCGGTGCCTGTTACAAATGCACCAACTGTGGCTCGACGAGCGGCTGTAGCTGAACGAAGCAGACCCCACGCGAGAGCCACGCCATCGGCGTGGCTCTTTTTTTTGGGCTCAGAGGAGGAGCAGATTGTCGCGGTGGACGACGGCGTCGAGCACCCGGTAACCCAGGATCGACGCGATCTCTTCGGAGTTGCTCCCCGCGATGCGGCGGATGTCGTTCGAGGAGTATGTAGCGATACCGCGGGCAAAGGGCGCTCCGGACTCGTCGAGGAGGTCGATCACCGAGCCCTCGCCGAACTCCCCCTCCACCGCGACGATCCCCGACGGCAGCAGACTCGCCCCACGCTTGGACAGCGCCTGGACAGCCCCGCCGTCGCACGACACCGAGCCCGCGGAGAGCGCGCCTGCGCCGAGCCACACCTTTCGGCCGACCACGGAACTCTGCCCCTCGGCTTTCACGACGGTTCCGACGTCCTCTCCATTCCGAAGTGCCATGAGGACGCCGGGTCGTTTTCCTGGCGCGATGACCGTCGAACATCCGAAACGCGCAGCGGAACGGGCGGCGCGGACTTTCGAGACCATGCCACCGCGTCCGAAACCCGAGGACGATGGCCCGGCGATTCGATCGAGCTCCGGGTCGTTCGCCGCGATCGAAGGGAGGCGGGCGCCCAGCTCGCCTTCGTCGTCGCGATCCAGGATCCCTTCGACATCCGAGAGGATGACCAGGAGGTCGGCTTTTGCGATGCCGCAGGTCATCGCGGCGAGTTCGTCATTGTCCCCGAACCGCAGCTCGTCGGTCGCCACCGTATCGTTCTCGTTGACGACGGCGACCACTCCCATGCGATGGAGGGTGTCGAGGGTCAGCCGTGCGTTCAGAAAACTCGTGCGGCCATCGAGATCGGCTCGCCCGAGGAGGATCTGCGCGGCCTGCAACCCGTACTCGGAGAACTCTCGGTCGTACATCTGGATCAGCCGCGCCTGGCCGATCGCGGCGAGCGCCTGCAAGCGCGGTAGGTCGGTGCTCGGCCCCCCGGCGTGGGGCGCGACGCGCTGCCGGCCCAGCGCGACGGCGCCCGACGACACCACCGTCACGCGATGCCCGAGTTCGACGAGCGCGGCGATCTCGGCCACGAGCGAGACGAAAGTTCCTCGGTCCACGCGCTGGGCGCCACGCAGCAACACGGCGCTCCCGATCTTGACCACCCAGTGGTCCAGTTTGGCCAGTTCGTCTCGCATCACTTCGTGTCTTCGGCAGGAGGTTCGGGGGATGCTAGCTGCACCAGCCCCTCTTTCGCCAGATTTTCGAGCAGCCGTTCTGCCCGTCGGAGCGACCGATCACGCAGGACTTCCACGACCTCTTCGGTGGGGGGCGGCTCCACCGTCCCGTCTTGAGCGTCGAGCGCCGCCTCCGCCCGGACTTCGATGGTCGACCGGTCCGCGAGTTCCCAGACGCCCTCGAACCGCTGCCCCGACGCCGTCGACTCGAAGGATGCCCGCCGAACGTCGGCGCCGACGACGAACCTGTCGATCCACCCTCTCGGCTCGCTGACCGGCATGCAGTGCAAGGGGTCGCCGTCGGACGCCGCGACCCATCCCGACTCGGTCCGCTTCCAGCTCTCGGCGGCGTCGAGGAGGGTCTGCATCGTCCCGAGTCCCGCGACCAGTTGCCGTCGGCGCTCGGCCTCGTCGGCATCCCGTCGATACCATCTCATTCCCTGGGCAGTTTCCGTCCCGAGATAGGCGTCGTCTCCGAGGATCCGCCATGTCGAAACGAACGATCCTTCCTCTCCGATCTCGGTCAGATACTTTGCACGCGAGACGACCTCCGTCCGGTCTTCACCGTCGCGCCGGAAGGTCCGCTCTTCGGACCAACGAGCCGTGGGCGTCGCGTCGCGCCGCCGCTCGATCGTCAGCTCGAGGGTGTAGTTTCGACCGCGGCGGACTTCCGGATTGCACGATGGGTCCGGGGTGTCCGCCATCTGTTGCGTCACTCGCGACGCAGACTGCGTGATCCCGACGCCGACGATGGCTCCGACTTTTCCCGGACGCGTCGGATCTTCCCGGAGGCGCCGCTCGACTGCTTCCGCGTCGGTGAACTCGCGAACCTCGTCGCAACCAGCCGTGGGTGCGAGCGCGAGCGCGATGAGGATGTAAGTGCGGATTCCGCTGGTCACATGAGGCCGCGCAACACGTCGGGGCCCACGTAGAGCATCACGATCGTGGAGACGATGATGATGAGGATCAGAAACGGGTTCAGAAAGTTTTCGACAGCGACGTGTCCCGACTGCAGCACTTCGCCTTCGACCGTGAGCTCGCAGCTCGGTCTCCAGCCGATGACCGAGAGGATGTCCGCCTCGATGTGATGGAGATCTCCCTCCTCGTCTTCGACGACGGCTTCGAGTTTGGGGTGGAGCCGCGGCCCGCCGGTCTTGTCCACCCGCTGGTCGTCGATCCACAGTTCGTAGTCCGGCGCCAACCAGAGCCAGCGCCCGGTCCAGTTACCTTTGACTGTGATTTTGTGGTCTTGCCACTCGGCTTCCATGTTCACCTCGCGTCGTCAGAGTATAGCGACGTCGAGTTGGGAAGTCAGCAGGCTACGGCGATCGCGGCGACGACGAGGATGACGATGAGCGCGCCGACGATGACCGCGGTGCGGTCGCGTGGCGGAACGGGCGTGAGGTCGAAGCGCCGGTGGTGGACCTCGTCGAGCTTCTTGGGCTCCGGCAGCGGGAAGGTCGCGTCGCGACGACTCGTGCTCGCCTTTCCGAGGCGAAGCCCCTTGCGGATGTCGGCCTCGGTGGGGCGGATGGGGAAGGGGAGGGGGATCTTGTAGCCGTCCGAGACGAAGTCCGTCGGTGCCGGAATCTCCTCGGGCTCGCTCGTGTCCTCCGAGAAGTCATCGTCGATCGGCTCGAAGTCGGTGACCACCTCGGGGAGGTCGTCTTCGGGGTCCTCTTCGGACTCCGCGTCGAGGTCGGGGTCCGAATCGGACTCCGCGTCCGACTCGTCGTCGGCGTCGTCCTCGGGCTCGCTCTCCTCTTCGGCCTCACTGTCCGCGAGGGCGGGACGTTCGATCACGTTCGTGGTCTCTTCCGGTTCGGCGACGTCTTCCCGCGCGAGCTCGTCGGTCTCCCGGAGCGCGGCGGCGGGTGCCGCCGAATCGTCTTCGGACTCCGACGCCTCGGTCGCTACGTCCTGCGCCACTTCTTGCCACGCCTCGTCGACGGCGCTGTCGCCTTCCAGGGAGACGTTCCAGCCCTTGCCCGAACTGCCGTTCGGCTTGTCCGACTCGCGTGCGATGGTCGGTTCGGAGACCTCCGACGCCTCGGAAGGATCGGACTTCAGATCGGCGAGCTCATCGAGCATCTTCATCTGCTCACGAACCTCGGGGGAGGAGATCTCGTTCGTCGCGAACAGCTCCTCGGGCAGGTCGTGCCGTCCGAGCTTCGGGCCCGATTTTGGAGCTTTGACTTCTTCTTCGGCTCCTTCTGGGGCCGCCTCATCCTCGCCGTCGGACTCTTCTTCGGCTCCGAGCTCGAGCGTTTCGTCGACTACGACGCCGCGGGCTCCCCTGCGCTTGCGGACGTCGGTGACCTCCGAGACCTCTTCTTCGTCGTCGCCTTTTTCGTCGTCGTCGTCGACCTTCAACATGTCGAGCGTCCGTTCGGTCATCATCGTGACCTCGTCGGACGTCACCGGTTCGACTCCCTCGGGAGCCTCCGGAGGGCGCGGCGATTGGCCAGCGAGTGAAGCCGAGACTTCGTCCTCGTCGAACACGTCGGTCTTGCGCGCCTCGTCGTCGCCACCTTCGAGCTCGCGACGGTCGACGAGCTGGGTGACCTCTTCTTCCTGGGCCGGTTCTTCCTCGACTTCGCTCTCCGAGACTTCGCCGCTCCCCTCTACGAAAGGATTGCGGGCGGTGACCACGGTGTCCGGGGTGTTCTTCTCCTGCTGATCGAGCACGTCGAAGATCCCCGTGAATGCAGGGTGATCTCCAATCGGAGACCAGTTCTTGTCGGACGTGTTGTAGATCAGGTCAGTGGGCCGAATGACCCAGTTTCGAATGAGCTTCTCGACCTTGTCTTTCGTCTCGCACTTGTACTGGCGGATGTCGGTCTTGATGCGGAACATGCAAGCGTCGTGAAGAGCTATCGCGCGGATGGGCCGATATTACTGGTAAGGCCCCTCGTTGACAACTTCGAAGCGTGCCGGAGGCCGGCTTCGTGCGGAGTTTGTCCGTGGCGGGTCAGCGACCAGGAAAACGAGAGACGTCTGGAGGGCGGAAACTGCCGAAATCCTTCTCCCGAAACGCCGGGGTCACTTTCATCCCCGGACCGTTCCGGTCCCCTCGCAGTGCGGCCTTCATCTCATCGGACATCCCGGGCTTGCGAAACTTCGGCTTCGCGTTCTCGAGAAAGTCGGTGCCAGCGACGATCCCCGACTCGAGCTTCTGTTGCGAGCGCTTTCGCACCGCTGCCTGAACGAGATCCCGAGCCGTCTGGGTCGCTTTCTCGATGAGCGTCGTCCGCGTTGCGTCGCAGAGGAGCTCCTTGGGATCGACGCCGACGTTCGTCAGACGAGGCACGACACGGCTACAGACGTCGACCCAGACTTCGCGGCCCGAAGGAAGTCGGCCGGCGTCGATCGCGCAGCTCCCCTCCAGCGACGCTCCGAAATAGCGCGTCGCTTCGAGGGATCCCCCCTGCGCGGTCGAACAGGAGAACTCGAGCGCGACGCTCTGGGCCGGGGCACCGGTGAAGCCGGCCGACGACAGAAGTTCGTTCTGCCCCGCGGTCGTCGCGCCCACTCCGAATGACATGCCGAACAGCGCGAGCGCCGTCTTCTCGTCGACCAGGACGTCCGACGTCGCACGCAGCCGTTGGATCCATTCGGCCGGCGAATCGATCCGCGACGACAGCGTCTGCCCGCAACAACGTTGCGCGTCGGGGGAGGGGCTCGACATCGCGCAGCTCAGCAGGCGGGCGTCCACTTCCGGCTCGGGAACCGGCAGGGTCGTCATCGCACTCGACAGGTCGCACGCGCGCGTCTCGGCGGTCACCACGTCGGGATTCTGGAGCTCTCGGGTCCAACGATCCGCCAACGTGGCTCCCAGGATTTGGGTCTCGCCGGGGCCATGCCCGGAAAGACAAGCGGGGGCCACGGCTGGTCGCAGAGTCGCCCCCGCCAGAATCACTCGTTCCCACTCGGGGTTGCCGGCGAGCCCGCCGAGCCTTTCACACGCGGCGAGCGCGACCGTGTCGGAGTCGTCTTCGAAGACGGCCTCCATTCGGAGCGGATCGGCCGCGGCGACCCCGACGAACGCTGCCCGAACGCCGGGAATCCCCCAGCTCAGCGCGGCGAACATCCCCACGATCAACGTCAACAGCGCCGGGATCGCCGCGGAGATGGCAGCCCGCAGTCCCGGGATCTTCTCCTCCTGCCAGAGCAGCGCGACGACGCCCGCGACCGCGATCGCTGCGGTCACGACCATCTGCCACGTCATCATCTGTTGAGGGCTCCACCACTCCCGAAGGCCGACGCTGAATGTCGTCACGACCCCGAAGAGAGTCGCTCCGGCGATCGCTGCGAGCGTGAGGGTCCGGGGTATCCCGGTCTCCACCTCTTCGTCCGTAGTCACATCCGGGAGCGCATAAAAACCAGACATCGACGCCGCGAAAGGATTCTCCACGTCCCGGCCTCGGGAGATGAAGGAGGGATCGCGGTTCCGACGTACGTGGAGATCCGGGATGTTGCCCGTGACGTCGGGGTTCATCCCCTCGGCGAGCTGCGCGGCGGCGAGAATCTCGGCGACCTCCTGTTCCAGCTCGGCCGACACCGCGGCGGGACCGTCGGGCGCGTGCCCTTGCGCTCTCGAAGGGGGCTCCAGCGGCGCGCGCGGAAGTTCGGCGGAAACCGCCGAGGGGGCGATCGTCGCGTCGGGGTCTTCGACCGGTGCGAGCGGCGCGGTGTCGAGATCGGGGATATCCTCCTGGGATGGACGGGAGGGTCTCACCGGTGGGGATGGTCGCGGGGGCAGCGAAGGCGCGCTGTTCCGCCTGGAACCCGCGTCGGTCCGGCCGACCGGCCCCGCCTGACTGCGCCGAAGATCTTCGTCGCGGATGACGTGCGACGACTTCGCAGAAGCGCTCCGATCGGTGCTCGGCCGTGGGGGCCTGGGGGGCGATGCCGGAGGTTGCGAGTCGCGCCGGGAGGCGCCTCGCTCCGCCTTGACCTGGGCGATGCGAGCGCGGAGATCGGGAAGCTCGGACGTCTTTTCGGGAAGCTCCCCCACGTCCTGGGTCTTTCGACGAGCGCCCAACGTCTTGGTCGAAGGTCGAGTCGTCTCCTCGATCGCGTCGATCCCACCGACGAACGTCGGCTCGTCGTCCTCGAAGTACAGGTCGTCGGACGGCTTGTGTACGTTGGTGCGTTCGTCGTCGTCGTGTGCCAAATCTTTGCCGCGCAGGTCCCAAGGAGCGTAAGTCGCGGCGGTCGTGAAATCAACTTCGTGGAGAGGCTCCGGGCGCGGTTTCGCGCGCTCGGTAGCGCCCTCGCATCACCGGGTAGCGGGTGCGCCGTCGGGGTAGACTCGTCCGCGGGGAGGGGGCGGTCGGCTGGATCACCCTGGGCCACTGGGGTACTAATGGGGGGTCATCGACGGCTGGAGGGCTCACTGGATTCGCTCGTCACGGCGCTATCGCGGAACCTACCGGTCACCGGCCGCACACGAATTCTCGACGCGACCGCCGGCGATGGGGCGCGGTTGCTCGAGGTGGCAAGCTGGCTGGCCGACAAACCTTCCTACAAGCAGCTCGAACGGCCCCGGGCCGCCGCCGTCGACTCGCTCTATGCCGCATCCCCCACTCCCGACGTAGTACGCGAAGCGCTCCGTGGTTGGTGCGGAACCGACGCGGACGTGCAGGTCGACGACGGGGATCCGCTTGCGTTCTTCGGCGAGGCGGTCCAGGGCGAACTCTTCGGGGCGACCCCGACGCGGCGACCGCCGTCGACCTTCGGTTCCGCGCCGTTCGACGCGGTCCTCGCGGACGTCCCCAACTTCGACCTCACCGACGACGAGCGGGAGCGCATCCGTCAGCGGTTCGACAGTGCGACGGGGCGCTTCACGGTCGAAGCACCCTTCCTCGAACGGATCGCCGCGCTCGTCGCGATGGGGGGGCTGCTCGTGGTGCGGGTTCGGCTCGCCGCTTTGCGGCGCGACTTCGGGGCGGTGCTCGGCTCGCAGATTCTCGCGCGGGGTGAACTCCTATCGGTCGAGGTGAACGGGGACCACGTGGTGCTCGCCATCCGACGGGGGGAGTTCGCCACTCTATCGAGCCACGCTCTGCTGCGCGCTCTGGGGGCCGAGGACGTCGCGCGGGTGCTGCTTCGGATGGAGCGCGCTCCCCATCGGCTCGCCGATTTCCGGGTCGGGGCGACGGGGCGCACGAGCACTCCGGGCTGCGACGAGATCTGGGAGGTCGATCCGTCCCGAGAAGATCTTCCGTCGCAACGCATGGTCCGAGGAGACGAGGTCGAGCGGTGGCGCTTGCGTCGCGCTCGGTCGGTCGCGTGGCCATACGCCGCCGACGGCACCCGCCTCGAAAATCCCGATCCGAGGTTGACGGAGCGACTCTCGGCGCACCGGAGTCACCTGGAAGCTCGGAAGTTCTTCGGGCGGACGCTCGACGAGCTGGGGGTCCGGTGGTGGGAGTACGTCGATCACCACCCTCGACGCTGGGCCGCGACGCCGACGATCGTCGTCTCCAGCACCGCGCGTCACCTCGACGCGGTGCTGCTGCGACGTCCGGTCGTCGTGTGCGGCTCCGCGATCGCGATCAAGCCGACCGATGCCCGGTCGGGCGCGGCGATCCTCGCGGCGATGAACTGTTCGCTGGGGACGCTGTGGGCGAAGCAACGGTTCCACGTGTACGAAACGGGGCAGGGGCAGGTCTTCGAAGCGACCGCGGCAGGCCTCGAAGAACTGCCGGTCCCGGCGCTCGGCGAGGTCGTTGACGAGATCGTGGGGCGGTTGGTCGATCTCGGCCGGACCTTCGTCGATCCGCACTCCGTGCTCGAGTCGGACAGCCCGGATCTGGGGACGCGCCTGTCCACGATCGCCGAGCGGAACGCGGTGACCGCCGAAGAGATCGGTTTCTGGCAGGAAGAGCTCGACTGGGCGATGTACGCGGCTCACCAGCTCGTGGAAGGTTACGAGCCGAGAGATCCGCAGGCCGGGTTCCAACGTGCGATGGACTGGCTCGAAGAACCCGATTCGCCGGTGTTGCGGGCGCGGTGGCGCGCGATCCGGGACAACCCACTCGTCGCCGCGGCGGAGCAGGAGGAGTTCAAGGCTCCGCGTCCCGTGGGCGAGCGAGACGTTCAGCAGGCGGTGGAACAGTGGCTCGTCGACGCCGTTCACGACGCGTTCCGAGGTCGGCAGCTCCCGTGGGATCGGCCCCTGTCGGTGGCAGAAATCGTGGCCGCGATCGAGACGCCCAGGTTTGCGACCGTGGCAGAACTGTCTCGGCGAGATCTCGATCGCGTCCTGGCCGACGTATCGGTTCCCCTCGACCCGATTCGGGTCTATTCGCCGAGCGGTTTGGCGCGCTGGAGCCGCACGGTGGCGGGTGCGGCGGAGCGATTCGGCCCGGCCGACTTCTCGGCGCGAGGGACCACGGTTCCACCGTGCGCGGGGGGCTCGTTTCGTCGTCGGATCTGGAAGATTCGAGGAAAGTACGACGTGCGACGCGAGTCACTCTTCCAGCTGGTCGAGCTCTCGGAGTTGATGGGGGAAGCGCTGTTCGCATGGGCCGGTGCCGATCCGGAGTCGCTCGAACGCATTCGTCGGCTGGGGGAAGAGGAGGGGGGAGCGGCACAGCTCGACCTCTCGGAGATCCTCGCGGTCAAAGAGATGGTGGACGCGCATCCCGACGCGGGAACGGCGGAGATCGCGCGCCGACTCCTCTCGCAAGGGATCGGCTATCGGCAGGCCGAGCTGGGGATGGTGGCGCTTCGCGACCTGTCGCGCAGGCTCGGCGAAGCTTGAGGGTCAGTCGGCGACCGGCGCGGAGCTGGTGACCTGATCTTCGGTGACGAGCACGTAGAACTTCCGAACTTCGAAAGCGTACTCGCAAAGTTCTTCGAGGGTGCGTTCCGTGTAGGGCGGGATCCTGCAGTCGAGCACGTCGGACCACCCTCGGACCGATTCGGGGAAGAACACGTCGAGCCCTTCGGACTCCACCTCGGCGAACTGACTGACGGTCGCGGTGTCGTAGAGGAAGAGTTTGGCGTCGGAAGCGGCCATCGTGGGGCTCGTCGGTCGTTCAGGAGAGGAACTGGCGTTCGCGCCGTTCCTGTTCTTCCTTGCACGCGATGCACATCGTGGTGACGGGGCGTGCTCGGAGTCGGTTCACTTCGATGTCGTCTTCGCAGACGATGCAGGTGCCGAATTCGCCGGCCTCGATCCGCTTGAGGGCGAGGTCGATCTTCTCGATGAGGACGCGCTCGCGACCGCGCAATCGCAGGCTGAGGCTCTGGTCGGTGAGTGCCGAGGCGAGGTCGGCCTCGTCGGCCATGTCGTCCTTGGACAGCTCGATCTCGTTGTTGAGCGTGTGTGCCGCCTTCTCGAGCAGCTTCTCCTTCTCGGAGGTGAGCTGTCCGCGGAACTCGTCGAGTTGTTCATCGTTCAGGGGCATTGTGAACTCCTGTTTTGGTGCGCGAACCGTAGGCGCTAGCAGTGTGCGCGGTGGGATCCGCGCGCTACACAAAACTTTGGACGCCGGCAAAGGAAGGGTTTTATAGAGCAAAACGATCGGTGAATCGAGGGGTTTTTTTTGACGTGCTACCGATGCGTGGGAAGGTGGGTGAGTCCGCATCAGTCAGAAAAGAGATGGGCGAAGAGTTCCCTCGCTTTCTTGACAGTTTTTCGAAGCACGTGTCACGATGCGCCGGTATTTCACGTGCAATATGAGAGGACGCTGAATGGCCAAGGGACGAAATTGCGTCGGCCTTGATATCGGCAGCAGTGCCGTCAAGATCTGCGCGCTACGCTCGACGAAGCGAGGATTGCAGCTTCAGGCGTTCGATTCGGAGCGTTTGCCGCCCGAAACGATCGTCGACGGAGCGCTGATGAACGCCTCGATCGTGACCGATGCGGTGAGCGCACTGCTCGCACGCAACAAGATCCGGACGAAGGAAGCGGCGCTCAGCGTGTCGGGGAACACCGTGATCATCAAGAAGATCACGCTCCCCCTGATGACGCAGGAAGAGGTCGACGAGTCGATCCAGTGGGAAGCGGAGCAGTACATTCCGTTCGACATCCGGGACGTCTACATCGGCCACGAAGTGGTCGCTCGTAACGATCAAGGGCAGATGGACGTGGTGTTGGTCGCGGCGAAACGCGAGATGATCAACGACTACGAAGCCGTCGCGCACGACGCGGGGCTGACGCCGATCGTCATGGACGTGGACGCGTTTTGCCTGCAGAATTGCTACGAAGTCAATTACGGGTTCCACCAGGGGGAGACCGTCGTGCTGCTGGACATCGGCAACGCGGTCGTCTCCATGAACGTGGTCACCGACGGGGTCACGATGTTCACGCGCGATCTTTCGATGGGCGGCAGTGACATCACCGAAGAGATATCGAAACAGTTGAACATCACCTACGACGAGGCGGAGCTGTACAAGATGGGGGGCGCAGGCGCGTCCGACCAGGTGCTGCCTCACGAGGTGGAGAAGATCATTGGAGAAAAGGCGGAAGACATGGCCGCCGAAATCCAACGGTCGATCGACTTCTACGCCGCGACGGCGGCGTCGAGTCGAATCGACCGCATCGTGGTGTCCGGTGGGACCGCCGCGATTCCGTCGCTCGTGCGCATCATTTCTCGCACCAGCGGCGTTCCGGCGGAGGTCGTCAATCCGTTCAGGAACGTGTCGTACGATGAACGACAGTTTCCGCCGGAAACCATTCAGAAGTGGGCGCCGACGGCCGCCGTTGCAGTTGGGCTCGCCCTTCGGAGGACGAACGAACGATGATTCGCGTCAATCTTCTACCGATCAAGCAGGCGCGGCGTCGCTCAGCTGGGAAAGTCCAGCTCTGGATGTTCGCCGCCGTGATCATCACCGAGCTGCTCGTGCTCGGCCTGCTCTGGTTCATCGCCGAGTCGGACCTCGACCGTGAGAAACAAAAGGTCGAGCAATACCGACAAGACGTCGCCGCTGCCCGCGAAGCCGTGAAGGATGCGCAGCAGTTGGAGGCGCAGAAGCAGCAGCTTCAACAACAGCTCTCCGTGCTCGCCAAGCTCGAGGCGCAGCGGTCCGGTCCGGTCCGCGTGCTCGACGAGCTGCAGGCGATGCTGAGCCCCCCGCGCAACGAAGAAGACCGATTCGCGCAGTTGCAGAAGAACTGGAACGTCGACTGGGATACGCGCCGCCTCTACCTCGAGTCGGTCGTGGAAAAAGGTGGGAAGTTCACGATGAGCGGAACGGCCGTCAATGCCGACGACGTCGCAGAATTCCTGCAGCGGCTGACCACCGCGGAACACTTCAAGAACGTGCAGCTCGACGTCGTGCAGGCGCAGAACCGCAAGGATAGCGCACGCACGGTCAGCTTCACCATCCACGGCCAGATTTCGTACGCTGGCACGCCCGCCGGCAAGAAGGGGGGATCGTGAACGAGTTGATCGACCGGTTCAATGCGTACCCGCAGGGACAGAAAGTCCTGGGACTCATCCTCCTCGTCTTCATGATCGGGGCCGGCGCCTACGTCGCCGTCCTCCAACCGATCAACGAGCAGATCGAAATCCAGAAGCAGGAAGCGAAGAAGCTTCAGCAGGAAAAGGAGAGCCTCGACCAATTGAAGGCCAACCGCGCCCAGGTGCTCGCGGAGCTCGAACAGCTCAAACGCCAGCTCCTCATCGCGCAGGAGAAGCTGCCCAAGAACGCCGAGATTCCGAGCCTCCTCCAGCGGATCCACAACCAGGCCAAGACCGCCGGGCTCGAGATCCTGACCTTCTCGCGAAAGAACGACGTACCGAAGGACTTCTACGTCGAGATTCCCGTGGAGATGAATCTGAGCGGGACCTACGACGAGCTCGCCAACTTCTTCCACTACATCGGCCGCATGACGCGTATCGTCAACGTCCGAGACATCGGTCTCACGCGGTCTTCCAAGGGGATCAGCCCGGAAGGTCAGCTGAACGTCACGGCGCGAGCGACGACGTTCCGCTTCAAGACCGATGCGGAAATGCAGGGAGGTGGTAAGAAGCGATGAATACGAACTACGAAAAACGTCGCTCGGGAGCCCGAACGACTCGAATTCAGACCTACCGCTCCTTCGTGACCCGCGGGGCCGTCGTGGCGGCCCTGGCGCTCGTCCCGATGGGATGCGAGTTCCTGGGGCTCGACGGGGACGTCGAACAGCCCGAAACGACGCAGCAGACCGCGCCGCCGCCGAAGACGCCGCCCCCCGTGGTGACGCCGCCGCCCGCCGAGGTCGCCGAGTACGTCCGCCCCGAGTACCCCAACATGACGCGGCGGAATCCGTTCCAGCCCGACATCGAGGTGCTTCAGCCGGTCAACGTTCCGACCGAAGGGGACGAACGGACCCTCGAGCCGCTCGAGCAGTACTCGCTCGGAGAGCTCGAGCTCGTCGCCATCATCAGCGAAGTCGCCGTCCCCAAAGCGATGTTCATCGATCCCGAAGGGTTCGGTCACGTGCTCAAGGAAGGGGACCGGATCGGCCGCAACGCCGGGGTCATCTCCGACGTCCGCGACAACGAAGTCGAGATCACCGAGTCGGCGGGCGAGGAAGGGACCCAGACGCGCCTGCGCACGATCAAGCTGCGCGACGTCGACCTCAGTGTCGGCGACGGTTCCACGCTCAGCGAAGAAGAACGAGCCGCGCTCGAGAAGCTGCTCTCCACCGAGGAGGGCCGCAACGCCGTGCAGCGGCAGTACCGAGACATGGCGCTCGGCGCCAACGCCGCCGAAGGTGGCGCCGACGGTCAGCAGCAACAACAACCGGAGAGTGGCAACGCACCGCCACGCCGGGGGTTCCCGGGGGTCCAACCTCCGCCGAGCCGAGAGCAGTAGAGAATTCGAAAGTTGGAGATTGGAAGTTGGCCAAGTAAGGCCGTTCACCCGTACCCACGGGATCGGGGGTCGCTCCCCGAAACGAAAGAAGCAGGAGTCACGCTATGAGATGGAAGCTGGCCGTCTTGGCCCTCGGACTGGGATTGGGCGCACAGATGAGCGCACCCGCTCCGGTCTACGGGCAGACCCAGGCGTCGCAACAGTCGACGGCGATCAACAAGATCTCCGACGTCACTGTGGACGAAGAGGCTGCGGGCACGTTCGTACGGATCAAAGGAACGTCGAATCCGACGTTCTCCGTATACAAGCTCACCTCTCCGTTGCGGCTCCTGATCGACGTGTCGAACAGCGAGATCGCTGGTGAGCCGAAGACCGAGAAAGTGAGCAACGGGGTCATCTCTCAGGTGGCCCTGCTCGAATTCTCCGATTCGGTTCAGTCGATCACTCGCGTGATCGTCGGCTTCGACCAGGCGGCGCACTACGACGTGCGTACCGACGGAAACGACGTCGTCGTCTTCGTGGACGGTGCCAACCGTTCCCAAGGCGGGAACGTCGCTTCGGTGGAGCGGGAGCTCCAGCAGTCGCGGACGCGCCTCGAAGAGACCCGGGCACGCCTCGGGTCGCTCGAAGCGACGTACAAGGCGCGGCTGCAGGCGAGTGATGCGAAGGTCGACCAGGCGCAGAGCGAGCTCGACCGCACGCGGAACGAACTCGCCGCCGCCGAGCGTGACCTCGCGAAGCTTCGCAAACAGCAATCCGCCTCCGCCGGCACCGACCGCGCCCGCGTGAACTCCGAGATCGAGCGCCAGAAGGCGGCGGTCGCGGAGCTCAAGCAGAGCCTCGGGGCCCAGAAGGGCGAAGTCGCTTCCCTGCGTCGCTCCAACGAGCGACTGGAGAAGGAGCGTGACGCCGAGCGTGCCCGCGCGGCGGAGCTGGTCGAGAAGACCGAGCTGGCCCTGCAGCGCGCCGAGAAGACGAAAGCGGAGCGCGACGAAGCGCTCGCTCTCGCAGCGCGCAAGGAACGCGAAGAACGACAGGCGACCGAACGGGCCCAGACGCTGCAGTCAAAGCTCGACTCCACCCAGCGCGATCTCGCGCGAGCCAAGGCGGAAGCCGACGCTTCGAACGACGCCGTCGCGCAGCGCAGCCGTGAACTCGACGCCGCCAAAGAGCGCCAGGCGAAGCTGGAACAGCAGATCGCAACGCTCCGCAAGTCGGCAGCCGACGAGAAGAGCCGCGCCGCTCTGGCGACGCTGGAACGAGAGCGTTCCGAACTCGCGGCGACCCTCGACAGCCAGCGCAGCGAGCTCGACCGAGCCCGTGCCCAGGCTGCCAACGCCAACACGAAACTCGAGGAGCTCGACTCCACCCTCAAATCGCGTGATGCCGAGATCAGCCGCCTCAAGGCGGAAATCGCTCGCGCCGAACGTGAGGCGGAGGCCGCCAAGTCCGACCGCGCCGTCGCTCAGAAACGAGCAACGACCCGTGAAGAGCAGCGCGTCGCTGCGCTCGAAGACGCCCGCCGAGCAGAGGAACGTCAGATCGAAGCGCTCAAGAAGGCGCAGGCGATCGAGCGCGACAAGCTCGCTGAACTCGAGAAGACACGCTCGGCCCGCGAAGCGGAGCTCGCGCGACTCGACGCCAATCGTCCGGCGGCTCGTGCCGTACCGGTGCAGGCGAACGTCGTTCGCGCCATCCGCCTCGAGTCGAACGACGACCGCACGCGCGTCGTCATCAACCTCGACTCGCCCAGCTCCTTCGAGACGATGGCGGGACCGAACGGTCGCGCGGTGATGATCCTCGACGGGGTCGACCTCCCGGCGGAGCTCCAGAAGACGCTCGCCGGAACGAGCGGCGGCGCCGTCCGTTACGTCTCGAGCTACCGCGACGAACAGGGCCAGGTCCGACTCGAAGCCGAGCTCGGCGTCGCATCGGCCGAGGTTGTTCGTCAGAACGGCAACACCCTCGTCTGGGAGTTCGCTCCGACCCTCGCTCAGCACGCTTCTGCGGCTCCTGTCGCGGAACAGACTCGCACCCGTGAAGGTGACAACTACACTTCGGCCCCTCCGGGATACCCGCGCGTCGTCACCGACCCGACGCGGGTCTCCTCGGTTCCCGGGATGTCGCGCAAGCGGCTCACCATCGACCTTCGTGAAGCCGACATCCACAACGTCCTGCGTCTCCTCGCCAAAGAGGGTGGCGTGAACATCGTCTCCGGCGCTGGCGTCGGCGGAACGGTGACCCTGCGTCTTCGCAGCGTGCCCCTGGACGAAGTCTTCCTCACGGTCCTGCAGTCCCGCTCGCTCGGATTCGAGAAGCGTGGAAACGTCATCCGCGTGGCTCCGCAGTCGGTTCTCCGTCAGGAAGAGCAGGCCCGCGCCGAGGAGCGTGCCCGCAACGCTCGCCAGAAACCGCTCGAGGTCTTCCTGCTTCCGGTGAACTACGCCGATGCGGACGAGCTCAAGTCGCAGGTGGATCCGATGCTCAGCCCGCGTGGGTCGTCGACGGTCGACACCCGCACCAACACGCTGATCATCAAAGACATCGCCGAGAATCTCGCCGCCGTGCGCTCGCTCGTGACGAACCTCGACACCGAAGTGCCGCAGGTCCTCATCGAAGCGCGCATCGTCGAGACCAACGACACGTTCCAGCAGCAGTTCGGTATCCAGTGGGGCGGTGATCTCACCTTCTCGCAGGCGAACGGCAACCCGACCGGCCTCATCTTCCCGCACGTCCTCGGCATCGCCGGCGGCGCAACGGACGGTCAGACCCCGACCGCGGGTACGTCCCCGACGCCGAACTTCGCCGTCAACCTCCCGGCACCCGCCGGTACCGGGACGGGTGGTGCTCTCGGCCTGACCCTCGGGTCCGTCGGCGGAGCGCTGAACATCAACCTGCGGCTCTCGGCTCTCGAGCAGGCCGGACACGCGAAGCTCATCAGCGCGCCGAAGATCCTCACGTTGGACAATCGGCCCGCGACGATCTCGCAGGGTACCAGCATCCCGATCTCGGTCGTCAGCGCCGCTGGCGTCCAGACCGTCTTCGTGGACGCCACCCTCGAGCTTCAGGTCGAACCGCACGTCACGCCCGACGGAAACATCCAGTTGAAGATCGACGCGACGAAGAACGAGCCCGACTTCCAGAACACGGGCGCTCGAGGCGACCCCACCATCATCCGGAAGCAGGCGAGCACGGAGCTCCTGATCAAAGACGGGGACACGACCGTCATCGGTGGAATCTACACGCGCAACAGCGGCTCGGCCGTCAGCGCGGTGCCGTTCCTCCACAAGATCCCGATCCTCGGCTACTTCTTCCGTACTACCACGGAGAGTGACCGGCGGACCGAGCTGCTCATCTTCATCACCCCGAAGATCGTGAACCGTGCTCGGGCCCTCGGGGGCGCCAACGCCGGTAACGTCAGCACGGACGAGATGCAATGATTTCCGATCGCGTGAAACTCTCGAAAGGATCTGCAACAATGCAGATGGAAGACAACCACTTCATGAAACGAACCCTGGAGGCCCCCATGCGTAGGGTCCTGTCCATCGCAGTCGCCGCCGCGGCGCTCGGCACCGTAGGTTGCGCCGAGCCCGAGCCGTCGCTCATCGTCACCGCCCACGTTCCGCTCGTCGGCAGCGTGGAAGACGTCGAAGTTCCCGTGCCGAATGGGGAGGAAGGGGAGACCGTCACGGTCGAACGGCTGACCGGATGCGTCGCACCGGGCGGCATCGACGAGGTCGAAGTCTCCTACCACTCCGTCCTCGTCAATCTGGCAGAGACGGAAGGCAACGGGTTCGGGATCGGGCTCCTCATGGAGAACCGGCTCGTCGACTCTTCGGCCTACTCCCCCAGCGGGTTCGATCAGAACCAGCGCCTCGACCAGAACTACATCGAGGTCCAGGAGTACATCATCAAGTTCGACGACACCGGCTTCGACAATCTGGGTGACGGAGGCGAGATCGCCGTCCCCTCGTCCGGGCTCGTGCCGACCGATGGTGCGCTCTGGGTGAACATTCCGCTCTTCCGCGGCACCGCGTCCGAGCAGCAGGCGTGGGAGGCCGCGCACGGCGAAGCGGCCACCGCCGGCGGAGGGAGCGAATCCTCGATCGTTCCGACCTTCGCAGAGATCCAGATCATCGGTGAGACCGTCGGCGGGCAGCGCGTTCGCTCCAACATCCTCACCATGCCTGTCGAAGTGTGTAACGGTTGCAACTACCTGAGCACCCCGACCTGCGTCGACCCGGCTCTCTGAGGCCCGGCCAACCCGCTCCTTGAGGCCCACGGAGACGTGGGCCTTTTTTTTTGCCCGACCGGGAGTGGGGTTTCTGTAAAATTTTGTAAAAACCCTGGCGAGCGCGACCTGAGATCGGTAGGCTCAATCCATGACCGAGCCCACGGACCGCCAGGAAGAAATCTCCGAGGAGGAGCTGCGAGAGCGGGTGCTCTACGCACTCCTGGGGCCAGCCGCGCGACTCGGTACCGTTTTTGGCACGCCGCTGGGGGTCGTCCGAGAACTCGCCGAGATGGCCTACTATCACGAGACCAAACGTCACGGTCTCAAGATGAAGGAGGTCGCCGAGCTGATGGATGTGAGCATCAGCAAGGTCGCTCTACTTTCGCGGGCGTTGAAGGAGAACTTCTTTCGCGACGAAGCCGCGGGCGAACTTCCTCGCAGGATCGAGTTCATGCTCTGGGCGGAGCCCCTGACCCTCGCCCGTATCAAGCAGGTCCTGACCGACTCGAGCGGCGAAGAGGTGAATGACGCCATCCAGGAGCTGCTCGACCAGGGGCGGGTTCAGAAGCGTCGGGAAGACCCGCACGTCTTCTACGAGCTTGCGATCAAGACCGACCGGCGAGTTTGGGACTCATGGCTCGCGCGGATCGACGGTCTCAACAACGTGCTGCGGAACGTGACTGACGCGGTTTACGCGCGCTTTTTCGGAGCCGACGTCGCTGCGTTCGCTCGAACCCTCACTTTCCGTGTCCATCCGGACGACCTGCACGAGCTCCAGAAGTTCTATGAGGAGCAGCTCTTCGAGCTGGTGCATCGTCTCGATGCGCGGGCCGAAGAGACCCCCGACGAGGCGCTTCCGCTGGCTCTGTCGATGTTCTGGGCGCCGTATGAATTCTTGAAGAACCAGGTGGAGGACGAACCATGAGAACATTTGCAAAGATCGCCCTCGTCGGCGCGCTGATCGTCGGCTGCGGCAACGAGAAGCAGGTGAGCGAAGAGGGAACGCCGCAGAAGTTCGAGGAGGAGCGAATCTGCGGGGACGACGGCGTCGACGTAGTCCTTCCGACCGCTCGCGAGGCGTGCGTCTTCCGCCAGCCGATCGTGATCGAGACGGGGTTCTCGTGCCCGTCGAAGCGCACCGAGCGCCACGACTTTGCCTCGTTCAGCGCTTGTACGAACTTCACGCCGTTGTTGGACATCGAGTTCGACTTCTTGCAGGACCGGTTCGGCGTGGGGAGTGGCTGGACCGTCGGCGATCCTGTGGTCGCTCCGCCAGAGACCGAGAAGTTGGATCTGGTCTGGGTCATCGACAACAGCGGTTCGATGGCGCAGGAGCAAAAGGTGCTGCGCGAAAACTTCGCCCAGTTCGTCCGGACGCTCGAGTCCGCCAACGTCGATCTGCGGATGGCGGTCACCACGACGCAGATGGTCGAGGACTACCCCCTGGAGCCCGTGGCGCAACCGGGTGCGTTTCAGGCCACGCCGCAACCGGTACCCGGTTTCGACCGCACGGCACACCTCGCTCTCGACGAGAACGGCGAGACGATCCCGGGAGACTACACGCCCGTTCTCGAGGCGATCGCGGCGGGCGTCGAGTGTATGGAGTCGCCGGATCCTTCGTTTCTCGACGTGACGACGAGCGATATCGAGTGCGCTCTGTACGGTGAGCCGGTGGGATGCGAGATCGCCGGTGTTTGCGGTGTGGGCGAGTGTCTCCCCGGACACCTCTTCCCCGATCCATCGCTCTATCGAGAGATTCCGCGGGTGCTTTCGACGCGAAGGTACGAGGTCGACGGTCGCGTCGACGTAGAGTCGATGGAGCGAGATTTCGCGTGCATGAGTCTGGTGGGAACGCGTGGCTACGGCGTGGAGGCGGGTCTTGCGGCGGCGGTACGGGCGATCTCTCCGGCGACGATCGGTGAGATGAACGCGGGCTTTCTGCGCGACGACGCGCGGTTTGCCGTGATGTTCGTCACAGACGAGAACGACTGTTCGCACGACGGGTCTCTCGATCCGTCCCTGAGCGCATGTGGCGGAGACATTTGCGAGTTCGCGAACGCCGCGGGAGACGCCGACTCGCCGCTCGTCCCGGTCCACGACCTGAAGGTCGAGCTGATGCAAAACCTCATGGAGGCAAAGGGGCGCGAGGTGTCCGATTCCGAGGTGTTCGTGGGCTCGATCCACGGCAATGCGAGCCGTTGGACGGGTGAGGCGCCAACGGAAGACGCCTGCATGGACGCCGGGTATTCGGGGGTCCAGCCGACCTGCTCGAGCTCCCTGGGTGTCGCTTATTCGGGCGATCGTTACGAGCGGTTCCTGTTGCAGTTCCCGCCCGGGAACTTCTTCCCCGCCCCTCAGGAAGACGGTCGAATGACCGGGTGGATGTGTACGGGAGACTTCGCTCCGGCGATCACGGCGCTGGGCACCTGGCTCGCCGCAGAGTTCTGAGCAGCGTCACGCAGCGCGGCTGTCGGAGTCTCCGTAGAGCGCTTCGAGGTCGTCGCCGTATCGCTCCATCACGACGCGGCGCTTCACTTTGAGCGAAGGGGTGAGCATCTCGTTCTCGGTGGAGAACTCTTCGGTCACGAGCTTGAAGCGCTTCGGCTTCTCGTAGCCTTTGAAGTTCGATCCCCACTTGTCGATCTCCGCTTTGATCTGCTCGGTGAACTCCGGGGTCGCGATGGCGGCGTCGACGGAGAGCCCTCGCTCGTCCGCCCACGCCTTGGTCGTGTCGACGTCGACGACGATGATGGCGGCGTTGAAGGGCTTGTTCGTCCCCTCGATCATGATCTGATTGATGAAGGGGGAGAGTTTGAGCTGCTCCTCGAGCGGAGCAGGGACGACGTACTTACCGTTCTCGAGCTTGTACTGCTCTTTGACGCGCCCGATGATGTAGATGAACCCGTCTTCGTCACGCTTGCCGAGGTCTCCCGTGTGAAACTTGCCGTCGTCGTCGATGACTTCGGCCGTCTTGTCGGGAAGGTTGTGGTAGCCCTTCATGATGTTGGGCCCCTTGACGCAGATCTCGCCGACGTTGGGGTCGGGGTATCCCTCCACCGGCGAGAGCAGAATCTCGACGCCCGGGATCGGCTTTCCGACGCTCCCGATCCGACGCGCTCCGGGTCGATTGCAGGTCGCGATCGGGGAGGTCTCGGTGAGCCCGTAGCCCTCGTAGACGGTGATGTGCAGGTTGTCGATGAAGCGGGCGACTTCGGGAGAGAGGGCAGCGCCGCCGGAGAAAGCGTAGCGAAGGCGACCACCGAAACGCTCCCGAATCTTGGAGAAGACGACCTTGTCGAACATCTTGTCCTTGATGTTGGTCATGAAGCTTACCGACCCGCGCTCTTGCTCGGCGCGAAGCTTCTCGGAGTTCTCGAGTGCGGCGTCGAAGAGGGCCTTCTTGACACCCCCTTCGGCCTCCATCTTCTTGTGCACGCCGTCGTAGATCCGGTTGAAGATTCGCGGGACGCTGAAGAGCAGGGTGGGGCGGACCTCGGCGAGATTGGCGACGATCGTCTGGACGCTCTCGGCGAGTCCGAGTGCTGCGCCCATGGAGAAGAGCCCGTGGAGCTCGACCGTCTGGCCGAACGAGTGGGCCCACGGGAGGAACGAGAGGCTGATGTCGCTCGATCCGATATCGAGCATCCCGTGGATGGCATTGACGTTGGAGGCGATGTTGTAGTGCGTCAGAAGCACGCCCTTCGGATTGCCCGTCGTCCCCGACGTGTAGATGAACCCGCAGACGTCGTCGCCGTCGACGTCCAAGACGTCGGTCGGGTTCTGCCGTCCCTTCTCGAGAACCATCGTGTAGGAATCTTCGTGGTCTTGCGGACCGTCGAAGAAGACGACCCGCTCGAGGGTCTCGACCTGATCGATGAACTCGGTCGTCTTTTGGTAGATTTCCTGGTTGGCCGCGATCAAGAGCTTCGTGCCGGAGTCCTCGATGATGTACTTCCAGTCCTTGGCGAGCTGCGCTTCGTACATGGGGCAGAACTGCGCTCCGAGGCCGTAGGTGGCGTAGGCAGCGACGGCCCACTCGGTGCGATTGTTCGCGATGATCGCGACGGTGTCTCCCTTCTCGATGCCCATCGCAGCAAGGCCGCCTCGGAAGGCGTCGGTGAGGTCCTCGAACTCCTTGTAGGTGATCCACTCGTAGGTACCGTTGCGCTTGGTGCCGAAAAGTCGGTTCGACGGATGCGACTTCACTGCGTCGCGGTAGAGATCGTTGAGAGTCTGATAGTCCTTACCCATGTGAGGCCTCGCGTGCAGACGGTGCGTGGAAATCTGAGGCTCGCAGCCTAGACCGGCGCCCTCCCGTTCGCAAGGCCCAACGTCCGCGTCCGCTCCCTCGCACGGGGGCATTTTAGCAGTGTTTCCAGCGACTTTGGCGGCATGACTTGCGCGTCATGTTCGTCGAATCCGGGCGAGATTTGGACGTGTTTCAGGTTGTTTCAGTTGAAAGCGAGTTCCGGATCTGGTCTAGAGGGGCCCAGATGCTGACTTGTCGAGTGGCAACTTCGGTTGCGCACTGGCCGCCACACTGGAAGGTATGGTGGCCACTTGGAGTGAATCGATCGCCTAACTCGGCGTAATGACTGGAATACACGGTGTGGAACAGCCCCTGCATACGGGGCGACCGTCAATCGAATGTACAGGAGCAACCTCATGCGAAACCAACTCTGGATGATGGGATCGATCGCCGCACTGGTGCTTGCCGGCGCGGCCTGCGTGGAAGCACCGGCGCCCGAGCCGACGCCCGACGCTCCTGCGACCGACAACGGGGTCGTGAAGACGGTCGACGGCAAGGCAGACCGATGGGACTGGCGAAACAGCCCGTCGCGGCTTCGCACCAGCTTCGACTACGTTCTCGACAACCTTCCGTCCGAGGGAGCGGTCGACCGCGTCAACTGGGCGGCGAGCTACTGGCCCTACTACGAAGACGGGATCAACGCGCGATGGCAGGGCAACGACGTCCTCTCGCCGGCAGAGAAATACGACAAAGCGTTCAACAACTGGACGCCCGACGACGGGTTCATGGACCTGCGTCCCTACGACAACTGGTCGTGCGAGTGGGACGACGCCTACTACGAGGCGCTGGGGCCGGCAGCACGCTGGACCGACCGGAACAAAGGGAACTGGACGGCGCACAACGGAATCGACGACGACAACGACGGGGTGGAAGACGCCGACGAGTGCGGCTACGGCGACGACAAGGACTACGACGGCGTCGAGACCTGGTGGGGCATCTGTCACGCCTGGGCACCCGCCGCAATCCTGGAGCCCGAACCGCAGGCGGCCGTCGAGCGAAACGGTGTGCGGTTCGACGTCTCGGACCTCAAGGCGCTCTTGATTCAGCAGTACGACCGCAGCGACGCCTACATGGTCGGCGGACGGTGCAACGAGCGCGAGCTCGAGCGTGACGAAGACGGGCGCCTCACCCGCTCGGAGTGCCGCGACCTCAACGCAGGCTCCTGGCACGTCATCGTCACGAACCTGATCGGCAAGGACAAGCGACCGTTCGTCATCGAGCGCACGACGAACTACGAAGTTTGGAACCAGCCGTTCTCCGGCTACCGCATCACCGAGCAGCGTGAGATCACGCTCGAAGAGGCGCACGAGCTGCTGGACGTCGAGACCGTCGTCTCCGGCAACACCGGTGTCTTCGTGCATTCGATCGAGGAAGAGTCGGCGCTCGCGCAGGCGATCCTCGACTTCGTGAACACCGCGACCGAGACCGAGCTCGACGACGACGCCGCGCTCATGAGCGACGCGGTCCGTGAGATCGTCGCGGCCCGGCCCATCCTCTCGCTCGAGCAGCTCGACGAGGTCCCGCAGGTCGGTGCGTCAGCGTTCCGTTCTCTCCAGCGCTATCTCGAGACCAACGACATGGTGCCGCGCGACGCCTCGCAGGGTTACGCCTACTCGGATGCTACGCGCTTCGTGGAAGTTCGCATGACCACGGACTGGGTCACCGAATCGCATCCTTCGACCGAGCCGATGACGGCACGAAACGACCGCTACGTCCGCCACGACAACTACCACTACATCCTCGAGCTCGACGACGACGGTAAGATCATCGGCGGAGAGTGGCTCGGTTCCTCGATCGAGAACCACCCCGACTTCGTGTGGCTGCCGGTTCGGGCACGTGGCGGTAACCCGCACCTCGACATCGACGTCATCCGCGAAATGATTCAGGAGACCCTCACTCCGGACGACGACGACGACGATGACGGCGACGACACGACCGGACCGAAGTCGTTCGCCCGCGACGTGGTCGTCTCCATCCCGGACAACGATCCCGCCGGTGCCGCGGACGTCCTCTCGGTCACCGACAGGGGAGTGGTCTCGACGGTGAAGCTCGACCTCGAGATCGAGCACACCTACCGCGGCGATCTCCTCGTGGAGCTCAAGCACGGAGGCATCGCGGTCACGGTCTACGACGGCCGCAACGAGAGCTCGCCGTGGAACGACGACGTCAGCCTCTCCGGTCTCGAGGTCGACGGGTTCCTCGGAGCCCCGCTCGAAGGCGATTGGGAGCTTCGGGTCTACGACTCGGCTGGCTGGGACGTTGGCAACATCGTGAAGTGGGGCCTGGTCGTCGAGACCAACTGACCCCCGGGTGGCAATAAGCCACGAGCTGGAATAGATGACGTCGGGAGCAGGTTTCGCTGCTCCCGACTTTTTTTTCTCCATGCCATTACGCCACGACATCCGACGGATCGGCGAGCTGCTAGCCCCCGAGAAGACGACCTATCCTCTCGGGATTCTGGCGCTTCTCGTGGTGAACTGCGCAGACGTACTGGCGCCGCTGTTCCTGGCCATGGCCGTGGAGCTCACGGAGTCGGAGCTCACGAAGAAGATCCCTGCGACCCCACGAGCCCTGGAGATGCTGGGGCTCGATGCAGCTGCGTTCACGCTGGTCGGGGCGGTGGTCGTCTACCTCGTGCTGCATGTCGTCGCGAATATCGCCCGCTACCCGATGCTGATGTATTCGGCCGTTCCATCGCATCGAATCGGTCAACGGGTTCGGCGACGCATCACGGACAGACTGGTCGCGCAGTCCTCCGAATTCTTCGATCGCTCGAAGTCGGGAGACCTCATGTCGATCGCCACCGCCGACGTGAACGCGGTGCGCATGATGGTGGGGCCAGGCATTCTCATCGCGGCCGACACCATCATCCTCGTCACGTTGGTGCTGCTGGTTCTCTTCGTTCTGTCGTGGAAGCTCGCGCTCGTCGCGCTGATTCCGTTGCCGATCATCTATGCGGTGACCAACCGACTATCGCACCTCGAGTTCAAGGGCTTCGAGTCCGTTCAGGAAGACCTCGCGGAGATGACGGAGCGGGTCCGCGAGAGCTACGCGGGCGTTCGGATCCTGCAGGGGTATGCCCGAGAGGACTTCGATCGCGACCGTTTCGTCTCCTTCTCGCTGCGCCATTACACCAGGAACCTGTATCTCGCGCGGGTCCGGGCGGTCTTCGACCCCACGCTCGATCTGATGCTCGGCGTTTCGACCGTGCTGGTGCTCGTCCTCGGCGGGATCTGGGTTGCGAGAGGCGAGGTCTCGATCGCGACCTTCGTCGCGACGATCTTTCTGATCCGTTATCTCTCCGGGCCGATGATCGGCTTCGGGTGGTCGATCTCCCTGTTCCAACGGGGCCGCGCGTCGTTGCATCGCATCGATCGGCTGGCCGAAACGCCGGTCTCGGTGGTGGACTCCGGCGATGCTATCGACGCGAACCTCGACGGCGCGATTACGATTCGGGGGCTCTCTTTCGCCTACACTGGACCGCGCATCGTCGACGATGTCGGCGACGCATCAGTGGAGGAGGTCGAAGGCCCCGTCGAGGCGCTTCACGACGTCAGCTTCTCCGTCGCAGCAGGGGAGACGCTCGGCGTCTTCGGCCCGGTGGGGTGCGGCAAGTCGACGCTCGTCTCGCTCATCGTTCGCCTCTACGAACCTCCCCACGGGACGATCTTCGTGGATGGCAACGACGTCAGGGACCTCTCCCTGGCCTCCCTTCGGGGCCAGGTGGTGCTCGCCCCGCAAGAGACGTTTCTCTTCAGCACCACGGTCGAACGGAACGTTCTGCTGGCGGCCGGCCCCGACGCGACTCGGGAAGACGTGGAGAGGTTCGCTCGCCTCGCGAAGCTTCACGAAGAGATCGGCGAGTTCCCCGGGGGCTACCAAACGCTCCTCGGCGAGCGCGGTGTCAACCTCTCAGGAGGACAGCGTCAGCGTCTGGCGATCGCGCGAGCGATCGCTGCAGACCCCCGGGTGCTCATCCTGGACGACTGTCTCAGCGCGGTCGACGCCGAGACCGAGGATGCGATCCTGCACAACCTGCGAGACGTCTTCGACGGCCGCACGGGAATCATCGTCTCGCATCGGGTCCGCGCCGTGAGCGAATGTGACCGGATCGTCGTGCTCGACGAGGGCCGTGTGGTGGAGACGGGAACTCACGCCGAGCTCCTCGCTCGCGACGGGTACTACGCCCAGATCGCACGCCAGCAGGGCGATCGTGGCCCGGTCGATGTCGGGGAGGCTGCGTCGTGACCGAGAGAATCCAGCTCAGTGGGATCGAACAGCAGGCGCTCGAACTCGCTGACGACCCGATCCTCGCCGCGATGCTCGCCGAGGAGCGTATCGAATCGGAGCAGTTCGACCTCGCGCTCCTCTGGCAGCTCGCCGGATTCGCCCGACCTCACTGGCCGCTCGCCGTCGGGGCCGTCGGCCTCAGCGCCGTCGAATCGGGCCTGATGACGGTGCCAGCCTACATGATCGGGCTGGCGCTCGACCGCGTGACGAGTGGCGGTGCCCGCACCACCCAGTGGGCCGATCGGGTGATCGCAGGCTTCGAGAGCGTCGCGCTCGACTGGTTCGGCGCGAGCGGGACATCTGCCGCCATCGTCTATCTCGGCGCCCTGGTGCTGGTGGCCTGGGTTCTCCGTTGGATCGTCGCGATCGTGACCACCTACGTCATGCAGATGCTCGGACAGAAGATCGTCCACGACCTGCGTACGCGGATCTACGAGCACATCTCCTCGATGGGCCTCGAATACTTCCACAAGAACCCCGTCGGCCGTCTCGTCAACCGGACGACCTTCGACGTGCAGTCGATCTCGGAGCTCTTCTCGGACGCGTTCGCGCAGGGCCTTCGGGACTCGATGTTCATCGTGGTTCTAATGGCGGTGATGTTCGGGCTCGACCCGCTCCTCGCCGGCGTGCTGCTGGCCTCCTTCCCCTTCCTCATCGCGATCGCCTGGGTCTATCGCATGATGGCGCGCCCATCGATGCGTACGCAGCAAGCCGTGCAGTCGAGGATGAACAGTTGGCTCGCCGAAAACCTGTCGGGGATGCGCGAAAACCAGCTCTATCGCCGGGAGCAGCGGCGTCGCGCCGAGTACTTCCAGCTGACCGAGGCGCACCAGACCGCGGTCACTCGAGTGATCCAGTCGTGGGGGCTTCTGCGCCCGGGGATGATGGTCGTGACGGCCGTCGGATCGAGCATCGTCCTGTTGCTAGGCTACGAGAGGGTGGTCGCCGGGGTCATCACGGTCGGGGTGTTGCTCACGTTCCTGCAGTACACGGCCAGGATCTGGGTCCCAATCCGCAACATCACAGAGAAGGTCAACATCATCCAGACCGCCCTCACTGCGGCGGAGAGGGTCTTCGACGTGCTCGACACGCCTCGCTCGATGAGGGACGCCGACGAGGCGGACCCGGGCCTCGAGGTGACCCGCGGACGGGTCCGATTCGAAGGCGTGCGGTTTCGTTACCCCTCCTCGACCGACGACGTCCTCCGCGGCATCAGCTTCGAAGCGAACCCGGGCGACATGGTCGCGCTCGTGGGGGACACGGGAGCAGGCAAGACGACGATCGTGAACCTCGTCTCACGCTTCTACGACGTCACTGCGGGGAGCGTCAGCGTGGATGGGAGGGACGTCCGCGACTACCTGCTCCACAACCTGCGGCGGGGGATCGCGATCGTGCCGCAAGACGTGGTCGTCTTCGCAGGGACGCTGCGCGACAACCTGACGCTCGGTGCGCCTTACTCCGACGAACGGATCATGGAGTGTCTCCGCGCAGTCCATGCCGAAGACCTCGTCGACCGGTTCGACGACGGGCTAGACCACGTCCTACAGGAGTCGGGGCGAACGCTGAGCGTCGGCGAGCGCCAACTGCTGAGCTTCGCGCGGGCGCTGATCGTCAATCCGCCGATCCTCGTGCTCGACGAAGCTACTGCATCGGTCGACTCACGCACCGAGGCTCGCATTCAGGACGCCCTCGAAGAGCTCACCGCAGGCCGAACCACCCTCGTCATCGCCCACAGGCTGTCCACGATCCGCGACGCCGACCTGATCCTGGTGCTTCGTCATGGAGAGGTGATCGAGCGGGGACGGCATCTCGAGCTGATCGCGCAGAACGGCGAGTATGCGCGCTTGCACCGCAAGCACGTCGAATCCAATGCGTGACGTCACTCCGCCGGTTGGCAAGCCGCCGGCCACTCGTCCGGGGCCGGCGGGCACCGCATCCGGTCGCTTTCGCGCACCACGATCACCGACTCGAAGTCGTGGGCCGGCGCCCCGGCGACCGCTTCGGCGATCGATTCGAGAGTCGTGGTCGCCGCGCGGCAATCCAGCACGAGGGTGTCCCCGGCCTGCCCCGCGGCATGGAGCGTACAGTCGGGGGGGCGCCACGCCGTCTCGCTCAGCGCGTGTGCGTTGGCCGCGGCTTCGTCCAGCCGAGCCGTCTGGGCGCGCTCTAAGAGATACATGCCGCCGAGCAGTAGTGCGGCCAGCAGAAGGAACACCGACAACGGGTCGTCGCGCCATCGAGGGCGTTCACTCTCTGTTCCGTTCATCGCTCCTCCGACCGGATCTGGCACAGGACACTGTCCTTGTACCCGTTCTCGATGTCTGACAGAAACGTGCCGTGGAACCGACCTCCTTACAAGAAGCCATCGAGATGGGTGCCGTCGAAGTCGTCGTCGACGGGCTCGGCTTTCGCGGCGAGGGCTATGTCGAATTCGAGGACGGCTGGTTGTCGATCCCCGGAGCTCTTCCTGGCGAGCGGGTGGCGGTCGAGGTAGAGGCGCCGCGCCGCCGTCGTCCCATCCGCGTCTTCGGCACCCTCACCGAGGTCGTCGTCCCCTCGAAGATGCGCTCTGCGCCACATTGCGACCGCGTGGACGTCTGCCGTGGCTGCCAGCTACGGCACGTGTCGGTCGTAGACGAGCTCTTTTTCAAGGCGCAGTCGGTCTCCGAATGCGTCGAGCGTTACGCCGGCCTCGCGGCCGATGAGATTCCCGAAGTCGAGACCATCTCGGTCCAGGGGGCGACCCGCGCCGATTCGTTTCGTGTTCGCACGTCGCTCACCGCCCGGTTCTCCGACGGAGCGTGGAGGACCGGAATCAGGGCGCCCCACGACCGACTCGTCGAAATGCAGACATGCCCGGCTCTCGCGGACTCCTGCCGGCGCGCCGTGGCGCGCGTGGATGCCGCCCTCACCAGGCAACCGGCCGCGGCGATCGACCTGATCCGCGTCGCGTCCCCGGTCCACGGTCACGGCTACGTCGACGTCTGCACGTCCGAAGACGAGGGTGCGCTGAAGCCGCTGGTCGACGCGCTCGACCGTGACCTCCCCGGTCAGTTCGGGATCGCGGTCACGTCCCCCTCCGGGCGACGTCACGTCCGCGGACCGCGACGCTTTCGACTGCCGATGGCGGATCTTCGGCTCGAGGTCGGAATGGACGACTGGTTCCACGCGACGCTCGAGCCGGCGGAGCGCCTCTACGATTGCGTCGAAGAGTGGCTCGACGTCCAGCCGGGCGAGCGAGTCGTCGACGCGGGATGCGGGATCGGCACAATCGGGCTCGCCTGTGCTCGCAAGGGGGCACGCGTGGTGGGGTTCGACGTGAATCGCTCGTCGATCGAGACGGCCGAGCTCAACGCGATGGCGAACGATCTGGAGGTCGAGTTTCGCTCGGCGGGTTGGGAGCGTGGGTTCCGAAAGCTGGTGATGGAAGGGCGAGAGTTCGACACGATCGTGATCAACCCGATGCGCGAACCGCTCGGGGAGCGGGCGCTGGCGTATGCGGGACCGCTGGGGGCCCGACGCATTCTCTACCTGGGACCCTCGCCGGCACCGGCGTCCAAGGACCTGGGCGTCCTGGTTCAGAATGGCTGGACGCTAAGACGCCTCGCCGCCGCGAACCTCCATCCCCATACGTACCACGTCATGCTGGTGGCGCAGTTGGATGCTCCGAGCCGGGCCGGCGCGGACGGGTGACGAGATGTTACGGGGACCGAGTGGGGCGGGCGGGGCTAACTGGCCCGCTCCGCAGCTTCGGCATGTTGGACCAGCACCTCGGCCATCATCAGCTCTTCGAGCTCTTTGGCCGCCTCGAGGTCGGTCTTCGGGCAGGCATGAATCAAGATGTCGACGGTGGTCGACTGGATGAGACCCTCGAGCAGCGGCTGGATTGCGCTGTTTTCGGGCAGGGGGGTCTCCTCGACCTTCTGGCTGAGGCTGACGGCGACGGGATCGGGGGGCAGGCTCTTGCGAGTCAGGGGGTACTCGTCTGCTTCCTGTACCGCCTGCAAGATCGCGTTCGCCAGATTCTCGAAGGCGGAACTCCGCCTCCCCGAGACCTTGTCGAGGACGACGAACCGAAAGCTGCCGCCGGATTCGCGCATCGATCGGTAGAAGGCCTTTCGGCTCTTCAGTCCGCGGGGGCCCTTGGTTTCGACGAGCTCCCCGTTGGAGAAACTGAAGACGTAGTCTCCGTCCTCCACGGTGACGTAGAGCTTTCCGGTCTGCCCGTTCTGATGAAGGTTCATCAACAGGTCGGGGAGGTTCATGTAGCTCATGTCCCCCTGAAACCCGATCGTCTCGTCCGAATCTGCGACATCGTCGTCTGCCGGCGCCGCGTCGGATGTGGCCTCGACGCTCTTGTTGGCCCGTTCGAAGACTCGGATCGTCTTTCGAATGCGGGCGACGAGCTCGAGCACGTCGAAGGGCTTGATGATGTATTCGTCCATCTCACGGTCGAGACAGGTCGCGATCCGGTCCCCGTCGGGGCTGTCCCCGAGCAGAATGAAGGCGGGACGATCCTCGCCGCGGGTCTCGACGAGCGCGTCGAAGATCATGAGGCCGTCGAGCTCTCCGGAGAGTTCGTCGCAGACGACGCTGGTGAACTCGGGGTTCGCCAGCATTTCTTCGATGTTGCTCAACTCGCTCGCCGTCTGGACGTGGTACCCCTCGTCAGAGAGGACCTCTTCGATCAGCTCCAACATCTCCTTCTCGGGTCCGATGAGGAGTAGCTGAGTCTTGTCGGCGCCAGTTGCCAAGGCGGGGGGCTCCAAAACTAACGAAGACCAATACAGTTGTGAGGAAGTACCTCTCCTTCGATTATGCCCGCAACGAGGGCAATGTGCAACGGGCGACCCGGGCCAAATTGGGCAAACATGGCCTCGACTCGTCTGGTTCGCGGCGCTATACTCTCGCGTCATTTGCGCGAGCATTCCCAAGTTCTGCGCGCGACGATTACTCAGGAGGATGCGTTGGATTTCCTGGAAATTCTCTCGAAAGCTGAAGACCTCGGCGGCCCCGAGCGCAAGCAAGCCATGATGCAGACCATCATCCGTGCGCGCGATCTCGGCTGCGATACGAGCCCCGGCGGGGGCAAGATCGGTGGCGTGAACATTCGCTACGGATCGCTCAAATATGCCGTGATGGACATCAACACGCGCGGCGAAGTCTTCGTTCACATCAAGCACCACCCGAACAAAGACATCGATCCGGACGACCAACTCAAAGCGAACGAGTTTCTCACCCAGCTCAAGGGTCTCGAGATCAAGAACGCTCCGGTCAATCACTACGGGCAGTGCGAAAACCCGATCGAAGAGATCGACGCCGAAGCGCTCGAGCAGTTCCTCGAGTTCGCCGTCGGACGCATCCGAACGCAGTTCTACGATCCGCACCTCGAAGACTGAGGGGCGTCGTTTGCGAGGTAGCGCGCCTCAGGCGAGCGCGCGCTTCTTCGAATTCGTCTCGCGGGCCTCGAAGAGGCTCTCCAATTCACGCTGCATGACGTAGAAGCGATCGATGATCGCCTGGAGCTCTTCGCCCGCGGCGAACGCCGCGTCGAAGGATTCGGCCGCGCTGCGTGCTCGCGTGACGTGTTCGTCATCCACGTTCAGGGGATCGTCGGCGTGAGCGCAGCAAGCCTGCCGGAGCGCGCTGCACAACCGCGCGAGCTCGTCCCCGTCGACCGCGTCTCGGTCGAGCATCCACCAGTCCATCCGCCACGAGACCTCTCGGTAGAGTTTGGTCATCGCTGCGGCGCTACTCTTCGTCTTTCTGGGCATCGCGTCTTCCTCGTCCCCAAGTTGGTCGCCAACGACGCGGGGGCAAGTGCCTCCCAGCCGCCCACCATGCGCCCGAGCGGAGGCTTGCATTTGCGGCGGCCGCGCATAGCTTCTCGCACGCTCGTATCCGTTTGGGTCGTGATGGAGCATGGCGAACCGTGAACAACTCGAGTCCCCGAGGATCTGGCTCCTCGGGCCCGCCGACGCCGGTACGTTGCCGGACGGGGCTGAGATCCGTGAGTTTTCGACCTTCGCCGCCCTGCGGACCAGCCTGATCGACGAGGAGCCGCCCGACGCGGTCGTCCACGCCGAGGGGAGTCTGCAGCGCGATGACGTCGACTTGTTGCGAGACCGCGGGATCATCGTCGTCCTGATGGTCGACCACGCCGGGCCGACCGCGCTCCGACGCGTCGTGGAGACTGGCGCAGACACCTTCGTCGAGCCCTCCGACGGTGCTGCCCTGGACCGGATTCTCTCCCGCGAGCTACGACGCGCGACCGAAGAGAGGCGCGACCTACCGACCCCCGCACCCCCCATCGTGGGTCAGAGCAAGGCGATCGTGTCGGTTTGTTCGAGCTTCGCGAGCGTTGCCCCCTCGGGCGCTCCCGTCCTCGTGACGGGGGAGAGCGGTACGGGCAAAGAGCTCGCCGCGCGGGCCATCCACCGACTGTCGCCCCGGCGCAGCGGGCCCCTCGTCTCCGTAAACTGCGGCGCGATCCCTCCGACTCTCATCGAGTCCGAGCTCTTCGGGCACGAGAAAGGCGCTTTCACCGGTGCGGAGAGCCGACGAGAAGGGCGCTTCGAGCTCGCCCGAGGGGGCACGCTCTTCCTCGACGAGATCGGAGAGCTCGAGTTGATGATGCAGGTGCGGCTGCTACGTGTCCTGCAAGAGCGAACGTTCACCCGCGTCGGTGGGTCCGAGCTGATCGATGCCGACGTGCGGATCGTCGCCGCGACCAACCGCGACCTCTCCGCGCAAGTCGCCGACGGCTCGTTCCGCGAGGACCTCTACTACCGGCTCAACGTGTTGCACGTCGAGCTTCCGCCGCTGCGCGGTCGTCCCGGGGACGTGAGTCTTCTTTGGGAACACTTCGTCAGGCGCGCGGCGGCCGACGAGGGCCGGCTCGCTCCGAGCACCGCTCCGGAGGTGTTCGAAGCTCTCGAACGGCACCGCTGGCCTGGCAATGTTCGCGAGCTCGAGAACCTCGCCCGGCGTGTCGTCGCGATGGCACCATCCGCCGAGATCACCCTGGCGGATCTGCCGCAGAAGCTCTTCGCCAACGGACGGGACGACGAGATCCGCTTGCCCGGAATGTCGCTCGAAGAGATCGAGCGGATCGCGATCCTGAAGACGTACGAAGCGACTGGCTCGGCGAGGGTTGCCGCCGAGATCCTGGGCATCTCGGAGCGCAAGCTCTTCTACCGGCTCAAGCAGTACCGAGAGGAAGAGGAGAGCGAGGCCAACGACCGGCGTCCGGTCCTCGCCCTGGTCGACGACGACGACGACTTCCGGGAGACCCTCGGCGAGCTGCTGGGGCGATCCTTTCGCGTGGTGCAATACGAGTCTGTCACGGAGCTGATGAGCGCGCTGGTCAGCACGCCGCCAGCGGTGATCGTGAGTGACGTACGGATGCCGGAACACGACGGGTTCGCCTTGATCGAGAAGCTCCGGGACCGGCGGCAGACGATCCCCGTGATCCTGATGAGCGCCTATGCCGACGAACGGTCACAGCGGCGGGCGCGTGAACTCGGAGCCATCGGCTTTCTCGAAAAGCCTGTCGACACGATCCTCCTCGGCCGGGTTCTCGAACGCGCAACGACACCTTCCGAGTCGCCCGCCTGAAGCCTCGCGACTGCTCGGCCACGACCGAATCTTTCGCACGTCGGTCCCGGACCGCACCATCGGGCAGGAACGTTGCCAGAATGTCGCTCCAACCCCGCCCCTGGCGCTCCGATTGACAAAATGTCAAATAGTGCCCGCCTTGATGGGCTAGAAGGCGTGTAAGTCGTTGATTTTTAGTCTTGTGATGGCTGGTACGTAGATTGCTCTGATAGGGCACGCCAGTAAGGTGCACCGCCGTTTTGGTGCGTAGACGAGGACGTGATGGAGTCGTTGTTACAGAAGTGGGGATGGGTCGGGCACCTCCTGATCATCGCACTGATAGCGGTCTTGCTCGCTACTGCGGTGAACAAGACGGTCGCGATCTACCTCGCCCCCTACACCGTCCCCGAGGTTCCGGAGTTTGCCAAAGCGGCAAAGCCTGCGGACAGCAAGAAGAGTAAGCCTCGGGCGCAGAGCTACGCACAGGGGATCACGAAACGCTGTCTCTTCGGTTGTCCGGAGGAGACCCCCGAACCCACCGATTGTCCCGAAGGATGCCCCGACGGGCAGGTCTGCCAGGAGGGGGCGTGCGTCGAGCCCGACCCCAACGCCGGCGTTCCCTCCGAGCTCCCGATCGCGAGCGACATCGCCGTCAAGCTGCTCGGTGCGATGGTGGCGGACGACGCCGATTTTTCGGTCGCACTCTTCAGTGACGAAGGCTCCAAGGCCACGTACATCCTCGGCGTCGGCGAGCAGTTGATGGGGCAAGCCGAGATCGTCGAGATTCGGCGCGACCGGGTGATCCTCAAGCGCGGCAACCGGCTCGAGTACATCCGACTCCAGGACTCCCTCTCCGGGGCACCGACCCTGGCGAGCACCTACCGATCCAGCCGCGCTCCCACCGGTCTCGTGGCTCCGAACGCTCCCGCGCCGTTGGGCGGGGATCCCGAAGCCGGCAAGCTCGCTGCGGCCAAGGATGCGGCCAAGGCGGTGGTCAAGGCCGAGGGCGTCAAGGTCGTCGGCGAAAACGAGTACGAGCTCGATTCCGCGATCGTCGAGGCGAAGCTCAACGACGCCGAGGGCCTCGCCCGCGGCGCAAAAGTCATCCCCAACTACGAAGATGGAAAGAAGGCGGGCATCAAGCTCGTCGGCATTCGGGGCGACAGCGTCTACTCCCAGCTCGGCATTCAGTCGGGCGACGTCGTCACCTCCATCAACGGCACGAAGATAAAGAACCAGGCCCACGCCATCGAGCTGCTGCAGAAGATGCGCGGCGCGAAGGAGGCCAGCATCGAAGTCCAGCGACGCGGAAAGGCGGAGCAGCTCAAATACCGAGTGAAGTAAATGAAGAGTTCCATCCTCCGAAAGGTCATGGTTGCGTCGTTCGTTGCAGGGCTGTTGCCCGCGACGTCCTTTGCTCAGGACTCCGGCGAGACGATCACGCCGCAGAACGCCAACCCGACCGAAGAGTACAATCTGCCGCCGAACTTCGACCCCGACTTTCGGCCGAAGCGAACGCCGTCCAACCAGAAGGTGACGCTCGACTTTCGGCAGGCGCAGCTCGATGAGGTCGTGAAGATGTTCTCCTCCATCATGGAGAAGAACTTCATCATTTCGGACAGCATCAACACCTCCAAGACGATCACGATCATCTCCCCCAAGGCCGTGTCGGTGAACGAGGCGTACCGCGCCTTCCTCGCCGCGCTGCAGATGAACGGGTTGACGGTCGTTCCTTTCGGTAGCTTCCTCAAGATCGTCGAGTCCAAATCGGCGATCACCGAACCGATGATGCCGTACGCCGAGGGTGAGCGCCTGCCGAACGAGGCGCGGATGGTGACCGCGATCGTCCCCATCGAAAACGGGACCCCGGAGGCCGTGCAGGAGGTGGTAGCGAAGTTCGTGACGCCCGACGCCACGATCGTGCCGTACGGGTCGAGCCTGATCATCACCGAGAATGCGGCGAACCTGCGCCGCATCCAGTCGCTGATCAAACGCCTCAACTCCGGCGACGCGGCGGACCAGGTCTACGTCTACAAGGTGCTCTACGCCGAGGCTGGCGAGATCAAGACGAAGCTCGAAGAGATCTTCCAGGCGCAGGCTGCCGGGACCACCGCGCGGCGGAGCAACGCGAAGAACGCCAAGAATGCGGAGTCCGCGAGCGAGCTCGACGTCGAGATCTCCGAGATCATCGCCGACGAGCGCACCAACCAGCTGCTGATCGTCTCGAACAAGCGTTCGTTCGAGAAGATCAAAGCGATGATCAACATCCTCGACGTGCCGACCGCGGTCGGCGGCCAGATCCACGTGAAGTTTCTGGAGTATGCGAACGCCGAAGAGCTCGCGGGAACGCTCTCGAACCTGGCGAGCGGCTCGTCGAGCTCGGGCGCGAACCGGACGCAGACGAGGACGGCGGCGCAGCGCCGGGCCGCGGCGAACGCGAACGCGAACGCCGGCGGGGGAGAGACCGCGGAGTTGCTGTCGGGGGAGGTGCAGATCACGTCCCACAAGCCGACCAACTCGCTCGTCGTCGTCGCCTCACCTCGTGACTACCTCGCGCTCGAGAGCGTCATCGATCTCCTCGACCGGCCGCGTAAGCAGGTCTACGTCGAAGCGGTCATCATGGAGATCGGGCTCGACGTGAACCGCAACCTGAACCTCGGCTTCAACGCCGGCCTCGGCCAGGATTTCGACGGCGTGATTCCCGATTCGGCGGTCGAGAGCGGGCTCGTCGACGACACGCGCGGCCTGATCCTGGGGCAGTCGAACTTCAACGGGATCGAATCGGCCCTGGGCGGTGTCGGCGGCGCGATCGGCCTCGTCGGTCCGCTCGTTCAGATCCCGGGGACGAGCATCTCGCTCCCCGCCTTCGCTCTTCTGCTCCAGGCGACGCAGACGGACAAGTCCGTGAACATCCTGTCGACCCCCGCCGTGCTCACGATGGACAACGAGGAGGCGGAGATCGTCGTCGGCGAGCAGATCGCGTTCCGTCGTTCGCTCGGCGGCGCGGGAGGCGGGCTCGGGAACCTGATCGGGCAGGCGGCCGGCGCGGAGGCGGCGGGCCTCGCCGGACTCCTCGGTGGTGGCGGATTGAGCGGGCTCGGCGGCTCGCTCTTCCCCCAGATCGACTACCAGGACGTCGGCATCACGCTGCGGATCTTGCCGCAGGTCAACGAGTCCGACTACGTGCGGCTCGAGGTCAACCAGGAGGTCTCCGACATCAAGGGGGCCTCCAGCATCGAAGGCGCCCCCGACCGAACCAAGCGAAACATCAAGACGGTCGTCCTCGTCAAAGACCAGTCGACGGTCGTCATCGGTGGGCTCATCCGCGACGTCGAGAACGAGACGGTCGAGAAGGTGCCTTTCCTCGGGGACATCCCACTGGTGGGGATCCTCTTCCGCAACACCGGCACGATCAAGACGAAGCAGAATCTCGTCCTCATGCTGACCCCCTACATCATCGAGAACGAAGGGGATCTGCAGAAGATCCACGACCGAAAGCTCGAGGAGCGCGAGGAACTCCTGAAGCTCTTCGGGCGCCGAGACCTCAAGTACATCAAGAATGTGAACTTCGATAAGAAGTCCGGTCTGGTCGGTCGCATGAAGGCACAGATCGAGACGGCGGAGGGCGAGCAGGCCGCTCGGGAGGCGGCGCTCGAAGCGTTCGACACCGACGGGCCGCGCTACCAGTTGCTCGGAGGAGAGGCCGGGGCGGCAGGCGAGCCGGCGCGCGAGCAGCTCCCCGACGGTGGTGTGCGGTTCGATCCCGACGCCGCGGAGGAGTGAACGATGTACAATCGTCTGCGCCTCGGCGAAATCCTGATCAAGATGGAGAAGGTCCAGCAGGACCAGATCGAGAGAGCCCTGCGTCTACAGCGTGACAAGGGGGGCCGCATCGGTCAGGTCCTCGTCGACATGGGAGCGTGCGACATCGCGGACGTGATGCAGGCGCTCGCCCTCCAGCTCGACGTCCCGTTCAGGGCGGAGCTCGACGCCGACGCCGTCGACATCGGGCTCATCGAACATCTTCAGCTCGGCTACTCGCGCGAGAACAACGTCCTTCCGGTCGTCCGCGAGAACGGTCACGTCCTCGTCGCTACCGACGATCCCCTCGCCGTCGAGGTGCTCGACGAAGTGCGGCTGGTCGTCGGCAGCGAGGTGCTCCCCCTCGTGGTTCCGCCCCAGGTCCTCGCCGAGACGATCAACCGCGCGTTCGATCGCAAGAGCCGCCAGCTCGGGGCGAACCTCGATCAGCTCGAGGAGGCGGAGACGCCGTACGCCGAGGAAGCGTCGCTCGACATGAACGACCTCCTCGAGGCGGGGGCGGACGACGAAGCGCCGGTCATTCGCTTCGTGAACAGCCTTTTCGTGCAAGCGGTCCGCGAGCGCGCCTCCGACATCCACATCGAGGCGGGCGAGCGCGAGCTCCGCGTGCGCTTCCGGGTCGACGGCGTTCTGCGCGAGATCGCGAACCCCCCCAAGCGGTTTCATTCGTCGATCATCACCCGCATCAAGATCATGTCGGGGCTGAACATCGCCGAGAAGCGTCTGCCCCAGGACGGTCGTATCCGGATCAAGATGGCGGGAAAGGACATCGACATTCGTGTCGCCACCGCGCCCGCAGCGCACGGTGAGCGCATCACGATGCGTCTGCTCGACAAGTCGGCGGTGCTCCTCAACATCCGCGACATCGGGTTCGCCGACGACGACCTCGTCACGCTCGAACGCATCATTCACCGGCCCCACGGCATCATCCTCGTCACGGGCCCGACCGGTTCCGGTAAGACGACGACGCTCTATTCGTCGCTGTCGGAAATCAACAGCCCCGATCTGAACATTCTGACCATCGAGGATCCGGTCGAGTATCAGCTCGAGGGAATCAGCCAGATGCAGGTGAATTCGAAGATCAATCTGTCGTTCGCGACCGGGCTGCGCAGCTACCTGCGTCACGACCCCGACGTCATCATGGTCGGTGAGATTCGTGACCAGGAGACGGCAGAGATGGCGATCCAGGCTTCGCTGACGGGTCACCTGGTCTTCTCGACCCTTCACACCAACGACGCGGCGGGTGCGTTCACACGCCTGACAGACATGGGAGTGGAGCCATTCCTCGTCGCGTCCACCGTCATCCTCTCGCTCGCCCAGCGACTCGTGCGGCGGCTCTGCCCCGACTGCAAGGAGCCCTTCCGGCCGCAGCCGGGCGAGATCGCCGAGATCGGTCTCACCATGGAGGACCTCGAACGGTTCGGTGGGCAGATCTACCGGGCCCGCGAGGGAGGGTGCGACGAGTGCCTCGGTCTCGGCTACCGGGGGCGAACCGGTATCTACGAGCTCCTCGAGATGCGCGACGACATCGTGCAGCTCGTGATCGGGCGCTCCGACGCCGGGACGATCAAGAAGGCCGCGAGCGCCCATGGAATGCGTTCGCTACGAGACGACGGCGCACTCAAAGTCCTCAAGGGCGCGACGAGCATCGAAGAAGTCATCCGCGTAACCACCGAAGAGATGCACTGAGCCAGATACCGTGCCGATTTACGAATACAAAGGCCTCACGACGGCCGGCAAGAACGTCAAAGGCATTCAGGACGCCGAATCGAAGGCGGCGCTGCGTTCGCATCTGCAGGGTAAGGGCATCTTCGTCACCGAGGTCTTCGAAGGGAAGGGGGCTACGAAGTCCGCCGACAACCGCGACATCGACTTCAAGCGGATGCTGCAGTTCGTCACGCTGCGCGACATCGCGGTCTTCACCAGGCAGCTCGCGACGCTTCTGCGCGCGGGGATCCCGCTGGTCGAGTCACTCAACGCGCTCTCCGACCAGACCGAAAAGGAAGAGTTCCAGCGCGTGTTGTCGGACGTTCGGCGTCAGGTGAACGAAGGTTCGAGCCTCGCGAACGCGCTGCGGTCGCACCCCAAACAGTTCTCGGACCTCTACGTCAACATGGTGAAGGCCGGCGAGTCCGCGGGTAACCTCGACACGGTGCTCGAGCGGCTCACCGAGTTCCTCGAGGCGCAGATCGACCTGCGCTCGAAGATCGTCGGCGCGATGATCTATCCGATCATCATGCTCTTCATCGGCGTCGTCATCATGGCGATCCTCTTCACGTTCGTGATCCCGAAGGTCACCGCGATCTTCAAGGATCAGGGCGCGACGCTTCCCTTCATCACGCGATTTCTGATCTTCGTCTCGGAGTCGTTCGCGAACTACTGGTTCGTCATCTTCCCCGCCATCGGTGGCCTCATCTGGGGCTTCATGCACTGGAAGAGCGGACCGGGACGCGAAAAGTGGGATCGGTTCACACTGCGCATCCCCTTCATCGGGGGACTCGTCCGCATGATCGCGATCGCGCGCTTCGCCCGTACGCTCGGGACCCTGATGTCGAGCGGTGTTCCGCTGCTTCAGGCGCTCGACATCGTGAAGGACATCCTCGGGAACACGCGCTTGATTGAAGTCGTGGAGGGCGCGCGCGTCGATATCCGCGAGGGCGACAGCATCGCGCAGCCGCTCAAACGCTCCGGCGAGTTTCCTCCCCTCGTGACTCACATGATCGCGATCGGCGAAAAGTCGGGGCAGCTCGAAGAGATGCTCGAGAACGTCGCGATTTCTTACAACCAGCAGGTCGACGCGCGAATCGCCGCCCTCACGGTGATGCTCGAACCGCTCATGATCGTTTTCATGGGCATTGGAGCGGCGGTCGTGGTGTTCGGCATCATGCTGCCGATCCTTCAACTCAATCAGATGGTGGGTGGCTGATGCAGCGCACCCATAAACAAGTCAGCACAAAGGAGAACCAGATGCGTGACATCAACGAACGAGAAGAGAAACAGCGGAAGAAGCTGCGGGGGACGCGGGGGTATCGTGCCCTCGCCGACGCCAAGGGCATGACGATCGTCGAGCTGATGATCGTCCTCACGATCATCGCGTCGATCATGGGTGTCGTCGGCTTCTTCGTGTTCGGTGCGCTCGACCGTGCGTCGATCTCGGAGGCTCGCATCGAGATCAACCAGCTCTCGAACCTCTGCGACGCCTACTACCTGAGTTCGTCGCCGCGGAGCCTGCCCGACAACCTCGAGCAGCTCGCGGAGGGGCCCTCGCCCCTGACCGAGAACGTCCCGAAGGACCCTTGGGGTGCGGATTACATCTACAAGAAGAACTCGAACCGCGACTTCGAGATCTATTCGATGGGGCCTGACGGGGTCGAAGGCACGGAGGACGACGTCCACGCCGAAGAGGGAGGGCAAGAGTAACGATGACGCCGGTCTCTTCGACATCGCGCGCCGGCCATCCGGCGTGGGGCCTCGACCGCCCCCACGGCATGACCGTGGTTGAGCTCATGATCGTCCTCGCCATCGCCGGGATGATGATGGGGCTGGGCGTGTACGGTCTCAGCTCGGTGTCGAACTCCGACCTGCGAGACGACGCGATGCGCGTCTCCGCGGCGATCAAGTACACGTACTCGATGGCCGCGCTGAACAACGCGCAGATGCGGCTCGTCTTCGACATGAACACCGGTGAGTACTACACCGAGGTCTCCAAGGGACCGGTCGTCGAAGAGACGACCAACTCGGAGGCAACCGAGGACTTCCTCACCGAGGAGGCGCAGCGGCTCGCCGACAAAGTCGAGGAGGAACGCGACCTCTTCGACGAAGAGGAGGGCAACGCCCTGGGGGTCAACCGCAAGGTCTCCTACGAGCGCCTTCAGGACGGCGTCTTGAAGACGACGAAGCTGTCGGAAGGGACGAAGTTCGCGAGGTTCGTCAAGCCGGCCGCCGAGGGCGAGTTCACCGACGGACAGGTGTCGATGTCGTTCTTCCCGAACGGCTTCCAGGAGCAGGTGATGCTCGTCATCAAGTCCGAGTCCGGCGCGGCGTTCACCCTCGTGACCGAGCCGCTCACCGGACGGGTGCTCACGTTCTCCGACGAGATCGACGTCCCCGAGGATTTCGGCGAAGTGGAGGAAGACGAATGATACCCAAGCTCCACTCTCGACTCGGTTTCACCCTCCTGGAAGTCCTCATTGCGCTGGCGATCCTCGCGAGCGCCATGACCATCTTGATGGGAACGATGGCAAACTCCGGCCAGCAGGCCGTCTACTCGAACGAGATCACGACCGCGGGGCTGCTCGCCCGCGGCAAGATGATCGACATCGAGTACGAGATGATGGAGGAGGGGTTCTCGTCGGGTGAGCAGAAGTTCTCCGGCACGTTCTCGGACCAGGGTCGCGAGGACATCCGCTGGGAGGCGGTCGTGCGGCCCGTCGAGATCCCGGAGACCGCCAAAGAGCAGTTCCTCGCGCAGGTCAACTCGCAGTTGTTCGGCGAGCAGTCGCAGGGTGCGCTGCAGGGCAACGCGGCGTTCAGCGCGATGTTGCCGATGCTCATCGGGCAGCTCCCCGAGATGATCAACAACATCGGCCAGAAGGTCCGCCGCATCGACCTCATCGTGACGTTCGAGTTCGCAGGGCGCGAGACCAACTTCCAGCTCGTCGAGTACATCGCCGATCCGAACCTCGCCGAATTCGGCATCTTCGGAGTCACCGAGGAGATCGGTGACGAGGACGACGGATGACGAACCCGACCACCACATACGGGCTCGACGAGCGCGGATTCACCCTCATCGAGGTGATGATCGCGGTCGGGATCCTCGCCGGGCTGACCGGTCTGATGTGGATGAGCATCGGCAGCATGTTCCGTACGCGCGACATCGTCGAGGAGCGTACGGCGCGCTTCCAGCAGGTCCGCATCACGATGAACCGGATGACGACGGAGATCGGGGCCGCGTACATCGCGGGTCCCGAATTCGGCGCCGAGGAGCTTCCGGGCGAAGAGACCTTCGGGCTGGAGGGAGATGGTGACGACGAGGACGCACTGCTCGCTTCGAACCAGGACGAGATCCAGCTCGGCTTCATCGGGCGCGAAGACGAGCTGTCGTTCTCGAGCTTCGCCCACATCCGCACCGATCCTCGCTCGCGTGCCAGCAATCACGCCGAGATTGGATACTTCATCCGCACCGACCGCGACCGGGAGACGGGGCGGCTCGTCAAGCAGCTCATGCGTCGCGAAGACGCGACGACCGACGACGACCTGCGAAAGGGAGGGGTGATCTACACGATGCTCCCCGAGGTGGAGTCGGTGAAGTTCGAGTACTGGGACGCTGGCAAGGTGGAGCTCGGAACGCTCGAAGAGATCGCGCAGGGTCGCTGGGTCACCGAGTGGGACACGACCCGGCGCGATTTCGCTGGCCGGCTCCCCACCCGGGTCAGGATCACGCTGGAGCTGCCGCCTACGTCGAACGCGAGGGACACTGAGATCTTCACCACCCAGGCACAGATCTACGTCACCGAGGTGTTGGAGTTCTGATGCGAAAGCTAGCCGACATCACGAAGGGGGTGCTCGATCGCCTGGACCGCCCGGTGCGCAAGCCGAAGAAGGAGCGCGGCGTCGCGCTACTGCTGGCGCTCGTGACGATCACCATCCTGTCGGCGGCTGTCGTCGAGTACAGCTACCAGAACCGGGTGAATCTCGCGCTCGCGTCGAACGAGCGCGACCAGTTGAAGGCCTACTTTCTCGCGCGTTCGGCGGTGAACCTGTCGAAGCTGCTCCTGAGCTTCCAGTTCGCGCTGGCGAACGAGGCGCGCGAGACCGACGACGACATGGGGCGACTGATCGGTCGCGCCATGCGGCGGTCGAACTTCCAGATGTACCAGTACATCGACCTGCTGATGGGGCCGTTCAACTCGGGGAAGATCGAGAGCCCCATCGGTGGCATCAGCCTCGCGGATACCGGCGTGGAGGGATTTGGCGACTTCACCGGCGAGATGAACGTCAGGGTGGTCCCCGAGGACGGACGCTTCGACGTCAACGCGTTCGCCAAGGCGAAGATCGAACAGGACGATCTCAGCCAGATGTGCGCGATGCTGCTCGACACGCAGTACGACGAGATGTTCGAGCGCAAAGACGAGAACGGCGAGACGATGAACCGCGGCGTGATCATGTCGCGGATCATCGACTTCCTCGACCACGACGAGCAGGGGGTTGCGCTGTCGAACAGTTGCATCATCGAAGGCTCGTCCGGGGACGAGATCGGACCCTACGAACGGGCCAGCAACGGCCGCGGCAGCAAGCTGCGGCCCGCCAACCGAAAGATCACCCACATCGACGAGCTGCGACGAATCCCGGGGATTGACGACGCGTTCATGGACGCGTTCGCCGACCAGCTCACCGTGTATCCGATTGGCAAGCCGAACATCAACGTCGCCCAGGCGCCGGTCTTCTACTCGGTGCTGTGTCGGAACGTCTCGACCTCCGGGTCGCAAGACACGACCGGCCTCGATCTGTGCGCGCGGGACCCGATCATCGGTGCGCAGGTGTTGTGGTTCGCGATGGCGCTCGACGGCCTCCGCTCGTTCTTCGAAGACCCGATGTCCGTGCTGCTCGCCTATGTCGGGACGAGTGAATCGAAGCTTCTGCCGTCGGCGAAGAAAGGACAGCCGGTGGCGTTCCTGTCGGTGAGTCAGTTCCCGAACTACGTGAACGACTTCAAGGCGAGCCCTCAGTTGATGGCGCAGTTCATCCAGTATTCGCCGCTCTACCAGCAGATGGCGGCGTTGAACCCGAACATGGCGATCGACCCGATTCAGCCGCAGTTTCCCGCGTGGACGGTCGACTTCGACAAGAGCGGGATGATGAAGTCGGTCTCGGTCTCGACGCCAAAGCTCTACCGGATCTACGCGACGGGTACGTACGGCACGACGGAGGCGACACTCGAAGCGGTCATCGACTTCGACAAGACGGTCCGTCGCTTGCCCGACGAGGACGAGCTCGAGGCCGAGGAGTCGGACCCCGAACGGCTCAAAGAAATGAAGGATGCGTTGAAGGCGCAGCGCGCGGCGATGCCGCATGGGCGCTGGCTCTACTGGCGTGAATATTGAGGACTTGAGATGAGCGAAAAGCGCATCGTTGGGCTCGACATCGGATCGTATGCCGTGAAGGTCGTCTACCTGGAGCTGAAGGGAGACGTTCAGTACCTGGGCTTCGACCAGGAGCTCGTGGGACGACCGCCCAAGAGTGCGGCGCCTCCGCCCGTGCCGGGCGCTGCGGCGTCGGGTGACGGGACGGAACCCGATTGGCTGGACGACGAGGCGACCAACGTCCGCGAGGCGCCGACGCCCGGCGACGCGGACCAGACGAACGAAATGTCGGACGTCGACGAGGCGGGGGACGGCGAGGAAGCGGAGGTGGTCGAAGTCGACGAGCCCGCCGGTCCTGCCTGGCAAGCGGCCCTGCAACGCCTCGCCGATCGCGGGGCACTGGCGGGCGAGTACGTCGCGACCTTCGTGCCCGACGGCAAGGCGATGACGATCCAGCTCCCCGTCCCGTTCGAGGAAAAGAACAAGGTGGAGAGCGTCCTTCCCCACCTGATGGTCGACCGACTACCGATCGCACAGGGGCTTCTGACCTGGGATTTTCAGACATATCCGAACATCGATCCGCTCGAAGAGGGGGCCCGGGCGTTCGTCGGATTTTCGAAGAACGAGGACCTCGCCGAGGTCGTGGACGCGCTCCACGAGACGGGGACCGATCCGGTCTCCCTCGGGATTCCGGAGCTTCTCCTCGCGTCGGCCGGCGTTCGATCCAACGGCGTTCAGTCCGAACCGGTGGCGTTCGTCGACCTGGGGCACGAGACGACGCGCGTCGTGGTGGTGCGCGGCCGGGACCCGCTCCTGGCGCGCAGCATTCGAGTCGGCGGCAAACAGATCACCGAGGCGATCGCAGAGGCCTTCGACTCGAAGTTCGCCGACGCGGAGAAAGTGAAGCATCAGTACGCGGCGATCGTCGACGAAGCGACCCACCAGAACGCCGAAATGCGCTCGCTCTCCAAGGCGATCCGCGGGGGCCTCGTTCCGGTGGTGCGCGACCTTCGCCGGACGTTCCAGGGGCTCTACGCGCGGGACAAAGTGGAGGTCACCAGGGTCATGATTTGCGGCGGTACGAGCCGGATCAAGAACCTCGAGAACTTCCTGTCCGCCGAGCTCGGGATCCCCGTGCGGCGTATCGGGAGCGTGCCGGCAGGCATCGAGGAGTCGGCGGCTCCGGTCGCTCACATGGCCGCGGCGTGCGCCATTTCGTTCCAGATCGAGGCGGCGCGACAACGCACGGTCAACCTGCGCCGCGGTCGGTTCGCCTACCGGGGGAAGTCGAGCTACCTGCGGCGTCAGATGATGATCTTCGCGGCGGCCGCCGTCCTGATGGTCCTCGCGCTCGGCGTCACGCTCTACGCGCAGAAGAAGTCGTACGAAGCACAGCGGGACGCGATGCGTGCGGCCCTCTCGGAGCAGACGAAGTCGCTCTTCGGGAAGGAGCTGCTGTCGCAGGCCGAGATCCAGAAGGCGATGGCCGGAGACGACGGCGCGGCAAACTCGTTCATCCCGCGGATGAGCGCGTACCAACTGCTCCACGAAATCACGACCAACGTCTCCCCCGACATCACGCTCACCCTCGAGCGGATCGAGGTCGATTCGGACCGGAATCTGGTCCAGATCTACGGCGAGACGACCGACGCTCCGTCGGTAGACCGGATCGTGAGCGACCTGAAGTCGAAGGTCGACTGCTTCAAGGAAGTAAAGCCGGACAAGGTGAAGGTGCGGGACGACAAAGCCGATTTCGAGCTCCAAATTTCGAGCGGGTGTAGCTGATGGCGATCACGTTGACCAAAGCCTCCAAGACCGACGGGAAGAGCAAGTGGGAGAGTCTGAGTGACCGCGAGCGCTACGGCCTCGTCGGCCTCGTGGCGTTCCTCTTCGTCCTGCTGACGATCGTCGGTGTCGCGATCTTCCAGCAACAGATGGCCGAGATCGAAGACAAGACCCGGGCCTACGAATCCGCGCTCGATCTGCTGGCGACCGCCGGTCCTGCTTACGCACAGCGCTTGAGCGACGAGAGCGCACAGGGGACGCACAAGAACATCGACTCCGAGACGCTCGCCAAGAACGACATCAAGCTGACGAGCTTCGTCGCCGACCACGCCGAGAAGACGAACATCACCGTCAGCTCGTACGACGAGGACCAACTCCCGTTCGGCAACAAGAAGGACGGGGGCCCGATCATCGTCGAGAAGCAGTTGCGGGTCGAGATTCGCAAGGCGCAGATGGCGGACATGATGCAGCTCCTCGATCGCATCGAGCGGTCACCGGAGCCCGTGTTCGTGAAACGCCTCGACATCCGCGACCGCGGCAAGGTCGAGGGTGAGGTTCGTGCGGTCCTCACAATCTCCACGTTCGTCCGCAAGGATCAGGAGAGCTGATGCTGAATTTCCTGCAGCGTCCGATGGTGCGACTCCCGGTCTATGCGGGGTTCGGCCTCTTCGTGTTCATGCTCGCCGTGCTGGGGACGTTCCCCGACACGCAGATCAAGGACATCATCGCGGTCGAGATCGAGAAGGCGCTCGACCACAAGTACTCGGTCGAGATCGCCGACCTCGACATCTGGTGGTTGGTCGGAGCGAGCCTCGAGAACGTCACGATAAGCGAGCGTGTCGATCCGTCGAAGGCGCCGCCTCCCCCCAGCGACGACGAAGAAGGGTTGCCGCAGGACCTCCCGATGAAGGTCACGATCCCCAGCGTGGCCGCGCGTCTCGCGCCGATTCAGTCGGTCCTCTCCGGGGGCGTCGCCGTCGCGTTCGAGATCGATCTGGGGGGTGGGGTCGTGGACGGCTACTTCGCGAACGGTAGCGAGGCCCGCGAGCTTCACGTCGAGATCGGGAAGCTCGATCTTCGCAGGACGCTCGCGTTGACCGCTTTCTTCGGGATGCCGTTCTTCGGAGACCTCGAAGGGACCATCGATCTTCAGCTCGATCCGAAGAAACCCGTCGCCACAGGTGGCTCCATCGACCTTCACGGCGAGAAGCTGACGGTCGGGCCGGCGACGGTGAAGACCGACAAGTTTCCGCCGATCACCTACCTCGAGATTCCCCAGACGAACTTCGGAACGCTGGACATCGAGGTCGAAGTCGTCGACAAAAAGGGGAAGCCCACCATGAGCGTCGATTCCTTCAAGTGGAGCGGTCGCGACATTCGCGGAGGAATCTGGGGTGAAGTGGGCCTGGGGGCCAAGCTCTCTTCGGCACGGCCGGAGCTCGAGATGCGGATGCAGCTCGACGAGGGCTTCGTCACGAAGAACAGCCTCGGTCCCCTCTTGAACGTCGCGGAAGTGCGAAACGGCAAGAACAAGGATTGGTTCGGGTTTCGTCTGTACGGCAGACTCGGGAACCTGCAGTTCAAGGGCTCGCCGAAATCGGCGGGCGGTCCGCCGGTGAAGCCCGCCGGTGGCGAAGAGGAGGAGTAAGATGTCCGAGAAAGACGACGTCACCCGTCGCATCTCTGCCGAAGAGTATGACAGCGACAGCACGCGCCGCGTCAGCTCGACCGAGATGAACCACATCCGGGAGCTCCTGGATCAGCAGACCGTGGAGTTGACCGTCGAGGTCACCCCGGCGGTGATGGCGCGCATCGATGCGCTCCTGCCGCGGCTGGAAGTGGAGGACGGTTCGTCCCCGGAGTTGCACTTCGCGATGTCGATCCGCCAGATCTTCATGACCGGGCTCTACACCCTCGAGCACGAATTCGGCGACGAGTGAACGCCGTCCGGGCCCGCGCCGCTCTCCACCGAGACATCCGGCGTTTCTTCGACGACCGAAGTTTTCTGGAAGTCGAGACGCCCTACCTGGTGCGCGCCGCCGGGACGGATCCGTACATCGAACCGATCGGTGTCGCAGTCCGCGTGGGGGGCGGTGTGGAAGCGCGTGCGCTGCACACCTCGCCCGAGTTCGCGATGAAGGAGCTCGTACGCCGCGGGTACGACCGAATCTTCCAGCTCTGCCGCGTATGGCGGGACGGCGAGGCATCGGAGCTCCATTCGCCGGAGTTCACGATGCTGGAGTGGTACCGGGCGTCCGTCGGGTACGAGGCGATCGTCGACGACGTGGAGGAGCTCGTCCGGGCGGTCCTTCCCGATTCGGTGGAGGTGGCGGTCCGCGGCTACGAAGGATGTTTCGACGTCACCGCACCGTTCGAGCGGCTCACGATGCGAGAGGTCTGGCTGCGCGCCTGCGGGATCGATCCGATCGAGACCGCCGGGGACCTCCCGGCGTTGGCGGACGCCGCCAGGGTAGAGCCTCGCTGGGAGCGGTGGGACGAGCTCTTCTTCGATCTGATGATCGAGCGCGTCTATCCGTGGATCCAGCGGCGCGGCCCCCTCTTCGTCACCGAGTGGCCGACCCCCCTCGCGGCGCTGGCGCGCCGGTGCCCGCACGACGCGCGAGTCGCCGAGAGGTTCGAGCTCTATCTAGGGGGCATCGAGCTGGCGAACGGCTACGGAGAGCTGACGGATCCGGAAGAGCAGCGTCGTCGTTTCGAGTCGGACAACCTCGACCGAATTGCAACCGGCCGGGCGCCGCAGCCGATTCCGGAGGAGTTCCTCGCGACGCTGGAGCGCGGCTTGCCGCCGTGTTCCGGGGTCGCCCTGGGCGTGGATCGCCTGCTGATGCTGGCGATGGGGGCAGCCTCGATCGCCGAGACCATCACCCCGACGAGCTTCGAATGAAGTGGAGCGCGGGGCGTGCCAGGTCGGTGCAGACCGCGTAAGATGAAGCGGGACCGCCGAACACGGTGAGGTCGAGCAGAGCTCGCCCTTGCTCCGAGCGGCGCGGGGCCTATGATACAAGGCGCTTCTTTCAGACTGAATGAGGATCAACGCGATGTGGAAGCTTCGACTGCTTGTCGCCAGCGCGGCGCTGTTTGCGTTTGCGTGTGGTGAGCCGATCAACAACCTGCAGAACAGCACCGCCGGACCCCGGATCGATTCGCTCACGATCGAGCCCGATACGCTGAGCGCGAGCGAGACCGGCATGACCGACGAGTTCTTCACGGCGACGCTCGTGATCGCGGGTTTCGAGGACGAGATCGTGCTCGACGAGGTGGAGATCTTCATCCAGGAACCGGAGGTGGCCGCGGTTCCTCAGGACGCGACGATCGAGGGGGACACGATCATCTTGGACCAGATCGCCAAGTCGTGGTTCGCCGGCCTCGAGCCTGAAATTTACGACATCGGGGCGAGCGTGGAGTCGGAGACCGAGTCGATCCGAGAGCTCAATCTCACGACCATCACCGTCACCGAGTGACTCTGGAGTAGCCGTGTTCGGGCCGAGCGAAGACAGGATCAAAAAGACCGAGGCGAGGCTGACGCATTCGCTCTCCGAAGTGACCGAGCACGCCGTGGAGCTGGCTCGGAAACAGATGGAGCTCGCGAAGGCCGAGGCGGTCGCGGACCTGACTTCGTATACGCGTCAGACCCGAGTCGTTCTCACGGGCGTGGGGTTGATCCTCGTCGGGTTCGCATTCTTCAACCTCGGCCTGGTCCTGCTCGCGGGATATCTCGGGGGGATATTCTGGATGATGATCGCCTCGTTCCTCATCTGCATCCTCTACGTGGCGGGAGGGGCGATCCTCGCGTACCTCGCGTTCGTCCACATTCGCGCCCAGGATGCGATGTTCAACGACACCAAGCGGGAATTCCGCCGGAGCCTCGAATGGGTAAAACAGATAGCGACCTTCTAAAGCGCGAGGAGTCCGAGCTCGCGCATTCGGAGGACAAACAGACGAAGGCCGAGCGGCCAGAGATCTCGCCGGTTCAGGCCGCCAAGGAAGCGGTCGTTCCGCACACCGGGGACAACCCGGAGATCCACCGCATCCAGGCAGAGATCGCCGTGGCGCGCATGAAGCTCGCGTCATCGGTGGAGAAGTTGAAAGACGAGGTTCGCGAGAGCCTCGATTGGAAAGGGTACGTGCGCGAGAATCCGTGGAAGGTGGTCGGGGCCGCCTTCGCCGCCGGGTTCTTCATTGGAAGCGGTTGACTCGCTTCCGCACGCAACGACATTGAACAGTCATCGACCCCGTCCTCGACGAGAGGAAAAACTACACACGGAATCGATATGAGCACTGCGGTAGACGGCGCGCTCGACGAGAGCAGCGACCTCAAACAGAAAGTCACGGAGATCGAGAACACCGTCCAACGAAAGGTCGACCAGTTCGGCTCGCAGTTGCAGACGACGAAGGATCGGGTCCAGGAGTTCAACGAGACGGCGGTGCACTTCATCCAGGAGCGACCCGTCGCCGCGATCGGGATCGCGCTGGGGGCCGGATATCTGCTGGGTAAGCTCGCCAGCAGCAGGTGGCTGGCATGAGGGCCATCGACGACGCAGAACTCGACCGGGTCGCTACCGATATCGAGATCCTCAATCGGGACGTCAAACACGTCATCGAGCAGGTTCGCGAGAAGCGCCTCCTCCAGCGGTATTACCAGCAGAACCCCTACGTCGTCGTCGCGGCGGCGGCCGGGGTCGGCTACCTCGCCGGCGGTGGGCTCTTCACCCCCTTCACCCGCCGGCTCGTCCGGTTCGGGATGAAGGCGATGTTCGTACCGATCGCCGCGAAGCAGATTCAGAACACGACCGACTGACTGACACTGACTGACAGGAGCGAACAATGGATATTCGAAGCCTTCTCGAAAACGCGCAGCGACAGGCTGCAACCTCGTACGACTCGGGCGTGAACACGCTCATGGAACGGCTCGGGCTCGAGCAGAAACGAACCACGATGGAGGTGGTGATGCCAGCCGTCGCCATCTTCGGAGCCGGACTCGCCGTGGGAGCAGCCCTCGGGGTGATGTTCGCTCCCAAACGAGGCGACGAGCTTCGCACAGACATCAAGCATCGGGCGGGCGATCTTCGGGATCGGAGCGTCGAGCAGTACGAGGCTCTCCGCGAGAAGGGTTCGAAGATGCTGGAGTCGACCGACCTCGCGAGCAGCCCGAAGGTCAGCAGCCCAAAGAACGGAGTTCAGGCGACGGAAGGAGCCTGAGTTCGAACTTCACCCCGGGGCCCTTCGACAACCGGTGATCGGAGGGCCCGACGGGTGAATGACTTCATGCGCGTGACTCCAGGCGGTGGGTGATCCCCACCGCCTGTTTTTTGCTCCACTCGGCAGGCACCGCGTACATCACGTGCTCTTCCGGCTCGTCGGGCAGGTAGATCACACCGACGGGATCGCCTGGAGTGAGCGAGCGATACCCCTTGTCGTTCGTCGCGATGCAGCCGTGACGCCATCCGTCGTCAGTCAGATAGCGGTAGGTCAGGTGCGTCTCGATCGTGGAAGCAGTGCTGACGAAACGGCCCGTGACTTCCCCCAGCGCATACGTACCGCGACGGTAGACCGAGATCTCGTTGCGTGGCTTTGCGCTCACCATCGCCGCCATCGTGATCGTCACCGCGGTCCCGAAGAAGCCGAGGATCGAGAAGACTGGCTTGCCCGAAGCGAGCATCGCGATCGGCGCCACCAGCGACATCAGGACGGCGACCACACAGAGGACGATCACGGCGAGGTGACTCAGACCGGTGTACGCGTCGCGGAGATAGAAGCCGGGGTAGGGGCGAGGTGCGGGGCGAATCTGGTGGGGGATCGGCAGGTTCCCGGTCAGTTCGGCTTTCGGCACCATCAGGAACTGCTGGTCGAGGGCCTCGAGTGCGTCTCGCGCCGTTTGGAATCGTTCGGCGACCTCGGGCTCGGTCATTCGAAGGAGAAACTGTTCGAAGCCGAGCGTCACGGGCAGGTCGTCGGGAAGATTGAACTCGTGGATCCCCGAGAAGAGCTCTCCGGGCGGGCGACCGCTCACGAGCTCGACGCAGGTAGCGCCGAGCGCGAAGAGGTCTGTGGCGGGCGTCGATTTCCCTGCGTACTGCTCGGGCGGCATGTACCCGAAAGTGCCGACGATGGTGGAGCCCACGCCGTCGGCGGTCACTGCCTCGCGGACCGCTCCGAAATCGATGAGCTTCAGCTTCCCGTCGGCAGTGAACATCAAATTGCTCGGCTTGATGTCGCGGTGGATCACGGGGGGATTCAGACCGTGCAGGTAGTCGAGGACTTCGAGCACGGCTCGCGCGATCGCCCGGACCTCCTCCTCCGGCATCGTCTCCCCCTCGGCGAGTGCCTCCTCTACCGATTTCCCGTCGACGTATTCCTGGACGAGGAAGAGGCGGGAGACCCCCTTCTCGACGTCGGGCGGCGGATCGATGGTGAAGTGCTCGTGGTAACGCGGGATGCCTGGATGTTGCAGCGTCTGTAGCGTCTGGCATTCGCGATGGAAGAGCTCGTAGTCTTTCCAACGCTTCATGCGGCTCGGGAGGAGCTCCTTCACCGCGACGAGCTCGTCGCCGCGGTCGAGGTCGGTGGCGAGCATCGTCCGTCCGAGGGCTCCTTCGCCGAGGATTCGCTCGATGCGGTACCGTTCTTTGAGGACTTCGGTCACCCCACGACCATGCCACGAAACGGCGAGCCGACGAAAGCCTCGCCGGAGGCGACTCGATCCGCGGGAGGTCAGCCTGCGGCGGTGTCGACCAGCCAGCCGAACTCGTCGACCAGCTCTTCGCGAACCCATGAAAGCACATCCGCTTCTTCGTGCGTGACGCTCGCGACTTCGACGAAGTCTCGAAAACGCCCCTCGTCGCGAGCCCTCTCGAACTCCTCCCCGGTGACCAGGTCGACCTCGAGACCTCGTACGCTCGCCGCCATCTCGCGTAGTTCGGCGACCAGGTCGGCAAAGACTTCGGCACGTCGGTCGAGCTTTACGATGAGCGCGGGCATGGCATCAAACCTCGGGTCGAAGCCGCCGGGAGATCGAGGGTCGGTCGATCTCCGCCCGGCATGCGGAGATCGACTCGGGATCGGAAAAAATTGTGCGAGTCGCACCTTATCCTACACTGACCTACGTCACGACACGGAAGTAACGCAAACGACAAGGAGTCACCATGAGCGTCATCCCCCTTCTCCCCGAACGTCGCCGCAATCGGTCCAACAACACGTACGAAGCGATCAAGCTTCAGCTCGAGTGGATCCAGAAAGAGCAGGACCTGAAGAGCTTCGTGCTCGCCGATTCGCGCGGACTGATCCTCTCGTTCGCGGGGCGCGCGGAAGATGCTCACGCGCTGGCTGCCTACGCACCGGTCGTCGCGGCGTGTACCGACAAGAATCGCTACTACGACATCGTCGAGAAGGTGGCGCAGTTCGTCCCCGAAGCCAACCTTCAGAACATCGCTTTCCGCACCTTCGAGGTGGAAGGCGAGACGATGCATCTGTGCCTGCTCGGCGACGCGGGGCAGTTGAACCACGCCAACATCTACCGCGCCGTGAGCGGAGTGCGTCGCATCGTCGACGAGAGCCGCATCGCAGCCTGACGAGTTCCTCCGAAGCTGAATTGATGGATGGTAGAGGGCGGCGCCGAGAGGCGTCGCCTTCTGCACTCTGGGGAGACTACCAGCGGGTCTGCAGGGTCTCGTCTTGTTCGATGAGCTGCCGGAAGAGCGGGCTCATCAACAGGCACTCGCGGTGACCGAACAGGATGAGCTTTTTTCGGGCGCGTGTGAGCGTGACGTTCACGCGACGATGGTCCGAGAGAAACTCCCCGGCGTTCTCGGTCTTCACGAGAGAGACGATGATCGTGTCGCGTTCGCTCCCCTGATAGCGCTCCACGGTGTCGACCTGTATCTCGTCGGCGCGTTCGGGGAGCCGCGCGCGCAGCTTGCTGCGGATCAACTCGCCCTGGGCGCGGAACGGGGTCACGATGCCGATGCTCTGCCGGGTGAGCCCGGGACCACACTCCAGCAGGGCTCGAGCAGTCTCGACCACGGCGTCTGCTTCCGCTTCGTTGGTGCGGTAGTTGGCAGTACCGTCGACGTGACAGAAGACGACGGGATGGCTCGCATCGAGCACTCTGCGGACGTTCTCGGGCTGTGACGCCAGGGTGTCTGCGTCGAGCGTGAGCGTCCTTCGTGCCACCGATTCGTGAGGATGGAGTCGTTCGTCGTAGTAGGCTCGGCTCGAGAACGCCTGGACCTTCTCGTGCATTCGGTACTGTTCTTCGAGCATGACGTAGGGGAGACCTTCCTCGACGAGGCGCTCGAAGAGGCTTCTATCGAGACCTCCCAGGCCGATCGGCGTCTCGATGGGGTCGAGTGCCGGCGCGACCTCCGCCTGGAAGAGGCCGAGCTGCTCGGTGTCGGACACCTGTGGCGCGGCTCGGTCCTCCACCTCGAACCAGTTGTAGGCCTCGACGTTGGCGGTCGTCGCACGTTCGTTCGAGACGATCGGGGGGAGCTGGCGGTGGTCGCCGACGAGGACGAAACGGTGGGCGAGCCGGAGCGGCGAGAGCGTCATCGGCTCGGAGATCTGCGTCGCCTCGTCGACGATCGCGACGTCGAACGGGACTTCGCCGATGCTCGCGGTGAGAAAGTTGATGATGTCGTCGGAGACGGCGCGGTGCGTCGTGCACCCGACCACCGAAGTGTAAGCGACGCGACGGGCCAGCTCGTCGAGCGACTCGGTCGCCTCGCCGACGTCTCGCGAAAAGTACTCGTGTGGATCTTCGCCGAGGGCGACCAGGTGAGCGGCGAGCGCGGGGCTTCGGTTCGAATGCCCGACCCGCAGGAAGCTGCGCACCCCGACGTCGGCGACCGCCTGCAGCACCGTGTCGACCGCGGTGTTGGTCTGCGCGGAGACGATCACGCGCCGTCCGTCCGCGACCAATTCCCGGATCAGATGCGCGATGACAGTCGTCTTGCCGGTACCGGGAGGGCCCTGGATGAGGCATCCCCCGTGGGTCGTCAGCCCCCAGTGCACGGCCTCTACCTGTGCATCGTTGAGGACGGCGCGTGACTGCTCCGAAACGGAGACCTCGTCGGTCGCGGGGCTGCAGAGTTCGCGCGCTCGCTTCGACCGAGGGTCGAGGAGGATGGTGAGGAGGCGATCGTCTCGCCGATGCAGGAAACCGTACATCGCGCGGTAGGCGGCGCGATGTCCGACCCGCACCGGTAGGCGATCGACGATCCAACCATCGCGCGCGAGCGCCGTCGCGTTCGGGGCGCCCTGGGTCCAGATCTTGAGGGTTCGGGAGTCGGAGCTCACGAAGGAGCCTCGCAAGATGTGCTGGGTGTGGAAGTCGCCCCGGTGGGCGACGACGGCATCGCTCCCGCTGAAGATCTTCGGAACGTCCCCCTCGAAGGTCACCTCGCCGGAGGCGACGTCGATGTGCGCCAGGCGGAGCTTCGCGACGGCCTCGTGCGAAGCGACTCGCTCGCGCAGCCGTCCCGACTGCAGAATCCGCCCGATCGCCTCGCTCTCGCCCCAGTTCTCCAGCTCCACGAGCCGGGAGAAGTGCCGCCAGTAGAGCAGGGCGCGGTCGACGACGTGCGGCGCAAACCCTTGCCACGGCGAGGTGCCCGCCGCGGCGGCCTGGTTCGGATCGACCTCGCCGCCGAGTCCGAGGGTCAGCGTCTGTTCGCGGCAGCGAGGCTTCCGCCAGCGGCAGAACTCGTGACAGTTCTCCGGGATCTGGAGGTAGAAGGGGAGAGCGAAGCTTTCGGCTCCTTCGGCGATCGCCTTGTGCGCGGCGACGAGCTGGTTTCGCGCCCGGAGAATGCGTCGTTCGCGCAACAGGTCTTGCTCGGGGGCGGAGCGCATCAGCCCCGACCGCGAGTAGAGCAGAGAGCCATGGATCTTCATTTCCTGGCGCTCCGCCACGCCGTCCCAGAGGAGACGATAGCAGCGAAGCTGCGAGACGTGTTCGTCACGTTCGGAGCCCGATTTCAGCTCCACGATGTGCAGCCCGACCTTCGCCTCCTCCGTCACGAGGTCGATCCGGCCCTCGAGCCCGTACATCGAGGAATACCGCGTGACCTCGACGTTCTCTCCGCTCCAGCCGACCCGTTCTCTTCGGGCGGCGTCGCGTCCTGCGGCGTAGCCGGCGATATGGTCGAAATGACGACGCGCTTCGTCACGGAAGCGTTCGTAATCGTCGTCACCGAGGCCCGCCGCGATCATCCCCATCCGCATCGTCGGAAAACGGGTGTCGAACGACTCCTCGAAGGTCGGGGGTTTCTCGTGGGAGCGGGCGAGGTCGTCGAGCATTCCGTGCAGCATCGAGCCGAGGACCAGCGGGCGGGACGGAGGCCCGGGATCTCGAAGGTCGACGAAGTATTTCGAGACACAGCCGTCCGCTTTGAGGACGTTGGTGACCGTGACGGGCCAGTGCGGCTCCAGCACCGGCAGGGTCTCGGGACGCGAGGTGAGGTATGTCGTGCCGCTCGAGTCTTCGATCACCTCGGCGTCGAGCAGGTTGAGCTCTGCCCCGTCCCAGATGTCGACGAGGCCTTCGTAGATGTCACGGCCACGGCTCTCGTAGAAGAACGCTCCGGTCGTGCGCTGCTCGATGGGGTGGCCGTGCTCGTCGTACTCCGGGTAGGTGACGAAGAACTTCACCCCCTTGCCGTGCCGAGGGTGCTCGAGCTTCTCGACCCCGTGCACGCGTCCGTAGAGAATGTCCTTCCCCGGCTTCGTCCGTTCGTCGCTTCGTGCACGCCTGGGTGACGGCGCGAGCGCGGTCAAGAGCTCGGCGATCCGCTGGGGCCGCGCCATCGGGTCTGCAGCGAGTGCGCGCTCGAGGCCCGGTATGGCGTAGGCCGGGATGATGGAAAAGTTTGGCGTCTCCCTCGCCGCCTCGTCGCGCCCGAGCACGATCGCGAGGAGGAGACGTCCGAGTCCGTAGATGTCCGAGGCGATCGTCGGTCGTCGTTCGCGGGTCGGTGCCCGAAGCTCGGGGGCCCACCAGACCGAATCGCGCGGAATGGCGTCCCCGACCCAGGTGCCGAAGTCGACCACCGAGAGTCGACGGGCCTCTTCGTCCCACCACGTCGCGTCCGGACCGACGGAGCCGTGCATGGCGCCTGCTCGATGCGCCGAGACGAGCGCTTCCGCGAGCGGTCGCCAGACTTCGAGAGCCTCTCCGAACGCGAGGCGTGGAGCCGTCCCGAAAGGGACGCCGTGGGGACGCGGGCTGGCGATCCACACTTCCTCCCCACGCCGAGCCCAGTAAGCAGCTGCGCCGAGATGTCGCCCACGGTGGTTCGCGGCGAGCCGTAGTACCGCGCCCGTTGTCAGGAGGTCTCGGGGCTCGCGCAGCTCCCGTACCAACATCGGTCCCGCGTCGAGCCCGAGCTCGGTACCCGCGAGCTCCCATACCGGGCCGACCGCCGTCTGGCGGACGGGCTCTCTCTCGGCGATATCGTCAGGGAGCTCGAACACGTGCCGAGTATCGCGCCTCGGGCCCCCGGGAACAACCTTGCGCCGGTCGCTTCGCGCCGTAGACTGGCGCCACACCTCGAACTGACCGGGAGTAACCGTGAGCTGGAAAACCACGTCCGCACTAGCCCTCGCCTTCGCGCTCGTCGCAGGCTGCGATGAAAACAAACCTGCTCCGGCATCGACCGAGGTGAGTAGTGAGGCGCCGAGCTCTCAGATCCCCGACGAAAAGGAGATACGGGAGGACATCGCCGAAGGCACGAAGGATGCCCTCGCCAAGAAGAAGAAGTGGACGGTCGAATACGAAGGCGACCTGTCCGGGAAGCTCGAGGGTTCGATCATGAGCGTCGTGTCGGTCTCGAAGAACACGACGATCGCCGGCGCCGCGATGACCGACGACCGAAAGGGGAAGGCGAACCGCGGCTTCATGGCGAGGGTGCTTCAATACGGCGAGGAGCCGGTCCTCGACATGAACCTGACGCTCGAGGACGGCACGAAATGTAAGCCGCCGGAGCCGGGCAAGGGGCAGTCGGTCACGATCGAGAACGCCGAGCGAAAGACGTTCGCGGCGACGATGAAGGGGGAGCTCGTCTGCGGGGACGGCAAGAAGATCAAGTACGTCGCATCCGTCGACAAGGGCGCCTGAGGCGCCTCACTCCTCTTCGTCGGTCGCGCCGTCCTCGTCGTCCTTCCGGCGCGGTTTCTCGAGCTCCCCGCTCGCCTCGTCCATCTCGCCATCATCGATCGGGTCGTCGTCGATCGGACCGGAAGCCTCGCTCTGCGTGTCGGGGTCGGCGTGGGCCGCGACGTCATCGTCTGTCGCTTCGACATCGCTGACCGCATCCGCCTCCGGCGGATCTTCGTCGGTGGGCTCGGCCGTGAGGTTCTCCTCCTCGCCGAGCTCGTCTTCGTCCTCGTCCCGCTCGTCGACGATCTGATGTGCGCCGAGTTCGTACTCGGTGCGCACCAGACGGCCGTCCTCGGCGTGTCGGGGCACGGGCTGGGGGATGTCGGGCGTCACCTCCTCGTCGCGACCGTCGTGGTCGTCTCCGTGGGTGCCACGACCGTTCGGCTCGCCGTCGGTCTCAGGGGCGGAGGTGCCGGTGGGTTTCGACGAGCGCCACCGCCCCGCGGTCGAGAACGCCTCCCATCCCCACTTCGACCAGGAGAGCAACTTCCAACCCAGCCACAGGGACCAGAGCAGCATCGCGATCCGGTACCAGATTGCGGGCACCGAGACGATCGCAGGCGCGGGGAGCGTCGACGAGACACGCTCGACGTACCAGCGCAGCATGCGATCGGTGGACTGCGCACCCTCGACCTGCATGTCGATGTCGATGAGCAGGTTGGTGTGCACCGCGGCGTAGAGGCTGACTCCGGCGGCGAGCGTGAGGCCGACGAGCAGGAGCTGTGTGGCGTCGAACTGTAGCCAGTGCTGCGGCGGTCGACGACGACGGAGGCTGAGCGCCACGAACCACAGGACGACCGGGATCATTGCGGGCACCGGTAGCTGCGACATTCCGATTGCCAGGAGCAGCCACTCGGGCCATCCGAGAGGTACGTTCCGCATCGTCCCGAGCAACAGCGCAAGGATGAACAGCATCGCCAGGTGAGGCCAGAAGAGAACGGCGGGTCCCCATCGGACGCCGTCGTTCCGCACCGCGAGGAGCAGTCGCTCTTCGCCCGGGTTCATCAAGATCTCGGCGTTGGCGGCCTCCGACCCGATGTCGATCTCGGGCACGCGCTCGGTGACGTTTCGCTCCCACGGTTGCTGCCAGGCGAGGGCGACGTGATTTTCCCCGGGTTGGATGGGGAGCTTCACGACCCGATCCCGCGCCCGGATCGAGCGCGTCGTCCCGTTGACGACCACACTCAGGAGGTCGCTGTCGGGGGGGAGCGTGATCTCCTGCCAGCCCCCCTGGGACGCTCGCGCGTGCAGGTCGAGGCCCGCTTCCAGCAGGCGCTTGCCCGGTGTCACGGTGTACGTGACCCGGTCGATGGTCTTGGGTTCTCCCGAGGCTCCCTCGGGGCGTTCGACATCGATGGTTAACTCTTCCCCCGGCCACGGTTGCCAGATCGGGCGCCACGCGCCCGTCCCGTCCGTCAGCGATGTCGGCGGAAGCTCGGAGAACTTGCAGCGCCAGATCCGGGAACAAGCGACGCGCCACGTCTCCGTCCATGGTTGGCCCGTCGGAGCGACGAGCTTCACCTGGGGCTCGATCGGGAGCTCGACGGTGAACTCCTTCTCGGTTTCGCCGCGTGCGAAATCGATGAGAGCGACGTCGCCTTCGACGCGAACTCCATCGGTGATCACCTTCGTTCCTCCGGGAATCGGGACGCGTACGAGCTGGGCGCGCGACGCGTCGTCTCGCTCCACTCGAGTGTCGATCTGCCAGGGGAGCCCGAGGGCGACCGTGCGCTGAACGCGGTACCACGGGGGGAGCTCGACGGCCGATTCCTCCATCCCACCGTCGGTCGTCGTCTGGCCGGTGCGAGTCAACTGGATCGAGCCGTCGGGGACACCTCGCGGGCTGATCCCGTCGACGGCCCATCCACCGAGGTCGACGCGCATCTGCCGCGGTCGCGACGAGTTCTCGAATTGCAGCGCGAGGCTGTTCCGCTCGGCGAGCCTCCCTCGGACCACGACGTCGTGCGTCCCTTCGTCGAGGCGCAAGCGAGTGAGCCCCGAGGCTTCGCGACGAAGCGCTTGGGTGGGGCGGCGGTCCACGGTCACCGATTCCACCTTGAAGGCATCCATCGGGCCGGGGAGCGTCATCGCGGTGTCGGTGGTCGCGCTTACCGAAGCGGTGAACGTCACGTCGAGTCCGTCTCCGCTCAACGCCGCGTCGTGCACGACGACGCACGGAGCTTCGCAGGCGGTCTGGCGTGCCAACCGCTGCCGCAGCTCCTGCAACATCTCGGGGGCGGGCACCTGCGCGTGTGCCGGCGTCGGTGACCACGTCGTTCCGAGTCCGCCCGTCGCCAGAAGGATGGCGCCCGTCCCGAAGATTCGTCGCCACCATTGCGGCGGCGCGGCCCGCACGTTCCAGTACATGTCGCGCGGTGCGAGGAGGAGCAGGGCTATCAGGAGCACCAGAAGGATTCGCAGAAAGGCGAGGACCGAGTTCCAGGCGGGCTGGACGAGCCAGAGCTTCACTGTGTGGTCCTTCCGTACGGGACCGGTCCATCGCAGGTTCCAAGACGACCAGCTCCAGACGGGGAGGCCAGGGCCGGTCTGGACGATCGCGTGCGGGTCGACCTGCTGCAGCGCCTCCTTGCGCTGAACGCTGCTCCCCGACTTCTTCCCTCCGCCGTATCCGGAGCCGCGTTCGAGGTCGATCGACGCGAGAGAGTCATCGAGCTTACCGAGGGCGATCCTGGCGGACGCGGGCGCCGCCGGGGCCGCTTCTTCCATGGCGAACTCCTGGTCCATCTCCATCTGGACGAGGTCGTCGAAACTGCTCGCGCTGTAATGGTTGTTCGGGCCGCCGACCTGCGGATGCAGAGCGCCCAGGATCTGGTCGTGCACGAAGGGGGCCACGATGATCGCCAGAATCACGAGCCCCACCCCGCGCATCGCGACCACGAGCTTGCGCCAGCGACTGTTCGGCAGGGCGCGCGCGAGCGCGAGCGTGACGATCAGGAAGAGCCAGATCCACGCGGGCGCCCCCGACTCCCCGTGGCTCAACACCAGGGCGAAGAGCGCGACGATCATCCATGGCCATCCGAAGAGGCGCCCGATCGCGAGCGCCACGACGAGGACGAAGAGAAAATCCCAGAGGGTCCACGAGTCGACCCAGGTGCCCTCGATCGAGTCGACACCCTCGCCGTAGAGGAGCGTCCACCCCGGCGGAAGGTTCAGCGTCGCCGACAGCGATTGAATGTCGTGGTCCCAGCCGACGATGGAGATCCGGTCGGTCGGCTCGGGGAGACGGATCTCCGCCGTCAGCTCCACCAGGCTCTGGCGCAGCTCGACCCCTCGCTTTCCTTCGACCTCGGTGATGAGGAGGTTCTCGCCGTTGTTGGCGACGCGGCCGAGGACGCCTCCGTCGGCTCCGGAGTGATCGAGCCGCCAACCGCGCTGCATCGACCCGGTGATTCTATCGCGAACGGTGTACCCGCGGCCGTCCACGTCGAGCCAGATTTCACGGTCGAGGGAGAGCGCGTTGGGGGCCGATTCGGTGATGCCGCGCCGTAGCACCGTGAGCTTTAGCTCGTCGGACGGTTCGGCGAGGAACGTCGTGTAACCTTTCCAGTCGTCGGCGAGCGAGGTTCGCTCGGGGTCGACCGAGGTGAGGCCCCCGAGCTGGACGGACCGGAGCTCCTCGTCCGGGACCCAGATCCACACCTCCTGGGGATCGTAGAAGTCGGGCCCGGCGGGGCGCATCTTCAGTGATTCGGGAGCGTTGGGGAGGACGGCGTCGACCTCGAGGTCCCACGTTCCCGGGCGGACATAGGCGCTGACCTCGCCGTCGGGGGCGACTCTCACGGGGAGGGGCGCGCGCACGGCCGTCGGCCGAGAGTTCGGGAGGAGGACCTGCCCCAGCTTCACCTCACGAGCCCGCCCGGCGACGTTGAGGCGCACGCGGGTCGTGACGAGCATCGGCACTCCGTCGGTGAACCGGCGGTAGACGGAAGCACGGACGCTGTCTGCTTCCCCCTCCTCGGAGGTCGTCCCCTCGTCCCTCAGCCAGAGCCGTCCCTCGGAGTCGACCCGTGGCGCGACGACGTCGGTCCCACCAATGGCGAGGGCGATCTGAGCCACCGTGGGGGGGACAGGGAGAACGTCGGGCATCGAAGCCCAACGAAATCGGCCGGTGATCCGGTGCTCGCCCGGCGAGACTCGAACCGCGGGGCCGGTGTCTTCACTGCCCGACCCGAGACGGCTGACCTCGACCACCACGCCCGACCGGCCGTCCACGCGAACGTCGAGGGGCCATTGCTCGGCGGAGCCGGGGAGGGAGAGTTCGGCCTCGACGTCGGTGAAACCGCGAAGCTCGAAGGTCGCTCCGTCCCCAAGTGCGCGGACGGTCAGCTCGCCCGGCCACTCGCAGGTGCGAGCCCCGGCGACGTCTGCGCAGAGATAAGCCCGAGGCGACTCTTCGACCACCCAGTCGACCCACGGCAGAAGCGGCGCGGGGATTCCCGAAGTATCGAGCTCGTTGGCCTGCGCACCCACCGGGCTCCAGCAGAGGAGCAACGCGAAGAACGAGGCGATCGCGGCGCGATTCCCCATGTGACCTCCAGATTTACGAGTGAATCCACACTAGAGGGAGGGGGCGGTCTGTCAACAGATCGGCGCGCGGATCAGTCGGGGGAGACGATCTCTCCGTCCGCCACATCCGGGGCCGAGTTGCCGCGCGGCGTCCCGACATCGACGACCGAATCGCCGCGTCGAAAATCGACGAATCGAAGCGGCAGGCCCTGAGCGAGTGGGAACTCCTTGCGGTCCTGGGCGTGAACGTGGATCTGCGGATGCTGAGCGATGTAGCCCGAGTTTCCGCAGTCGCCGAGTCGAGCCCCCGCCGAGACCTCGTCGCCGACTTTCACGGCGAGGGTGTCGTGGCGCAACGACGCAACGAACAGGTATTCGTCGGGCGCGACCCGGAGGACGACGTGGTTGCCGAAGACCGCCGAAGACGTCACCTCGCCCGGGTTGTTGTCGACGACGTCGCCGACCGCCTGAACGACCTTGCCCGGTGCGGGGGCGAGGACCGGCTCACCGAAGCAGTGCCAGTCCTCGTTCTTCTTTCCGTCGAGCGCGAACGCCTCCCCGTCTTCGACCTTCGTGAACGCGTAGGCCCATCGGAAGGCGGCGGTCGTCGCCTTGTAGTTGCGGCTGCGGTCGTCTCCACCGGCGAGGGTGCGCCAGGTACCTTCGAACGGCAGGCGGTGTTCGACGTCGGACCGCCAGCCCTCGGTCGCCAGCGGCGGGGCGACGAGAGGGACGTTGCCGACGTACCCCGTCGCGAGGAGCAGAACGAAGCCGACGGTCCGGCTAGTACGCAGCACGGGGGGGCGAAAGATCGTCATCACCAGACCGATCGCCATGATCAGGAGCGTCGCGCTTCCGAGCGTCGGGATCACCATCGCGTGCACCTGGACGCTGGTGAGGCCCAGTCGCAGGAAGACGAGCACCCAGGCAGCCACCATCGCCAGGGCGAGGGCGGCAGCGAGCCAGACCCACACCTCGACTTTGCGGTCGGGTTCGGTCGGTTCGGGTTCGATCTCGGTTCGTGTTTCGTCGGACATCGGACGCTTCTTAGCGGAGAGGCTGGCAGTGCGCCAGCCTCAGATGCACTTCGCTTCGCCGCCGCGGACGGTCGTCAGCGAAGGCGAACGGCGACGAAGTTCACCGCGCCGACCCGCACGATCTTGAGCCGGACGATGTCGCCGGTCTTGGTGGTGGCGAGGATCGAATCGAGGCGTGGCTTGTCGTTCACGGGCTTGCCGTTCGCCTCGAGGATGACGTCGCCCGGGCGCAGCTTCTTGGCCGCGGGGGATCCTGCCGCGACCTCCGTGACCACTACGCCCCTCGCTTCGCTCAGCCCCATTGCAGCCGCGACGCGCTGATCGACCTGACGGATCGCCACGCCGAGCCGGACGTCGTCGGAGCGCTGCGGTGCTTTGACCGGCACCGTCCGCCGTCGCTGTGTGCCCGGGCGCTCGGCGACGGTGACCGACGCCGTACGCATCTTCCCGTCTCGGATGTAGCGAACGGCCGCTCCGGAACCGGGCTTCGTCTCCGCCACGGCGAGCAGGAGATCGTGGGTGGCGGGGGTGTCGCGTCCGGCGAACTCGACGATGACGTCGCCGGGCTGTAGACCGGCGCGTGCGGCAGGCCCCGAATCTTCGATCGAACTCACCAGCACACCCGAGGGGGTGGGGAGCCCGAACGACTCGGCGAGCTCGGCGTCGAGATCCTGGATTCCCGTGCCGATGAAGCCGCGCACTACGTAACCGGTCGTGCGAAGCTGCGGGATGACGTTCTTCACGATGTCGATCGGGACGGCGAAACCGATCCCCTGGCCGTCCCGGATGATCGCGGTGTTGACGCCGACGACTTCACCTCGGAGGTTGAAGAGCGGGCCGCCCGAGTTGCCGGGGTTGATGCTGGCGTCGGTCTGGATGAAGTCGTCGTACGGACCGGCCCCGAGGTTTCGCCCCTTCGCGCTCACGATGCCGGTCGTGACCGTGTAGTCGAGGCCGAACGGGCTGCCGATCGCGACGACCCACTCGCCGACGTCCAGCTTGCTCGAAGTGCCGATCGTCACCGCGGGGAGCGGCTTCTTCGTCTCGACCTTCAGCAGCGCAATGTCGATGCTCGGGTCGGTGCCGACGAGCTGCGCGTCGTACGACTCGCCGGTCTGCATGCGGACCTTGATGACCGTCGCTCCGTCGACGACGTGGTTGTTCGTCACGATGTAACCCGACGGGTCGACGACGAAGCCAGAGCCCATTCCGCTCTGCGGACGACCCTGCGGGCCGCCGAAGAACTGGAACATCTGAGAGCCCGTGTTCGGCGCCAGCTCGGTCTGGATGCTGACGACCTTGTTTTTCTCGCGCTCGAAGAGCTGCGTGACGGGCGGCAAGGAACCGCTGAAGCCGGGCGCGGCGTCCTGGGCCCAGGCGGGCTGGGTCGCGAGCGTGGCGCCGCCCAGAGCGAGGGCGACGATCAGCGTTCGGGCGAGCGATTGGGGGAAGAATTTCGACGTCTCGTTCATCTGGTTTCACCTCACGAAGAAGACACGAATCAGCGTCTCGATTCGCGGTAGAAACAGCGCCGACCGCCAACTTGTTCCGAGCCCCGGTTCAGGGCAGCACCGTACCGCCGAGCGTCCCGCACGTCATCTCGTCGGGGACGCACGACGTGGCCGCAGCCGTCTGGCAACAGACGGTGCCGGGGCAGTCGGCGATACCCGAACACATCCCGGCCGAGCCGTTGTTGCTTCCCCCCGTGCCGCCGGAAACGCAAGTAATCCCCCGGCACTCGTTGTACTTCGTCGATTCGCTCGCCGTGTAGTCGAAAGCGGTTCCATCCGGGCACGTCATGGTGAACGTCCCATCGCCGTTGTCGACCTGGGTCCAAGTGTCGCCATCCTTTTCGAAGGTCGTCGTCTTCGTCGCCATGTCGTAGCGGTAGGTCGCGCACGGGTCGCTGTCGCCGGGGCCGTAGAAGCCTCCGGTCCCGCTGGCATCGCGTTCGACCTTCGAGCCGTCACTCCATTGGGTCGACAGTGTCATCGAGCACGTCCCGCTCATGTCGGGCTCGAAGCAGCCGCCGAGAAAGTTCAGGTCTCCGCACGAGCCGACGAGCGGATTGTCGTCGGGGCATTCGATCGACCCACCGTTGTTCGAGCCTGCGTTGTTGGAAGCGCCGTTGTTCGAGCCTGCGTTGTTGGAGGCGCCGTTGTTGGAGGCGCCGTTGTTCGAGCCGTTGTTGCCGCCGCAGGCACCGAGGCAGAGCACCGCGCAGATCGTGACAAACCGTCCTTTCATCGTCCTTCCTCCCGAATGTGGTGATGGAGCAATGCTAAGCTCTACGACCGTTCGCGCAAGGAACTCACCGTGGCGGGGAGTTCAGACGAAATGGACGGCCGAGACCAGGACGAGCATGTTGCTGAACGCGTGGTAGATCGTCGGCGCCAGGATCGAGCCGGTGTGTCGCCGAAGCCAGCCGAACACGAGCGACGGGAAGAAGACCGCCATCCGGTTCGCGAGGAGCGCCCCGCCCACCGGGACGAGAAGGTGGCCGATCCCGAACATCAACGAGGTCGTCACGATCGCCGGTGTGACGCCGAGCACTACACGCATCGTGCGTCCGCGTCGGGCGGCACGCTCTTCGAATCCCTTCTCGAGCTTGGTCTGCACGTAGCCGCGGTAGAAGTACTCCTCGGGAAAGGCGACCAGGACGAACTGGGTCGCCACCCACAGGAAGAGCCACCCCACTCCGCGGCTGTCGCTCACCTCGTTGTCTTCCACGGGAGAAGCGGACGGGCCGCGGAACATCGGCCAGGTCCGATTACCGGCCGTGATGGGCGCGACCGTCACCCGGACGTCGTCGGGGCCGCGGATCGTCACGACGCCGCGGCTGCTCGAGTGGGTGAGGGTCGCGATCCACTTTCGGGCACCGTCGCGCGACTCACCGTCGGCCGGCTTCAACGAGACTGTGCCGCGCTTCGTCGGCACGAACGGTTCGTCGGCTTCGATCGTGACGCGGTTGTTCGCCTCGCCGTCGTTCCGAATGCCGACCGAGAGTTCGTCGCGGTCGGACCAGATCCATACGCCGGCGGTGTCTGCCCCCCAGTTTTCGGGCTCCCCTTCGAGCTCGAGCGACCACTGTCGGTAGCGCTCGACGTCGACGGCGAGTTCTCGTTCGAGAAACTGCGTCTCCCAGATCCAGTAGCCCGGCAGGAAGAAGGGGAGGGTGACCAGCGTCGCTCCGAACCCCCAGAGCAGCCCGCGCTTCACGTCGCCCGCGACCATTCCGTACTCCTCTGGGGACGCCCGTTCTCGCTCGAGGATCTTCTGCGGGACGAAGAAGAAGAGGAACGCGACGATGGCGTAGAGGAGCTGGTTGATCAGCGGTACGAAGACTGCGGCTACAGCGAAGACGATGATCGCGGCCAGGACCGACGTGTAGACGACGCCGACTTCGCGGAATGGGTTTCGCCGTTCCTCGTCCGTCACTTCGTCGCCGCGAGAGGAACGTGTTGGACGGCTCGAACGCTGCCGATGACGAGCTCGTCTTCGATCGATTCGACGCGCAACGTCCCCGACGGAGTCTCAGCCTTCCAGCGCACGGAACCGCTGCGGGGCTCGATGGCGAAGAGGACGTTCGGCTCGGATGGCAGCCGGTTCAGGACGAAGAGCGAATCGCCGTTCGCCGCGATCGAGGGGATGTCGTCACCGATCCGGTGCGCCCAGAGAGCTTTGCCCGTCTCGGTGTCGACGGCATACAGATTGTCGTCGAGCTTCATCAAGATGAGCTCGAACTGCGGGTACGCGTAGGCGAGAGCCGCGTTGGGATTCTCCCGCAACGGCGTTTGCCAGACGGGGTCGAACGTCTCGAACGAGTACGCCGTGAGCGCCGGCTGCTCCTCGCGGCTCGTCGCGAAGTAGAGCCTCTTGCCGTCGGTCGCGTAGTAGCCCGCCCGGCCGCCCAGGCCGGGGAGCTTCAGGTGGCGCATCTCGGCGCCACTGAAGGGATAGCGCTTCGTGACCGAGCTGATGTCGGCGACGAAGAAGCCGTCCTCGGCCCCTTGCGGGACGATCCCGGACCAGAAGGGGAGCGAGCCCCCCCAGTGCTTTTCGCCGGTGTCCTGAGCGACGCATTGTCCCTGGGTCTCACCCTCCCATAGGGTTCCGAAGCAGACGTGTCGGTCCCCCACCGCCGTCAGAAAAGAGCGCCGGAAGTTCGCGACCCAGTTCGGGGACTGTTTGGTGCGATTCATCTTCGCGGTCCAACGAAGTTTTCCGTCGGCGCTCCACGCGGCCACGTGCAGATCGGTCGCGCGGGCGTTCCCGATCGACGGGGCTCCCCACGCATAGATTCGGGTCCCGTCCTCGAGCTTCAGGGTCGCCTCGATGTCGCAGCTCGCGAGCGCGAGGGCGCGTCCGACCGGATCCGGCAGCGGAAACGGGTCCGCGACTTCTCCGTTCGGTTCCAAAAGCTCGTGGCATTCCGGATACTTCTGTGCGTCGGCGAGGTCGAGCGTTCGAACCTCGGTCGTGGCGGAGCTGATGTCGCGGATCGGCTCGGGCTCGTCCCAGGGGACGATGGGCGCCGAGACGGTCTCGCTGTGCTTGGGGGGCGGAGGCCGTTCACCTTCGCAGCTCGACATGACGAAGGCTGCGGCGAGCATGGCTGCTGTGGATGCGCGGTACATGCGAGTCACTCTACACCGTAATCTACTGGTGACCTACCACGCCGGTATACCTGTGGGGGCGCGACACGTCAGCCGTCTTCCCTCGCAGGCGCGGAAACCCTCGCCTCGTCGATCCACCATCCGGGGTCTCCCTTCTCTCCGAGTCGAAGAATTCGGTGCACGACTGTCGTTGGCGACGATGCGCCGGGGATGCTAACCTCACGAGACACTGACACAATCACGACGGGGGGCTGCCGCATGATGCGACTCGGTTTTACCATCGCGCTCGCGCTTTTGATGAGCACCGGATGTTCCGGGGGGATTGGTTCCGATCCGGCCGACGATCCGTGTCCTGCAGGAGAAGACGGATGTGAGTGCCATGTCGACGAGACCTGTGACTACGGCCTGGTCTGCTCATTCGGCGAATGCACGCCGTCCCCTTCCCCGGTGACGCGGGACATGGGCGGTTTCGAGCCACCGCCCCGCGACATGGGTTCCGATGACGACGCGGGGTCCGTGATCACGGAGCCCGACGTGGGCGAGGAGGCGGCGCCCGGCCGACCGATCGCGGCGGTTCGTTCCTCCGTGCCCTCAAATCTTCAGCGCGAAGAGAATGGGGACGGTACGGCGACCGAGACGTGGGAGATCGGGTTCGAGCTCGTCGTGTTGGACGAAAACGCCGTTTCGGTTCCCACCGTACGTGGGGAGGACGTGATCCCCGAATCGTTCGTGGCAGATGACGGAGCAGTGTTCGAGTGGGGTCAGCAGGTGACGTGCGACCACAGCGTCTTCACGAACCCGAGCAGATCGGTTTCGGTGGGGCTGGTGATGGACCAGAGCGGAAGCATTCTCCAGACGGATCCCGAAGACCTCCGGATCTCGGGGGCGATCGAGTTCCTCAACTCTCTCACGCCTCCCGATGAGCTGATGCTGTCGACGTTCGCCTCGGACAACTCCTGCACCGAATTCGACGTCGCCCTGTGGGGAGACGGTTTCACCACCGATTATCAGCGATACGTGGCGACGCTCGAGTCACTCGACGGGTGCGAGTCGGGACGAACGCCCCTCTACGATGCCATGGCCGCCATGATTCAGGAGGTCAGCAACAACGCTTCGCAAGAGGCGAGGTCGCTGGTCGTATTCACTGACGGGGCGGACACGGCGTCCACGACGACTGAGTCTCAGGTCGTCGCGATGGCGCAGGAGGCGGGGGTGAGAATCTTCACCATCGGGCTCTCCCAGAGCGTCAGCATCGACGTTCTCTCGAGGATCGCCGACGGGACGGGCGGGGCGTTCTTCTTCGCGGCGGACATCCACGGAATGATCACGGCATTTCGCGGCATGAACACCCTCCTCACCGGCGATTACGACGTCCACGGTTGTCGGGATTCTCTCTCGATCACCCGGCCCAGTGACGTTCGGACGGACTACATGTGGTCGGGGATCGAGGTCACGTCTCCCCCGACGAGCTCCGCCTTCGGCGTGATCTTCGTGGACTTCTGAGCGGGGATCCTCCGAGGTTCACTCGACGATCGGCTCCGTTCCCTGCCAGGGGATCCGGTCGGAGTGCAGGGCGCTTCCGCCCCAGTGTCCGGCGCCGACGGCACCGATCGCGGCAGCGATCCAGCAGAGGGCCGCGAACTTTCGAACGTCCTCGCGTCCGACGCGAATTCCTACTTCGAACGCCACGGCGGCGACGGCCACGGCCGACCAGGTCAGCATCCCCATGTTGCGGTGGTCGGAGAGCCCCTGCGGACCGTCGCCGCCGAGCCACCCGGGCGCCGCGATCGTTCCCGAGACCATCGCGACCGTGGTCGTCACGAAAGCGGCCCAGCCGCACCATCGCAGAAAGACGCCCAGGCGCTCGTCCATCGTACGGACCCACCAGGGCCCCACCGCTGCGAGGACGAACGTCAGGACGATCGGAAAGTGGAGCGTGACGTGATGTAAGTATTCGGGCCAGTGCACGCCGGGAGTTTCCACCGCCGAGGCCGATTCTGCAATTGTCTCCGGCGGAACGCTCCAAAAGTCGGTCTGTCCCGCGGAATTGCACGCGGGGCGGGAAGATCGAAGGAACCATTTACGAGCGACGTCTCGCCTACTATGGTGCGCCCACTACTGAGGAGCAAAAACGATGAAACGCACTTTTTTCTTATTGGGCGCGGCGCTGCTCGTCGGGCCCCTCGGCTGTGCAGGCAGCGGGGACGACAACAACGGAAAAGACAACAACGGCACGACCAACAACGGTGTGCTGGTCAACAACGGCGTGACCGCGAACAACGGCATGACGGCCAACAACGGCATGACCGCGAACAACGGGATGACCGCCAACAACGGCGACACCTGCGGCAACGGTACGCTCGACGAGGGCGAGGCGTGTGACTTCGCGATCGCCGTGGGTCAGCCCGGCGCATGCCCGACGACCTGCGAGACCGACGACCTTTGCCTCTCGCTGGAGCTCGTCGGCAGCGCCGACGACTGCACCGCGGAGTGCAGCGGTACCCAGATCACCGAATGCGCCGCGGGAGACTCCTGCTGCCCCGACAACTGCAGCAGCGCGGACGACTCCGACTGCGCAGCAGAGTGCGGGAACGGCGTCGTCGAGGGGGACGAGGTCTGCGACGGCGACTGCCCCACCGACTGCGACGACGGCGTCGCGTGCACCGCGGACAGCCTGGTTGGCGGAGCCGCGACGTGTGACGCGGTCTGCATGAACGTCGACATCGCGGCGTGTGTGGACGGCGACGGGTGCTGCCCGGCGGGTTGTGATGCATCCAACGATGCCGAATGCGCGGCGACCTGCGGCAACGGCATGACCGAGCCCGGCGAGACCTGCGACGGCGACTGCCCCGCGAGCTGCGACGACGGCAACGCTTGCACGACCGACATGATGACCGGCTCGGCCGCCAACTGCGACGTCGACTGTGTCAACTCGCCGTTGACGGCGTGCGTCGACGGCGACGGGTGCTGCCCTTCGCAGTGCAACACGACCAACGACGACGACTGCTCCGCGAGCTGCGGAAACGGCATCGTCGAAGGCGGCGAAACCTGTGACGGCAACTGCCCGTCGAGCTGTGACGACGGCAACGCCTGCACCACCGATTCCCTCACCGGGAGCGTCGGTAACTGCAACGTCACGTGCACGAACTCGCCCGTGAATGCCTGCCGTAACGGCGACGGGTGCTGCCCGTCGAACTGCAACGCGACCAACGACAACGACTGCTCCGCGAGCTGCGGCAACGGCACCGTCGACGCGGGCGAGACCTGCGACGGCAATTGCCCGACGAGCTGCGACGACGGCGACGCGTGCACGATCGACCGGTCGACCGGAAGCGCTGCGAACTGCAACTTCACGTGCTCGACGACCCGCATCAACGTCTGCACCGACAGCGACGGCTGCTGTCCGGCGGGTTGCATCGCGGCCAACGACAACGACTGCGTCCAGAACCAGCCGATCGGAGGCGCGTGCGCCTCGGGCGGGAACTGCCAGTCCGGCGCATGCTTCGGTGACCCGATCCCCGGTGGCTACTGCAGCGCCGGTTGCATCGACGACACCGACTGCCCGGGCGGCTCGCACTGCTCCTTCATCGGCGACGAAGGCTTCGGGGTCTGCCTCGACGACTGCACCGCCAACAGCGACTGCCGCACGCCCGAATACGAGTGCTACGACGCCGACGACGACACGGTCGACGAATGCTGGGCGGTCGGTAGCGGCGCCGGCGACGTCGGCGACACTTGCACCACCCACGCCGATTGTGGCGGTGGGACGGCTGGCTTCTGCGTCACGGATGGACTGGGCTGGAAGGATGGCTACTGCGCTCGCGAGTGCGACTCCACGACCGCCTGCCCGTCCGGATCGCACTGCGCCCTGCAGGACGCGAACGGTGACGGCATCTGCCTCGCCGACTGCGCGAACGATGCCGCGTGCCGCGCCGATGGATACCTCTGCTACGACCTCGACGGCGACACCACCACCGAGTGTGCGGCCGCTGCGACGGGGAGCGGCGCCGTGGGCGACGCTTGTGAGGAACTCTACGACTGCCAGGGCGGTGTGAACGGCGGATGCTTCAGCCAGGAAGACGGCTGGCGCAACGGCTACTGCACTGCAGTCTGCGACAGCACGACCCCGTGTCCGACCGGCTCGCACTGCGCTGGCATCGACGCGAACGGCGAAGGCATCTGCCTCGCCGACTGCACTGGCAACGGGATGTGCCGCAGCGACGGCTACCGCTGCCTGGATGCCGACCTCGACGCAGGCGCGACCCAGGAGTGCTTCCCCGCTGCGACCGGAACCGGTCAGGTGGGCGCCGCGTGCTCCGGTTACTGGGAGTGTGTCGGCGGCCTCTGGGGTACCTGCATCGAAGAGGCGGGCTGGCCCGGCGGATACTGCACGATCCTCTGCGGGGTCGGCGAAGGGAACTGCACGCAGACCTCTGTCTGCGAGGACAGCACCGAGATCTGCCTCGACTCGTGCAACGTCGACGGCGACTGCCGCGCGGGCTACGAGTGCTTCGCGACCTCGCCGTCCGACACCTGCATCCCGCTCTGAGAGCGAACGCAGGAACACCGTTTCGAGCCCCCGCACTGCGGGGGCTTTTTTTTGCCTGGTTCGCCGCAGAGGCTCCGGCGTCGCGGTCTGGTGCGTATGCTATGGTGCGTGGCGACCGAGGGAGGTTCGAACGCGAGTGAGTGACCGAGACGAAAATGCGCTGGTGCGCGGCGCGCGGCGCGCGGCGGGGAAGCTCGCGCGCCCGGCATCGCTGGTACGCCGGGCGGCGGATCGGTTGATCCTCGATCGGCTCGAAGCACGGTTCGAGCAGGCGATCCTCTCCCTCGCGGAGCCGGAAAATGCACGGGCGCTGCAGTCGGGTCTCGCGCGCGTGGCGCAGGTGGGGATGGAGCTCGGGTTCAAGGCGGACCCTGACGCGGCGCATCTCTACGAACTGGTGGCGTGGCTGGAGGAGCGACACGGGCGTCCGCCCGTGCTGAGGCGGATCGGCGACCACATGGCGGCGACCGAGTCGAGCCTGCTCAGGACCTTCGAGTCGATCGCCCTGGGGTACGGTGGGGTCGCGGGGACTTCGGCCCGTGACGAAGCGGCGCGTCGGCTGCACGAGATTCGCGACGTGGTCGCCAGCGACCTCCTCGACCTCCTCTGCAGCCTCGCGGCGATGGAACTCCTCGAAGACCCACCGACGGGTTCGGTGGAGACCAGGGTCGAGTACTACGAAGAGGCGTGTCTCCCCGAAGAGTTCCGCGACCTCGCCGCGAAGGCTGCTGGCACGCCCGGCGCGTTCGACCCTCCCGGGGGCGAGGCGCCGCGCCGAAACGCGAAGCCCGACGATGTACGGGGTGGCGGCCTCGCGCGCTTCACCCCCAGCTTCGACGATCCCCATCTGCGTTTCCTCGCCCTGAGCCACGTCTTCTTCCTGCAGAGCTACCTCGCGCGGAATCTGGTCGAGGCCCTCCCCGAACTCCTGCAGCAGGCAGGTCGGTTCGAGCAAGATTGACGGGCGTCACGCGCTCTGCACCAGGAGGGTGAGGTAGACCACGAAGGCGCCGAGCAGCGCCGCTCCCTCGGCGCGGTTGATCTTCATCCCCGTCCACATCAGCGGGAAGAGGAGAGCGGAGCTCCCGAGCATCCACCACACGTCCCGCGACATGATCATCTCGGGGACCGCCAAGGGATGGATGACCGCGGTAGCCCCGAGAATCCCGAGCACGTTGAAGATGTTGGAGCCCACGATGTTCGCGACCGCGATGTCGTCCTGTCCGCGTTTCGAGGCGACGAGCGACGTGACGAGCTCCGGCGTGCTGGTGCCGGCCGCGACGATCGTGAGCCCGATGACGGTGTCCGAGACGCCGAGCCCCGACGCGATGCCGACGGCGCCTTCGACGAGCAGCGTGGACCCGCCCGCCAGCGCCGCGACGCCCACGAGGATGGCGAGGATGTGAAAACCGATCGACCGTCCGGTGGAGGCCGAAGCGATCTCTTCGAACGCCTCTGCCTCCGCGGGGGCGGTCGAATTCCGCCCGATCCAGACCGCGTAGGCGGTGAACGCAACCAGCGCCGTGACGAGGAAAGCACCTTCCGTTCGGTCGACGGCCCCGTCACGCGCGAGCAGGAAGAGCTGGAGCGCGGCGAGCATCATCACGGGCCACTCCATCCGGACGGTGTTGCCCATCACGCGGAGCGGGCGAACGAGGGCGGCGAGGCCGAGGATGGCGCCGATGTTGAAGAGGTTCGACCCGACGACGTTGCCGAAAGAGATTCCTACGTTCCCGCGCAGCGCGGACTGTACGGAGACCACGAGCTCCGGCATCGACGTCCCTGCCGCGACGATCGTCAGACCGACGACCGCGGGGGAGATTTTCGCGGCGAGCGCGATGCCCGTGGCTCCACGGACGAGTCCTTCCCCGCCAATCACCAACAGGCCGAGTCCGACGATTACCAGAATCCAGTCCATTCTCTCTCCGCTGCGATCGAGGTCCGAGGAAGATGTCGGCGGCACATCCCGGTTGCGCTCGATCGTTCCAATCGGTTTCGTGGGCAGGACGAACCTACGCCGGACCCCGGGCCTGCCAAACCGATCCTCGAACGTCACCGACCCGGAGCAGACGGGAAGTATGCGAGCCGTGCCACTCGACTTGACCTGCGCCGCCAGCTTGTCGATGTTCGCGACGTGAAAGATCAAATCGAAGAATACCGACCGAAGGCTCCGCACGTGACGACGGTCTCCCCGGGGCGGTTCGTGGCATGGATTGGCGACGAGGAGGTGGCGATCGGCGAGACCGTCGCTGTCGGCGGGCTGCGCGGACGCGTACGCCGGCTGCTCGGGGAGTCCCGGGTGGAGGTCGCGACGTTCGACGCGTCGGGGATCGCGGCGGAAGCCGCGGTGGAGGTGCAGCGAGCGACCGTTCACTGGCCCCTCGCCGCCCGCGGCGCCCACCCCGTCAGGACCCTCGAATTTGGCGACGAAGCTCCGCCGAGAGCCGAACCGCACGAGCGCGCGGTGGCGACGACGAACATCGAGGCGATCGACGAGCACGTGCCGCTCCTGGTCGGCGGGACGAACCTCTTCCTCGACGCTTCGGGCGCCGACGGGCCGACCTACCGGCTCGTCCGGGCCGCCTGGGAGGGGCCGCTCGTCACCAGCGCACCCGAGGATCGCGAGTGCCCGGGCGACTACCGCGTGACCTATGCGGGCCCGGACGAAGCAGCCCTCGCGCACACAGTGGCGGTCGAGTGGGCGATGCAGACGGGGGCGGCAGTCCTCCTGGTCGGGGACGAGCGAATGCGGCTCGACGAGCTCGCCGACGGCTGCAGCATGACGCTCTTTGCGCAGGTGCTGGTCGAGCCGGACCTCGAGATCGTCGCCGAGACACTCGGCGTCGGTACCGCCGACGCCCAGGTCTTCGTGCGGTCCAACGGGCGCCTCGACCTTTCCCGGTGTCACTCGGCGGCGACGGCGCGACCACGGTTCGATTTTTCGGCTGCGGAGGAATTACGGCGCCGGTTGGCATTGTTCGGTGCGACCGAGCTCGAGCCGGAGGAGCTGGCGCTCCTCGAAGCGATCGACGCCGCCGAGACTTCACTGATGGATGAATGAAACGGGCAATGCAATGATGCCAGCCATGGACACGACCCACGGGTTCGATCCCGACCTGTTCGCCGAGACTGTCGCACCGCTACGTCGCGACGACTGGACCGTCGACTTGCCACCGAAGACGCTGTCGGACCTCGGATGGGGTCGGCTGCGCGAATACGTCGCCGACCACGCGAACTCGCCGGAAGGGTTGGAGCTCGTCGCGGCTCTCCGTCCCTTGCCGTCTCGAGGCCTCGCCGAGCGGCGCCTCGCGGAGGTCGCCGAATGGATGGAGTTTCTGGAGGCAGCCGAGGACCCGCCCGTGTACGGCCTGCGAGACGTCCGCAAGGCGGTCCACTACGCCCAGCGCGAGGGCGTCCTCGTCGCCGAGGACATCGAGGCGATCGGGCGCAACTGTGACGTCGTCCAGCGCGTGCTGCGCTTCTTCTCATCGCGTCGCGATGCCGCGCCGCTGCTGTGGGGGACGAGCGATCTGCTCGACCCGTGCACCGACCTGCGCGAGGCGGTCGAGATCGCCATCGAACCGGGCGGCCGCATCGCCGACGGAGCGAGCCCCGATCTGCGTCGTCTTCGCCGCGCGGTGCAGAACCACACCGATCGTCTGAAGTCGACGGTCGACAGGCTCCTCACCTCCGAGCGGTTCGCGCAGTACTTGCAGGACGACTACTACACCGTGCGGGAGGACCGCTACGTGCTTCCCGTCCGTGTCGGCGCCAAGAACACGATCCCGGGGATCATCCACGGCTACTCGTCGTCGGGCCAGACGGCGTACCTCGAACCCCAGGAGCTCGTCGAAGCCAACAACGAGCTTCGTTGGGCGATGATCGAAGTCGAGGAGGAAGAGAAGCGGATCCTCGCTCGGCTCTCGAGCCTGGTCGCGCGCCACGGCGATGCCCTGCTACGCAACGCGGAGGTGCTCGCCTACCTCGACCTGACGGGCGCCATCGCGAGGTTCTCGCGGCTCGTGAACGCGTCGGTCCCCACCTTCACCGAAGGTGAGCTCGCGCTTCAGCACTGCATCCACCCGCTCCTCTTCATGAAGCTCGGCCCCGAGAACCCCGACAACCCGACTGTCGGCAACGACGTGCTGCTCGACCCGGAGAAACGTGTGCTGGTGGTGTCGGGGCCGAACACGGGCGGCAAGACGGTGCTCCTGAAGTCGGTCGGGATGGCCGCCGCGATGTCGCGCGCCGGGATGCCGATCCTCTGCGCGCCGGGCAGCGAGCTGCCGTTCTACCGCGCGGTCTACACCGACGTGGGGGACGAGCAGTCGATCGAGCGCGATCTCAGTACGTTTTCGGGCCACCTCGTGAACATCCGCGAGTTCCTCCCCGACGCATCCCCCGGAACGCTCGTTCTCCTCGACGAGCTCTTCGCGGGCACCGATCCGCTGCAGGGGGCTGCGCTCGCGGTGGCGCTGCTCGAAGAGCTCGCCGAATGCGGCGCGACGACGGTCGTGACGACACACCTCGAGGGGCTCAAGACGCTCGCGCTCGAGAGTTCCGCCTTCGCCAACGCCGCGATGGGTTTCGACATCGAGACTCTCGCGCCGACCTACCACGTCACGCTCGGCATTCCGGGGAGTTCGTTCGCGCTGCGCATCGCCGACCGCCTCGGGTTTCCCGACCGGCTCGTCGAGCGCGCCCGCTCGGTCCTGGAAGGAGAGGGCCGGCTCGGGGTCGACGAAGCGCTCACGAAGCTGGACGAACAGGTGAGCCAGCTGCAGAAGGAACAGCAGCGGTTGCAGCAGGCGAGGGGCGACGCCGAGCGCCTCAAGAAGCGCTACAAGGACAAGTACGACAAGCTCGTCGAACGCGACCGAAAGGAGCTGCTCGAGGAGACCAAGCATCTGCGCGACCGGCTCAGCGAGGTGCGAACGCTCGCGAAGACGCGGCTCAAGGAGCTGAAGGACGCCGAGTTCCAGCGTAACCGGCAGCAGATCGAAGACGTTCGCAAGGAGCTCGAGAAGGCCGCCGACGCCGTTGAGAAAGTCCGCGACCAGTCGAAGAAGCCCGAGGCGACGCCCGACGGACTCGTCCGCGTCCCTGCCGACGATCTGGAGGTCGGCCTCACCGTCTATGCGGCGCCGTTCAAGCGAAACGCCGAGGTGATCGAGATCCACGACGACGAGGCGGTGGTGCAGGTCGGTCCCATGAAGGCGACCGTCGACGTCGACCAGCTATTCTACCCGAACGAGTCCTCTCGACGTCGCCACAACCGTGGCGACGCGACGCCGGCGCGGAGCAACGACGACCGCGACGTCGCCGTCCCGCAGACCGACCGCAACACCGTCGACCTGCGTGGCCTCCGCGTCGAAGAAGCGCTGGAGCGCATCGACCTCTTCCTCGACGCCGCCTATCTCGAGCGCCTCGAAGGGGTCTTCATCATCCACGGCCATGGAACTGGCGCCCTCAAACGCGCCGTCCGCGGTTTCCTCCCCGGCTCCCGCTACGTGCGACGATTCCGACCCGGCGAACGCGGGGAGGGCGGCGACGGCGTCACCGTCGCGTACATCGCGTAGAGTGCCCGAGGCATGAGCCCTGGTGAGCGGGCGTCTCGAGGCTGTCGCAATAGGGGAGCGTTGGGCTTTGCCCAAACCCACCAGGGGATTCTCCCCTTGGGGCAAAGCCCC
>CAYPJU010000005.1:155366-156864 GCA_964411125.1 uncultured Bradymonadales bacterium | reverse complement strand
CTCGTCCTCGTTCTCGTCCTCGTTCTCGTCCTCGTTCTCGATCTCGTTCTCGGTCTCGTCGTCGGCATTGGATGGCATCGAGGCGCCGGCGACCGGGAGTGTCGCCCGCGGGCCACGTCGCTCAACCCCGCTGGACAGGCACGGGATCATTGCCAACGACGCGCAGTTCCGCTAACTCCGTGCGGTCCCCCTTGGAGGTCGACGTATCAAGGGCTCGAGCTACGAACTTTTCATCGCGATGCGGCATCTGCGGAGCCGTCGACGCAGCTTTTTGTCGACGATCACGCTGATCGCGATCCTCGGGGTGCTGCTCGGCGTCATGGCGCTCACGAGCGTCATCGCCGTGACGGGTGGATTCCAGGAAGCGTTCAGGGACCGCGTCCTCGGCATCAACAGCCACATCCTGATCATCAAGTACGGCATCGACTTCCGCGACTACCGCGACATCCAGAAGACGATCGAAAAGATCCCCGGCGTCACCGCGACGAGCCCGTTCGTGTTCCACGAGATGATCGCGACGCACGGGGACAAGACGGCGGGGATTCTCATCAAGGGGATCGAGCCGCTCGAGATCGAGCAGGTCAGCGACCTCCCGAAGTACACGCTGCAGGAAGGCGTCTTCGAGCAGCTCGAGTTCGACCGGTTTCCGGCCGACGGCGAGAAGGGGCAGGCGAAGGTGCTGCTCGGGAAGACGCTCGCCGACAAGCTCGGGGTGAAGGTCGGGGACACGCTGCAGATCACGAGCCCGCTCGAGAGCCTCGATCCCGAGGGTTGGTCGTCGAAAGAGCACCGCCCGTCGAGCAACTACTTCAAGGTCGCGGGGCTCTACAACAGCGGCTTCTACGAGTACGACAGCCGACTGGTGATGACCGACTACCGGGCGCTGCAGGACTTCTTCAACCAGGGCGACCTCGTCACGGGGATCGACATTCGCGTGGACAACGTGTTCGGCGTCGCGCCGATCGCCGACGACATCAAGTCGGCGATTCCGCCGGGACGCTTCCGGGTGCTCGACTGGCGCGAACTGAACCACAACCTCTTCACGTCGCTTGGGCTCCAACGCCTCGTCCTCGCCGTGCTCTTCTGCTTCATCGTGTTGGTCGCGAGCTTCAACATCGTCTGCACGCTCATCATGATCGTGCTCGACAAGCAGAAGGAGATCGCAATCCTCAAGTCGATGGGCGCGTCCCAATCGAGCATCATGAAGGTCTTCATCATCGAAGGCCTCGTCGTGGGCGCGATCGGAACCGCGATTGGCCTCGTGGGCGGCCTTCTCTTCTGCGTCGCCATCAAGCACACCGACTTCGGTCTCGACCCGACGATCTACATGATCGACTACCTGCCGGTCCGCATCGTCGCGTGGGAGTTCCTCGCCGTCGCAGCCGCCGCGATGACGATCTGTCTGGTCGCCACCATCGGTCCGAGCTACTGGGCTTCGCGCCAGCATCCCGTCGACGGCCTCCGGTACGACTAGCGCTCTGCGCCTCGCGCTCTGCGC
>CAYPJU010000005.1:76014-155266 GCA_964411125.1 uncultured Bradymonadales bacterium | reverse complement strand
GCGCTCTGCGCCTCGCGCTCTGCGCATCGCGCTCTGCGCCTCGCGCTGTCGCGGCGTACGTCATGCGAAAGAAGATCGGGGTCCAGGGGAGAATCCCCTGGCGGGGTTTGGGGCGGAGCCCATCGTAGCGCACAGCGCGCAGCGCGCAGCGCACACTCGCACCGGCAGGGACCAATTGCTATGCTGCGGCCCTCTCGAAACGGCAGTGAAAAATGCGGTATTTTTCGATCGGTATCCTCTCCATCGCGCTGGCCGTCGCCGGCTGCGGCAAGAACAACAAGGCGGAGTGCTCGGACAAGTCGGAGTGCGGCTCGGACGAGACGTGTGAGAGCGGCACCTGCGTGGCCGCCGAACCGGCGGGATGCACCGCCGATTCGGACTGCGACGCGGGGATGTGTACCGACGGCGAGTGCGTCGCCGTCGAGCCGACGCCGGACATGGGGATGGAGACGGTCGACATGCCACCGGCGATCGACCTGCCCGAGATCGACATGGGCCCCGACATCCCGCCCGACGAGATCCCGCCGGAGGTCGTGAGCTTCGCCCCGGCCGACGAAGCGGTCGACGTCCCGCTCGACGTGCAGGTCACGATTACGTTCAGCGAGCCGATCGACTCCCGGACGGTCAACAGCGGCTCAATCGAGCTGCGCGATCCCAGCAACACGCCGATCGCGGCGACGGTGAGCTACGACGAGGAGGCGATGGCCGCGACGGTCGCCCCGACGGAGCCGTTGCGGCCGGCAACTCCCTACCGCGCGGTGGTCAAAGAGTTCGTGCGCGACGCGAGCCAGAATTCGATCGCGGAGACGACGGCGACTTTCTCCACGGTCTTCGAGGAGCCGACGGGCATCCGCGCCATCGCGGAGAAGTTCGCGCCGGTCATCTACCAGGCGACGAACGACACGACGAGCGGCGCGCCGACGTTCGACATCCCGACGACGGTGAACTTCGACAACAACCTGAACGCGTCCGACAACGAGTCGAAGGCGAAGCTCGGGACCACCAAGACGACCGCCTCGGTCTACTACTCGGTGATCGAGTCCGACACGCATTACTTCGTGACCTACGTCCTGTACTACCCCGGCCGCGAGGCGGACGAGCGCTTCGAGCACGACTTCACCGGGTCGGTGGTGGTGGTCGATAAGGCGACCGAAAAGTTGATCGTCATCGAGGGGGTCCGCACGAGCCAGTCCTCCGACACTCCTCTGGGCTTCGCGCCCGACGACAGCACGGTGACGGGGAATCAGCTCGAGAAGTTCCCCGCGGATTCGCTCGAGGAGACGCACTACCCGATGTTCGTCCCTGCGGGGGTTCACGAATCGTGTGTCTTCCCGATCGCGGGGAATCCTCCCTACTGCCTGCACAACGCCGGCGAGATGCCCGGCGGAACCGATGGCGGCGTGGTGATGCGGTGGGCCGAGCAGGGCCAGAAGTACGACGAAGCCGTCGAGAACGCCGAGACGGGCTTTCTCGAGCTCCAATACGCGCTCGTCCCCATGGTCTCGACCCTCTGGGCGTGGCGCACGCTGGTCGGTCCCGACCGCCTCTGGGAGGGGACCGCGGCTTATGCGCCGATGGGGGAAACGCGCCCCGCCACGACGCCGGACGGCAGCCCCCTCATCCTCCCGAACCGGCTGGCCAGCGATGCGGAAACGTCCTACGGTAAGTCACCGTTTCAGTGGTTGCGTTCCCCCGGCGAGACGAACTACGGGCAGTGGCTGATCGACCCTACGGTCATGCTGACGGCTCGTTACGACTTCGGGCCCGACTGGTCGACGGACTACTGCTACAACCCGTACCTCGACATCAACCTGCGGGGCGACGCGTCCCATCCAGAGTGCGAGACCGATCCATGAAGTTGCTCCAGCGAATCTGCGTGATTTCCGCGCTCTTCTTCCTCGGCTGCAGCGGCAACCAGGCGAAGGGAGACAACAAGCCGACCGAGGGTCAGCTCGAGGGTGGGGTCGACCCCGTCGACCTCGACGCCGTCGATTCGGCGGCCCTGGAATCCGCGCCTTGCGGAAATCCCGACTGGTCGCGTCTCCCGGGAACCAAGACCGACGAAAAATCAGACTGAGGGGAACCGATGAAAGACTACGCGGAGCGGCTCGTCACCTTCAACGAGGTCTCGCCCACCTTCTTCGTCGGCCTGGGGGGGAGCGGCTCGGACGTCGTGAACCGGATCGCGAAGAAGCTTCAGTCCCGCTGGAACTGGCACACCCTCGACGAACTGATTCACTTCTTCGCGTTCGACACCAACACCCACGACCTGTCGAAGCAGGACGCGATCCCGCGCGAGAACCGGATCTTGATCTCCGACTTCGACAAGCGCGCGTACATCGACCAGAAGCGCGGCAAGGACTATCAGGACGAGGACGAGTTCCTGACCCAGTGGGTTCATGACTGGTATCAGTTTCGTGGGACCCGCGGCGCAGGCGCAGGACAGATTCGGATCGAGAGCCGGCTCTCCCTCTACTATCAGCTCGAGCAGGACCGCGGGCGCATCCTGCAGCGACTCACGAGCGCGATGAACACCGCGCGGCATCACGACAATCCTTACCGCAAGAATGAGCCGCCGCACTTCAACGTATTCGTCTACGGCTCCGTCGCCGGAGGGACCGGGAGCGGGTCGTTCCTCCCCATCGCGTACCTCCTCAAGGAGCTCGTCCGGCAGCAGGGTTGGATTCCAAAGGTGTACGGCACGATCATCCTACCGAGCCTCTTCCTGAACGACGTCCCGGGCGCCCTGCATCGCGACATCAACGCCAACGGGTACGCAGCACTCAAGGAGCTCGAGCACCTGATGAAGCTCGGGGCGGAGGGCGCCGCCACGTCCGTCGAGTTTCACTGCAACCCGAACAACCCGCACGCGCCGCACGTCAAGGACAAGCCGTACGACTTCGTCTACCTCGCGGACAAGCCGACGACGTTCGAGATCGACGCGTACAAGAACGCGATCGCCGACGCCGCGTACCTCCTCCTCTACTCGCCGATCCTCGGGGCTCAGGCGTCGGACTACGACAACTACGAGAAGCACCAGAAGGGGTTGGTGTCGGGGTACACGGTCTACTACGGCAGCAACGGGTGCTCGCTCCTGATCCTTCCGGACGAGGACATCCTGGAGTACTGCGCCCTCCGCTACGCCTCGAAGGCGATGGGGGACTATCTTCTCTTCCGCAAGTCCGCCGGCGACGACGTCGATTTCTCGATCAACTTCCAGGACCCGAAGTTCCAGCGGATGTCGCGGCAGGCGCAGGCCGACGCGATCGACCAGAGCTTCGTGCAGTTCGTCGAGTATCAGTCGCGCCGCGAGGTGGAGGACGAGATCGAGGGTGGCCCCTACGGGATGGTCGCCTCCCTGTCGACACCGACTGGCTCGAACCTGCTGACGGAGTTCGAGAACACCGCCGAAGCGTTCGCCGCGCAGCTCGCCGAGGCGATCGAACTGCCGACCGTGAGCGCGACCGACATCCAGGAAGCGAACATCAAGATCGACCAGGAGGTCAACGACCTCCGGAACGAGGTGAACGGCTCCCGCACTCGCGTGCGGGGAATCTGGGATGCGGCACGCCAGGAGATTCGCGCCGGGCTCCTGATGCGCAATTTCTTCGGCACCCACCAGGCGACTCCCTACGCCCAGCGGTTCTTCCTGATTCGCGTCAAAGACCGCCTTCGTCAGCAGATCGACGAGCTCTCGTCGAAGATGGACGGGATGAAGGGCGAGGTGGATCTCGCCGGCGACGAGGTGACGACGCAGGTGAAGGAGTGGCGAGACCGGCTGAACGAGACCGCGAAGTGGACCATGATGGAGCGCGTGAAGCGCTCGAACGAAGACTTCGTTCACGCTCGTTCCGGGTTCGTTCAATATTTCAACGGGACGCTCGTCGACGGAAACCGCGCGCTGATCGTCGACGACTTCAAGCAGCAGTGGCTCCGAGAGGTGCTCGAACACGTCGAGAAGCGGCTCGAGTCGTTCCGGTCGGTGTCGATCCGGGCGATCGACGCGATCCAGGCGATCGACGCCGAGGCCGAGGAGGCGCGAGCCACGGGACGGTTCGCCCACGGCGAAGGGCGAAGCAACGCATACATCCTGGACGTCGAGGCACTACAGGAGGTCGGCGGCGAGCGGCTCTGGCACTTCTTCTTCGATGACCGGTTCGTCGCCGAAGGGCGCGAGTTCAGCTACTTCGACGAGGCGAGCATCTTCTCGATCATCACCGAGGCGTTCAACCCCGCGGTCGACGACACCGGGCGGCGCGTCGCCAAGGACGCCCGCGCCATCACGGACGAGATCCGCGACCAGCTCGTGGCGCTCGGCCGCGAACGGCTCGCCGCAGACATCGTCGGGACACGCAAGGGGGGGACCGACATGACGCAAAAGGGACTGCTGCTCGACGACGCCCTCTTCTACGAAGCGCGTTATCACTTTCTGCGGCAGTTCCGCGAAGACGGGAGCGATGCCGAACCGTCTCGAGAGCAGATGATCGCTTACCTGAAGAGCAAGCTGAAGTTCGCGGAGAACAAGGCCCATCCGATGGCGACGTTCGGAGACGTCGAGGACACGCGGGTCATCAACTCCACGGGAACGCTCGTCGGCTGCCATCCGGCATACCGAGATCGCCTCGAACCGCTGCTCGACGAGGTCGTCCCGGAGGGGCGCCGCATCCCGCACTGGGCCGACGAAAAATCGATCGCCTTCTACCGGGCCAACCTCGGGATTCCGCTCTACTTCTACCGCCGTGTGAACGGCGAGATGAAGCGGGACTACGACCTCTGCATGGCGAAGGACGCGGCGGAGCGAGGGTATCCGATCCACATCGACTCGAACTGGGAGAACGATCTGCCGAACCTCGACCCGCTCGAGCACCGTCAGCAGACGACCGGCCAGGACGAACGACAGAAACTCATCGACTTCGGAGCCGGGTTCGCTGCGGGCATCTACCGAACCCATCCAGACGGAGCGATTCACTGGCATGTCGGGGAGTTCGACGAGAAGCTGGGAGAAGACCCTCACCATGCGTTCCGAAACCTCGACAGGGTGGACGACCGAACTCGACGTCGGCTCGAGTCGGCCGTGCAGAAGTTTCGGCGCGCCGCCGAGCAGGGGGACCCGAACCTCGCCGCGAGGGTCGACGGTCAGATCGAAGACCTCGACGAGATGGTCTGGGCCCTCGAGCAGCGAAAGGACCCTGCCGAAACCGGGCTCCTGGCCTTCGTCAAAGAGCAGGAAGAAGCGCTGAAAGAGTGGCGAAAGACTCTGGCAGGGTGACCCTGCGTGTATCGCGTCCTCGTCATCCGGCTCGGATCTGCGCTCGAGCCCACTCTGCGGGAGATCGAGCGCGAGGCCGAGCGCCGCGGTCCAGCCACCTCGATCTGTCGCTTCTTCGACGCTCCGGCGGCGGCGCTGGGCAACCTCACCAATCCCGTCCAGGTGCTTCGCGAGAAGCTCGAAGCGGATCTGCGCAGCGCACTCTCCGCCCTGCTCCGCTTCGACGGAGGAGCTTCGGAAGTGCGGCTCGACGTCTTCGTCGTCGCGAACCTCGGTGAACCGATGGTCGCCGCCGCGGTCGACGTCGTGGTGGAGATGGGGGAGCGGATCGTCGCCGAGGAGTTCGCGACGATCTTTCCGAGCCATCGTCGGGGTAAGGAACGCCGCTACCGGTTCCTGCCGATCGTACTGCTCCCTGCGTCGGGTGACGGGGAGCTGTCGCGCCCCCGGACGGCCGAGTCCCTCGGCGAGCTCGCCGAATTGCTGGAGGCGCGTCGTGAGCGAACCGCGAAGCGGGATTTCCCCGTGGACCGAATCTTCGTGCTCGATGCGCTGACATCTCGCGGCATCCTGCCTCTGGAGGCTCTGCTCGACTCGGCGCGCGGCTTCCTTCGCCTCATGATGTTCGGTGGGGTGCGGAGGCATCCCGATGTCGTTCAGATGCTCGAGACTCCCAGCCGCGACCTCTTCGCCACGTTCGGCGTGGCCTGTTGCGAGTCGGACGGGGATCGCCTGCGCGACCGGCTGGAGCAGGAGCTCGTCCGACGGGTGACGCGCGCCCTCGCGGAGCCGACGTCGTGCACCCTGCCCTCCGCGAACGAACTCCTCCCCGCCGCAGCGCTGGAGGACGCCGAGACCCATCTGCGGGTGCAGGGAGAGCTAGAGGCCCTCCCCGTCCGGACGCTGCAGGTCGAGGGTTTCGCTGCTGCCCGCCCCTTGGCCGACATCTATCGGGAGCTCGACGACAGGCTGAAGAAGTGGGAAGAGCTGGCGGGGTCCAACGGCGAAGTCGTCCCCGTCTCTCGTCCCACGTCGGGTGCCGCGACCAGGAACGCAGCGCTCGCCGGCGGCGGCCTCTCCTTCGGGGGCCTCGTCTTCGCCGTGGCGCACTTCGGTCTTCTCGTCCCCATCGCGACAGCCGCAGCGGCGGGAGGAATCTTCGGCGCGGTAGCCGCGGGGACGCTCCTCGCAGCATTCGGAGGCGCCGGCGCCCCCGAAACAGAGGTTGTCTCCGGGGGGAGCGGTGGCGAACCAGCCGGCGTGGCGCCAGACGCCAACTCGAGCAGGCGAGCGAGCCTGATGTCCACAGTCGCGACCCAGCGAACGCGCCTCGAAGGCTTCGTCGGGCACCTCGACAAGGTCGCTTCGTCGATCGCCGTGCCGGAGGCCCTCGCCGGCGACGACGCTTCCACACCCCCATCGGTGTTCCGACTGACCATGGTCACCGAGCCGGTGCACGCCGCGATGTTCGCTCGCCGGGTGAGGTCTGCCGAAGAGCACGAGATCGCCGAGAGCTTCCTTCGTTCCCAGGGAAGCTGGGAGGAGTTGCTCGACGGAGCCGCACGAATCGACGTCGCCGCGCTCGACGCATACGCAGCCGAGGCGTTTGCACCCTTGCTCGACGGACCGCTCTTCGACAGGCGCGACCTGCGGGAGTTGGCGCTTCCGGCGATCCGCAAGTTCTTGCAGACCTGGAACGCCGGGCTCCCAGCGCTGCTGGAGGGGGAAACCCGCTTGCAGTTCGACGACGACGGTTTCCGAACGCCGTTTCGCTCCACCCTTTTCCGGTCTTCACACTGGGCGGCTTTGTTCGAGCAGCTCGATCAGATTCCGACCGGAAGTGTGCTCGACGTGGGCCTCGAGCTGGAAGACATCTTTTTGATGACCGCGGTCACCGACATTCATCGCGACGCGGTCGCTCCCCTGCAGACGAAAGAGAATTCATGAACAAGCTGCTCACGGTAGAAGAAGCGCGACGGGCGATCCTCGACCATGGGAAGGCGCTCTCCGCAGAGCGCGTAGTGATCACCGACGCCGTCGGGAGGTACCTCGCCGAGGACGTCGAAGCGCCCTCCGACGTGCCGGCGTTCGACAACTCTGCGATGGACGGGTACGCCTTGCGGCACGGTGACCGCGGTCACCGTACGATCGTAGGAGAGAGCGCGGCGGGGAATCCTTTCGACGGGACGGTCGAACCGGGCCAGGCGGTTCGCATCATGACGGGCGCCGCGGTCCCCGCGGGTGCGGACACCGTCGTGATGCGGGAAGTGTGTGAGGTGTCCCAGGATCGACTCGAGGTGACCGAGGTCATCGAACCGGGAAGTCACATTCGCAGGCGAGGCGAGTTTCTGGAGCGGGGACGCGTCGCCCTGAGCGCGGGGGCGAGAGTGTCCGCTTCCGACGTCGGCCTACTCGCGAGCTTCGGTCGCACGGTGGTGTACGCGGGGCGGCGTGCCCGGGTCGGCATCGTCGCAACGGGATCGGAGCTCTGCGAGCCCGATCGCGCGCCGGGCGCCGGGCAGATCGTGAACAGCAACGCGTACATGCTGGAGGCGATGGTTCGCGAATCCGGCGGCGTGCCGACGGTCGCGCCGATCGTCCCCGACGATCGATCCGCCACGCTCCAGACGATCTCGAGCCTCGCGTCCCACTGCGATCTGTTGCTCACGATCGGCGGGGTGTCGGTAGGTGACTACGACTACGTACGGGACGTTCTCGAAGAGCTTTCCGAGGGGATCGAATTCTGGAAGATTCGGATGAAGCCGGGAAAACCCCTCGCGTTCGGGGTCATCGCCGGGAGGACCCCGGCGATCGGGCTACCGGGGAATCCCGTGTCGAGCTTCGTCTCGTTTCACCAGTTCGTCCGCCCCCTCCTCGCGACGATGCACGGGGCTCCCCCCGACAGTGTGTCCCCCACGCGGCGGACACTGGTCGCCGGGGAGGTCATTCAGAGTACGGAACGTCGCCACCACTTCGTCGTCGGCCGCGTGACGGACGGAGAGTTTCACTCGCACGGCGCGCAGAGCTCGGGAAATCTGATCCTGATGCACGGCGCGACCGCTTTCGGGATCGTCCCCGAAGGGGTCGCTCGGATCGAACGGGGCGCTCCGATCGACGTGGAGTCGTTCTGACCAGGCCCTCGAATGACCGCGGTCACCGGCCCGGGGCCGTCACTCTGCAGCTTCGCCCGCAGCGACGATGACCTTCCTCAGCTCGTCGAAATCCTCGTCATCCACTTCGTGGAAGCCCGTGATGCGCTGCGTATCCCCCAGCCGCTCGATGCCGAGCTCCTTTCGGGGGTCGAACTCCAGCAGCGCTTCCCGAACGGCGCGTTTGTCGCCCTCGCTGACCTCTGCCCCGGCCACGACCGCGTCCTGCGGTACGTTCCCCGTGATCGCCAGAGTGCGCAGTCGACTCACGGGAATGTCGAGCTTGTCGGCCGCGATGAACGCGCCGTTGTAGACGGCGGCCGCGTCGCACTTCTCGTCGAGGATGTCCCGGAGCGCCTGGATATGGTCACCGCTCCAGTGGACCGATCCGATGAATTCGGACGGTTCGTATCCGAGCTGGCGAAGGTGGGCGCGGGGTAGGAAATTGCCCGTCGTGGAGTTTCTGTCCGTGAAGCAGAACTTCTTTCCTTCGAGGTCCTCTACCTTTGCGAGGCCGGAGTCTCCGCGCACCAGAAGCAGGCCGTCGGAGTGCGATGCCCCGTCGAAATACTTCACCGCGAGCGGCTCGATGCGCTCGTTCTGCGAATGAGTGCGCACGTACATCAGCGGGGGGAGGACGGCGAAGGCGACCTTTCCTTCGAGGAGCATTCGCGAAGATTCCGCGTAGGACTTCGTCACCTCCATGGAGACGGGCCGTCCGGTGCGCTCCTGGATGTACTTTCGGAGCGGTTCGATCTCGGCGCGCAACAACTCGGGGTCCACCGTGGGGGCGAAAGCCCAGGGGAGGGGCTCGCCGAGGAGGACGGGTTCGGCTGTCTCGGTCTCGGTGGTCTGTTCGGTCAGCTCGAGCGCGAGGAGAGCGGCGACGGCGAGGAGCGCGACGAAGATCGCTGCGCCGAGGAAGAGAATTCGTCGTTCGCCGTCGCTGCGCTTCCGGGGCGGCGTGGCCTTGGTCGCGGTAGGAGACGGCCGCTGTTCGAGGTGCTTGGAGACGACGGTCTCGCCGGTGGCGTTCGCCGGGACTTCGTCGATCGCCGACGAAGTGCGGGAGTGCTGCCGAAGCTCAGCGACACGCGCGATCTCTGCTTCGACATCGCGTGAAGCGCTCGATTCGGATCCGGTGGCGTGGAGCAGGTTCTGTCGCTCCATCACGGTGAGCGCCTTGCGTTCCATCGCCTGGTGCAGGGCCTCTTCACGCTGTGCGAGGTGGTCTCCGGCGACATCGGCGATGAAACGGGCGACGTTCTCGGCGGAGATGTTCATCCCGAGTCGAACCGAGACGTCGTAGAGGGCGGTCCGCATCTCTTCGGCCGTCGACCAGCGTCGGTCCCGTTCGCGGGCGAGCGCGAACAAGACGATGTCGTCGAGCTCCGGGGGGACGGCGGCGACGCGGCTCGGCGGGTGGATGTCGGCGGTGAAGAGCGCCTCCATCATTTCGATCTCGCTCTCGCGCTTGAAGAGCCGTTGTCCGGTCAGGGTCTCCCAGAAGACGATGCCCGCGCCGAAGATGTCGGAGCGCCGGTCGAGGGTCTGGCGACGGGCTTGCTCCGGCGACATGTAGGCGAACTTGCCCTTGAGGTTGCCCGACTGGGTCGACTCCAGGCTGTCCTCCGTCGCCTTGGCGACCCCGAAGTCGAGCAGCTTCACGTGGCCGTCGGTCGTGCACATCAGGTTGTGCGGTGAGACGTCGCGGTGGACGAGGCCGAGGCGCTTGCCGTCGAGCCCGGCGAGCTCGTGGGCGGAGTGCAGACCGCGGAGCGCCTGGAGCATGATCGCGACCGCGACGTCGACGGGGAAGGCCCGGTGTTGTTTTTCGCACAAGATCTGGAGCTCACGGACGGTGGTCCCGTGGATGTACTCCATCGCGATGTAGAAGGTGCCTCCCTCTTCTCCGAGGTCGAAGATCTGTACGACGTTGGGATGTGCGAGGCGTGCGACGATGCGGGCTTCGCGCAAGAACATGTCGACGAACGACGGGCGATCGGCCAGGTGCGGTAAGATTCGTTTCAGGACCACGAGCCGCTCGAGCCCGGCGATGCCTTGCTCACGCGCGAGAAAGAGCTCCGCCATCCCACCGACGGCCAGCCGCGCGAGGACCTCGTATCTGCCGATCCGCAGGGGGGCTTCTTCGGTCATTGCGACGAACTGAGCTCGCTCGGGGGGGCCGCAGGAACTCGCCGGCCATGATTCTTTCGTGACTTCCGCTGACGATTACAATACATCAAGGCCGAAGGTGCCCCAAGGTAATCGGAATGCAACGTCTGCTCATCGCGATCTTTTCGTGCGTGACCCTCGCCGCGTGTGAGGGGGACCAATGTCGACGAATGACAGCGTGTTGTGCGGCCGCTGGCGACCAGGAATGGATCGGCGATTCGTGTGGTGACCTCGCTCGCCAGACGAGGGACGAGCGGACGTGCGCCACGGTCGTCGACGCGATCGTCGGCAACTACGAGAAGCGCGGCGAAGCACCACCCGCAGCTTGCGGAGGCGGAAAATGACCGACCTCTCGATTCCTCAGATCGTCGAGCTCCACGGTTGGGAGCTGGTGAGTGAGCCGGTCACCGAGGGTGATGCGGACCGAGCCGAGGTCGTTCTGGAGTCGGGCGAGCCCGCCCTGCTCTACTGGTGGTCCGATGGAGAGCTCGCGGCGCGCGCCGCGTGGGTCCACGAACACGCGGGGGCGGAGCTGTTCTCGGTCCCCCAGCGCATCTCGAGCGGGCCTGGCTGGGTCGCCATGCAGCGGCCTGAGGGAGTACCTGCGACGGAGCTGTTGGAGGGCCCGTCGGTCGACCCTCTGCTGGCCGCGAGCCTCGGCAAGACGCTGCGCAAGTTGCACAACCTTCCGGCGCCGTCCGAGTGCGGCGACGTCCTCGAGCAGCTCGACGGGGGAGCGCAAGCTCGCTGGCTCACCTTCAGCGGGTGGGTCGCCCACCGACTGGAGATCGTTTCCGAGTCGTTGCGCGGCCTGGAGCTCGACGAGGAGACGAGCGCCCGGCTGGCGGCGACGATCGCCGACATGCGCCACGAGCTCAGCGCGTTTCATCCGCGCACGCCGCCGAGCATCGTCCACGGGGGCCCCGGTCTCGCTCACGTCTGGGTCGACGCGACGGGCCGCGAAGTGCTCGCCCTCACGGGATTCGGACGTGCTGGGCTGCTCCCGCGGGAGGCGGATCTGGCGTATCTGCTGTGGCTAGAGGACTACGGGACCGACGACACGGTCGCTCGCGCTCTCTACCAGGGGTACGGCGCGGCGCGTACGATGGACGTTCAACGGCGCGAGCGGTTCTACCGACGGCTCGTCGCACTGGAGGCGATCGTTGGCCTGAAGGGATCGGTTCGGCTACCGCTGGAGCGGCTCATCGAGCTGACGAGCCCCCGTAACGTCTGACAGCCTCCTTCGACCGTCAGATCACGTCGTCGGATCGCTGCTGATTGGACGGGACGAAGTCGCGAATTCGGGGCACCACGGACCCTTCGAAGATTTCGACCAGCTCGCGGTCGAGCTTGTTGTCGTTCGCTTCCAGATGAAGGATCTCGACGGCTCGTTCGATCGTGGCGGCCTTGCGGTAGGGGCGGTCGGCGGCGGTGAGAGCGTCGAAAATGTCGGCGATCGTGAGCATCCGCACCTGCGGGATGATCTCGTCTCCGACCAGCTTCGCCGGGTAGCCCGACCCGTCGAGCTTTTCGTGGTGGGCACCGGCGATGCACGGGATGTTCTTGAGGTCGTCGCTCCACGGGATCCGCTCGAGATACTCCTCGGAGCGGCGTGCGTGGCTGCGCATGTTCTCCCACTCCGACTCGTTCAGTGTGCCTCGACGAATGGTGAGGTTGTCCACCTCGTACTGCGAGAGCAGAGACTCGGTCGTCCCTGCGAGCGTGCGATACGAGCGCTTCGCGACCTGATGGACGAACTCCATGGAATCGTCGTCGACGAACCCCATCGAGGAGATCGCACGCAGCCGGTTCGCGATCTGGTCGAACTCTGCGATGATCTTCGCGAACCGCATCTCGGCGGCCTGGACGAGCCGTTCGGGGGCGGTGCCCTCGGCGACGAGCTGGTCGAGAATCTCGCGATAATGAAGTGCTTTGACGGTCTCGAGCCGCTGGTCGATGAGGTCCATCTGCACGTCGGGGAGCCGCGTCCCCTTCATCAAGACGTCCTCCCGCACGGCGATCTTGCCAAAGTCGTGCAACAGCGCGGCGTAGCGCAGTTCCGTGAGTTCGTTCATGGAGAACGAAATGTTGCTGGCGGGGCCGACGCCGAGCTCGTTGACGACCTGAGCGAGCTCCAGCGTGTAGGTGGCGACTCGCTGGCTGTGCCCCGCCGTCGTGGGGTCTCGAGCCTCGATGGCGGTCACGCTGGCTTCGACGAAGCTCTCGAACATCTGGACGATGCTGTCGGAGAGCTTGGCCCTCTCGAGGGCGAACGCGGCGTTGGAGGCGAAGACGCTGAAGAGGTCGAGGTCGTGTTTGGAGAAGAGAGAGCCACGTCCGCGGGTGTCGACCAACATGAGGCCGAGGAGGGATCGTTGCCCGACCAGCGGAGCAGCCAGACACGCGGTGATCTGCGCATCGAGGATCGATTGTGAGACCTCGAGTCCGAGAGAGTCCTTCACCCAGAGGACGGCCTGCCCTTCGGTGAGGACGCGCTCGAGGATGCTCTTGGATAGGACGGGACGTTCTCCCGAATCCTCCAGATGCCCTCTCACCCGGGTGAGATAGGGCTGCTCGAGCGACGGGTTTCCGGGATCGTCGACGAGCGTGACGGCGAAGAAGTTGGCTGCGGGAAAGGCCTCGAACGTGGCCGCGACGATCCGCTCGAGAACCTCGTCGATCGTGGAGAGCGCGTTGAGCTGCCCGGAGAGTTCGAACAGGATCTGGAGCCGGCGATCGTTGCCATCGATCCGGCGCGTCAGTGCGCTGACGGGTTCGTGTGCGGCGGTGATGAGCTGCTCGCGGTGCGTCCCACCGGCGGACTCGCGGGTCACGGTGATCGAAGCGTCTTCGAACGCGCTCGGCACCGGCTCGACCCGCTCTTCGGGGATCCCGATCTTGATGACGCTACAGCCGATCTGGAGCTCGGCCCCGTGCACGACATCGACCTGTCGTCCGTCTTCTTGCTGCAGATGGGTCGATACGTTGTTGACCATCACGAGGGATCCGTGACGGCTCTTGAGGTCGCGGTATGTGATCTCCCCGCCGCGTGCCACGAACTCGCCGTGACGATTGGAGACGAACCCGTCGGTGAGGACGAGATCGTTCCGCCCGTCGCGTCCCAGAGTGATGCGCGACTGTCGAAAGCTCTGCGACAGGCCGGTATCCGGCCCGCTCACCACCGTCACTTCGACGAGCGGGGGGCGGGCGGTTCTACTGGAACGTGAAGAGGTCAACGCCCACTCTTTCGAACACAAGGGTTGCTCGTCGGGAGCCTAGCATAGCATCGCTGGGCGCGCCACGCTGGGCTGACACGACGTTTGGCGGTCGCACTCTCGGGCGAGGCGTCGTTCAAGTGTCGAAGGTGTCGAGGACTTTTCGCATCGCGGTCGGGAGCCCTGCTTCGTCGAGCGCGGCGAGCGCGACCCAACGGCGGTGGGGATCTTCGGACGAACGGCGGGAAGCATGCAGGGTCCACACCTCGTAGGTCATCGCGATGTGGGAAAAGACGTGGGAGGCCCGACCCACCCGTCGGGGTGCCGAGGCAGTCCCGGCAGTGGCCGCCTCGACGGCGGTCAAGGCCGCTTCCAGCGACTCGCCTGTCGGGAAGGTCCACATGTCACCGAGGAGCCCTCCCGTGGGACGGCGCGTCAGCAAGACGTCGGAACCGTCGATCACGAGGAGCGCATGGGTCGTCTGCGGTCTGGGCGGTGTGCGGCGAGCCGCGGGCGGAAGTTCGTCCACCCGCCCCTGTGCGAGCGCTTCGCAGCGGTCCGCGAGCGGACAGGCGTCGCACGAAGGACTGCGTGGGGTGCAGACGGTCGCTCCGAGCTCCATCATCGCCTGGTTGAAATCACCAGGACGAACGTCGTCGAGCAGCGCTTCGGCGACTTCCCGGATTGCGTTGCGAAATGGGGCCCTGCCAGGATCCCCGTCGATCGCGGCGAGGCGTGAGACGACGCGGGTGACGTTTCCGTCGATGGCCGGGACGGGCTCGCCGTGAGCGATCGAAGCGATCGCCCCCGCCGTGTAGTCACCGATTCCGGGGAGGGTGCGCAGTTCGGCCGCAGTGTCGGGGAGCCGGGAGGCGTGTTCGGTCACCACGAGCCGCGCAGCGTCGTGGAGTGCTCGGGCGCGGCGGTAGTAGCCGAGCCCCGCCCAGGCGTTCATCACCTCATCACGCTCGGCCGACGCGAGGGCCGCGATGTCGGGGAAGAGCTCGAGCCAGCGGGTCCAATAGGCAATCACCGTCGCGACGCGCGTCTGTTGGCTCATCACTTCGCTGACCCATATGGCGTAGGGGTCGTCGGTGCGTCGCCAGGGCAAATCCCGTGCGTTCTCGTCGTACCAGCGCAGCAAGTCGCGCCGCAGGGATGCGACCTCTCTCACGGGCAGGTGAGCAGGCAGCGTCCGTCGACGTATCGCGTCTGGGGCTCGTCGCCGTCGCACTCGGTCGGACCGTCGCACGTCTGGCATGCGAGGGTCTCGGAGTCGAAGTACTCGCCGGGATCGCACGTGTTGCAGGCGTCGCCTACGAGACAGTTGGCGACGGGGCAGTCGTTGCGGTCGAGCGTGATCTCGAAGGCGCAGCCCTGATCACAGACCGGCTGTCGGATGGCGGCGCAGGTCACGCAGAGCTTTCGGGACTCGTCGAAGTACTGATTGGTGGTGCAGTCCTCCGGCCGATCGGTGGGATCGCCACAGGCCGACAGAGTGGAGATCGAAGCCGCGAGGAGGATGGTCGTTCTGATTTTCATCGCGCGAGGGTGTATCAAGAACGCCTCGTTCGCGCAAAGCGAGCGGTGCGTCGGTTGATGCCCCACAGCCGATGGGTTACTTTGTTGGCGGACGTCAACCACCACAGAGCACGAGCGACGGCGCTACCTACCGGGGCGCCCAGTCTGTAAATGGGCACCACAGCAAGTGCGGGCACAGTCATCGAGGGGAAGTATCGGCTGGAGCGAGAGCTCGGGGCCGGTGGCATGGGTACGGTGTTCCTCGCCACGCAGCTCATGGTCGACCGGCCGGTGGCGGTCAAGGTGTTGCATCCGTCGCATCTGAACCACAACGAGGTTCGCGCGCGCTTCGAGGTCGAAGCCAAGGCGATCGGGCGGCTCAACCATCCCAACGTCATCACGCTGTACGACTTCGGATTCTCCCCGGAGCTCGACGCGTTCTACACCGTCATCGAGTACATCGACGGGGTCCCGCTCGACCACAAGCTCGACGATCGACTACACATCCGCGAGATCGTTGCGATCGTGCGGCAGATCGCACTGGCCCTCGACCATGCGCACCACATCGGCATCCTTCACCGCGACCTGAAGCCGGAGAACGTGATGCTCGCCCGGCTCTCCGACGGCACGGATCACGTGAAGGTGCTCGATTTCGGGATCGCGCGGATCGTGAAGGGGAGCGGGGCGGAAGAGGAGAAGGAGAACGTTCGGATCACGAAGGCGGGGGAAGTTTTCGGCACGCCTGCCTACATGAGCCCGGAACAGGCGCGGTCGGTCCGCCAGCTCGGTCCCACGGCAGACCTCTACTCGCTGGGTGTGATGTTCTACGAGCTGGTGGCTGGCTCGTTGCCATTCTTCGCGCAGTCGGCGTTCGACCTTCTGATGATGCACGTCACGAAGCCGGTGCCCCCCATCCGTCGTCTGGACGTGCCCGAAGAGATCTGCTCGATCATCTATCGGATGCTAGAGAAGGCGCCGGAGGACCGCTTCCAATCGGGTCGCGAGGTGGTCGCAGCTCTGGATCGGGTCCCCCTTCCCGAGGTCTCCGACGAGGATCTGGACGAATTCGAAGGGGGGGAGCCGACAGCGGTTTCGGCACCGCCTCGGGCCTCGTCCCCCACCATCGGCACCCCGCCCCCGATGGGCCCGGTCGCGGTTGGGCGACCCCAGGCCGCCCCCTCCCCCGCTGCGATGGCGATCGCCAAAGAGCCGACCGAGCGGATGACCGCGCAAGGAGCGTCGGGCCCCGAAGCGGGTCACCGGCACCCGACGATGACCCTCGGCGAAGATGGCCGCCAATTCACGACCGGCGTGATGGAAGACGTCGACACGCGACGCGGAATCATCGGCATCGTGGTCGGCCTCCTGGCTTTCGTCGCGCTCGTCTCGTTCCTCGTATACGCGGCGCTGGTGGACAACTCGGTGGGTAGCGCGGTGGCCGAACCAGCCGAGGGCACCGAGCCGGACGTTGCAGACGAGGAGATCGAGTTCGAGGAGCTCGAGGAGCCCGAAGCCGCACCCGCGACGGTCGCAGAAAATGCCGAGGAAGACCCCGCCGCGGTCACCCCACCGGTGCGCGATCTCGGAGAAGAAGTCGCCGAAGAGCTTCCCCCTGAGGCGATCGCAGATTCCATGCCTCTCGAAGAGGAGAAGGCCGAAGAGCAGCGGCCCGAGGCCAAGCCCAAGCCGAAGCCCAAGCCCAAACGGCGCACCAAGACGAAGTCCAAGCCCCAGAAGAAGCCGGTCTTCGAGCGGATCAGCATCACCGACGAAAGCGAACCGCGTTTCGAGCGCAGTCGCCTCGACTAGACGGAGGACTCGCGGCGGTCGGCGCGGATGCGCAGGCCGTTTGTCTTGACCGCTCCCTCGCCCTCATCGAAGATGGCGGCGTTCCTAGTTCGGGAGACGTGTTGCCCTCCACCCCCCCCTCAATCCGCGGCGCCATCGCGGCGTTCGCCCTCGTCGCGTCGGCGCTGGCGTCGCCCCCCCTGGCGGCGCAGGAAGACCAGGAAGAGGCGGTTCGACTCGCCGGGGAAGCTGGCGCGGCGTTTCAGAACGGCGAGTTCGAGATAGCGGCCGAAAAATACGCTGCGGCCTATGAGAACTATCCTGATGTCAGCCTCAAGCTGAACGAGATGGCGGCCTGGTACAAGGCCCAGCGGTGCGTCCCTGCGCTCGATGCCGCCGCTCAGGCTGCCGAGAGCACGGAGCTCGGCGAGCGCGACGAAGCGGACCTTCACCGGGTGAACAGCGAGTGTGGCTACGCAGCCGCCGAGAAGATGTTCGACGACGGAGACCTCGACTCCGCCGAGGAGCGACTCGCGTTGATCCAGACCGGTGACGTCGACCTCGCCCAGAAGATCGGCATCCTCCGCGGTAAGATCGAGGAACGTCGGCGACTCCTCGCCGAACAGGAGACCACCGTGCCGGCACCACCCCCACCCGAGGCGCCGGCGAGGCCGTTGATGCCCGGGGTGGCGATCGCCGGAGCGGGCGCGGGCGTCGCGGTGCTGCTCCTCGGCAAGGGCGTGCTCTACGATGCAGGCAAGGTGCGTCGCTACAGCGAGGCCTTCGAGGAAGGGGTGCACGGCTGCTCGTTGACCCCGAAGCGCGCCGAGGACCAGAACCGCCCTCGCTGCGGGACGATCCCCGCGGCGAGAGCCGAGCCCGATTTCGAGGCGTACGAACGTTTCCGCAAAGGGGTCAACGTCTCTCGCGTGGTCGGATACTCGGCGGCCGTTGGCCTGATGGCGGCGGGCGCCGTGCTCTACTTCATGGGGAGCTCGGAGACCGCAGGGACGGTGTCGGTGGTACCGGCGCTGGGGCCAGATGGTGTCGGCGGCCATTTCGTCGTGCGATTCTGACCATGAAGACTCGCTACCTCATCGTGGGCGCCGGGATCACCGGACTCGCATTCGCCAACTTCATCGACGACGACGACTACCTGGTGCTCGAGGGCTCCGACGAGATCGGGGGGTGGTGCAAGACCGAGAAGCGCGACGGTTTCGTCTGGGATTACAGCGGTCACTTCTTCCACTTTCGACGTCCGGAGATCGAGCAGTACCTGCGTGACCGGATGCCGGGGCAGGAGATCGCCACGGTCGTGAAGAACTCGCTCATCTACTACGCCGGCGGGTGGGTCGATTTCCCCTTCCAGAAGAACATCCACCAGCTCCCACGCGACGAGTTCATCGAGTGCCTGCACGACCTTTTCTTTCGCGACGCGAGCGAGGCAGACGCCGATTCGTTCGAAGCGATGCTGTACGAGAAGTTCGGGCGAGGAATCGCCGAGAAGTTTCTCATCCCTTACAACGAGAAGCTCTACGCTTGTGACCTCGGGGCGCTCGACCGCGACGCGATGGGGAGATTCTTTCCGCACGCCGACCTGGAGTCGATCCTGCGCAACATGCGTGTCGCGGACAACGCATCGTACAATGCCACGTTCACCTACCCACGTGGCGGTGCGATCGAATACGTGCGAGCGCTCGCGTCCGAGGTCCCCGACGAGAGCCTGTGCCTGTCGGAGGCGCTCACGGAGGTCGACCTGTCGCGACGCATCGCACGGACGTCGAAGGGACGCGAGATCGAGTACGAGGTGCTCGTCTCCTCGGCTCCGTTCGACCAATTCCTGCGAATCTGCGGATTGCCGCACGACCCGAGCGTGCTGACATCGAACAAGGTTCTGGTGTTCAACCTGGGGTTCGACCGCAAAGGGAAAGAAGGAGTGCATTGGGTCTACTACCCGCAGCGCGACGTTTGCTTCTATCGGGTCGGCTTCTACGACAACATCCTCGACGGCGACCGGATGAGTCTCTACGTCGAGATCGGGCTCGAGCCGGACGCAGAAGTAGACGTCGATGCTTCGCTGAAAGACGTCCTGCGGGATCTGGAGCGCGTCGGGGTCGTCGACGGTCACGAGCTGGTCGCTCACCACAGTGTCGTTCTGGATCCCGCCTACGTGCACATCACGACCGACTCCCGGGCTCTGCACGAGAGGGCGACGCGAGTCCTCGGTGCCGCGGGCGCTTACTCGATCGGTCGCTACGGCGGCTGGACCTACTGCTCGATCGAGGACAACATCGTCGAGGCCCGAGAGCTCGCCGAGCGTTTCAACACGTTCAGATGAGTAGCCACGAGGCGACCCCCAGATAGAGCCAGACTGCCAGCACGTCGATCGTCGTGATCACGAACGGGCCGGTAGCTGTGGCCGGGTCGAGGCCGACCTTGTCGAACACCAGCGGCACGAGGGCGCCGAGGATCCCGGCGAGGGCCATCGCCCCCGCGACCGCCGCCCCGGTGAGCAGCGAGAACTCGAACAGCGAACTGCCGACCGCCGGGTGATGCTCGAAGTAGAAGCTCACGAACGCCCCCGCCATCAGCCCGTAGAGGACGCCGACCGCAACGCCGATCGCGAGCTCACGGCCGAGGATGCGTCCGATCTGAACGAACTCCAGGCGCCCTATGGCGAGCCACCGCGTGACGATCGCGGAAGACTGCGTGCCGACGTTGCCCGCCATCCCCATCAACATCGGAATGAGGGCAGCGAGGGGAATGAGCTGCAGCAGGGAGTCCTGGTAGTGGGAGATCACCGTCACCCCCAGGATTCCCGCGACGAAGCTCGGGATTGACCAGGGAAGCCGGGCTCGGAATCCGACGATGGGGGAGTCGTGCGGGCTCTGATCCTCGCCGGCACCCGCCATCTTCATGATGTCTTCGGTCGCCTCGTGCCGAATGACGTCGATGATGTCGTCCACCGTGACGACCCCGACGAGGCGGTTGTTGCCATCGACCACCGGTACGGCGAGAAGGTTGTATCGCGCGACGAGTCGCGCGACGTCCTCCTGGTCCTGTTCTGCGGTCACCCGGATCACCTCGGAGATCATGATCTCGCGGAGCGGGCGATTCTTCGGAGCACGCACGAGCTCGCGCAGCGACATCACGCCGACCAGGTGCTGGTGTTCGTTCACCACGTAGAGATAGAAGACGACCTCGGCTCCTTCGGAGTCGCGCTGGAGCCGTTGGATCGCCTCTCCGGCGGTCGTCTCCTCGGTGAGCGCGAAGACCTCGGTCGACATGAGGCCGCCGGCGGACTCGGGATCGTAGCCGAGGAGCGATTCCGCCTCGGACTGTTCTTCGTCGGGGAGCGCCTGGAAGAGCCGATCCTTTCGCTCGTCGTCGAGCCACTGAAAGATGTCGGCGGCGTCGTCCGACGCCATCACCCCGAGGAGTTCGCCCAGGCGCCCGTCGCTCAATTGCGCGAGGAAATCGGTCAGGATCTTCGGCTCGAGCTCGGTGAGGACGCTCGCCGCCTTCTCGACGCTCGGGAGCTCGTCGAACGCTTGCTGACGCTGCACCGGAGTCAGCGAGACGAAGACCTGGGCGATGTCGGCGGGGTGGCTCTTCGAGAGGAGCCGCTGCACCTGGGTCGTGTGCTCCGCGCGGACCATGCGGCGCAGCGACGATGCCAGGATGCGGTTCGACTCGGGCTTCACGAAGAATCCTCGATGGGTTTACACTCGTCTACCGCGCCAGGGACGGGCCTGCAACGCAGGCTGCCGAAGCGGCCAGGGCCGTTCGCCACCTTGACAGATCGGCCAGTTCGTTGCTAGCTAGCGTGCAGCCCGAACCGCCAGGAAGATCTTTTCAGGTGGCAGTGAAATCTGCCGACTCGATCGGGTCTCGCGTGTGATGGAGAAGAGGATGGCACGTCGCTTTGCCCATTGGGTCACCGTCGCTGGAGTGATGCTCACCGCATCGCCCGCGTTCGCCGCTGAATTCACCGACCTGGTCGATGCAGCGGACGACAAAGACGATCTCATCGACGAGACGTACGATGGGTTCGACTTCACGTTCGAACCCCGTTTCCGCATGGACTTCGGCACCGCGCAGATCACTCGTGAGGGTGCCTGCGTCGACGACGCGAGCCGTCTCGTCGGGGAAGCGTCGCAGAACTTCGAGCGATCGAACCCGAGGCTCGAGGTCGACCCTCAGGACTGTCCTGACGACTCCGCGGTCGTCGACCGACCCGAGGCGGACTACCGAAACAACACGATGACGCTGGAAGGAGTCCTGAAGGTGGGACTCTACAAGGACCTACAGTTGAGCCTGGCCGTCCCGTACGTCATCAGCGACGTGCACGGCATGCGATACGCGGAGGGGCTCAGCGGGAGCAACTCCTCCATCGACCCCTCCGACGAGCGGATCGCGGCCGACGCCGAAGCTGCCTTCGACGGTGGGGACGTGGTCGACGACCTCGACTTCTTCAGCACCTATCGCTTCTTCGAGCTCGGTGAAGATTTTCGAGACATCGAGCGTTCCGGCTTTGCCGATCCGACCCTCGGGCTGCACTGGGCCCCGTTCAACGACGAGCGCGATCCCACGAAGGCGACGCTCATGATCGGGATGGACTACGTGATGCCGATCGCGCCGGTGAAGCGCGTCGACAACAACTACGTCGGGCTCGGCATGCACGAGCTCTCCTGGATCATCGCATCGTCCAAGAAGTTCGATTTCATCGAGCCCTACTTCGGGCTCGAGTACTTCCTGCCGATCCCCGCGCCGCGCTCTCCGATTCGTCGCGTCGACGTCGGCAACAACGGGCAGGTCTTCACCCAGCCGCCTCAGCGCGGCGAGATTACGATCGGCACCGAGTTCATCCCGTACGAGAACTCCGACGAGGGGCAGCGCTACTCGTTCGATCTGCAGTTCCGCTTCGGATACACGAGCGAGGGACGAGACTACACCCCGCTCTTCGATCACATGGGCGCCTCGGACTGTGTCGGCAAGAGCCTCGACGAGGTCCTCCCGAGCTACGACGAAGACGGCAACCTCGTCGCCGGCGACGTGGAATGCGCATGGATCGCGCGCCAGCCGTCGAACGCCGAGAACTTTCGCGACGAGCCGAACCCGATCTACGACCTCAACACGGCGGAAGGAAACCCGCGCTTCGACCAGTTCAACGGGATCATGACGGTCGAGAGCTACGCGAGCTTCTCGGGGAAGGCGGGCCTCAACCTGCAGCCCTCCGAGTATTTCCAGCTCAGAGCGCACGTCCAGCTCACGCACAAGCAGGAGCATTTCCTGACCAACGCGCGGACGGGACGTGACGTCGACAATGCCGAAGAGGTGACGGACGACGACACCGTCGACCTCGAAGGCCCGGACGCCGAGCGCGAGAAGAATCCCGTGTTCAATGCCGCGTACGACGGCAACGGCGAGCGATTCCGGGTCCAGGAGTACAACATCTGGTCGGTGTTCCTGACCGCTGCGCTCAAATTCTGAGCCGGATTGCGCGGCTCAATCCTTGAGCCGCTCCAACCTCTCCCACACTTCCGACTTCTTCATGCCGGTGGCGCGCGCCACGATCGCCTTGATCTGCGCCGGGGCCACGTCTTCGGCCCAGAGCGCGGAGATCCAGCGGTCGACGTCGTCCTCCTGGAGCTCCGTCGTTCCTGGCTCGATCACGACGACGAATTCTCCGCGGAGCCGAGCACGGGCTGCCAGCTCGTCACGGACCTGCGTGGCGGTTCCGCGCAGCCACTCTTCGTGGAGTTTGGTCAGCTCCCGGGCGACGCACACCTCGACGTCCCCGAGGACCTCCACGACGTCCTCGAGCAGCGCCTGGACGCGATGCGGCGACTCGTAGAGCACGGCGGTCATTCCGCCCGTACGAAGCTCCTCGAGAGCCTCACGGCGCCCTACCCGCTTCGAGGGGAGAAAACCGTGAAACGCGAACCGATCGGTGGGTAAACCGGCGCCGGCGAGCGCCACTACCGCGGCACAAGGGCCGGGGACGACGGTCACGTCTACACCTCGCTCACGCGCCGCCGCGACGATACGGTACCCGGGGTCAGCGATCGCCGGCATGCCGGCGTCGCTCACCACGACGACCGATTTCCCCGCGCTCGCTTCGCGCAGCAGCTCGTCGACGCGCTCGCGTTCGTTCTGGTCGTGGTAGCTCACGAAGCGGGCCCCCGCTGCGCGCTCGATACCGAGCAGCTCGAAGAGCTTCCCGGCCACCCGCGTATCCTCACACGCGATGACGTCGGCGGACGCCAGCACCTCGATCACTCGAGGTGCGGCGTCGCCCAGATTTCCAATCGGGGTGGCGGCCAGGGTGATCCGACCGCCGGAGGAGGCGTCGCTCACTGGCTATCGATCGACAGCCCCAGGGAGCTTCGGAGCTCGAAGTACTCTTCGCTGATGCTGAAGAGCACCATCTCGCGAATCTTCTCCTTCACCGTCGACTTGCCCACGGGGTTGGTGTCGTTCTTGATGGCACTCGCCGCCTGGTGCAGGTCGCCGCACAACAGGAGCCCCATCCGAGTCGTCGTGTGGTCGACGGCCGTCAGCCATGCCGACAGGTTCGGGTTCTTGCCCTGCGCCAGATACGTCTTCATCAGCTTCTGCATCTGAAGCAGCATCGGCTGCGGCATCTTGCTGATCGCCTGAATCGCCTCGCCGCCCTGCGGACCGAGCTGTCGGTCGAGCCCCAGGGACGGATCGGTCATGTGCATCGTCGCCATGAAGAGGAGCCGGAGGAACTCGGTCGGGTATCCAATGGAGCCCAAGTAGTGCTCCGGACGGACCCAACAGAGATTCTTGCCGATCGTGAACGCGAGCTCACGGTCGCCCTTCCCTTGCATCATGTCCGCCCCGACGATGAACGCCGCCGGATCGGAGTTGGCGTTGCGCATTCCCAGCGCCTGGTCGGACTTGAGGTAGAGGAGCGGCGCCGGCATCAGACCCATCGTACGAGCGCCGTACGAGTAGATCTTGCAGAACATCAACTGCTCGTTCGGATCGAGGAGGTTCTTCTTCTTGTGAACGCCCCAGTCCTTGATGTTCGCGGAGTACCAGCCGCGGAGCCCACCCGAGAGGACCGAGAGGATCATGCTCATGAGCATGTCCTCGTCCTCGTGGTAGATCAGCTTCCACATCTCCTGGTTGAAGGTGCCCTTCGCGACCTTGAGGTTCTGTCCCAGATACTGGTTGTAGAACTTCTGCTCCTGCTCGTTGGCGTTCTGCAGGAAGGAGAGCGCTCCGGCCATGCACCATGCACGGTCGTACTGCTTCTTCTGCATGTAGGCCTTCCAGAGGGCGCGGTACGACTCGATGCGGAACGGATCGATCTTGATCAGCTCCTTGTGCTGATCGATCGCGCCGTCCGGATTCTCGCCACTGCGCTCGTAGAGCTCGGCGAGGATGAGGCGCATCTTCTCACTGTCGGGGCTCAGTCCGACGGCCGCCTCGTAAGCCTGAATGGCGCTCTTCACGTGGCCCAGACGGCTTCGATAGATTTCGCCCAGGTTCTGCCAGAGCAAGACCTTGATCTTCTCCATCTGTCCGTCGTCGTTTTCCCCGACGCGGCGAAGCATTCGGCGGTAGGCACGCTCCAGGTCTTTCCAGGACTTCTGCTCGGTCCAAACGCGGTCGATCGCCTCGAAGGCCTTCAGCATTTTCACGTCGGCGTCGAGCGCGGCGTCGAAGCTGTCGACGGCAGCCTGCATGTCCCCCACCTGGTCACGATGCAAGACGCCGATCGTGTAGTGGTACTTGGCCTGCTTGCCGGGGTCGGGCTCCTGCTCGATGAGTCGACCGAGGATCTCGACCGCTTCGCTCCACTGCTTCTGCTTCGTGTAGATGTCGAGCAGTTTGCGGAGGATGACGACCGACGTCGGATCGATGTCGAGCGCGTCCAGATACGACTGAGTCGCGTTGGTCGGGTTGTTGAGATGCGCGTTCCAGACGTCACCAATCCTGGCGAGCATCGCGAAACGAACGGTCTCTTCGGTCTCGGATTGCAGCAGGTACTGCGTGTAGCTGACGACCTCGTCCCAGTTACCGTCCTCCTCGAACGCGTCGATGAGAGCCTGGAGCGACGGCGAGTACGTCGGATCGTACTCGAGCGCCTTCTGGTACATCTGGATCGCTTTCTGTCGTTCGCCCACCCGCTGCTTCACTTCACCGGCGCGATGGTAGACCTCGACGAGCTCGCGCTCCCCGAGGGCATCGGCGTGGTTGAACTGAAGGGCCTGGAAGATCTTGAACGCCTGCTCCCACTCCTCGCGCTCGTAGAGAAGGCTCGAAAGCCCCCGGAGCGTGTCGGTGTGCGTCGGGTCCAGCTCGTAGGCCTGGCGGTACGATCGCAGCGCGGTCTCGTCGCGACCCAACTGCCGCGAGACGTGAGCGTGCTGGAAGAAGCGCCGATGCTGGTCTTCATCCGTCCCCTCCATCCCGTCTTCGACCAATCGGTCGAGGAGCGGTGCGGCCCGCTCCCATCGCTGTTCACTGACGTAGAGGTCGATGAGCGGCGCGGCGGCTTCGGTGACGGTGGGATCGTTCTCGAGAGCGCTCTCGTAGTAGTGGAGCGCCGAGACGGCGTCGTCGAGTTCGTGCTCGTACACCTTACCGATCTCGCAGAGATATCGGGCTTTCTGCGCGAGGTCGCGCGAGCCCTCCTCGGCCTGCTTGAGGACTCGAATCGAGCCCTGCCAGTCTTCTCGGCGGTTGTAGAGGTCTCGCAGGGCGAGGAGGGTCGCCTCGTTTGCGCCGTCGATGTCGAGGGCGGCGAGGTACGCCTTCTCCGCGTTCTGGTCGTCCTGCAGATTCGCGTCGTAGAGGAAACCGACACGGTTGTAGACGTCGACGCGGTACGCAGGGTCCCCGACGAGGTCGATCAGCGCCTCGTAGGCCTCGATCGCGCTCGACCAGTTGGCCGTGTCCTCGAACAGCGACGCGAGCTCGGACCACAGGTCGGCCTGCTCGTTGTCGAGTTGAAGCGACCGGGTGAAGCTCTCGATCGCGGCGTTGGGGTCGTTGACCTGATCACGCTGCGTACGAGCGAGGTCGTTGAGCACGTCCTTCGCGGCGCCCGGGTCGGACTCGACCACTACGTCGGCGTGACGCTGAAGGGTATCCACGAGGTCGAACCAGCGCTCTTCCTGACGATAGAGCCGCTCGAGGTTTTCGATCGCCTGGAGGTTGTCGGGCTCCACCATCAAGATGTTGGAGTATGCCTCGATCGCTCTCTCGATGTCCTCGAAGGCGTCCTCGTACATCGCGGCCTGACGACCGTAGATGACGACCTGCTCGGAGGGCTCGTGCGTGAGGCCGAGCTGCTGGTCGTACACGTCCAGGAGCTCTTGCCAGCGCTGACCCGACATGAAGATGCGCTCCAGCTCTCGAAGGCTCGGCATGTGCGTCTGCTCCGCCGCGAGAATGTCGCGGTAGGTCAGGATCGCCTCTTCCGTGCTCTCGAGGCGCTCTTCCCAGATCTGCGCAATTCGGAATCGAATCGCGACCATGTCGTCCGGGTCGTACGTCGCGTCCGCCTTGCGCTCCAAGATGGCGATGAGATCGCGCCAACGATCGTACGCCTCGTAGATGCGCTCGAGGCTCTCGATCGCCAGGATGTCGGACGGGTCGATGTCGAGGATGTTCTTGTACGCCCCGATCGCATCGTCCACCTGGCCCATCTGAAGCTCGTACAGCTCGCCGAGCTTACGCCACAGCTCGATCTGTTCGTCCGGATCGGCCGAGAGCTGGACGCGCTGCTGCAGGATCTGCGAAAGCTCTTCCCAGGCAGCGATCTCGCGGTAGAGACGCTCGAGGTCCGTCATGATGTCGACGTTGTCGGGCTCGATCGCGAGGGCACGCTGCAGGTGATAGACGGCTTCCTCGGGCTGGTTCAGCTCCTCGGACTGCCACTGACCCACGGTCTTGTGGATGTCTGCGGCCTCGAAGACATCGCCGATCTCGCGAAGCACGCTCTCGACCTGTTCGATCAAGTCGGTCCACTGCCCGGTGAGCTTGGCGAGTCGTCCGAGGTCGTGCAGCAACTGCTCGTCCTCGTAAGTCTGAGCCGTGAACGCGGTCTGCAACACGAGCAGCGCGTGGTCGGGATGACCGAGCTGCTCTTCGAAGACGCGCGCCGAGTTGCGGCGAGCCTCCAGGAACGCTTCGGGATCCTCGACCCGGTACTGCGAGCGATCCAGGTAGAGGTTCGCGAGTTTCATGAACGAATCGTCGGTCGCCTGTTCGCGATAGATCGATTCGAGCTGCGCCCCGGCCTGCTCGTTCGTCGGTTCCCACTCGAGAATGTTCTCGTAGAAATCCGCCGCGCGGTCGCGGTCCATGATCTTGGTCTCCCAGATGTCCGCGATACGCAGCAGAAGCTCCACGCGGTCGTGCGCGTCTTCCAGCGTGTCGAGCTTCATCTCCAGGATCGCCGCCGCTTCCTCCCAACGACCTTCCTGGAAGAAGACGCGTTCGAGGTTGTCGAGGGCCGTCTCGTTCGTCGGATCGTAGGCAAGCACCTGACGCCACGCCTCGATCGCCCGCTCCGGCTGCATCAGATGGTCACCGAGGATCTCCCCCTGTTCCATCCAGAGCGCCCGCTTGCGGTCCGATTCGAGGTCCTGATGCTCGAGCATCCGAGCGAGGACGTCCGACAGTGCTTCGTAGTCGAGCGCCCGCGTGTGAAGCTCGCGCAGCGCTTCGAGCGCCGGCAGGTAGAACGGATCGATCTCGAGCACGCGGTTCCACGAGTCGAGCGCCTGTCCCTCGTTTCCGAGTCGGTCGCTCCAGATCGAACCGAGCGACTCGTAGAGCACCATCTTCTCTTCGGGATCGTCGGTGATCTCCACTTCGCGTTCCAAGATCCCGACCAGGTCCGACCAACGTTCGTCGGCGAGGTAGAGACGGCGCAGCTCACGGAGCGCTTCGACGTTGTCCATCTGAAGGGTGAGGACTCGGTTCCAGAGCTCGACCGCATCGCTCGGACGCTCGAGCGCCTCTTCGGCGATCTGCGCCATCTGCGAGAACGTCACCGCTCGCGCGTCTGGATCGTCCTGCACCTCGGCCTGACGCTCCAGAACTTCGTAGAGCTCGTTCCACTCCTGACGCTGGTAATGAATCTGCGACAACGCTTCGAGCGCGGGCTGATGCACCGGCTGCAGGTTCAGGACTTCGTGGTACGTAGCGACGGCGTCATCGAGTCGCGCGAGCTGGTCCTGGAACAGACGCGCTCGTCGGAACTGCAGCTCGACGATCACGTCTTCGTCGTAGAGGCCCTCGATCCGGCGCGACAGGATGTCGGCGAGCTCTTCCCAACGCCCCTGCCCTTCGTAGATGCGGTCGAGCGCTTCCAGCGCACGCGGTTCACCCGGATCGAATTCCAGCACCGAGAGGTACGACTGTTCGGCCTCCTCGAAGAGCCCGAGGTGCTTGTCGAAGATGGTGGCGAGGGCGAAATAGAGGCGGCCCGACGCTTCCGGCGTGATGTGCTCGGACTCCAGCGCATCAGCCATGACCCCGGCGGCCTCGGCCCAAGCTCCCGTCTCCTCGGCGAGCCGCATCACCTCTTCGACGACGTGCTGCTCGTCGGGCTGCTGCACGAGGGCCTGACCGTAGGTGGCCAGGGCCTGAAGCTTGTAGTCTGCAATCTCGTCGGGATCGTCGCTCTTGTCTGCCAGCTCCACCAGGAGCGTGCGGCTGACCAGCATGAAGATGTCGTAGATCTCGCGAGGGTCGTCGAGCATGTCCCGACGCTGCAGATAGATCCCGATCAGCTTCTCGTGCTCGGCGCGGTCGGAGTAGTACGGCTCGAGAATTCCCGCGACCTGTTGGACCGCCTGCCCCGACATGAACATCTGCTCGAGGCGCTCGATCGCGAGCGGGTTCTCCGGCTGATCCATAAGGATGGACTGGTAGACCTCGAGGGCCTGCTCCGCGTCGTCCAGCGCTTCCTGGTAGACGCCGCCGAGTCGGAGCCGAAGCTCCAGAACCTCGTCTTGGTCGGCGTCCAGCAGCCGAAGCCGGAGGATCTCGGCGAGCTCTTCCCAGTAGCCTTGCCGCTGGTAGAGCCGATCGAGGGCGAGGATCGCGACTTCGTCGTCCGGTTCGAGCTCGAGCACGCGCTTGAAGCGTGCGATCGCCTCGTCCGGCTGCATCAGCTCCTCCTCGTGAATTCGCGCGATGCGCAGATTCAAGGAGCGCACGGCGTCGTAATCTGCCGTGTCTTCGAGCTGCGCGTCCAGGATCTCGACGAGCACCTCCCAACCGTTCAGGTTCGCGGCCAGCCGTTCCAGAGTATTGAGCGTCTCCACCCGCGCCGGCATGACATCGAGGGCCTGCGCGTAGGTTTCGAACGCCGATGCTTCGTCCTGGAGCCGATGCTCGAAGATCGTTCCAATCTCCGTATAGAGGTCGAGCTTCGTGTCCACGTCCTCCGTCGACTGAATCTGCAGCCGATAGATGTGGATGAGCTTCTCCCACTGCATCGAGTCCCGGTAGATCGGAACGAGGACCTCGGCCGCACGCGACTCTTCCTCTCCCCGCTCGATGAGCCCTTCGAGGGCGGCGGTGGTCTCGGGGTGCTCCGGCTCGTGCGTAAGGACCTCGGCGTACGTGTCGATCGCCTTGTGCACGTCGTGAAGCTGAGTCTCGAACAGGTGTCCAATCCGATACTTCAGCGTCAGCGAATCTTCCGGGAGCGCCGACAACTGCAGCTGAGCCTCGAGCGCGTCGAGGAGCTCCGGCCATTGCTCGGTCTGCTGGAACAGCTCGTCGAGCTGTTGCCAGGCGGCGAGTTCACGGTCGTCGATCGACAGGATGTTGCGGAACACGTCGATCGCGTCGAGCGGTTGATCGAGCGCCTCTCGGTGGATGGCGCCCATCGCGTAGTAGAGGTCCTTTCGGGCCTCGTCGTTGTCCGAGAGAGCGACCTTTCGCTCGTAGATTCCGAGCAGATCGGCCCACCGATCCTGGCTCGCGTAGAGCACCTCGAGCCGCTCGATCGCGGCGAGATCCGCGGCGTCCAGCTCGAGAATACGGTTGTAGACCTCGATCGCGTCGGCGGGCTGCTCGAGGAACTCCTCGTAAGCGGTTCCGGCCTGGTTGAGCAAGTGCTTCTTCTGGTCGAGATCGTCGACCAGATCCGACTTCAGGACGAGCACCGTGACGAGGTTCTCCCAGTCCTGGGTCGCACGGTAGACCGCCTCGAGCTCCTCGATCGTCTCGAGGTCTTCGGGGTAGAACGACAGCACTTCGTGCAGCCGTTCGGTAGCCCGCTCCGGCTCCATGAGCACGTCGCGATAGACGGTGGCGGCGCGTCGCAACAGCTCCCGCTTCACCGCCGGTTCGCTCTGTTCTTCCACTTCCTTTTCGAAGACGGAAACGAGGTCCTCGTAGGCCGACGTCTGCTGAGCGATTCGGTAGAGATGCTGAAGCGTCGCCTCGTTGTCCACGTCCCAGTGGAACGCGCGCGAGTAGGTCCGGAACGCGGTCGAGAGGTTCTGGGCGCGGGTCTCCTGAAGCACCGCGATGCGATGCAAGAGGTCGACCTTCTCCGAAGGCTCGCGCGACGCGTCGACCTGAACTTCGAGCGCGGCGATCAGTTTGTCGAACTGGTTGCCGTCGATGTACAGCGGCTCCAGGATGCGGCTGATCCGACCGCGCGGCGCGGTCTGCGAGTACATCATCCGTTCGAGAGCTTCGAGCGCGAACTCGTTGTCGGGGTCCTCGGAGACGACCGACTCGTAGAGATCGACCGCGGAGTCGGGCTCGGCGAGCTTCTGCTCCAAGACGAGCGCCAGGCGGTTTCGGACGCCGTGGCGCGAGTGTTCGGAGGCGAGCTCGTGCTCCACGCGCAGGTTCTCTGCGAGTTCGGCCCACATCCCCTCGTTGGCGTAGAGACGATTCAGCGATTCGACAGCAGCCAGCGACTGAGCGTCCTCCGAGAGGATCTCGCGGTACACGTCGATCGCAGCTTCGGGCCGATCGAGCACTTCTTCGTTGAGGAGCGCGATCCGGAACTTCTGGTCTTGCGCGTCGTACGGATCGGTCGTCATGTCGAGCCGACGATGGAGCACCGCTTCGAGCTCCGCCCACTGCTCGGTCCGGGTGAAGAGCGCCTCGAGCTCCTCGAGGGCGCGCTCGTCGGTCGGGCTGACTTCGAGCACCTTTTCGTACCAGGCGCGAGCGCTCTCCGGATCTTCGAGACGATCGGCATACGCGTCCGCGATGTCGAACGCATACGCCATGCGCAGCGCGTCGTCATCGAGACCGTTCACGACCTCTTCGAGCCGTTCCGTGTAGGAGTGCCAGTCTTCCAAGGCGTCGGCGACGCGCATCAACTGCGCACGCGCCGGGTTGTTCGCGGCGTTCGTCTTCAGCACGTCGACATAGGAGTCGAACGCCGAGCGAGCGTCGCCGAGCTCGTGAAGGTGAATGCCCGCCACTCGCTCGTAGAGATCTTCGCGCTGCGAATCGTTCGCAGACTCCGCGCGAGCCTCGAGGGCGCGAACCAAATCGTCCCACGCGCCATGCACTTCGTAGACGGGCTCGAGCACTGCCGCCACGAACGGCCGGTGGTCCGGCTCGATCAGGAAGCTCTCGATCGCCTCGCGCGCGTCGTCGTGATTCGGACGCCAGATGAGAACCTGCCCCAACGACTGAACCGCCGTGTCGAAGTCGTTCAGGTGCTCCTTGCTGATCGCCCCGAGCTCGTAGTGAAGCTCGACGAGCCGCTCGATCTCCTCCTCGGTGTAGATCGGTGCTCCCGCGACGTACTCGTCTTCGTTCTCGGAGACTTCCGACTCCGAGGCCTCCTGGAGATCCTCCACATCGGAGGTCCCTTCGGCCAGCTCTTCGGCGTCCGAAGCGGAGGACTCGTCCAGGCCATCGGAAACCGACGACTCGTCGAGCCCGACCGAGCTCTGCTCTTCCAGCATCCCATCGGAGATTTCGCTCTCGAGGGACGCGTCGGAGATCTCGCCGTCGAGCGAGACTTCCGACGGCTCGGCGGCAGCCCCACCGCTGAAGAAACTCGCGACGTCGGCGACCATGGCGCGAGCGTCGCCGCGCGCTGCGGCGCGTTCGTCGATGATGTCGATCTCGCGACGAATTACGGCGGCGAGCTCCGAGTACTGCTCACGCTCGGAGTAGAGCCGATGCAACTGCCGCAAGCTCGGCTCGTAGTTCGGGTCGATCTCGAGCGCTTCGCGGTGACGAGCGATCGCCGTCTCGATATCGCCCTTCTGCTTCTCCGCGATGAGCGCCATCCCCGCGAGGATGTCGACCCGGTCCGATTCGTTCTCCGTCAGCTCGATGCGGCGGTCGTAGATCGCCATGAGATCGTCCCAGCGCTCGGCACGCTGGTAGATGCTCTCGACGGCCGTCAGAGCCTCGATGTCCGTATCGTCACGGTCGAGGACCTGCTGGAAATAGGCGAGTGCCGGGTCGAAGTCTTCGAGTTCTTCGGAGAGCACCCGGCCGACGCGCATGCGCAGATCGCGCTGCTGCTCGTCCTCGAGCGTCCCGCTCTGCAGAACCTCCTCGTACACCTGCACGAGATCGGACCAGCGGCTCGAAGCGCCCGCGGCGGCCTCCAGGGTAGCCAGATCGTCGAGCGAGTCGGGGGTTTCGCGGAACGCTACCGCGTACCAGTCGAACGCCGTCGACGGGTCGTCCAACTCGCGCATGTGCAGCTCGGCGAGCTTCAACAGATAGTCGCGGCGCTCGTCCGGTTGCGTGCGGTGATCGAGGATGACCTCGTAGACTTCCTGGAGCTTCCGCGCATCGTCGGACGCCCGATAGATCGGTTCGAGCAGCAGTGCCGCACGTTCGTTCCTCGAATCGAGCTGCAGGACGCGCTCGAGGTCGCGCTCGGCGCGCCCGGTGTCTTCGAGCTGCTCGGACCAGATGCGAGCCGACCGTAGCAAGAGGTCGATCTTGACGTCGTCCTCCTTGATCGTGCCCGAAAGCGTGCCGAGGAGACGGACCAGATCTGACCAACCGTCCCGTGAGCCGTAGAACTCCTCGAGCTCGTCGAACCGACGGTTGTCGATGTAGAGCCGTTCGAGCGACTTCTGGGCCTTCAGATCATCGGGATCGAGCTGAAGGGCCAGACGCCACGCGTGCATCGCGCGATCGGGATCGTCCAGTCGATCCGAATAGAGGAGCCCCATCTTCTGGTAGAGCTTCATCTGTTCGGCCGGATCCTCGCTCACCTCGGCCTTCGTCTCGAGGATGGAGCCGAGCGAGTCGTAATCCTTACTCTTCTCGTAGAGCGTCTCGAGCGCGTCGAGAGCATCGGGATCGCGGGCGTCGATCTCGCGAACCTCGAGCCACAGCTCGGTAGCGACTTCCGGCTTCCGGAGTCGATCGGTCGCCAGAGAGGCAACTTCCTTGAGACCCGCGATCTTCTCCTCGGGCGTCTCCAGCGTCGCGATCTCACGTTTGTGGACGTCGATCAGGCTCTCCCAATCGCGCCGCTTCTCGTACATCTCCTTGAGGAACGTGATCGCCTGCGGATGATACGGCTCGATCTCGAGGACCTGTTCGTACGCCTTGATCGCCTCGGCCTGGTTGCGGAACTTCTCGAGGAAGAGCTCCGCAATTTGCGACCAGATCTCGACCTTCCGCGCTTTCGACTTCACCAGCTCGGCCTTCGCCTGAAGCATGGCGACGAGCTCGGAGGAACGATTGAGCTTGTCGTAGAGCTCCACCAACGCGTCGATCGCGTCGAGGTTCGTCTCGTCGATCTCGAGGATTTCCTTGTAGGTGTTCACGACCATCATGTCGTGATTCATGTGGTCGCGATAGACGGCGACCATCTCGGTGAGCAGGTCGATCTTCTCGGCGGGGTCGTCGTCGGGGACCTCCGCGACCTCGCTCTTGATGATGTCGACGTACATCGGCCACTTCTCGCTGGCCGCGTAGATCTGCTTGAGGTGACTCTGGACGGTCGGATCGCCGCTGATCTGCCGATCGAGGCGGCGCAAGGCGTCCATCTCCTTGTCGGAGTCTTTCAGAGCCGCGGCGACGTTTGCCATCCGCGTGTACACGAGCTTCGCCTTCTCGTCGTCGCCGAGCGAATCGTAACGCTGTTCCAGCGCACGCTGGAACTTGCGCCAGTTCGCTTCTCCGGCTTCGATGTCTTCCAGGAACTCGGCGATTCGTTCGTTGTCCCCTGCGATCTCTCGTCCGCGGGCGACATCGGCGAGATCGATGATCGCGATCCGCGCGTCGAACGCAGGATCGTTAGTCTCCGCCATCACCGCTTCCCACACCGACGGATCGCGGACGAGGAAGTGGGTCTTGCCCCACAGTTCACGATGCAAGCCGTTGGCGACCGCAGTCTGCCAGACCTCGTTCATCGCCGACGCTCCGGCGTCGTGGCGCGCGGCGAGGCGCGCTGCCGACACGAGATCCTCGAGCGACCCCGCGTTCACGCGTGCCTGGAAACGGTCCCGCCAGTTGGGGCGATCGTCTTCTTCGTCCTCGACGACCTGTTCAGGCTCTTCGACCAGCTCTTCCTCGACGAGCTCCACTTCGCTCTCGATCGCCTCGAGACTTTCGCCGTCTTCGTCGTCGTCAGCGTCGCCCTCGAGTGCGTCCTCCTGCTCGGATACCTCCGCTGCCGCCTCGAAGTCTCCGTCCGAGTCGTCTTCCGCCTCGTCGACGTCGCTGAGTTCCACCTCGCTCGACTCGACGTCGACCTCCGAAGCGTCGCCATCGCTGACCTCGCCCGGAAGCGCCGGTGGCTGTTCTTCTTCCACCAACGAGACTTCGGAGAGTTCGGATACTTCCGATGCCTCGACGAAGCCCGTCGAATCCTCGTTCAACACGAGCTCGTCGTCGTCTTCCGCTTCCACCGCAAAGCCTACGACTCCGTCGGCGTCGGCAGCTTCCCTCTCTTCTTCGTCCTGCAGGACCGCCGGTGAGGTGGTCATCATCTGGGTGGCGTCGTCGTTGAACTCCACCTCCGATTCGGCATCGGAGAGAGCTTCCCCGTTGGTCGGCACTTCGTCTGCCGGAGCAGCCTCGAGTTCGTACCCGAGGGCCGTCAGCCCTTCGCGCGCTCTCGGATTGGCCGCGTCGAATTCATAGACATTCGCGTAGCACTGTGCTGCTTCTTCGGGCTGACCCAACTGAAGACGATAGACGTCGCCGAGGTCCAGCAGAGCCTCGAGCTGGCGTTCGACGGTCTGCGCAGACTCTGCTTGCTCGTAAAGCAGTTCGGCGAGGCTCGTCCAGTTCTCCTGCCGACGAGCGAGCCCCTGACGCCCCCAACGCGCCGCGGTGTTCGCCTTGTCGAGCTCGACCGCCCAACGATATGCGGTGTCCGCCTCGTCGTAGTCCTCGAGTTTTTCCTCGAGGATCGACCCCATGCGGAAGTAGAGCCGGCTCTTCTGGCTGTCGCTCGGCACCGACTCGACCGCCTGGCCGAAGTAATCCAGCATCGACTCCCACTGCCCCTGATGGGCGAGGAGGAAGATCCGAGCTTCGGGATCGACCTCCGTCCCGCTCGCCATCGTCGCGCAGCGATCGAGCAGCGCCCCGCTCAGCTCTTCGTCCTGAAGACGGAGCTCCGCGATCCGGCCGGCTTCCAACAGGAAGCGAGCGGACACTTCGGTCCGTCCAAGGTCTTCGGCCCGCTCGGTCAGCATGCTGACGAGCGGCGCCCAGTCTGACGCGTAGAGCCTTTCGAGCTCACCAAACGTGGTCAGATCGTGTGGGTTTTCTTCGAGCCTGGCGAGGTAATTTTCAGCCTGATTTTCCCGGTCCATCGATCGAGCGTCCCTGGTTGGGGGGAGGGGATGTCCGTAAGTGCCTTGGAGCGTTGCGCTATGCGACTAACACGGCGATGGGCGATCGAGCAAACCCGACCGCCCAGCGCCCGTGGAACTTCGACACGCCTATTTCTGCTGTTCTTCTGCTGCTTCTTTCTTCTCGTTGATCTGCTGGATGAATCCTTGAGCCGCGATGATGCGCGCCTCGTCGACCGCCGGATCCGCTCGCTGCGTGAATTCGTTGAACCCCGCAACGGCCTCCTCGGTCTGATTCATCGCCATGTGCGCGACGGCGAGGTTGAAGATCGCGGTGTACATGCCACCGTCGACTTCCAGCGCCTTCTTGAAAGACTGAGCCGCCTCCGGGAACTTGCGCGCCTTGAGCTGCGCCACGCCGCGCCCCTGATACAGCCGCGCAGGTTTCATCGGACGCGAGTCGATGTCGTTGTTCGCGATGCCGTTCTCGTAAACCTCGAGCGCCTTGTCGTAGAACCCGAAGCGGATGTAGATGTCGCCGAGCGCGTGATAGGCCGCGCCACCCGGGTCTTCGTCGTCCATTCGCATCCGAGGGTTGGCGCGGATCGAAGCCATGTAGGAGTCGACCGCTTCGGCCCACTTCGACTGCATCTCCTGAGAGATGCCGAGTCGGAACCAGGCTTTCGCGAACTCGGCGTCCTTCTGGACCGCCTGCTGAAACGATCCCTCGGCCTCGCTCCACTTGTTTTGATCCGCGAGGACCGCGCCGAGACGGTAGGCGATCTGTGGGTTCTCCGGGTCGCGCTGCTGCGCCTCGCGGTAGTGTGTCTCCGCGTTCTGCAGCTCTTCGAGCTTCATGTGGTAGATCTGCCCGAGATAGTACGCCGGTTCCGCGTAGGTCGGATCTTTCTGGGCCGCCGCCTTGAGCTCGCTCACTGCGTCCATCGTCCGCCCGAGCTCCAGCGCCTCGAGTCCCGCATTCATCGAGCGAACCGCTTCGGCGCGGTCCATGCTCTCGCAGCCTGAGGCACTCACCACGCACACCACGGCGGCGGCGAAGACTCCAACGAACCGGCTTCTGAACATCGATGCTACCATCGCATTGTCTCCAAAGGGTCGGGCTGACGATTCCGCCGCCATCGGCACGGCACGCAGGGTGCCGTCGAAAATTGCTTTTCAGTGGTGGAGGCTCGTTCCAATGGCGGCATGATAGCCGACGATCCTCCGAACCCGCAACGGCCGTTGTTCACCACGGAGTCGTTCGCCCGGATCGGGCAAATCTTCGGGGCCGACCCGAAAAGAAAAAGGCTGCCGAGGTCGGCAGCCTTTGCTTCGTTCCGAGGTCGCAGCCTCAGGAGCTGAGGTTGAACGGGTAGTTCACGATGACGATCCCGCCGCCCTTCGGCTCGGGGAAGACCCAGCGTCGGATCTTGCCGGTCATGCACCGCTCGACCGTGGCATTGCTGAGGTTCGACTCCTTGACCACCGCGGAGACGACCGACCCGGTCGCCGAGATGGTGAAGCGAACGACGACGCGACCACCGAGGTTCTTGTTCTTCTGAAGCTCGGACTCGTAGCAGTACTTGATCTCGTTACGGTGCTGGCGCACGACGCGACGAATGATCTCCTTGTCCAGCGACCCCTGAACGACCGGCTTACCGGGGACGATCTTCGGGACGCGCGCGCTGCGCTCGCCGAGGTCTCCGGCGCCCTTGCCGTAGCCCTTGCCACCGCGACCACCGCCACCGCGACCGGCGGTCCCGACGTTCGCGAGTCCGATACCGCGCTCGGAGATGCCGCCACCGCCACGACCTGCACCGTGCAGACCGAGACCGCCGAATCCGCGGGCTTCGCCGAAGCTGTCACCCTGCAGATTGCCGAGCGCGTGGATGGCGTCGCTGCCGATGGAGGTGTCGGTGGTGCCCCAGGGGCTCGCGACCATGAGCTCGCTGGCGATACCAGCGTTCATGGCGACCTCCATGTCCTGCGCCTTCTTCAGCTCGAGATCTTCGTTGTCCTTGGGACCTTTGATCGCGAGCTTCTTGTCGGCCTGCTCGGAGTCTTCCTTACCGGCCTTGCCCTCTTCGCCCTTGTGCTTGGCGGCAGCCTCCTCGTCCCCCGAGTCCTTCATGAAATCGGGCTCTTCCTCTTCTTCCTGCTCTGGTGTGATCATGAGCTGGACGAAGCGGTCGTTGGCCTGGAAGCCATCGAGGTCGAGGCTTCGCGCCGCATCCGGCATCGTCATCGCGAGGATGAGGAAGAGGATGTGCGCGACGGCGCTGACCCCGATGTAGGGGAGCGGAGCCGTGTCGAACGGCAAGCCCCCCGCTCCGATCAAGACCGGCAGATCCGTGAAGTGCGCGAGGAACGTCGTCTCGCCGACGTCCACGCGGACGCTCGTTCGCGACGACAGAGGGATCGCGTAGCCATTGCCGACCTCGGCGCTACGTCGTGCGAGCCCGCGGTCGATCGCCTCGCTCAGCGAGAAGACTTCGTCACCGTCGCTCACGGTTCCGGTCATGTCGCCGGTGAAAGTCACCGCGTAGCCCGCACCGTCCGTGACGCAGAGAGGGAACTTGTCTTCGGTGAAGGACGGGTCCTCAAGCACGAAGTCGTTCTCCTCGTTCGGACCGATCGTGACGTTGCGCGCCTTGCCCTCATAGCTGTTGACCGACAAGACGTGGTCTCGCCAGATCATCGCCACTTCGAGCGTATCGCCGCCGCGATCGGAGAAGAACGACTCCTGGAGCACTTCACGGTCGTTGACGTGACCGAGCAACCAGGAGGTCTCTTCGCCGAGCCCTCCGGTGGCGTACCCTGCGTGGCTCTCACCGTGCAGGGCGTAGTCGCTCGCCTCCGGCGCCACCGACGAGACGGGGGAATCGGTCTCGATCCACTCACCGCTGGCGTCGTAGTAGCCGTAAGTGACCTGCCACTGCCCACCGTCGTCGTAGTAACCGTAACCGAGATGGTAGGCTCCCGTTTCGTCGTAATAGCCGGGAATGTAGTTCCCTGCCTCGTCGTAGTAGCCCTGGATCGTGTACGGCTCCACCCGGGTCCCGTCGGCGATCGTCACCAACCCGTCGTCGTCCACGACGCCAGCGACCGGCATCGACTGAGATGCCGTCGCCGGTACCTCGGCAGAAACACCCGTCGGCGCCGCGGCCGTAGCCGCCGTCGACGCTGCCACGGAGGCCGCCGGGGCCGCAGCCGCTTCGGCTGCCGCTGCCGCGACGGCACTCGCGTCGACGATGTCGATGCGGATCGTGGTGTCTCCGAACTGGAGCTCGTCGCCCGCAGCGATCTCGGATTTCGTGACCTTGTCGCCATTGACGTACGTGCCAGTCGCACTACCAAGGTCGATGACGCTGAACTGTCCATCGCCCGACCGTTCGATTACGGCGTGGATTCGAGAGACATTCGGATCTTCCAAGCGGAGGTGCGAACTCGAGAGCTTGCCGACCTTGATGACATCTTGGTCGAGCTCCTCAGTTCGTACTACCTCTCCTCCCTGGATGACTTCAACGCGCAGTACGCTGTTGCCCATGGCCTATTCTTCCTGCAGAAGTCGGTGACCGGATTCTCCCCACCCTATGGGGCATACCGGCCGGTGTCCAAAAATGGCGATCGTCAAATGTCCTCGACGCTCTTCAGCATCTCGGGGATGAAGTCCTGGCGAATCTTGATGAGGCTGCTCGTCTTCGAGTGCTGCTCACCGGTGATGTTCGCCTCGTCGGGCTTCACCAGGTTGCCCTCCACGTCGTCGGCTTCGAAGTCGTACTCCGTCTCTTTCTTGTAGACGACGTTTCCGTCTCCCCCAGCTCCGCCCATGGCTTCACCCGCCGTCGGAAGCGCGTCCTGTGCGAACGCGAACCCGGGAACGGCGAACCCTACGAAGACTACTGATGCGATGAGCTTCTTCATGCCTCTTCTCCTACGTCGTAGCGACGACCGCCGCTGTCCCTCTTCATGACAACGTCGCGTGCTCGATGTTCCGAAAAAGTTTCGCGGAACGTGATTTTTTCTGCGTATGACCTGGTAAGAGAGTAGCACACCAGTTTCGGCGGCAAAAGCCGCAGGCACAGTGCGATCGTCACTGAGCGCCCTCGGCACCGTCTCCACCTTCGGCGGGAGCCCCTCCCTCCGGCGGCTGGTTCGCGGCTTCCGCTTCGGCTTTCTTCTCCGCCTCGATCGCGGCAGCTTCCGCGGCGAGATCCTGACGGATCTGCTCCTTCTGCTGCTGCAGCTGCGGAATCTGCTCACTCGTCAGATCGATGATCTGCTGCACCTGTCCAATTCGCGTCTGTGCATCTTCACGCGCTTCGGGCGATGCCCCCTCCATCGAGAGGAACGTCCGGTAGTGATCGACGCCCTTCTGATAGTGCTCCAGGGCTGCCTGCATGTTCTTGATCGTCCACTCCATCTGCTCGATCGGATCCTCGGGCGGATCGGTCGTCCCGAGCATCGCGTTCTGCGCGAGGTGCTCGTGCTCGAGCACCCCCAGGTTGAACTCCACGAGCGCGTTGCTCGGGTCGGCGGCCTTCACCTCCTGATAGATCGCCGCGGCGCCCGCCAGGTCCCCCATGCCCCGCTTCGCCACCGCCACCGAGATCTTCGCATCCCAGTTCTTCGGTTGCTGCGCGAGGACCTTCTCGAAGTGTCCGATCGCCCGCTCGTAGTCACGGACGTTGAGGACGATCGCCCCGAGGTTCATGTGGGCCGGCACGTGATTCGCGTCGTGTTCGATGGCGCGTTGGAAGTTCCGAATCGCTTCCGTGACGTCGTTCTTCGCCAGCCAGACGAGGCCCACGATGTTGTGGATGTCCGCCTTCGTCTCGTCCATCTTCAGCGCGTTGAGCGCCACCAGCAGCGCCACGTCGTAGTTCCCCCGGCGGTAGTAGATCCGCGCCAGGTTCGCGTAGGCGTCCAGGTTCTCCGCGTTGCCGGCGAGCGCGAGGCGCGCGTGCTTCACCGCCTCCTTGAAATCACCCTGCTCACGGTAGAACACGCTGATGTTGCTGTGCGCGTCCGGGTTGAATCGGTCCGCCTCGACCGCACGCTGGAAAAAATCCCGCGCCGTCGCCTTGTCTCCGTCCTCGGCGGCCATCATCCCCAGGTTCACCAGCGGTGCTCCCAGGCTCGGCGACACTGCGATCGCCTTCTCGTAGTGCTCCTTGGCCGCGGCCTTGTCGCCCTTCTTCTCGGCGACGACCCCGAGGTTGAACCAAGCCTTGCCGAAGTTCTTGTCCTGGTCCAACGCCTCGCGCAGGTGCCCTTCCACCTGATCGAGCGCCGCATCACCGCCCTTTTCGTAGGCGGCCGACGCCTTCTCGAAGGCCTCGATCGCCTTCTTGTTTTCCGTCGCACCGAGCTGACTCGTCGTCGGATCCGGGTCCTTCTTCGTCCCCTTGTTCCCCGAACACGCCACGCTGAGCGCGACGATCGACACGATGGCCATCTTCCTGAAAAAATTCTTCGTCATCGGTCGCTCTCCTCAGCGCTGGGAGGTCGGAGCGCTAGGCTCGACCGTACCGGGCTCGGCTTCGCCGCCGAACAGATTCTCGACCTCGCGGTCGTCTTTGACTTCCTTGATGAAGGCCGTGCGCGTCAGACCGTCGGCCAGATACGTCGGCTCCGCGCGAAGCTCCGAAGGCTTACGGAACTCTTTGGGGCGCAGCTGCGCCAGGGCGATCTCCGCCTTCTTGCTGTACTCGTTGAACCAGCTCTTCTCGCGGGCGATCAGAAGCGCGCCCTTGTACGCCTCCACCGCGTTCTCCTCCACCTTCACCGCCGCGTCCTCCAGGACACCCTTGTAGATCTCTTTCTGGTCGTACGTGAGGCGCTTGGGGATCGGCGAGTTACGGATGTTCTCCGCGAAGTCCTGGTAACCCGCTCCGATGCGGTAGAAGGCGGCGATCGCCCAGTCGGGACGGTTGAACTCGATGACGCTCTTGAACGTCTTCTCCGCCTCGGCGCCGAGCTTCGTCTTCTTCTCCAGGATCTTCTTCAGTTTCTTCTCGTCCTGCGAGTCGATCTTGATCGCCTGCATCTCGAGGAACTGTTCCTCGCCGAACATGAACTTGGCCTGCGCCGCAGCGTCGCGGCCCGCCTTCATCGCCTCCTGCTCGGACTTGCTGTACGAGTTGAACTTCTTGAGCGTCTTCTCGAACCACGACATCGCTTTGCGATGGTTCGACTTGCCCCCCTGCTTTTCGTAGTGCAGTCCGATCCGGACATGCGCTTGAAGAAGATGGTCGGGGGTCCCCTTCTTCGCCATCTTGCGGATGTAGTTGTTGTACTGATCGAAGGCCTTCTTCGAATCGCCCTGCTGCTCGTAGATCTCGGCGATGAAGAAGTAGACCTCCGCCGAGCGCTTCTCGTCACGTGCGCCGTAGAGCTCGAGATACTTCTCGAAGTTCTTCACCGCGAGATCGAGCTGACCCAGACCGTGTCGGAACGTCGCCGCGTTCGACAGCGCCTTCTCGGCGTCGTCGAGCTTCGGGTAGTTCTCCGCATACAGTTCGTAGAACTTCGCCGCTTCCGAGTAGACGGCGAGAGCATGGTAGTTACCGCCGATCATGTAGAGGGTCTTGGGCGCGAGCGGCGACTCCGGGATGTCCTTCAGCAGGAAGATACGAACCTGGATCGCCTTGCCGAGCTCACGCTGACGTTCGTAGGCGAGCGCAGCGTTGTAGAGCGCCTTGTCGATGAGCTCGGCCTGCGGGAAGTCCTTGTAGAAAGCGACGAAGCACGCCGCCGTCTCCTTCCACTTCTCCTCTTCCTGGAGGATGTCGCACTTCTTGAAGCGGATCGAGGAGTCGAGGGCGACCAGGTCTTCGATGAAGGCCTCATCCTGGATCGGTCGCTTTTCGAGATACTCGAGAACCGCAGCGTGGAGCTCGTCGAACTTGTTCAGAATGTTCAGCGCGTCCAGGTGGAGGTTCGCCGCGATGACCGCGAGGCGGTGCTCAGGGTGCGAGTACGCGATGTCCTTGAACGCGACGATCGCCTCTTCGAGGTGGTCGTAGTCGTAGTAGACGCGCGCCATCGTGTACTTCACGTCGACGATGCGCTCGCCGTCCGGATTGAGCTCCGAGTAGAGCTTGCACGCCCGAATCAGGCGCTGGTGCAGATCCGGGATCTCTTTCGGAGTGGGGGGAGGCTTCGGCTTGTCGTCCTTCTTCTTGCCGTCCTCGTCCTCTTCGGTGGAGGCGAGCAGCTCTTCGTTACGCTTGTTCAGGTCAGCCTGCTCTTCGGAGATGCTGACGATCTTGAAATAGGAGAGCACCAGGCCGTGCACAGATTCGTTCGTGTACTCGCCCTTGGGCTGAATCTCGACGACGCGTTCGTACGCGGTCGCGGCCTCCTCCCACTTCTGGAGCTTGTAGAGGAGCTCCCCGTAGAAGAAGGTCATCTGGTATTCCTTCTCGGTGTCCTTGAAGGTCTCCAGGTAGAATTTGTAGAGGAAGTACGCCATCGCGTAGAGGTCGGCGTTCTTCGTCTTCTGCGCCTCTCGATGGTACGTGGTCGACCACGCGCGGATCATCTCTTCGACCTGCGCCTTTTGTTGCGGCCACTTCTCCTTGTCGAGGTCTGCGAACTTGCCGGCGTCGCCGAGCTGGACGAGCTTCATGAGGCGCACCAGCTCCTCCACCGACTCCTTGGAGTAGGAGTTGATCGTCGTCGTGTTACGGACGATCTCCTTCTGATATCGGATCGTCGCGACGCTGTCCTTGTTGAGGCGAATCAGCTCGCGGAACAGGCGCGTGGAATCGGTCGGATTACCTTTGTCCGCGTACATGACGGCGAGCCGCTCGCCCATCTCGAGCCACTCGTTTTCTTCGTTACCCGAGATCCGCTTGAAGAACGGGATCGCTTTCTCCGGCGCGCCGAAGAACGAGTACGTGAGGACGATGTCCTTTCGCGTCTGTCGCTGCAGACCGCTGCTCGTCGAGACCTGCGGGTTCTCCTTGGCGATCTTCAGGGTCTCGAGGAACGTGTCGAGCGCCTTTTCCTTGCCCTCGAGGTTGAAGTAACACCACGCCTCTTTGTAGCGGGCGTAGCCGTAGACGCTCGATTTCGGGTACTTGCGGACGCGCTTGTAGGCCTTGAGCGCCGAGTCCATGTCGTCCTTGTCGAAGTAGTAATCGCCGAAGGCGAGAAGCACGTTCGGGACGAACTTGGACTGCGGGTAGTCGGCGATCAGACGACGGAAGATGTCGAGCGCTTCGTCGCGCTTGCCAATCTCCATCAGGTTGGCGCCCAGGTAATAGTAGACCTGGTCTAGATCTTTGAACTCTGGATAGTTCCGGATGATGTCGACATACAGCTCCACCGAGGACTCGCGAAGTCGTTGAGACTCCTGCAGCATCTGCTTGCGCGACGCCTCACACGCTTTGGCCTTACCTTCCTGCCCGGCGTCCTGGAGCTTGTAGCATTCGTCCTGCTTGGCGAACGACTCCTGCTCGTACCACTTGGATTTCTCCCAGTAGAGTTCGGAGAGGTTGAAGAGGAACTCGGCGCGCTCCGGGTTGTTCTTGGCGGCTCGGTCGATGAGCCGCTTCATCCGGACGATGCCCTCGTCGATCTTCTTGACGCTCTGCATCTGTTTTTCGACGACGAAGATGTCCTTCGGCTTCGTCGAGGTGTCGAGCTTCTCGCGCGACTCCTTCTTGACGGCGGTCGCCTCGACGGCGATCTCCTTTTTGTCTTCCTCGGCCTGAGCGGTCGCTGTGGCGGGGGCCATAACGAACAGCGCCAGCGCTGCGATGACGCTGGCGGTACCCCGCATCCAACGAGAGGGCTTTCGAATCTCGAACTTCGACATGTGCTTCACTCCTGCGCGGGGTCGTCCCGCGGTTCGCCGACTCATCAGCGCGAACACTCCGAGTTGACGGTGAACAGATAGAAACCGAGCTCGTCACGCCAGTATTCGCCCTCGAAGGTCCAGTAGAGCTCTTCGTCGGAGACGTCGATCGACGGTTTGGCGGTGACGTTGGCTTCCACGTCCTGCTGACTTCTCAAGTCTGCCTCGATCTCTCCGCGTTCGGCCCGCGTCACTTCGAACAGGATCTTCTCCTGCTCGAGGACGTAGTCCTGCAGCTCACGCTGCACGCGCTCGAGGCGCTGTGTGGCAATCGATCCCGCGTCGCTCTTCGCGAAGGAGATCGCCAGCTCGTTGTCCTGAACGAGCGTGTTGCCCAACCCGCTGTTGGTCCAGCCTTTGGGCATGTCCCCGATCTTCTCGATCTCTTTCTGGATCGCGTCGATGAGGGCGAGCTTTCGACTGATCTGTTCGTCGTCGAGCGCGGTGTTCGCGACCTGCATGAGTTCGGGCGTCTGCCCCCCCTCACGGACGAGGATCAACCACTCGTACATCGCGTCGGGATCTTCCCCACTCGTCGCGAGGACGTTCTCGACCTCGACGAGGATCGGTTCGTACTCGTACATGAACTCGTCGAGCACGGCGCGAACGCGGTCGTACTTGCAGTTGTAGAAGAAGATCACCGACGACAGGATCGGGCCTTCCGGGAAGTACTGGTTCGCAAAGAACGGGCTGTTGAGCGTGTGCAGATTGCCCAGCGCCTTGTTGTACTGGTCGACCTGGAAGTAGGCCCAGCTCGATTCGAACAGTGCGCTTGGCCACCGCTCCGAGCGTCGCGACACCTGGCCGTAGTACTTCAGGCTCTGGTCGTACTGCCCGGTAGAGTAGAAGACGCGGGCCATCGCGAGGTTCGCCATCTCGTAGAGACGCTGTTCGTCTTCGCTGAGTTCTCCCGCGTCTTTCTTGGGCGTGAGCACGCGAAGGACGTCCTTGAAGGCGGCGACGGCCGGCTGCGCGTCGTAGTTCGCGACGTGGGTGACGCCCGCGATGTAGCGCGCCTTGACGTAGTCGTTGCTTCTCGGCGTCACCTGATTGAGCAGCTCGAGCGCGGCGTCGACTTCGAGCTGCGTGTAGAGGTAACGCCCCACCAGGTACGCGAACCGGTCGCGGTATTTCTCGGGGACGTCGGTGGAAAAATCTCGGTAGGCGGCGAGGCGCTCCATCAAGAGCGGATCCTCGGCAACCTCGTCAGTGAGGACCACGAGGCCACGCAGGGTCGGGATGAAGAACGGATGCGTCTCCCCCTCGTCCACGATCTTGCCGAAGTAGCTCAGCGCGCCCTGATACAGCTCCATCTTGAGCAGCGTCTTGGCCAACTCGTACTGGGCCTCGGCCTTGTAGACCTCCGCCCCGGCGTCCGAAGTGTTGAGCACCTTGAAGAAGAGCAACGACGCTTCGTCGTACTTCTTCTGCTCGTAGAGAGCTTTGCCCTCCTCGATGATCTTCGCGTTCGGATTGTTCGGATCCGCCTGGGCCGCAACGGGCTCGACATCCTCCTCACCGAAACTCATCCCGCCCTCGTCCTGCGCTGCGACGCTGAAGGGAAGTACGACTGCCAGGAAGGCAGCTACTGCGATGGGCCTACGAAACATGTCGTCGAGTCTCCCGCATTGGGACCGTTCGGTGCGCACACAACCCCAATCGAAGCGCAAGACCACTGCTGTGTCTCGCGGTCGATTCGTGTTGCGCTGCGTAACCGATTTTCATTCTTTCTGTGCGAAAAGCACACATTCCTGAGCGAAATCACGCTACCCGAGGCCCCCTACGGCGTCAAGCCGTTGACACCCCCGAAACAGGCGAGGATCCCGCGCTTCGGCTCATCTCTCCGCGAGGGCACGCGAAACGGAGCGACGTATCCGCACGGGCAGAGCGAAGCACCGATGCATCGCACACCACGGTGCTCTCTTCGATTATCGGGGGAAAGGGGCGTCGCCCTGGTCACATCAGAGTCTCGTCGGCGACACAGAACTTGCGCCCCGACTGAAAGACGAACTCACGACATGCACCCGCAGGGCAGTCACCATCGTCCGTGCACGCTTTGGTGCAGAAGGGAGTCGATCCCTGGTAGCGACCACATGCCCGCGTGTCGCAGGCCAGATCGTTCTCCACCACGCAGCCACGCGACGGACCGTCGTCGGAGCCGCACGTGGAGATCGCGGGATCGGGCGAATTCGGATCGAGCTGGCAATCCGCGTACAGATCGTCCGCGCACCCGGCCATCAGGCCGAGCGCCAGCGTCGTCAGGGCCACCGATACCAACACACCGAGCCGTCTCTGTACTCGCATCTCTAACTCCAGTTGAACGTCGGCCAACTTTGCCCGCATGGGCATCGGACCGTCAAGTACCTTCACGGGTCGACCGTGAAACCCATCTGAGCATCAATGTAGAGGAACCCTTCGCCCGCTTCAAAGATATTTACAAAATTTTGCAAATAATCACCCGAGCACAATCGACGATCCAAGAAAATGGAAGAGGCCGGCTTGCGCCGGCCTCTCCAAAGCGTCGCGAGAAGGCTCAGTCGTCGATCTCGTCCTCCGCCTCGTCGGCGGCGTCTTCCATTTCGTCGACGGCCTCTTCGGCCGCGTCCTCCATCTCGTCGGCGGTCTCTTCGACCGCTTCCTCGGTGGATTCTTCAGCTTCCTCTTCCTCCATCGGGGCACTCTCGGGCTGCTCGGCCGGAGCTTCGTCCGACTTCTTGTCGCCACCCGAACACGCCACGCTCAGAGAAAGAGCCGCAGCAAACAAAACCAACGTCAATCGCTTGATCATGAACTGATTCTCCTTGCGGTAGGCGATTATTCGCCGCCCTCAGCGCCTTCGGCGCCCTCAGCGCCCTCTTCCATCGGAGCGCTCTCGGCCGGATCTCCCTCGGTCTCGGTCTCGCTCTCGTACTCGGTCTCGGTCTCCGACTCACCCGAGGGGGTCTCGACCTCCGTCTCGGTTTCGACTTCGACCGACGTTTCGGTTTCGGGCTCGTCCGGCTTCTTTTCTCCGCCGCTGCAAGCGACGGAACCGGCGAGTGCAGCGATAGCGAATAGTGCACGAATCTTCATATCGACTCCTCTTTCGATCTCATTCGAGATTTGCATGCCCACCAGGGCCGCTGAGGTCGAACCCCACCAAAGGGTTCGTTTCTCAACGTTGTTGACGTCGACCACTATGGACCAGAAAACTCGCCTTCACAATAAAATCTTCGCGCAGCGCCCTTCACCGCGCCATCGCTGGCCACCCCAGGCCTCGAATGTCCCCCGAACACGGGCATTTAGGTCGGACGTCGGGCTACTTTCCGCTCGCCGACGGCGAACTCTCGGCCCCGAGGCGACGCGACAGGCAGGGAGTGATGGCATAGACTCGTCGCCGACGACGTTGCTCAATGCCATGGGACGAGCCCCGGAGCCCCAGTGACTCGCACGACCGTTCTTTGCTTCCTTCTCCTCGCTGTCGCTCTGCCCGCGGGCGCCCAGGATGTTCCCGAAACCGCTGGCCCCACCGGGTCGCAAGCCCCCCCGACATCGGAGGAGGAGCTGCTGGAGACCGCGGACGAGATCGCGGAGAAGGTCGGAAAGATCCGAGGCCTCGAGGCGAAGGGGCCGTTCAAAAAGGGGATCAAGAAGCGAGAGGAGCTTCGCGCGGTGCTCGTCTCGAAGCTGGCCGAGGAGGTGAGCGACGACGACATCGCCGCGGAAGCTAAGGTTTACAAGAGGCTCGGGGTGATCCCGCAGGATCTCGATTACAAAAAGGTCCTGCTCGACGTTCTGACCGAGCAGATCGCGGGTTTCTACGATCAGACGACGAAGGAACTCTACATCATGGAGGGGATCCCGCTCGGACTGCAGCGACCTGCCATGGCGCACGAGATCTTTCACGCGCTGCAGGACCAACATTTCGACATCCTGGCGATGCAGGAGCCGTTCTCGACGATGGAGAACTCCGACTTCGCCCTCGCGCGTTCGGCCCTGCTCGAGGGGGACGCGACGGTACTGATGTTCGACTTCTCGCTCTACGAACAGGGGCAGCTCCCGCAAGGCAACCGGGTCAGCCTGGTCGACATTCCGTTCGCAGCCAACATGCTCACCCAGCTTTCGTTCGACGATCTTGCTGGCATGGAGCAGCTCGCGGGCTCGTTTGGCGGTGCCGATTTCGCGGTGGGGGAGTCGGCCCTCTCCAAGGCTCCGGCAATCTTCCGCGAGTCCCTGGTCTTCCCGTACTTCGCGGGGATGCGTTTCATCGTGATGGCACGCTCGGGCCGGACGTGGGCCGAGGTCGACGAGATTTACGAGAACCCGCCCGTCTCCACCGAACAGATCATCCACCCGGAGCGCTACTTCGCTGGCGACGAGCCGGTCCATCTGTCGTTCCGCGCCGAGCCCGCCCTGCCCGGCTACCGTAAGATCTACGACTCGGTGCTAGGAGAGTTCCAGATTCTCCAGTTTCTAAAGGCCCACGAGCCCCAGGGTATCAGTCCGGCCAAAGCCGCCGAGGGCTGGGATGGAGACCGGGTGCTGGCGTTCGAGCGAGAAGACGGCTCGGTCGCCCTGGTGCTGCTCACCGCGTGGGACGAGATCGCCGAGGCCGAAGAGTTCTACCGCGGCCTCGTGCAGATCTCGCAGCAGCGGTATCCCGACGCTCGAATCGCCACGGCAGCGGGGAAGCATGGGGAATCCACCTGCGCAAGCCTCGAAGGCGAACGCCTGTACGTCGAACGCTGGGGCAACTACGTCCTCTACATCGAAGGGACGCCGAGCGAGCTCTCCGAGAAAGGAGCCGAGCTCGACCCAGCCACGTACCAACTGCGAGAGTTGGTCTGGAAGACCTTCGAAGAAATCCCGTTCCGCGAGCATATGGAGCGCGCCCTGGCTGAAAAAGCGGCCGAGCCGAAAAAAAGTTCGCAACGCTGAGCGCAGGCGGCCGAAAACGTTGGGAGGGAATTTCCCCTCCATCGATTTCGGAGGTCGGCATGAAGGACTGGGTAGGCTCGAAGGGAGAAGAGATCGCCGTACGGTATCTCGTCGAAGAGGGTTGGGAGATCCTCGACAGAAACTGGCGCGAGAAGCTCGGAGAGATCGACATCGTGGCGGCACGTCCGCAGGAGTGGGACGGCCGGACGATCCAGCTGTTGGCGTTTGTCGAGGTGAAGAGCGCCGCCTCGGCGGGTCCGTTTCCTCCGGAGCTGCACGTCCACGGCGGAAAACGCAAGAAATTGGTGAAGTTGGCTCAGCTCTACATTCTCCGCAACCGCTTGCGGGGAGCGATGGCACGGTTCGACGTGATCGCCGTCGAGCTGGATCCTCTGGTGATCCGGCACTACCGAAACGCGTTCGATGCGAGCGGGCGGCTATGACTGGCTGAGGTACTCGCGCACACCGCCGAACGATTTACGGTGAATCGGGCAGGGACCGATCTCCGCGATCGCCTTGCGGTGCGCCGCGGTGCCGTACCCCTTGTTGCTGTCGAACGCGTAGTGCGGCCATCGAAGGTGATGCTCCAACATCTCCTGGTCGCGGGCCACTTTGGCGAGGATGCTCGCCGCTGCGACGTGGTAGCTTCGTCCGTCCCCCTTCACCAGAGGCTGTTGAGGGACCTCGGTCCGGATCGGTTGATTTCCGTCGACGAAGACCCGCTGGATCGAGGTGTCGATCGCGGCACACACTTGCTCGACGGCATCTTCCATCGCCCGCAGGGAGGCCTGAAGGATGTTGATGTCGTCGATGACATCGTGGTCTCGGCGGGCGATCGCCCAAGCGAGCGCATGCTCTTTGATGAGCCCGGCGGCCTCCTCTCGTACTTCCGCTTTGAGCTTCTTCGAGTCGTCGAGGATTTCTAGCCAGTCGGGCTGCTCTCGGCAATCGAGGACGACGGCGGCGGCGTAGACTGGCCCTGCGAGGGGTCCGCGCCCCGCTTCGTCGACGCCGATCACCGGAAAGATCCCCCGCTGGAGGCACCACGCCTCGATCTCGCCGATCTCGGGCCCCCGGGCCGCGAAGAGGGATGGTTGCTCGTCGGACATCACGCTCCGCGCAGGGTTACGATCCCGGACTTCTGGGCGGCGCTCTCGAAAACTTCCTGGAGCTTCTTGACCTGCACGGCCGTGAGATAGTCGGCGGGATCGGCGATGACGATCGAGTGGAAGACCCCTCGACGCGAGCGACCGTCCGCCCCGACCTGGATCGCGACGGCGAGGGCCCGCAACAACACCTCGTACTCGGAGGGTCGCGTCCTCTTCCACATCTCCATCTGCTCGGCATCGAGCTTGCCGATTCGAACTTTGCCATCCTCGGTGACGTTGACGTCTGAGAACTTGTCGCCGAGGACGTGGCCACAGATCTTGCCCCACATCGCTCGCGATTTGGGATACATTTCGACCGCGTCCCACTGTCCCGTCTGACGGGCCGCCTCGACGAGGCGGCCGACCGGGGTGCCCGGGTCGTCGCCCTCCTCGGAACTCTGCTCTTCGAGGACGGCGTGGGGTTCGATCCCGAGGGACTGCAGGTCGTTTTCGAGCTGATAGGCGGACAGCGTGTCTTCGGGCAGCTCGCGACGCTCGGCCTGCAGGTCGACGAGCCGCTTTCGCAGCTTCTCCATCTCATCGAGCGCCGCCATGTAGCCGGGATCGCGCCTGAGCTCGTCGACACGCCGCTCCATCTTCGCGATCACATCGCGAAGCTGCTCGGCCTTCGCGATTCTTTCGGCCATCTCTTTGGCGTCGCGGACGCCTGCGTGGATGAGGACGTGATTGATGCGCTCCTGGGTGGAGACGAGCTCCTCGCGCACTTGATTGAGCCGACGCTTGATCGACTCGAGCCGGACTTGATGAACGCTGGCGCGCTCCATCCCTTCGAAGTAGGTGAAGAGCGCCCACGCGACCAGACCGAACCCGATGATGTCGCCGAGCGCAATCCAGCGCATCGACGGATCGAGGACCGCCGCGATGAGGCAACCGAATGCGATCGCGAGCCCGACCCAGAACCAGGGGAGCCGGACAGGACTGTCGGGGAGAGTGAGATCGATCTGACGTCGCTCCGCGTCTTCCTGCTCTTCCAGACGTTGCAGTTGCAGATCGAAGTCACCGAGCAGCTCGTCCTTCTGCTTGAGAAGGTCGAGGTCTTCGTCGGAGAGCTCGCTGACTTCGATCTCGATGAGCTTCTCGCGGCCCTTGCGCAGCTTTTCTTCGAGAGCCGCGCCCTGCCCCAGTTCCTTGGAGCGCTCCTCGATTCGCCCCTCGGTCGACTTGATCTCGTCTTCGACTCGCTCGACGGCAACGGCGACGCGATACTTGAGGATGACGTCTCGAATCTTCGCGTCGACAGAGTCGAGATCGAGGTCGGTCGCCTCGCTCGCAGCCTCGTCAAACCGCCAGAGATTGATGGCCCAGAACGTCGGAAAATCGGGGCGTCCCAGGCTCTGTCCGAGCCGCTCCCCGACGCCTTTGGAGCCGACGGCGAGATCTCGCCAACCGGCGCTCTCACTGACCTGCAGGCGGACGGATTCGGATTCGGATTGGCGAAGGATTCGGTAGGTACGTCCGTGGTGCTCGAACACCCCGGCGACCTTGGCCTCTTCGGCCCGAGCGAACTCGAGCCGGAGCGTCTGGGGGGTGTGCTCCGGGTAGAGCACCGAGATCAGAAGGTCCTGAACCTGCCGAGCCGTTACGCCGGACGGAAGATCGATGGACGACATCTGCTTTTCGGCATCGAGCCTGACAGGCCGATGAACACCGAAGACGTCTTGGAAGATTAGCTCTCTGAGCAGCATCGCGCGGTCTAGTGGGGTAACACGGTTTTACCTGCTACCCGCCGCGCGCCGCAATCGACTTTTGCGTTGCTCAGAGACCTTTCCGGTCGCGCTTCGTGCGAATACGGGCCGACTTGCCACTTCGCTGGCGCAGGTAGAAGAGCTTCGCGCGACGGACGCGTCCGATCGACGCAACTTCGATCTGCTCGATACGCGGGCTGTGCACGGGGAAGACGCGCTCGACGCCGACGCCGTAGGAGGTCTTGCGGACGGTGAAGGTCTCGTTCAGTCCGCCACCGCTGCGACCGATACAGACGCCTTCGAAGACCTGAACGCGCTCCTTCTCTCCCTCGCGAATGCGAAGGTGTACTCGCACCGTGTCTCCAGGGCGAAAGTGAGGTACTTCGCGCAGCTGCTCGGAATCAATCTTGTCAATCAGGTTCATCTCAGGCTCCAAAAACTGTGGACCGCTGCGAGCGGTCCCGATCGAAGGCCGCATTCTGTAGCACCACGGCCGACGAACCGCAAGCGGATCGGCTCAATTGGCGAAACAGTGGGCTATTGGATCGGGCTGGGGTCAGGGGGACTCGAAGAGTTGGACGGTCGAGCCGGCCTCCTCGGGGTAGGCGAGCACGGTGATGAAGTCGTTCCCGCGGGCGTAGTGGGCGAGTTTGCCGCCCGCCTCTTCCATCAGACCACCCTTTTTCGCGGCGATCATGGTGCGGCTGGAATCCGTGAGTTGCCATCCCCGCTTCCGGAGCGCCTGATCGTAGAAGGTCAGGGTCTCGAGCGCGGGTTTGGGCGACCGGAAGATCTCGTTCACGTAGCCCTTCTCGCCCACCGAGAGGCCTTCGAAATACATCATTCGGGAGCATCCGAGGCATTTCGGCACTTCGATGGTCCGCGCAGCGGGGACGATCTCTTCGGCTCGCTTTTCGGGCGCCTTGATGCGGTCGAAGTCGAAGTTCTCGTCGCTCCAGGTCGCGGTGATCCGGGTTAGGCCGGAGTTCGTTCGGACCGCGTCGAGATAGCGGATACCCTGGATGGTATCGGCGACGGTCTTCCCTTCCTTCATCGTGTCGGCCATCGCGAGGACGAACTCCATCGAGCCTTTGGTGTCCCCTTTGGGCTCGACGCCGATCATCTGGACCATGTTGTCGGTGACGATGGTCGGAACCACCCCTCCGGAGAACATGTCGTCCTTGGACTTCACGTGCTTTGCCATCAGGTTGGCGCCGCGGCGCTGCTGGTCTTTACCCGCCTCCCAGAAGTCCACGCCGACCTCGCTGATGGGCGGGAGGGTCGTGTAGTGCGGCTCGGAATTGAGACCCTGTTCGACGAACTGGTCCTGAAAGCGCCGCATGACCTGGACGGGCGACTCAGCGGTGGTGGTGGTGGAGAAAAAGACGACGTTGTCGTTCCAGTTGTACGCGCGCGGCTCCTCCATCCCCTCGGCCATCAAGGCATCGACGAACTTCTTCTGGTTGTCGTTGCCGGTGAAGGAGAGGGACCAGATGTCGGCCTTCGCTTCTTGGACGGCCGGAGTTCCTTCGGAGTCGCCGAAAGTGATGACACCGAATCCGACGGCGAAGATCGTGGCGCCGGCGCCTGCAATCTTGGCGAGGCCTTTCAAAAATTTCACTTTCGTGGTCGTCATCGTTCGGCCTCCGTCATTCCGGGAAGCAGTCGTCGGGGTTATCGAAGCCCGCGTTCGTGCAGCTTTCGCAATCGGACTGGTTGTCGAAGGGCTCGCACTGTTCCTCGAGCTGCTCCTCGGCTTCCTCGTATCCGTCTTCGATGTCGGAGTTGGCATTGTCGAGCGCGCCGCCGACGTCATGGGTCGAGGAGCTTCCGCCACTGCCTCCGTAGTTGTTCTCGCCGAAGTAAAAGAGGTCGAAATATTTCTCGTCGGCCTGCAGGAGGGCGTAGGCGAGAAGGTCGCTCGCCTTGGTCTCCAGGTCCCCTCGTTTGGGGCTCGGTGCGACGAGGATGTCGTAGTGCGCGGAGGCGGCCGTCGTCTGCCCCGCCGCCATGTTGATCTGCTCGTCCTCGACTTCTCCGAAGACGGTCCCGTACCGCACGCCGGCGCCGATGGCAGGCATGATGCCGGACGCCCCGAGAACGGCGCCCAGGATCGCAGCGAATCCACTCCCCGAAGGCACGGCGGCCTCCAGGGAATCGTCGAGCAGCATCTTAGGGTAGGACCGATCGTTCAGAATGTCGGTACCGCCCCGGAACGTGAGGTCGTCGACCTGCGCGAAGTCCGCGATCGAGCCTACGATCTGGAAGGGTGCGACGCGCGCGTAGGACTCTCCCCAGTGCCCGAAGACGCCGAGACCGCCCCCCATGATCGCCGCCTCGACGCCATCCTGTACCTGTTGGTCGTTGTCGCTGTCGCTGGCGAGGCCACCGAGATGCACACCGGCCGCGGGGCCTCCCAGTCGCGGAGACATGTGAATGTCGAGATCGGAATCGGTCAGTGGGATGACTTCGTCCCACATCTGCTTCTGGGCAGTCATCTTGACGCGGGTGGTATCGAGCCCGAGCCTGCCGAGCGCGAAGACGCCGATCAGCACGACCACCCAGGCTGGCATGAAGATGACGAATTCGGTCATCGCCACGCCTTCTTCGTCGCGGTGGAGCTCGCGTCGAATGTTCCGTAGAGAATCGATCATTTCGGCAGCCCTTCGATTCGTTCCTGGGAGAGACCGCCGAAAGCGCCCTCCATTTTGAGGAAGTCGCCAGCGGTGGAGGAGAGGACGGCCTCGAAGTCGAAGTCGTCGCCGTTGGAACCGCTCCCGGCGCTGCCGCTGATCCCCGAGGCGACCGTCTGGATTGCGGTGTTGAGGACAGCGCCGATGGCGATGTAGGGGAGCACGTCGTGCCACGCGTTGAGCAAGGTCTGGTTACTCGGAAGCCCCGACCACTCTCCCGGGAGCGCCACGGGTCGCATGCGCGCCGACCACGACGTATGCCATAGGTCTGGCTCGCCGGATTGGAAGGTGATCTCGGAGCGGGCCATCCCGAACGAGCCCCCGCCGTCGTAGAGAAGGGGGACATCGTCGTCGCCCTTGCTGATGTACATGTACTTGCGACGCTTTCGCTCGGTCATGCGATGAATGTCTGGGTGGTACGAGAAGACGATGTTGGAGGTGTCTCTCAGCCAGGTCGAGTTACTGTACCCGCTCTTGATCTGCCACGGCTGGATCGCCTGGTCCTGTCCCATGATGAGCCAGTTGATGCCGCAGCCCGCCGGGAACTGGAACGCGGCGAGCGGCCCCGCGATCACGTGTGCCAACATGCGCTTCCAGTTGCCGGCGTCGTTGATCTCATTCTTGATGATGTACTCGGCGAGGAAGACCACGATGTCCCAACCGCCCCAGGAGCGCAGGCAGAGGTCGGTCATCCATGCCTCTCCCGTGCCCCGTCTGATCGGCAAGCTGTCCTGCAGCCCTGTCTGTGTGAGGCCGAGCGAGCTGACGGTCTTCGGCACGGGCCACGATCCTACGACGGTGGCGCCGTTACGCGAGCCGCGGCTATAGGCTTCGGCCCAGCCCCACCAGGGCGTGAGGTCGCTCATGTATTGCTGGTAGGCGTCGAGCGCCTGTATGTCCGCGAGCCAGTGTGACGTGAACAAGTCGGTTTCTAATGTCACGAGGTCCGGTAACTCCTCGATCATCATGAGCCCCACCTCGACCGTGAACTCGATCACCTTTTCACATATGGACGTAATACAGCCGAAACATAAGACGTCTACGATGATACAGGCGACGCTGAGGATCACGGCGATCGCGAGAATCTCGATGAACGCGATCCAGAGGGCCTGGTAGTAGGCCGCCGTCCCGAACACGATGCGCTTGGCGATGTTGGCGAAGCTGATCGTGTTCATCGACCGGGATTCGACGGCAGATTGACTCCAGGCGGCAGTGTCAGCCGCTGCCTGCACGTCGAGCGCCTCGCGGGCGGACTCCTGTGCGTCGAAGAGCGCCCACGCCATCATCATGACGATGAGCAGGGCACAGAGAACCATGAACGCCACGGCGCCCTGCTGGTTCGCGTGAATCCTCGCCAGTGCTCGACGGGGATCGAATGACCTCAAAAACTCAATCATTGAAACCAGTCTCCCCACGGATCGACCCTTCGATGCTCGGCTCGGACGGCGGTGAACCGACGAACGGGCCGGCCGGAAGGCTCGGATTTGGCGTATTGATCTGGGTTCGAAATCCGTAGAAGCGCTCGTACTTGGCGTAGCGACCGGTACGAAGCGAGGAGTCGAACCCGAGATGTAGCCCGTCGTTGCCGAAGATGCGGCCGACGAGGGGCATCGCGATGTGGTGATAGTAGGTGAGGTTCACACCGAGTCGCCCGTCCTGTTCGGCGATCTCCACTTCGGTGACGTGATAGGCGTGGGTGAACTTCTTGATCGTTCGAATGACGAAAGCGGACTCGTCGAGGGCGCGGCTGAAGTACCTGTTGCCCTCCGACGCGATGGGGTCGGCAAACTGCGTCAGTGCCAGCAGGTTGGTCGCCGCCTCGGGGAGGAGATATCCGAAGATCGGGATGTGAGTCAGGGCGAGGGCGTGGCGCATGTGCCGTGCGTCCTCGGAGCTGATCCAGCCGTTCCCGAAGAAGTCTCCTGGAGCGACGGGAGTCATCACCATCGCCGCGGCGATCCGGGCCATGTCCGTCGCCTTGTCCTCGTCGGTGCCCATCCGCGATGCGTCGGCCTCGGGTTTCCAGATCCAGGCTGCCCGGCCCGCCTCGAACGCCGCCACGTTGCAGAGCGCTCCGGCGATGTTGTTGATGACCATCTGCGCGGTACCGAACGTCAGGACGAAGAAGAGCGGGAGGATGACGAGCGTCTCCGTCATCACGGAGCCGCGAGCGAGCCGGACTACCCGGCGCTCGTCGTTGGCGAGCTCACGACGGCGCACCCTCACATAGCAAAACGCGATGAAGAGGAACGCCCAGATCGTCGCCGACAGGCCGACGTGCAGGACGAAGGCAGTGCTGCTCATTTCGAGCAACTGCTCGTCCCCCACCGTCGTCTTGATGACCTCCAGCGCGAAATCCGCGGGCATCATCGCGAGAGCGAGCCCGAGGGCTATCGCGGCCACGCCACAGACGTGGCCGAGGGCCGTCAGCAGCATGCCCGCTGTGTTGGGAAGTAGTTTCATAAGCCGTTCTTCGGAATGCTCGTCGGCGGACTTTCACTTTCGTCCCCCTACAAGCAGATATCACGCCAACATTTCGAAGTCGTTTCAGGTGTCTCGCGAGCAGGCCGAGCGGGGGATCAGCCGTGACAGTTTGTCACGCGCCACGGCCACCAGACCATCCCGTCACTTTGCTCCCATTCCGTTGATGTTGTTCTTCTTCATGTAGTCGTTCGCCATCTTCTTCGCCTTCTCGAACTGCGGCTTTTCCCGGACGCCCTTACGGTCGGGCCCCGATTCGATTCCCTTGCCGTCGGCGAGGTCGTTGAGCGTCTGGTTTCGGTCCGCGATCAGTTGACCGAGGGTCCGGTTGTCCATCGACTCGCAGTCGATCGTCCAGATCGGCTGGGACTGTCGGAAAGTCTGCTCCGTGGTGTTCGAGCTGATGGTCGAGAGGTCACGTCGGTAACATCCGGGCTGGTCGTTGCGATCCATTCGGGCGGCCCAGTCGTTGACCGATTGCGACAAGATGAAGTCTCTCTCCGCGAGCTTCTTGCGCACGTACTCGGCCTTTCTGCCGCCGCCGCTTCCCATTCGCTCCGCTCGGACGACGCCGGAGGTCACGAACTGAGCGCTCTCCTGCATGAAGGGAGCGCGGATCGCCTCCCAGACACGCAGTTTGGCCTCGGCCACGCTCTTGTCGATCTTGGCGGCGACGACCGATTCGCAGACCGCCTTTTCGATCGGTTCGTCGGTCGGCGCGTCGGCGATCTCGCTGCAGAGGCGGACCCACGCCGCAGGCGCGGTGTACTCGATCTGCTGCTCGGCGGTGAGCGGACAGGTCCTCGACTCGACGAGGGGAAAGAAACCATCGATGAGGGCGGACTGATTCTTGGTCGGATCCAGCTTCCCGCAACCGAGCGCGGCCAGCCACCGTCGAGTCTTTTCGTCGTCCATCTGGAGCGTGTTCACGACAGCCTGCTGCTTGTCGGGGAGCGAGAGCGGTCGGTAGGCGTAGCGCACCAGCGTGCCGAAGACTTTGCCGTCGACCTGCTCTTCGAGCTCGTCGGCTCCCGACACCAGGGAATGTAGATCGCCCCCTTTGGCGAGTTCGTTGGCGCAACAGAGCCGAATGTCATCGGATCCCGCCGAGGCGGTACAGCGCAGGAGTCTCGCGGTCGGGTTGTTCCCCGCGAGGGTGTCGAAGCCCGCCAGCCACGGTGTGATTGTGCACATGGCCGCAGGTTCGGCTTCGGGCGACATCAGTTGAGCTTCCCACCCTTCGGCGAGGCTGTTGGCGAAGATGTCACCCCCTTTCCACTCGTTCGACTGCGCCGTTTGGATGCATGCGTGAGCAGATTCGGGGTCGGTGTTCATCGCCGACATGAGGTCCCCTTTCGCGCGGAACGCCCAACCACGACGGAAGATCTCCTCGCACGCCGCTTTGCGGACGTGGGGACTCTGGTCGGCCAACGGTTGTTTCAGGGAGGCGTAGCTGTCTCCGACGAAGGGGATGAAGCGCGCACGAACCTCGCCGAGCGCCCAGGTCCCCATGAGTCCGATGGAGAGCACGCCGGTGATGACGCCGATGGCGATGAGGACCAGGCGCTTGAGCCCGCGTTCTTCGGCCGATTCTCCCTCCGCCCCGATTCCGGAGGCGAGTTCACGCTGGGTGACGACAACCCACGCGGCCGCCATGACCGCGAAGAGCACCACGAGGACACTCGCGAGGTAGAGAGCAGGTTCGAGCGGGAGGAGCCATCGCCGCAGCGTCACGAAGCCGACACCGACGGTGAGGCCGATGATGGCTCCGACAGACGCCAGCAGGAAGCCCAAGAATTTCAGTCCCACGGAACCTCCGCGTCGCGTTCGCATCGAGAATGCGACAATTTACGCTGTTCGGGGCGCCCCTGTCCAACCGGTGTGCAGGATAGGGAACCAGCGCAGCGACGCGGGAAGCTCTAGCCGATGAGCCGGCGGTGTTCCACGTAAAAACAACGATCTTGCACGACGTCGATGCCGTTTTCGGCGAGCTTTCGTGCGGCGGCGGTGTTGCGGATGCCGAGCTGAAGCCAGACGGCGCGCGGAGGGGGGTCGAGCGCCAGGATTTCGTCGACGTGCCCGGGGACGTCCTCGGAGCGGCGAAACACCAGCACCAGATCGACGGCCCCGTCCAGCTCGTCGAGTGAGTCGAAGGCATCGATCCCGTCGACCTGGCTGCGATACGGATTCACCGGAATCGTCTCGTATCCGTGCTGGCGCATGTAGCGCGGGACGGATCCAGCAGGCCCCTCCCCTTTCATCCCGAGCACCGCGACGCGGCTGACGTTGCGCATCGTCTCCTCGAGTCCGTCGTCGTCGTCGATCACTTCACCCATCGCGCTCCTCCTCGAACCTCTTCCAGAGCCAGCGGGAGCGGTCGTCCCACTGTTCGGAGGGTTGGATGCCGGGATCGTCGATGTCGGTTCGCCCCGCTTGCGCCGCCAGTCGCGCCCTCAGCACCGCGACTTCCCCAGCGGCTCCCGGCAGCTCTGCGAGCCATGTCGACGCGTGGCGTTCGAGCTGCTCGAGCGCCTCGGCGGCATGAGGGATGTCGTCGAACCGAGCCACGGCCATCGCGCGCGTGATCGCGGTGCGGGGCGCCGAAGGCCCGGCCCAGTCCGCTTCGCCCAGGACGCGGTCGACGGCGTCGCGATCCCCTTCGCGCACGTCGATCTCGGCGGACACGGCATGGAGCCATGCGAAGCCCTCACCCTTCCCTCGCGCGCCGCGCGCTGCGTCGCGTGACGCTTTCGCGTCGATCAGATTGTCGCGACGCAGCGCCGTCTCGATCTGCAGCGCCCGGGTCTCCACCGTCCACGGGTCGCTCCCGCGCCGCGGATCGAGCTCGGTCAACACGGTCCATGCATCGTCGTAGGCACCGTGACGCAGGTGAATTCGCGCCAGAACGTTACGGTTCGCGAGGGCTTCCTTTCGTGCGCGCAGCAGATTCGCGCCCGTTCGCCCTTCCGAATAGGCACGGGCGGCATCTTCCCAGCCTCGGTCGAGCAGCCAACGCCCGAGACGTATCCGGAGGAACAGATGGGCGAGCAGCAGGAGGACTGGCACGCCGAAGAGCAGAAATCCGAAACTGAAGTCCCCGTCGCCGGCTCCGACGAGAAACTGGGTGACCCCCTCACTCCCGGGGCGGAAGGCGAGCACGACCATCACCAGGTACGTGAGGGCGGACGCCAGTCCGAGAATGCCGAGAAGCGAGACGATTGCGGGGGCCAGACGCTTCATGCGGTCCACCTCTCGAACGTGAGGCGAAAGGACGCTCCGGTCTCGGCATCGAGGAGCTCGATCGAGCCTCCCTGGGCCTCCATGATCCGTGCGCAGATTGCGAGCCCCAGTCCGGTACCTTCGCCTGGAGCCTTGGTGGTGAAGAAGGGGTCGAAGAGCCGCGCGCGGTCCTCGGCCTTCACCCCGGGGCCGTCGTCGGAGACGACGAGTTCGATGCGATCGTCGTGATCGAAGCGGCGAATCTCGATCGAACCGCCATCGCCGAGCGCATCGAGAGCGTTCATGCACAGGTTCACCAGGACCTGCACCACAGCGGACGCGACGGCCCGTATGGGGGGGCCTTCCAACGGCCCTACATCGATCGCCACAGTACGCGCCCTCGGAAGCGCGCCCACGAGGCTGACCGCCTCGTCCACGACGCGGACGAGGGAAGTCGCCGTCGGTTCGACCCCTCCCTCCTCCCGTGAGAAGTCGAGTAGATTGCGGATGACCTCCCTGATGCGCTCGAGTTGAACACCGGAGCGCTCGAGGATGTCGCGTGCGACTTCGGGTTCGAGGTCTTCGTCGACCAGAAGTTCGTTGAAACCCGAGAGCGCGGCGAGCGGATTGCCGATCTCGTGGGCGATGCCGGCGGAGAGCTGCCCCACGCTGGCGAGTTTTTCGGAGCGGACTAGAGAATCCCGGGTCGCCTGGAGCTCGATGTTCGCCCGTTCGAGCTCGGCGACCTTCCTTTCGAGCTCTTCGCGGCTGGACTTCAGCCGGATGAGCATGCTGTTGAAACTCGTGGCGACGCGGCCGAGTTCATTCGACGGGACGAGCGCGATCGGGGACGCGAGGTCCCCTTCCGCGGCTCGCTCGGTGGCGACGTTGATGGCTCGCAGGGGACGAATCACGAGGAAGGTGAGGAACGCGGTTCCGAACACGAGGACGATGAGGGCGCCGAACCCGACGAAGATGGCGACCGACTCGACGACTCCGGCGGCTTGCGCCGGGACTGTGCCGACCCCCACCGCTGCCCGCGCCGTTCGGCCGTCGGACCGCGCCGACGCGGCGATCCAGCTCGACTCGCCCACCACGAAGACACCGTCGTCTCGCTTGCTCAAGGCGTCGGTCACGGCCGGAGGGCCCGCGCTCGTCTTTGTGCCCGAGTCCGAGACGACGACGATCGCGACGTCCTCGCCCGTGTCGGGGAGGCGCTCGGCACGGACCGCGAGCGACGCGAGGTCACGCGCGCGCTCCGCCCTTTCGCCGACGAGCGTGCGCGTCAGCATGTTCTGGAGCACGACACCCCCGAGCGCGAGCGTTGCGAGGAGCATCACGCTGAGCCCCAGAACGATTTGTGCCCGGAGTCCGCCCGGAATCTTTGGACCACGCATGGCGCTCGAACGCTTCAGTACATGTAGGCGAGGCTCAGATCGATGGGCAGCCATGGCCCAAAGAGCAAATATTCGGCGGCGGCGAGGGCGATGAACGGCCCGAAGGGGACCGCTGCCTTGCCTCGCATCGCCCCGTCCTCCGCTTCGACCGTCAGGGCGACGTCGCTCCCCTCGAGGAGCGAATCGGCCATCGCGTCGACTTCCGAAGCCGGGTCTTCACCGCCCGCCCCCTCTTCGGACGGCTCCTCGGACCGGGACGGCGACGTCGTTGCCTCGTCTTCGTCGAAAATGTCGGCCGAATCTCGAATGAACTCGGGAGCGACCAGCATTGCGATCACGGCGACGATCACTCCCTGCAGGCTCGCGGCGAAGAAGGTGAAGATGAGCGCCGGCCAGCCGAGCCAGGCGCCCACGAGCGCCATCAGGGTGGCGTCGCCGCCGCCGATCCCCTCGACCCCTCGCCACGCGAGGTAGAGGTAGAATACCGCCACGATGCTGAGAAATCCTGCGATCGCGCCAAAGAGGCTCGCAAATGGAGTCACCGGTGGCCAGAGCCGCATCACACCGTATTCGCCGAACATCGCCTGATGAATCCACGGGCTCGCAATGCCGAGCGCGATCCCTGGCAAGGTGAAGCGGTGAGGCACGATGAGATGGTCGAGGTCGACGAAGGTGATCGCCACGAGCAGGGCGAGGAAAGTGAAGCGCAGTGCGAAGGAGACGAACGTCGGCAGCAGATCTCCCAGCTCCACCAGCTCGGTCGTCTCGAGCAGGCCCGCCCCGAGCTGGTACCACAGCAGCACGGCGAGGAAACCGGTCAGCGCCTCCACCAGTGCGTACCGCGGGGAGATGGACGCTTCGCAGTCACGGCACTTGCCTCCCAGGACGATCCACGAGACCACGGGGATGTTGTCGTACCAGCGGACGGGGGCTCCGCAACTGCCGCAACGGCTGCCGGGGGTGACGATGGAGAGCCCTTCGGGGACGCGGTAGATGACGACGTTCAGAAAGCTCCCGATGAGGAGCCCGAAGACTCCGAAGAAGGCCATGAACGTCCAAAAAAGAGGGGCTCCCGTCATTTCGTCATCCGTTCTTCCTTCGATAACCGCGGCCCAGGACCGTCACGTGCGCCACGAGGACGACCGACGCGACGATCGAGAGGATCGCGGCCCAGTAGAGCGACGGCGCACCTGCTCGGACGGAGACCGCGGTCGCCTCGACCATCGCGAGCTGTGACTTCGCCCGCTCGAAGCAAAAGTATGCCAGCGCCGTCGTCATTCCCAGCACGACGAAGACCGACGTGTACTTGAGGAGCCTACGACGATAGCGGTACGCGACACCGTAGAACCAGTTCCACACGTAGAGAAGGACGAACGCGAGGCCGACCGGCAGCGCGGACCACTCCTCGGTCCCTCGCGCGAAGTGCACGGCGAGCCCTCCCGCCGCGAGGTCGAGCGCGTAGATCGGGTACATCAACCACGCCTCGTGGATGCGGCCCTGCAGGAGCCGAACGCGGGGCGCTTCACGAGAGGCGTCGACGTCGTCGCCGAGGACGACGACCGGCAGCTCGATCGAGTCGCTCGCGCTCGAATCCCTGGACCGCGAAATTCCAGGCGGTGGTGTTTGTTGTTCGTCGCGGTCACTCATCGCGTCGATGTTACCTGTGCCGGGCCAAAACGAAACTTTCGTCGTTTGGAGAGCGCGGCGCCCATGATAGGACTTGGCCATGAGTTGGAAGACGAAGAGTCGCGACATTCGCCCGGGGGACACCGTGCTCGTGACGGGCGCAGCAGGTGGCGTCGGCCGCCATGTGGTGCGCGCGCTGCTCGATGCCGGGTGCGAAGTGCGGGCGGTCGACGAACGTCCGGCCGACTACCGCACTCTCGGCGAGGTCTTCGACGTCGACGAACTCGAGTGGATCTCGACCGATCTGGTCGACACGAACCTCGACGAGCTCGTGCGGGATTGCGAGGCGGTGATCCACGCGGCCGCCTTCGTCGGCCTCTCCGAGAGCTACGAAGAGCTGGCGCCCTTCAACGTCGAGCTCGTCGAGGACCTCTACCGCGCCGCGCGGGATGCAGGGGTGAAGCATTTCGTACATTTCAGCGCCGGCACTATCTACAGGCCAGGCCGCGGCCTGCGCGGCGAGGGGGACGCGATCGACCCCTCCACCGATTACGAGCAGACGAAGGTGCACTCCGAGGAACGTCTTCAGGCCGCCGCAGATCTCGAGACGCACTGGACGATCTTGCGACCCGCACACGTCTACGGACCGCACTGCGAGTCGATGGCGGCGGGTCTCGTCACGCTGCCCCCCATCTTGCGAAACTTCACGCCGCTGTTGCCCGGTTTTTCCGGCGGGACTCGTTCCAGCTGGATCCACGTCGAGGACGTCGCCGCCGCGACCATGGCAGTCCTCGGAAACCCGGAAGCCTACGAGCGGGCGTTCAACGTGGCCGACGACACTCCGCTCGGCTTCGGTGAAGCGCTCACGGCGATGACGGAGGCGTACGGACTTAGCATCGGGCCGTTTCTCCCCTTCCCTTCGCCGACGCTTCTCATGACGTTTTCGCCGGTGGTGGATCGAGAGTACACGGCGTCGACGATTCGAACCGTCCTGCGCCAGCTCTGGAAGCGGATCGCGGCGCGGCACGAGCTCGACACGCCGCTTCGGCCCAAGGTCGACCGCAGCGTGCTCTTCTACGTCGCCGAAGACACGGTGCTCGACAACAGCGCGCTCAGGGCGCTGGGCTGGGCACCGAAGTTCGATTCGCTCACCGAAGGGATCACCGAAACGATCCAGTGGTACCAGGAGCACGGCTGGGTGCCGCGATACGACACGCAGGCTCAGCTCCGGCTCAAGGACGAGCGTGACGGCACGGGGTTCGCCTTCTCTCAGATCGTGAACGGCACGTGGACGACCACCGAGGGCGAAGAACGCCACGTGGCCCTGGAGCTCGAGGTAGAGTTTCCGCGGGTTGGGCGCGCCGATCTCTCCGGCCGAATCAACGGTGAAGCGTCCTTCGAGGGACTCGCCGAAGATGCCGAGCTGGAGGGGACCATCGAGCTCGCCATCTTCGGGGCGAACAAGATCCGCTACGAGTTCGGGTTCCAGACCGCCCGGGGAGCGTGTCGATGCGATGTCGCCGCCTCGTTCTCCCCTCTCCGACCGATCAGCTCACTGCAGCGGGTGGAGGGCAACCTCAGGAACGCGCACGGCGAGAACCTCGGCGCTGTCGTCCTGAACCTCGATCTCGCTGAACGCGCCGTGAGTCTGTTGACGAGCTTCCGCCTGCTATGACGACGTCGTACGAACGACGCCCCGAGCGCTTCGGGGACGTGTCGCTCGCGCTGTGGAACGACTGGCACTGGCAGCAGCGGAACCGCCTCCGCAAACCGGGCGACTTCGAAGGCGTTCTGACCCTCACCGACGCGGAGCGCGCCTCGTTCGCCGCGGCGCGCGAGCTGTTCCGGGTGGCCGTGACCCCCCACTACGCCGCGCTGATGCATCCGACCGACCCGGGGTGTCCCATCCGTCGACAGGCTCTGCCGTCGACCGACGAGCTGCTCGAGTACGACTTCGAGCTCGATGATCCGCTCGCCGAAGAGGTGCACATGCCGGTGCCGGGGCTGACTCATCGATACCCGGATCGTGCGCTCCTGTACGTTACCCACAACTGCCCGGTCTACTGCCGCCACTGCACGCGGAAGCGAAAAGTGTCGGACCCGAAGACTGCTGCATCGACGTCCCAGCTTCGTGACGCCCTCGACCACGTGGCGAAGACGCCGGCAATCCGCGACGTGGTGGTGTCGGGCGGAGACCCGCTCTCGCTCTCCGACGAGCGGCTCGACTTCGTGCTCTCGGAGCTGCGCGCGATCGACCATGTGGAAGTGATTCGGCTCGGCACGCGAAATCCGGTGACACTTCCACAGCGCATCACGCCGGCCTTCTGCGAGATGGTCCGTCGCCACGCTCCGATATACGTGCACACGCACTTCAACCATCCCGACGAACTCGTCGACGACGCCCGAAGAGCGCTGAGGGACCTGATGCTGTCGGGATGCGTGCTCGGCAACCAGATGGTGATTCTGCGCGGGATCAACGACGACCCCGAGGTCGTCATGCGGCTCAATCGCAAACTCCTCGAGGCGGGCTGCCGGCCCTACTACGTCCTGCAATGCGACATGGCGCGGGGGATCACTCACTTTCGGACGCCGCTGTCCACCGGGCTCCGGATCATGGAGCACTTGCGCGGCAGGATCGGCGGAATGGGAGTCCCAGACTTCGTGGTGGACCTCCCCGGAGGGGGCGGGAAGGTCGAACTCGTGCCCGACAGCATCGTCGCGCGCGACGGGCGACTCGTCACGTTCCGGGCGTCCGATGGCCGAGAGTACGAGTTTTGGGACGTGGAGGCTCAGCCGCCGGACGACCCGTTGGTCGAAGGGGAGGTGGGCGCACCTTGTAGCTTTTCGACCGCCAACCGCAGGTCGTAGCGGAGACACTCGTAGCAATCCTGAGCGTCGTCGGGCCCGCACCCCGTCTTGGGCAGCGCACTGAATCGACGCAACGCCCCCAACGCTCGCGGATCGCCGAGCGCAGAGATCTTTCTCACGAACTCGTGGTTGTCCTCGCACCCGACGGCGTGCCGCAGCCCGATCGTGAGTTGGTTCCACTCCGGCAGATTCTCGAACTGCCCCGACTCTCGCAGGATTCGTAGCGCTCGCTTGCGGACCTTGAGGACGCCGTGATGTTCGGCGAGTTCGGCCAGCCTGGCGTTGAGGGCGGGGCCGATGGCTGCCTTGACGACGTCTTCGGCAGCGGATGCAGCGTCGTCGTTGGAGTTTTCGAGCCCGGAGACGATGTCGTCCTGGAGCTCGGAGTCTCGGACGTAGCGGGGCTCCATCGAGATCGTGCGGGCATACGCATCGAATCCTTCCTTCCACTGTCCGGCGGCCAGCAACGCCTTGCCCACGAGGAACTGGGCGTGGGGGTTGTCGGGGGCGGCGGTTCGGATCGAGGCGAGGTCTTTGACCGCGGTCTCGGAATCCTGTGCCATCAGGGCGACTGCCTCGGCGACGCGCGGTGTGCCGTCGACGAAGGCTCGCCGCTCGTCTTCGGTCCGGGTCGTGAAGGTCATCTCCTCGGCGTCCGGCGGAACTTCGGGGCTTTCGTCGCCCCCCATCAGCACGCGACCCGCGAGGAAAAGGAACCAGAGCACGATGACCGCGCCGGCGACCATGATCATCGCGGAGATTGCCTTTCGCGCAGGGTCGTTCGACTCGCTCGGCAGCGGTTTTCGGGGAGTCGCGAGGTCTTGTTGGATGCGCTCGAGCTCCGTTCGAACTTCGGCCGCAGACTGAAACCGCGCTGCAGGGTCCTTTTCGAGGAGCCGCATGACGACCGCCTCGAGATCGGGCGGCACGTGCACTGCCGGGTTCGCCTCGACGAAAGGTGGAGGCGGATCCGCGATGTGCATGTTGAGCACCACCATCAGGCTCTTCGCGTAGAACGGTAGCTTCCCCGTGAGGAGCTCGTAGAGCATGACGCCGACGGAGTAGAGATCGGCGCGGTGGTCGATCTCCTTGCCGGCGGCTTGCTGGGGCGACATGTAGAGAGGCGAACCGTACACGACCCCCGCCTGAGTCAGCCGCGCGGCGTCCTTGAACATCCGGACCTGGGCGACCCCGAAGTCGGTGATCTTCACGAAGTCGGGGTCCCCCTCCTTTTCGATCAAGATGACGTTTTCGGGCTTGAGATCGCGGTGCACTACCCCCTTTTCATGGGCGCGCTCGAGGGCCGAGACCATCTGAATGCCGATGTGCAGCGCGCGGAGCGCATCGAACTTCTCGCCGCTCTTGATCATGTCGATCAACGGGCGCCCCTCCAGGAACTCCATCACCAGGTAGTAGAAATACTGGTCGAGCTTCCCGAAATCGGTCGCCGCACAGATGTTGGGATGCTCGATGTTGGCGGCGGCTTGCGCTTCGCGTTGAAACCGTTCGACCACCTCGGGATCGCGGGTGTGGGACGGGTGGAGCACCTTCAGCGCCACCGTTTTCTTCATGTGAATGTGTTCGGCGCGATAGACGGACCCCATCGTCCCGGATCCGACGCAGTCCTGCACCCGGTAGCGATCCGCTACTACGCTCCCGATGAGTTGTGATGGGTCGGCAGGGTTCATCCGTATATTTTTTCCTGGCGGATGCCGCCGAATCGTAACACGGGCGCGCGACGGGGGCCAATTCGCATAGGCCGACGTCGAGGACGGCGACTCGCGGGGCTCCACCGGCTTTCAGAAGGTTTCAGTGGGACGCGGCGTGAGGGCCCATTAGATTGCCGGCATGTCGACGTGCCGAAACGCAATCTTTCTCGCTGCCGCCCTCTGCGTGGGGGGCTGCGCAAACTGCAACGACTACGGGGATCTCCCCGATCAGGGGGGGCGTTACGAACCGTCTGGCGAGCCGGGCGGGTACGACGGTCAGTCCGACGGGGCGTTCCGCCCGTCGCCCGACGCGGCCGGAGGGTCCGACGCCGGGGGCGAGGATGCAGCGGATGGGCTGGACCTGGCCTCACTCGACGCCGACACCGGCCGAGGTAGGGCCGACGCAGGCGATCGAGACGCTGCAGCCGATGCCGAGACGGGCTCGGGCGACTCGGGCCCCACGCCACGGTGTGGCGATGGAATGACCACTCCGCCCGAGGCGTGCGACGACGGAAACACCGCCCCGGACGACTACTGCGCTGCGGACTGCACGAGCGTCACGGGCGTTTGCGGGGACGGGATTCTTCAAGGCAACGAATCGTGCGACGACGGAGCCACGACCGACTGCGCGACGACTCACGACGGCGGCGACGGCTCGTGCGTGCCGGCGGGAACCTGCGTGAGCGGGTATCAGCTCGACGGCGGCGGCGGCTGCGTTCCTACGAACACCACCGGGCTGACGACGCCGTGCTCCAACGGTCCCGGCTGGACGCTCTTCCGCTTCCACTATTCCAACAACTCCACGAGCGCCCAGCTCGACGTGTGGGACGCATCGTGCAGCTATTCGTTCGCTTCGGGGAGTGCGTGCAACGTGCGGGAGGTCTATCCGGGCTTCGGCGAGGTCTCGCGCACGTCGCAGGGTTATCCGATCTTCACGTCGACCCACTACTTGCGGGTCCGATTCGACGTGAACGGCCTCAACTTTTCCTCCGGAACGCTGTGGATTCAGGCGCGCTCGTACTCGACCGGCGCCTCCACGTACTTCGATGCGGAATCGATCCTCTACGGCGTCCGGGAAGGAGGCCCCGTCGACAACGACTTCGTCTACGAATGGTACGACGTCGACTGGACCGGATTCCTCTACCCCTCCGACGACCCTCGGTACACGGCGATTCAGCTCTACGGCGGGCGCGGCTCGGGCTCACTCGCGGTCAGCGCCGTGGAACTCTGCGTGCAGTGACTTTCGTCAGAGGATTTCGCCGGTGAAGGAGAAGCCGACGCTCACGAACGGCACGGCGGCCGAGACGTCCTCCCCCGTGCGGTAGGGGTGTCCCAACCACCAGTTCACCAGGGCGAAGATCGTGGCGGAGTCGAACGCGGCGCCCGGATTCTGAAAGACCACGTAGCTCAGCGAGGGACCGAAACGGTGAGTCGGTGCCACCTCGGCCGAGGGCGAGCCGACGATGCTGTAACGCAGTCCCGCGATCAGTCCGAACGGGCTGATGTAGAGCGCATCGAGGTCGTTCGACCATGCCCACCCGTCCTGCGCGATGAGGATATCGAGCACCGGCTCGTAGAAGTACGCATCTCCCGGGCGCAGATCGTACTTCATCTTGTGGAGCTCGAAGAGGTCCCGGACGATGAATGGACCGAAGCGATTCTGGAGCAGAAGGGTCGCGGAAAGATCCGTCCCGCTGGCGGCGTAATTTTCCTCTGCCTCGCCACGCGCACGCAGGTTCGAGTCGCGGTAATCGACGTCGGCATCGGGAAACGACTGCAGTTGATCGAACGTCCCGAAATAGGTGACGCGCTCCCACCCCACCCCGACGCGAAGGATAGAGAGCGGGGCGACTTCGACCCCCGCCCCGACTCGAGCGAATCCCGGAGACAGCGTCGGGCGGAGCGAGAAGCCGAGGAAGTTGTTGCGAAGGAGTGGGTGCGCCGCCTCGAACATCCTATAGCGGTAGTCGAACGCGGCCATGTCTCGTAGCAACACCGGGTTCCCCTGCAGAACGACGACGTTCCGATAGCTGAGGGTGTGCCTGTCCTGAGCGACGGCGGCGGCAGCGGACATCATCGTCGCGAGCAGCACGAGGATCGAGATGGAGCGTACGAATCTCACGCTCCCATCTGTGCCGAAAAACGGCGCGGGCGCAAGCTTCGACCCGTAGCACTTCCTGTGGGGCGGCGGCCATGGTTGTGGATCACGGCCCGGGGCGCGCGTGCCGCACCTATCGACGGCGAAGATCCAGGCGACCCACCAAGCCAATCGTAACCCATTGAAATAGATTAGCTTCAATAGATTTCCGCCAGCCTCGAGCTTTACTGGCACGTGCCGTGCTTAATACTCGATACGTCACAGAGGAGAACGCGCCATGTTGATTGAAATGGGATCTTTGGTTGTCATCACGATGCTTTCGTGGGCCGGTGTGAATCTTCCCCAACTGAACGTCGAAGTGCTCGACGCCAACGAAGAAATCGCGGCCGAATGTACGGGTTTCAGCTCCGACCAGTGTCTCTCGTCGGAGATTTGCGAAGTCTACATCTCGTCGACCGGGGGCGAATCGTGCGGGCTCGCATGTGACCTCCGCGACGCCGCTACGTGCGAGATCGACGGGGAATGCCAGCTCTTCGATGGAGCCTGCAACTTCCCCGCAGACGAACCGGCGGGGTGCTGACGAAGGACTCGCTTCCGCCGAATGCAACGCCTCGCTTTGGGCCCGCTGAGATTTCAGTCGGGCCCTTTGTCATGAGGAGAGGCGCCGAATCCGGCCGTGGTCAGCGGATCAGGAAGAGCGAAAGGTCTTCCCACAGCGTGATGACGAGGAGCGCCCCGAGCAGGATGAAGAGGAACGGGAGCGCCATCCGGTAGAGCTTCACGACCGGCTTGTCGAACGCCAGCGACGAGATGAACAGATTCAAACCCACCGGGGGTGTGATGTACCCGATCTCGAGGTTGGCGAGGAAGATGATGCCGAGGTGAATCGGGTGGATACCGTATTCGGCTGCGATCGGGGTGATGAGCGGCACGACGACCACGATGGCGCTGAAGATCTCCATCAGACATCCCACGATGAGAAGGAAGACCGTCAGCAGGATCAGGAACGTGTACTTGCTCGAGACGTGGGCCTGGATCAGGTCGAGGATCTTCATCGGAACCTGTTCCTGGATCAGATAGTTGGTCAGTCCGAGCGCGACGCCGAGGATGATCAGGATCGCGCCGACCATCACCATCGACTCTCGAATGATGACGGGGAGCGTGTTGTCGGCGTCGGGGTTCTCCTTGTCCGGGAGCAACTTGATGTCCTTGGTGATCACCACCTCGACGAACAGGATGTAGACGGCGGCGATGGCCGAGGCCTCCGCGATCGTCACGAACCCGCCGTAGATGAACACCAGGACCACGACGGGGACGAGCAGCTCCCAGATCGCCTCGCGAATCGCGGCGATCGCCTCACCCGCGTCGAACGGGATCTTCTTCACCTTGTTCTTCCTGGCGATGAAGAACGAGTAGGCGCTCAACACGCCGAGCATCAACATTCCCGGCGCCACACCGGCTACGAACAGTTGGTCGATGCTGACCGAGGCGACGATGCCGTAGAGGATGATCGGTAGCGACGGCGGGAAGAGCAGCCCGATCGAGCCGCTGGAGGTGATGAGGCCGAGGCTGAATTCCTCGGGGTAGTTTTCGCTCACCAGCATTGGCAGGAGAAGCCCCCCCAGCGCGATGATCGTCACCCCGGAAGCCCCGGTGAACGTCGTGAAGAAGGCGCAGGTCGCGATCACGACGATCGGCAAGCCGCCTGGCAGCCATCCCAGGCATGCCCGCGCCACACGCACGAGTCGCTGTGACGCGTTGGAATGGGCCATGACGAACCCGGCAAACGTGAAGAGCGGGATCGTGATGAGATGTGGGTTCGTCGCGAGCTTGTAGTGCTCCTCGGTCAGGACGACGATCGCCGTGCCCGACAGCGCGAAGTTCACCAGCGCAATGCCCGCGAGGACGACGAACAGGGGCGTACCGAAGAGCGCGAGAAGGATGAGGAGGCCAGCAGCAACGAAACTCATGCCGGACCTCCCTCGAGCTGGCCTTCGGCCGGTTCCGCCCTACCGAGCGCCCACATCAGCGACTCGAATATGCGAATCGCGAAGTGCAGCGACAGAAGCGCGAAACCGATGGGGAAGACGAGTTGGAAGTGCCATTCGTCGGCAAAGCTGACGAGCTCTTTGGGGTACTCGATGCTGATCTTCACGAGATCCGTTCCGGCCGATACGAGGACGAGGCAAACGACGAGTGCCACGAAGGACGTCACGACCTGGGACCAGTAGAGCGCCCTTTGGCTCAGGACCTTCGACAACGCGTCGATGGTGATGTGCTTGCGACGACGTGTCGCGAGCATCGCGCCGAGAAAGCCGACCACCAGGACGAGCTGTCGAAGTACCACGTCGATCCATTCGATCTTCAGGTCGTCGATGAGCCGCGCGATGAACGGGGGTTCGGGCTGCGCGTAGGCAGCCGTGTCGGTCGCGGTGAGTGGCGGCGCCGAGCCCTCACCATCGGGGCCCTCGGTATCGCCCCCTTCGAAGCCGCCGCCGAATCCCTCCGCGCCGTCCCCTGCCGGGGCATCGAACCCACCCCCGAAACCGTCGGCTCCGTCGTCCGCTCCTTCCGGGGCGTCGAACCCACCGCCGAAACCATCCGCTGGGTCTGGCGCTTCGTCGGTCGCCTCCCCCGTCGCAGGTTCTTTCGCCTCCTCTTCGGTGGGCTCGTCGCCGAAACCGCCGCCAAACCCTGCCGCATCCTCCGCTTCGCCTTCGGGCGCCGGCGCGTCGCCGAACCCACCGCCGAACCCGGCGCTGTCGTCGGCTCCCTCATCGCCGAACCCCCCACCGAACCCCGAGGGGTCGCCGGCGGCCTCGTCGGACGCGCCGTCGTCGCCGGACGGTGCCGCCGGCGCTGTCGCTTGCTCCGTGGTCGACGGGGCGTCCTCGGTGAGAGATGCGACCTGAATCGGCACCAGCACGTTTCGATAGAAAACGTTGTAGGTGGCGAGCCCCAGCATCAGGAGCACAAAGAAAACGAGGAGAAGGGCTTCCAGATCGGCCAACTTCTCCTCGAGCTTGAGAATCGACTGCAGCATCGAAGGTTCCTGGTGCTACGTATCGACTCCGCGGAAATTGTCGCTTCCGGGAATCACTTCTTGCGGTACGCGGCGAGGTGCTTCTTCATCTCGTTGACGAGCGCGGCGGGGAACAGACTGCCGGTCAGCTTCTTCTCGACGTTCTTCGACATCGCCAGCCACGCCTTGATCTCCTTGGGCTGTACGAGCTCGATCTTCGAGTTCTGAATCGTCTGAATCGCGTTCTGGTTGTCCTTTCGGATCTGCGACAGAAGATCCTTTCCGTTCTTCTGCCCGATCGCCTTGATCGCCGCCTGGTGCTCGGCCGGGATCGCGTCCCAGCTCTTCTTCGAGATGACGAACCCACCGATGACCATCGCGAGCTTCAGGTTGGTCACGTACTTCGCCTTCGCGTGCCACTGTAGCGCAACCGCGCCGTAGGGCGAGTTTCCGAATGCGTCGATGACCCCGGTCTGGAGGCTCGGGAGGACGTCGGGAACACCGAGGAGCACGCCGTTGACTCCGGCGACGTCCATGACCGACTTGCTGATCGGGTCCGCGTCCCACACCCACATCTTGGTCTTCTTGATGTCGCCGGGGACCGATACTGGTGTGTTGGAGAAGACGTAGTTGAAGCCGACGTCACCCCAGTGGAGCAGGACGAAACCCTTCTCTTCCAGGATCTTCTCGAACGTCGGCGACATCTGGTCGCGGACGTAGTCGAGCTCGGCATACGTCTTGAACTGCAGCGGCAACTGCAGGACGAGGAGCTCCGGGGCGATGTCCCCGAGCCCGACGTTGGTCACCGCCGCGCCGTCGAGCTGCCCGGTCCGCATCTTTCGGACCATCGCGCCCTCGTCGCCCATCACTCCGCCCCCGTAGATCTTGAGCTCGACTTCACCGTTGGTGGCTTTGCGCACCTCGCGGTTCGTCTTCTCGAAGGACTTCATCCAGCTCGAACCTTTCGGTGCGAGGGAAGCGATCTTCAGGACGTGCTTCGCCTCGGCGAAAGCGCTCGCCGGGAACGCGGAGGCGGTGAGCGCCACCAGGAGAATGAAGAGAACATTGCGAGACATGGTACCTCCTTCGGTCATTCGTAGATGAGTTCGTCGACGTGTTGCAGCCAGAACCTGGCGCGCTCACGGGCGATCTCGTTGAGCAGGCGCACGTCGGGGTGTTCGCGAAAATCTTCGTGGTTCGCGACCATCTCCATCGTCTCGACGAACATCTGCCGATCCTGCTGCGTCGGCGCGTACACACGCGCCTTCAGGTAGTGAATGAGCATGTCGTACTCGCCGTGGAGCTCCAGGGCGCGGTCGAAATGCTCGCGGCTCTTCTCGGGGTCGCCGCCGAACATTACGGGGCGGCTTCCGTAGAAGACTCCGAAGAAGAGATGGACGCCGCCATAGAAATATTCTTCATCCAGCGCCTCGACGCGCTTCATGATGGTCTCGACGACGGTCAGCGACGCGACCATGTCCGGGTCGTCCTGCGACAGGTTGATCGCGGAGCCCCATCCGTAGCCGGCCCAGAAGAGTCCGGGGACGTCCTCCTTGTCGAGCTTCGCGAGTTCGGCCTGCAGCGCCGGGAGATCCGCGGCCATCGCCGCCTGCTTCAGCTCCGGTCGATCGAGCAATCGAAATCCGTAGTCCCGGGCTCTCAGATAGTGCACGACGGCCCGCCGATTGAGTCGCTTGAGCTCGGCCTCGGCCACCAGGGTCTGTTGCCCCTTCTCGAAGTCCCACTCCACGAAGCCGAACGCGTAGGAGTAGTAGCCCTTGGCGAGAATCTCGAGCAGCTTCTCGTTGTCGGGGTTCGACATGAGAAACGTCTCGACGGTCTTCAGGTTTCCAGGGAGAGCTTCGCGCGCGAACCTCGTGTCCCCTTCCCGTTCCATCGCGACCTGCCCGGCGTAGAGCACGTCCGCGGTCTGGTTGACGGTGAGTCGTTGCAAACTGCAACCGGACGTCAGCAGCAGCGCTGTGACGACGAAGGTCAAGGGCAACCCGGTTTGTCTCATCGAACTGGCTCGCGCGGAGGGAGTCGGCGCGGATTATTGCCGTGGCCCGACTCTGATGCAAGGGAGGCGAGCCTTCCACTGAGGGAGGGTCGTCAATCTTCCCGGACGAGGGCGAGGAAATGCCCGATCGCGAACGAGACGAGCTGGTCGGGGTCTTTCTTCTCCGCGCCTCGCTCGCCGAGGACGACCTGCATGCCGCTGCGAACGGCGACGAACTCCGGGGCGATCATCACGTCCCCGAACGAGTGCAGCAGCCGTCCGTCTTCGATGGCGCGTAGTTGCATTCGCTCCCCCACGCATAGGATGGAGTCGCGTACGCGGGTCAGGTCGAGATTGCGGAAGAGTAGGTCGGCCGGACGCTCGTGTTCGACGCGCCACCGGATCTCGCCGTCGTCCAGCGAGAAGCAGGTGATCTCGGCCGTATCGGTGCGCACGACGCCGTGGAGGACTCCGTCGATCTCTACCGTCGAGACGTGCGTCGGGCGGTCGACCCCTGCGCTGAGCACCTCGAGACGCCATTTCTCCACAGGCGACGATTTTTCGACGTCGACGCCGACGAGCGAGACCTTGCCGTGTCGTTCCAGCGGAAAGATCAGGAGCTCGTCGACGAAGTCGGGCTCACCAGCCAGCGACCCTTCGAAGCGCGCCTGCCACGCCGCGCGCCCCGTGTAGGGGAACATCGCGTGAATCGTGAGCGAATCGGTGCGGGCGTCGTGGCTGAAGGTATAGACGCGTCCCTGATGAAAATACGGGCCAGCGTCGGAGAGCCCTCCCAGGCGCACCTTCCAGAGCACCGCACCCGTCAGCGGGTTGATACCATGGACGAAGCCGGGGCTCGACATCACGCAGGCGACCGGCCCGTCGCACCCCATGCCGGTGAGGAGCCCGTGGCCCGCATCGAACCGCCAGCGGACATCGCCGTCCGCTCCCAGCCCGGCGATCCGTCCGTGGAAGTCGGCGACGATGACGAGATCGCCCTCCTGATAGGCCGTGGCGCCGACGATGAGCGTCCCGAGCGACACCGCTTCGTCGTGCGACGCCTCGCCCGTTCGGGGATCGAGGAGTCGCACCATGTGTTCCTCGTCGGCGACGACGACGTGCTCTCCGGCGACCGCATAGGAGCTCACCGCAGCGCCGTCGAACTCGGCGCGCCGCCATCGCTCCTCTCCGGTCTCGGCGTCGAGCGCGACGAGCGCCGAATCGGTAGGCACGAAGAGGTCGTCCTCGGTGGCGGCGACCGCGCCGAAGTTGATCTTGGGCTCGGCGAACGTCCATCGAAGCTCGGGGTAGATCGCGCGAACGTCGGCGAGCGGCCAGTCGAACGAAGTTCGAGGCTCGGCCTCCGGGACGGGCCGCAGGTCGCCGTGCTCCACGAGGTATTTCTCCGGATCCTCCTGGTAGTGATTCGCTTCGGCGAAGTCGGCGTGCCACGACCGCAGCTCCTCGATCTCCGTCGCGATGTCGGCGAACCGCTGGTTCAACTGCAGGTGCTCGTTCTCATTGACGAGATCGGCGACGATCATCTCGGCCACCGTCAGGAAGGTGTCGAGCAGCGGGTTCGGGCGCGACACGAGCGCGATCTCCTCGTTGCCGTTGCCGGCGGCGATCTCCGCATGCCACAGCCCCCCCTCCCCACGGACGTCGAGGCGCAGCCGAGTCAGATCGGAGTCGCAGACGAAGCTGTTGGTCGACGACTCGAGCAGCGACAGGAGGCTACGAACACGCGTGAGGAGCGCCCGGACTACCAGCACCGGATAGTCGTCGCAGAGGACGAGCGTTCGTCCGTTCCACTCCGCGGTCATTTCGCCGGGGACGAGAAGGGCGTGCTGGTCGAACGCTTGTTCGCCGCCGTAGAGCCGCAGACCGTGGTATCCGGCATTGAGCTCGTAGGCGACCGTCAGCCCCGCCCCCGACGTCGTCGAAGAGTTCAGGCTGCGGGGACTCTTCGGGACGAGGTCACGCGGCGAAAACTTCACGTCGTGGACTCGCCGAAGTTTCCCGAGGACCGACGAGAAGTGCCGCACGAACGGATCGCTTGCGAAGCGCTCCGAGATGGACAGCAGATCGGCGAGCAGCTCCTCCGCGGCGCGGACCACCGAGCGGATGAGCGCGACCCCATCGACCGGAATGTCGTGTGCGACGACGCGTTGTCGCCGGTCGACGCTGTAGAGGCTCACGAGCAACTGTTGTCCGTCGGCGACCAGACACAGCTCCCACGGTTCGCAGTGAAACTCGACGACGACCTTCTCCGTCCGCCCGACCGTCATCGACCAAAGACCGTCCATCAACTGATGGACGAAGCCGAAGACCGATTCCTCGGTGATCGCCGCGGTGAGATTGGTGCCATCGACGACCAGATCGACGATGTCGCAGATTTCGACGAGGTTCAGGCGTGCGTCGGCGGGTCGATGCGGGCGCAGCTCGCTCAAGTAGCGCACGTCGTCGCGCCACTCACGCCCCAGCACCAGCTCGACGGGCACCGGGTTCATCGCTTCGTCTCTCGTCTCATCTGTTCTTCACCGCTCGCTTTCCTTCCGTCGTCAGCTCTCGCCAGAGCACTTTGCCGCTGGGCAGATGTTCTTCGAACTGGTCGACCTGCGACCGATTGATGAAGACCCGGGTCACCTGCCGCTCGTCGAGAGACTCGCCGAAGATCCCGTCCGCCAGAACTTCGCGATCGACGAGATACACCTTGTTGTAGACCCGATTGCAGACCACCAGGTTGAAGTGGCTCGCCTGTTCCTGCGGGGCCGCGTCGGTCGCCTTTTCTCCCGTTCGAACACCGTGGAGCTGCGCGGTCGAGCGAACGGACCTCTTCGAAGGAATCTCCGGGTCCACGGCGGCGAGAGTGAGATCGATGGACTCGACGAACCGTTCCATCAAGACGGGTTTGATCGCGTCGTAGGCTCGGAACACGAAGTCCGTCTCGCCGGCGAGATCCAGTTCGAGCGACTTCGCCCTGATGTGAAGCTTGTTCTTCATCGCCTGTCCGATGCGAGGCTTCCAACCCTCGCGCACAGTATAGGTGCGGCCGCCAACCCATAGCAAACGCCGCGGGCACGGGCCCGGGCCGGCGCCCGATCTTTTTTCACTTTTTTCGCAACGGAGGCGGGACGCGGCCGAAAACGTCTATGTGAGGACCGCAGCACTTCGCTCGGTCGACCAGCAGAGGAGAACGAGATGCCGAACGTAGGAGCCATTCAGAACCGCCCGGACTTCGAGCAAGCCACCGATGCGCACGTGGAGAAGCGCAAAAAGAACTTCGGGAGCGTGATGTCGAGCGTCGCCGATGGCGCACTCGACGCCGTGGCGTCGGTCGGGAGCGTCGTCCCGGGCGGCGGAATCGTCGCCGCCGCGGCGCGCGGCGTGAAAGCCCTCAAGCTTCAGGCCGAAGGCAAGGAGGCGCAGGCCGACATGGACCGCATGTGGGAAATGCAGCGGGAGAATCAGAAGTTCAACCTGCAGTATCTGGAGCTGCAGACCACGATCCAGAACGAGAACCGCCGGTTCACCACGGTGTCGAACCTGATGAAGGCCCGGCACGACACCGCGAAGGCCGCCATCAACAACATGAACGTCTGAGGACGCCCGAGGAAGCGCC
>CAYPJU010000005.1:20166-75914 GCA_964411125.1 uncultured Bradymonadales bacterium | reverse complement strand
GCGCCGACGACCTTGTTTCCCGATGGCGGCGACGGTACTTTGCTCGAGCGAGGGCTCGCGAGGCAGCGATGAAGATCGACGGACAGACAGGCAACGAGCTCCTGCAGCGGATGCAGGAGGCACACGAAGCGAACTACGACGGTGTGGCGGGCGCCGCCCCGAGTGGAGCGAAGTTTTCGGTCGCCGGAGCGTCCGAGGCGCGTCCGGTCGCCGAGCCCTCCGAGCTCCAGGCGAAGATCGAAGTGACCGCGTCACGAGCGCTTTCGGGGGAGTTCGCCGATGCCGAATCGATCCGCGCCGCCGTCGTAGAGGACATCGTGCGGGACCGTTGGGAGACGAAGCTCCCGCGCCGCAAGCTGCAGACGATGATCGGGGACCTCAAGTCGACCCTGGCCTCTGATCCCGAGTTCTCCCGGCAGGTAGATTCCATGCTGCTGCTCGCCGCACGCTCGTTGGGAGGACGCGACCGATGACGGGATTTCTGCTCGGCGCCTGCACCCCTTGTGACGACGAAGTTCTCGGCACGCGTGATCTCGACGCACACGGCACCATCATCCTGCGCTGCATTCATTGCGACGCTGTTCTAGACCCCACCACTCTGCGACGAGCCGGCCCGGCCGAGCTCTCCGAACTCGGTTACGTCGTCGACAAGTCGATGGAATCGAACGGAAAGCGCGGCTGCCGCGACGGACACTGCGGAGTCCGCCAACCGGACTGACACCCGGAGTTTGGATTACTGGTCAAAGCCCCGCCCTTCGGGGTATGTTGTGACCCGCTTTCCGGTCAGGAGACACGATGTTTTACGAGGTTTTCATCCCCTCGACAGAAACCGACGATTTCGACGTCACCATCACGGTGGAGGCGGACAACTGGATGCTCGCCCTCAAGTCGGGGCTCGAGCGCACGGGTGCCCGCGCCGACATCCGCAACGTGATGTGCGACATCAAGGATGACAACACGATCCACGTCACCGACGCGTCGACCCGACGGGTGTTCATCCTTCGTGAGATGAGTGAGGAAGAATCGGAAGCCGAGCTCGATCAGCTCGACCCCTCCGAGTTCGCCACGCAGAAGATGTCGGCGATTCCACCCCGGCACGCGCCGCCGCCTTCGGCAACTCCTCCCGCTAACGGAAACTCGACCGGGAAGTTCCAACCTCCACCGGCCGGTCACGCTCCTCCGCCCGCGGTGCGGGACTCGGGCGCGCACGCTCAGCCTCCGGCGGCCTCGGGACCACGAAACGGACCGCCGGCCGCCTCGGCACCTCCGCCCGCTGCGGCGCCTCCCGCTGCCGCCGCGCCACCCGCTGCCGCTACGCCTCCGCCCGTCACCGGCGGCGGGGTTTCGGAGAACGCGGCGACGCAGAAACTTTCGCCGCTCTCGAGCGCGCCTCCGCCCGGGGCAGGCTCTCCGCCTCCGGCAAAGCCCGCTGGGTCCGAATCGGTGACCGCTCCGAATCCGGCGACCCCCGCGATGCCGGCGCAGGCGATCGCGTCCCCTCCGGCCGCCGCGCCTCCCGAACCGGAGCCCGAACCGTCGATTCAGGTCGACCTCCCCGAGATCCCGGAGGCGGAGCAAGAGTCGTTAGAGTCGGAAAAGTCCTGGACCTCCGATGACGGCCGAATGCGAATCGGTTCGTCGACCTTCGAAGCGCTCCGGCGCGACGAGCCCGAACCGCGCGTCTTGCGCGAGACCCGTGCCCCATCGGGTCAGCGCCCCGCGGTCGACATCGGGCGGGCGAGCGAGTCGGTCAGCCAGTCGACGCTCGAAGAGGTGTTCCTGGAGATCAACCAGATCCACGAGGGCGGGATGAGCATGGAGCAGGTCATCAACTTCGTGATGGACCTCTGCATGGAAAAGATCCGGTCGGAAGCTGGGAGCGTGATGTTCGCCGACGTCAACGGGCGGGAACTCTACTTTGCGACCGCCCGCGGGCCCAAGGCACACGCCGTGATGGACTTTCGGGTGCCGATGGGGAAAGGAATCGTCGGATTCTGTGCGCGAGAAGGGGTCAGCCTCGCCATCAGCGACGCCGAGAACGACCCGCGCTTCTACCGCGCGATCTCCGAAGCGCTCGGTTACGAGACCCACAACGTCTGCTGCGCTCCCATCCAGTTCGAGGGGCGCGTCTACGGCGCGATCGAGCTGATGAACAAAGACACCCCGTTCTCGAACACCGAGGTCAACGTCCTGACCTACATCGGGCGCCAGCTCGCGAAGTTCGTCCACGACCTCATCATGGCCCGCGAGAAGCTCGAGTAGACGAGCAGTGGGCTCCGAGGGATGCGGACCCTGCCCCGCCTCAGCCGACGATCAGGCCGACCAGCCACATCAAACCGATGCGGACGAAGAACTGCAGGCCGGCGACCGCCATGCTCTTGAACATCCCGATGTGGTAGACGCCGTTGACGACCGCCAGCCACAGGATCGGATAGACCAGAAGCCCCAGGTAGAATGGCAGGAGTCCCAGGATCATCGATCCCACCGTGAGAACTCCCGCCACCGTGAGCGCCGTGCCGTACTTGTTCTCGCGCGCGGGCTGTCCCATCACGCCGAGCGAGAACTTCAGCGCGTACGCCGATACGAAGAAGCTGATGATGTGCAGAAGAATGAAGGACATGTTCGTCTCTCGCCTCGTAAGGTATCACTGACTCGGTTGGAACTGTGCGACGACCGTCGTTTGTTCCGCCACCGTTGTTAACGCTCCATCGAGCAGAAAGATCTTCGGCGCGGACGACGCGCTTGCAAGGTGACCATGCTACGAGGTCCACGCCTCTCCCCCAGCGAGCTCTCCCTCGACCCACGCGCCGGCAGTCGTACCCTGCTCGACGCGCTGCGGTATACGGCCGAGCAGAGTCCGCGGCGTGGTCTCTACGTCACCGACGGGAAGGGGCACCAGAACTTTCGGACCTACGGTCAGCTCCTGGAAGGGGCGCTTCGGGCGGGCGCTGCGCTCGAGAAGAAAGGGCTCGGCAGCCACGATCGGATCGTGCTGGTTATGCCGACGGGCTTCGAGTTCGTGACGGCGTTCTTCGGCGCGATCTCCATCGCCGCGATCCCGATCCCGATCGCTCCACCGCGAGACGTGGCGTGGGACGCGAGCAACCGGGCCGAGGCGGTCCTGCGGCTCGCGGATCGGCTCAACGTCCCGGCCGCCCTTTTCTCTTCGGACGCCACTGCCGCCACTCGTCCCCCGCAGCAGAAGAACCTCAAGCTCGTCATGGATCTCTCCACGCTCGTCCAGGAGACGCCCATCGGCGCTGCACCCGAGGGTCGACCCAGTGGCGACATCGCCTACATGCAGCCGACCTCCGGAGCCACCGGGCGTCGGCGAACGGTCGAGCTCACCCACCGAAACATCCTCACCAACGTCGACGCCGTCGGTCGCAGGCTCGCCGTCACCGACGCCGACATCGGCATCTCGTGGCTCCCTCTGCACAGCATTCTGGGGCTCGTGGGCGTGGTCCTCTTCGGAATCTACTGGGGGATCGACGTCGTCCTGATGCAGCCGGAGAGATTCCTTCGTCATCCACACGAATGGCTTCAGCTCTTCGCCCGGCACGGTGGAACGCTCGCGGCGAGCCCGAGCTTCGGCTACGACTACTGCGTCCGCCGCTGCCAGAAGTCCAACCTGGAGGGGCTCGACCTGTCGACGTGGCGAGTCGCGCTCAACGGCGGCGAACCGGTCCGCCGTGACCACATGCGAGCCTTTCGGCGCCGGTTCGCAAACTACGGATTCGAGCGCGGCGTCTTCTGCCCCGTGTACGGCCTCACCGAAGGAACTCTCGCGGTCACCTTCGGTACGCCCGGCGAAGACCCCGCCGTCGACACGGTCTCCCGCGGCACGCTCGAGCAAGAAGGCGTCGCGGAGCCGATCGACCCCGACGAGAAGCCCGACCTCAAGCTACAGTTCTGCGCTGTGGGGACGCCGCTCCACAACATCGACTGCATGATCATCGATCATCGCGGTATCGAGCTTCCCGACCGCACGCTCGGTGAGATTGCAGTCCGCGGACCCAATGTCATGCGCGGCTACTTCGACCAGCCCAAGAAGCGGTCCGACGGAGGGACGCGTCTGTCGGGCGAGTGGCTGATGACCGGCGACCTGGGGTACATCGCCGACGGGGAGCTCTTCGTCGTGGCACGCGACGTCGAAACCTTCGAGACGTTTGGCTCCCGGACAGTCTTCCCCCGCATGCTGGAGGACGTCATCGAACGCATCGACGGCGTGCGCTCGGGGAGCGCGGTGGCGTTCGCCGGGCAAGGACCCGATGGGGACGACATCCTACTCGTCGCCGTCGAGCTCCAGTCGGGGGCCGAGGAGGAAGAGGTCGAGGCGCTCATCCGCAGTCGCCTGTTGCGAAAGTTCCGGCTGGAACCCGAGCGCATCTACTGCGTCAGCCCCCAGTCGATCCCGCGTACGGCGACTGGCAAGGTGCGCCGTCATCTCGTCCGGGAGTTCCACACACGGGACATGTTGGACCGTAAAGCACGCTCGGACGAGTTCGACGGCGTGCGCCGAATCATCCAGCGGTCTCGCCACGAAGTGTTGAAGTTCGGGCAGGCGCTCGTGCAGGACGTGAAGAAGCTCATCGGCCGAGACGAACGAGACTAGCAGCCGCCCTACTCCACTTCTTTGCAGATCATCTCGTCGGTCGTCGTCCCCTGCACGCAGTCGTGGTCGGGACCACAGTCGGCCTCCGAGTCACATTCGACGAGGCACCACTCCTCCTCGCAGGCGACTCCTTCCCCGCAGTCTTCGTCGGTCTCACACGGGATCGCGCCCTCTTCTTCGGGACCGCAGGCGACGAACAGCGCGCCGGACGCGGCGCACAGCACACATATCGAGAACAGTCGGTTCAACAACATTCGCATCGAAGTCTCCATCTCTTCTGCCCGAAATGTCGGCAGTGTCAGGAACTTCGACACGATCCCGGAAAACCAAAGAGGTCGGGGGCTCACCGCATTGCGTCGAGCGGCGGGCAAAAAAAGAGGCCGCCCGAGCGGGCGGCCTCGACTCGTTTCAGGCTCGATCAGAAGCCGGAGACGTCGCAGGTCGTGATACCGGAGGCACCGTCGCAGCTACCGAGCGTGCAGGAGGCGGAATTGCCTTCCTTCGCTCCCGCGGTGTCGGTGCAGACGGCGACGCGGTATTCGTCGGCGTCGGAACCACCACACTGAACGCCGTACTCGAGGACGCGAATCTGCTGCCCAGCGGTGGCGTCGAGCGGGACGGGGATGCCGTCGGCGTCGAGGAACTCGAAGAAGAGCTGGCCGCCGCAGCCGGTCGAGTAGACCGTGTCGCTGCTGAAGTCGCCCGGGCAGTCCTTCGAGGTGTCGGGAGCTCCGTCGAGGATCGACAGGTCCTGGTTGTCGTTGGCGTCCGTGGCCGGCTCTTCGGCCCAGACGGCGTTACCGAATCCGAGGACGGCACCAGTGGTGTCCTCGAGGAGGGCACCGTAGATGTCCGAGCCGGGGTCGGCGTTGGAAGCGTTGGCGCAGGCCTCGTCACCCGACGACTGGTCTTCGACGAGCGCGACGTAGTAGAGCGTCGGAGGGACGGTCGTCCCGTTGTTCGTCCCGTTGTTCTCGCCGTTGTTCGTCTCGCCGTTGTTCGCGGCGGCTTTGCAGACGCTCAGCTCGGTGTTCTCGCCCACTTCGCAGACCTCGCCTTCGAGGCAGTCGGTGTCGGCTTCGCAGGTGTCGACGCAGACCTGGAGTTCACAGGCCTGGCCGTCGCCGCAGTCGCCGTCGACGAGACAGTCGGCAGGGCCGTTGTTGCCACCACAGGCTACGAACAGACCGAATCCGGCCGTGCTCACGAGTGCTGCTGCAAGAAATCGTTTGAATGAGTTCATCTTTCCTCCTCTTTCGTTTTCAGAATTCTCGGGGACGAATCAAAAGTCCCCGGTTTCTCCGTCGTTGTCCGCACCATGCGGAAATCAGCTACAAAATGAAAGCCCGTTCCCCGCTGCCGGAACCGACCGGAGCGTTGCACAAATCGGGCACATCGTCACCCGAAGCTGCGTTCGGGCAAAGAAAAACGTCGTAATTGTCTTCTGCTTCGTCGTCGCACTGGGCCCCGCGCTCGCCGACGCGAATGGTATGCACGTCGGAGCGAAGTTCGACGACTCGTTCGCCGTCGAGGAACCGAATGGCGGCGTACCCGCCGCATCCGAGGGCGACGAGGCTCTCGTCGCTCGGCTCGGGGCAACTGTCGGCGCCCGCGGCCGGTGGCATCCCGGCGATGTGGCTGATCGACATGCGCTCGTTGGACTCGCCTTCGATGCTGGACGCGACTACCTCACCCCATCCGACGACGGCGCCGTTCGAGTCTTCGAGGAGTACGAAGGCAAGGTCGGCACCGGGCGCGGTCGCGTCGCAGTCAGCCTCGCTCGTGTCGCGCACCATGACGAGGGTCGCGCCGAGCGGTTCGCCGCGTCCCGCTTCCATCTCGCCCTGGCAGACGTCGAGCTGGGTTGTCGTACCTTGCAAACAGACCTCACCCTGGAGGCAATCTTCCGCGGTCACGCAGACCGGCACGCATGCCGAGGCTTCGCACGCCTGGCTCTGGTCACAGTCCGAGTCGAGCGCGCATTCGGCGACCGGAGCGCCGCAGCCGGAGAGTGCGATACCGACGGTCATCGCCATCGCGAACCGTTTTCGGTGTCCCCTGCGAAAATCGTTCGTATTCACGACCAGTTCCGCGTCGTCTTCAGGGGCAGGCATCTCTCCGTGCGCGACGTTCTTAAACCAAAACTGCGGTTGCGAAAACCCATTTCTCCGCGTGGCGCGCCACGCCCCGCGGAACCTCCCCGGTTCGGAGCTTCGATGCGTTCCGTACACCGGGCATTCATCGGGCAATGTCGACCACCGCGTTCCCCGTGAGCCCCACGCCGACGCGTACGCCGCAGTCCGACGACGGTTCGATCCCCTCGAACGTCTCGGCCTCGCAGATGTACACGTCGAAAGTGTCGGGTTCACCAGTTTCTCCATCCGGGCAGTTCGCGCCCCACTCGACCACGACGAGCTCCCAGTCCGCGGGTATCGTGCGGAGCGGGGTCGTGATGCCCGGGGCGCCGGTGTCGAGTACTTCCAAGAAACGGACCAACAACGTTCCGCCTGCTCCTCCGAGAGGCGCCGCGACCCCTTCGTAAGCGCCGATCGCGCACATCTGCGCTTCGTCCAGCTCGACCGCAGCTCCGTCGGGCAGGACCGCGTTCGCGACATCGATGGCAGGCGCGTAGTCGAGGGTCTCGCCCCACGCCTGGATCTCGCCCGACGCGGAGTGGCGCAGGAAAACCGCGACCACGTCGGCGCCGGGACCGCCGTCGGCGGCGTCCGCGCCCATCGTCGTGTCTTCGATCAGGACCGCGAACGCCTGCGCAGGGGTGAAGCAGTACCCGTCGATGCCGCACGTGGCGCCGTCCTGACAGTCGGCGTCGGAAAAGCAGGTCGGCTCTTCGGGGATCGAAGTGTCGCGCACGCAGATGTCGATCTGTCCGTCGGCCCGGAGCTCGGTGGCGCACACCTCGTCGGCACCGCAATCCTCGTCCGACACACATTCCACGGTGCAGCGCGCCTCGTAGCAGATCCCCTCTTCACACTCCGCGTCCGAGATGCACTGAGCCGGCTCATTGGGATCCTGTTCGAAATCCGAGCACGTCGCGGCGCTGCTCCCAAGCGCGAGCACCAACACCGCCGACCTGGCGAGCCAGGTAGACAATTTTGTCACGGCTTTGGAGTAGTGGTGCTCCATACTTCCTACGTCGGGTCGGTCGGAGCGGCCGTTTTGCCAGCCTCCGGAGTCTCGCGCAACAATGTGCACGAGTCGGGCCACGTCGACCCGAGTTCGGCTTGTCGGGAAACGCGTGCGCAGTTAGGGTCTGCCCCGATGAAAGCAATCCACGCCATCGCCCTGCTCTTCCTGTTCGCGCTCGTCCAACCGGCGTGCGCGACTGCGCCGTCGGAGCAAGACTACAAGTCTCGCGTCGAGGCGGCCTACGCCCGCGCCGAACGTTCGATGGAGCGCGGCGATTACGTCGACGCCATCGCCCGCTACAACGCGATCCGAAGCCGCTATCCGTACAGTCGCTTCGCGACGCTCTCGGAGCTGAGGCTGGGGGACGCCAACTACGAGCAGGACAAGTACGCGACGGCGATCGCGCAGTATCGAAATTTCATCAAGCTTCATCCCAACCACGAGCGCGTGCCGTACGCGAGCTTCATGGTCGCCGAATCGTTCGAAGGGCAGATGCCCGACGAGTGGTTTCACTTGCCGCCCGCCTACGAACGAGAGCTCGCCAGCGCCCGGGACGCCGAGCGCGAATACGCCTACTTCCTCAAGAAGTACCCCAACTCCGAGTTCGAGAAGGACGCGCGCCGTAAGCTGGCGCTGGTACGCCGGCGTCTCGCCGACCACGAAATGTACGTCGCGCAGTTCTACCTCAAGCGCGACAACCCGCGCGCCGCGGCGATGCGGCTCACCTACCTGCTCGACAACTATTCGGGGGTCGGGCTCGACGCCCGGTCGCTCTTCTTGCTGGCGCGTTCCTACCTGCAGCTCGGGGACACGCGGAAAGCACGGACGGCGCTCGACGACCTGATCGAGAACTTCCCGAATGACAGCCTCGCGCGGGAGGCCCAAGCCTACCTGCGGCGCTATCCTCTCCCGCCTTCCGACAAGTAACCGATTTCGGCGGCGACGAAGCTCAGGTATCGCCCCTCCGGCATCGCTGCCGGGTAGGGATGGTCCGCCCCCTGCGTTCCCGAATAGACGACCCGGACCGAGCGCGCCGTCCGCACGGCGACGGCGCTCAGGGTCCGTTCGAGCTCGGCGATCCCGATCGCCTCGCTGCAGCTACCGAGCGCGAGAATCCCATCGTGCTCGACGACCCTCGCCGCCTGGACCGCCAGCGACTCGTAGACTTTGAGCGCTTTCTTCGTGTGCTTTCGACTCGGGGCGAGCTTCGGAGGGTCGAGGACGACCACACCGAACCGTGAGCCGCGGTCATAGGCGGAGCGTAGCGCATCGTCGGCCTTCGCGACGTCGAACGTCACGGCGTCGAACCCGTTCACCTCGGCGTTGCGGCGAGCACAAGCCACCGCCGACCGCGACGAGTCGACCCCCACGACCTCCGAGGCACCGCCGCGCGCAGCGTAGAGTCCGAACGCGCCGGTGTAGCAGTAGCCGTCGAAGACTCGCCTTCCCGCGCTGACGCTCTCGATCCACTGACGGTGAGGCCGCATGTCCGCGTAGTGTCCGGTCTTCTGCACTGAGTCCGTCGCGATCTCGAACGCGATGCCCGATTCGAGCACCTGCACGACGTCCGGCCGCGCCTCGCCGTGCCAGCCATCGGTCGGGTCGAACCCCTCGAGCCGCGCGATGTGCTCGGGGGCCGGGACCTCGAGGATCGCCGCTTCTGGGAAGACGTCGGCCAGCGCGGCGACGACCTCCAACCTGCGGTCGGCGAGCGGCTTCGTCGTCAGTTGGAACGTCACGAGCTCGGGCCCGAGCACGTCGACCATCAGCCCGCCAATCCCGTCCCCTTCGCTGTTGTGGAGCCGGTAGACCGTCGTCGCGTCGCTGCCGAGTCCATACCGGCGGCGCCGCTCCCGGACCTCGCGCAGGTGCTCGGCGAGCACCTCGCGGTCGAGGCGCCCCTCGGGCGGGTCGAACGACATCATTCGCACGCGGATGGAGCTCGCGGGCGACAGAAGACCGGTGCCGAGCCTCGTGCCGTCACTGCCGAAGACGTCGACCACGTCGTGGCCGTCGTCCTGGTGATCGGCGATGGCGCCGGAGAAGACCCAGGGATGGCCGGCCGTGATCGGGCCGTTCTTCCCTTTCTTGAGTGTGACTTTTCCCATGAAAAAACCCGCTCCTTTGGGGAGCGGGCCTTCGAAAGAGTGTCGCGAACGCGATCAGCGCTTCGAGAACTGGAAGCGACCGCGGGCGCCTTTCTGGCCGTACTTCTTACGCTCTTTGACGCGGGCGTCACGGGTGAGGAAACCACCCTCTTTGAGCGTCGGCCGAAGCTCGGCGTTGTAGTTGGTGAGCGCGCGGGAGATGCCGAGCTTGATCGCTTCGGCCTGTCCCGATTTGCCGCCACCACGCACGTTGCAGAGAACGTCGAAGCTCGCGTTCTGCTCCGTGAGGACCATCGGCGAGCGCAGGATCATCATCAACGTTTCACGGTGGAAGTAGTCGTCCGCCGGAAGTCCGTTGACGGTGATCGTTCCCGAGCCGGGACGAAGGATGACACGGGCGGTCGAGGATTTGCGACGTCCGACAGCGTTGTACTGTTCGAGGGCCATGAAAAGACTCCAGGTTTACAATTCGTAGGGCTTCGGCTGCTGCCCGTCGTGCGGGTGTTCGCTGCCGGCGTACACTTTGAGTTTCTTGATGATCTCACGTCCGAGGCGATTCTTGGGAAGCATTCCCTTGATCGCGAACGTGATCACGTCTTCGGGGTGACGCTCGAGCAGGTCGCCGGCCGTCGTCTCGCGCATACCGCCGATGAAACCGGAGTAGCGGTAGTACTTCTTGTCGGTGAGCTTGTTGCCGGTGAACACCACCTTGTCCGCGTTGATGCAGACGACGTAGTCGCCCGTATCGGTGTGCGGTGTGAAGGTCGGTTTATGCTTTCCTCGCAGAATCGTCGCAATCTTGGATGCGGCGCGGCCTACGGTCTGACCTTCGAGGTCGACCAGCAGCCACTCACGCTGCACGTCCTGCTCTTTCACGCTGATCGTCGTCTTCATCTTCCTTCCATCATTGCCAGGCACCTGCTCGCGCTTCTCGCGAAGCCTTCATCCAGAAGCGGCGCGCTCTTCGCGCCTTCGAGCACATTTTGCCCGGAATCTCGGGCCAGCTTTCATACAAGGTGGCCAGGTGGGTGTCAAGCGCTCGGGGTCGATCCTTGCGGTACCCCCGTCGCCTCCGATCCGGATCCTCCGAACCACGCGCGTCGTGACGCAGCGCGTCAGCTCTCGCCCCCGACGCCCAACTGTTTACCTTGCCGTTTCGGGTATGCTAAGCCTTGCCGCAGCGACGACCGAATGAGGTAGAGATGGCAACGGAAATGAGCACGGAAACTGGCGTTCCAAAGCACACCAACGGATCCGGCGACAAGGCGTACGGAGGGCTCACCAACGAAGAGTTGGTCGACATGTACCGCCTGATTTACCTGTCTCGTCGGCTGGACGACGCCGAGATCCGGCTCAAGAGGCAGCAGAAGATCTATTTCCAGATCTCCGGCGCGGGCCACGAGGCGGTCCTCGTCGCAGCCGGGAAAGCGCTGCGCCCCGGATACGACTGGTTCTATCCCTATTATCGCGATCGAGCACTCGTCCTCACCCTCGGCATGACGCCGACCGAGGTCCTCGCCGAGGCGGTCGGGGCGAAAGACGACCCGAACTCCGGCGGACGCCAGATGCCGTGCCACTGGGGTCACAAGGATCTGAACATCGTATCGCAATCCTCCTGCACTGGCACGCAGATGCTTCAGGCGTGCGGGGCCGCTCAGGTCGGCCGCATCATGCAGGCCGTCGAGGAGCTCGCCGATCGTCGCGACCGGTTCAAGCCCGACGAAGTCGTCTACGTCTCGATCGGTGACGGCGCGACGAGCGAGGGTGAGTTCTGGGAAGCGGTGAACACGGCGGCGACGTTGAAGCTGCCGGTCCTCTTCATGGTGGAGGACAACGGCTACGCGATCAGCGTTCCGACTTCGGTTCAGACCGCCGGTGGCTCGATCTCCAAAGCTACGAGCGGTTTCGAAGGGCTCTTCATCACCGAGTTCGACGGCTGCGACCCGGTCGAGAGTTACATCTCGATCTGTGAGGCGGTCGACTACTGCCGGTCCGGACAGGGCCCCGCGCTCTGCCACGCCCACGTCATCCGGCCGTACAGCCACTCGATGTCGGACGACGAGTCGAACTACAAGACCGAAGAGATGATCGCCGAAGAGGCGCAGAACGACCCGATCAACACGTTCGCCGACTTCCTCGTCGACGAGGGGATTTTGGACCAGGACGGTGTCGAGGCGGTCAGGAAGGCGGTCGACGACGACGTCCGTCGGGCCGTCGACGAGGCGCTCGCCCTCCCGACGCCGCCCGCCGAGACCGCGCTCGATTTCATCTACAGCCCCGACGTCGACCCCACGTCGTCCGATTTCGAGACCGAACCGCAGTTCGACGCCGACGGCGGCGAGAAGACGATGGTCGACCTGATCAACGACTGCCTCCGCACCGAGATGCGCCGAAACCCCGAGATCGTGGTGTTCGGTGAGGATGTCGCCGACGTCACGGACGAGAACCTGCTCGGTAAGGTGAAGGGCAAGGGCGGCGTCTTCAAGGTGACCCACCGGCTGCAGGAAGAGTTCGGCTCCGACCGGGTCTTCAACTCTCCGCTCGCCGAGGCCAACATCATCGGGCGCGCCATCGGCATGGCGACCCGTGGGCTCAAGCCAGTCGTCGAGATTCAGTTCTTCGACTACATCTGGCCTGCGTACATGCAGCTCAAGAATGAGCTGTCGAACATGCGCTGGCGCTCGGCGAACAACTTCTCGTCCCCCGCCGTCGTGCGGGTCCCGATCGGTGGCTACCTCAAGGGCGGAGCTCCGTATCACTCCCAGTCGGGCGTGACCCTGTTCACCCACATCCCGGGGCTGCGCGTCATCATGCCGTCCAACGCGGTCGACGCGAACGGGCTCCTCCGTACGGCGATCCGATCTGACGATCCGGTGATGTTCCTCGAGCACAAGCACCTGTATCGCCAGACCTACAACAAGGGGCTCAACCCCGGGCCCGACTACATGATCCCGTTCGGCAAGGCGAACATCGTGCGCGAGGGAACCGACCTCACCGTGGTCACCTACGGGGCGCTGGTGGAGCGCACGATGCGCGCCCTCAAGAAGATCGACGGCATCGACGTCGAGGTGATCGACCTGCGGTCGCTGCAGCCGTACGACTGGGAGACGGTCAGTGCGTCGATCAAGAAGACGAACAAGGTCATCTTCGCTTACGAAGACAACATCTCGTGGGGCTACGGCACGGAGCTCGCGACGCGCGTCGCCGACGAGCTCTTCGAGTGGCTCGACGGGCCGATCCGCCGTGTCGCGGCGCTCGACTCCTTCGTCGGCTATCACCCCGACCTCGAAGACGAGATCCTGCCGCAGATCGACGACATCGCAGCCGCGATCGAAGAGCTGCACGCCTACTGAGCCACAACGGCGCTTCCGCCGGCTCCTAGCGATCTCACCGCATGACCTCGCGTCGCGCGCGTTCTTTTCATCCGCTCCCGTAATGCGTTAGGTTCGAAGCGTTCATCAGCAATGAGCGAGGGCTTTGGATGCGGGCGAGAGCGCTGGTCTGTCTATTCGTGTCGAGTATCGCGGTCGGCTGTGGCGGCAAGACGGACGGCCCCAAGAAGGTCATCCTCTGCGGCAATGGCGAGATCGACGAGGGGGAAATCTGCGATCCGGGGATCGACGCCGGAATGGAGGGGGCGTGCCCGACGTCCTGTGATCAGATCTCCAACGATTCGTGTGCCCCGGTCGTCCTGGAGGGCGTTCCCGGACGCTGCAACGTCCAATGCATCCAGCAGCAGATCAGCGAATGCGGGCTCGACGATTCGTGCTGCCCCTTCGGTTGTGACGAAAACGACGACTCCGACTGCTCGTCGGAGGCGCTCTGCGGAAACGGCAGGCTCGACGACGGGGAACAGTGCGACCCGAACATTCTGTCGGGCCGTCCCGGCGCGTGCGAGTGTCCCGACCAGTTCCTGGGCGAATGCAGCCAGCGGGTCGAGAACGTCGACCCATCGAACTGCTCCATCACCTGCGACGAGGAGCCGATCGAAGCCTGCATCGACGGTGACGGCTGCTGCCCGGCTGGCTGTGACGCCCGGCGAGATGACGACTGTGGGGACATCTGCGGGGACGGGATCGTCGGAGGAACCGAAACCTGCGACGGAAACTGCCCGTCCGACTGCGACGACGGGCTCGACTGCACCCAGGACACCCGACGCGGTTCCGACTCGCAGTGCAATGTCTCCTGCGACTACGACCCCATCAACGTCTGCTCGGGCGGCGACGGGTGCTGTCCGAACGGCTGCGACGCCTCGAACGATTCGGACTGCTCGGCGACGTGTGGGGACGGCATCGTCGACCCCGACGAGACCTGCGACGGAAACTGCCCGGCGAGCTGCGACGACGGGAACGCCTGCACCGCCGATACGCTCAGCGGGTCCGCCGCGACCTGCAGCAGCCAGTGCGCGAACGTGGCGATCACCGCATGTACGTCCGGCGACGGATGCTGTCCGAACGGCTGCACCGCGTTGAACGACTCGGACTGCAACGCCGTCTGCGGCAACGGCGCGGTCGAAGGCGGTGAGACGTGCGACGGGAACTGCCCCGTGACGTGCGACGATCAGAACGCCTGCACGAGCGACGTTCGCACTGGCACCCCCGGAACGTGTGACGTCTCCTGCGCGAACTCCCCGATCACGCAATGCATCGACGCCGACGGTTGCTGCCCGAGCGCGTGCACCGCCGTGAACGACGACGACTGTTCGTCGACCTGCGGCGACGGCGTGGTCGACCCGAACGAGACATGCGACCTGAACTGCCCCTCGTCGTGCTCGGATGGGGACGCGTGCACGAACGACGTGCTCGCCGGGTCGGCGGGCCAGTGCAACGCGGAGTGCATCTTCCAGCCGATCACCTCGTGCGTGAGCAACGACGGCTGCTGCCCGTCCGGCTGCACGTTCGCGGTCGACAGTGATTGCTCGTGCGTCCCCGACACGTGTGCATCGCTCGGGTGGGAGTGCGGCACGGTGACCGACGACGGTTGCAACGGCGGCGGGGAGATGTGCGGTGTCTGCGGCGCCGACGAAGACTGCCTCGCGAACGTCTGCGAACCGAACTACCGCGTCGGCGCCGGGTGCAGCAGCGACGTCCAGTGTGACCCGTCGAGCGGCGTCTGCCTCACCGAGGCGGAGACCGGCTACCCCGGCGGCTACTGCACCCTCGCCTGTACGTTCGATGCGGAGTGCGGAGCGGGCAATCACTGCGGTCCGGCAGGGTTTTGTCAGCGCAGTTGCAGCGACGACGCGGAGTGCCGCACCGGGTACGAGTGCTTCGACATCGACGGCGACGCCGCAGAAGAGTGCGGAGCGGTCGGTTCGGGGGCCGGCGCCCCCGGCGCCGCTTGCGACAGTTACGACGATTGCGCCGGTGGCCAGAACGCGTTCTGCGCCCTCGAAGCGTCCACCCGGTTCATCGGGGGTTACTGCCTGTCGTCGTGCGCCACCGACGCCGACTGCCCGACCGGTGCCCACTGCTCGGTCGACGGCCTCTGCCTGGCAAACTGCAGCACCGCCAACGATTGCCGGGGCGGTGGCTACGATTGCTACGACGTCGACGGTGACGCGACCAACGAGTGCTACTCTGCGGGGACCGGCGCCGGTCAGATCGGCGAAGCCTGTGGTGACATCGCGGATTGCGCGGGTGGACGGTGGGCCGACTGTGAGGCAGGCTTCCCCCAGGGTTACTGCACTCTCGACTGCGGAACGGGGGAAGGAACGTGCCCGACCGGCTCGGCCTGCACGACCGCCTCCGACGGAGACCGCGTCTGCCGAGACCTCTGCCAGAACAACAACCAGTGCCGCTCCGGCTACAGTTGCCAGACCTCGGGGGGCTCTCTCGTCTGTCTGCCGATCTGAGCTACTCTTCTTCGTCCTGCAGCCGGTCTTCGACGCCCTCGAGGGGCCGGACGAACGCCAGCATCTCGGGCGGGACCGAGTCGGGGAAGAGCATCGCGTCGTTCTCGACGTGGCTACGCAGCATGTACACCGCGTCCCACGGGATGTCGCACCACTGGTCGACGCCTCCGAACGACAGAGAAGCACGCACTCCGAACTCGTCGTAGTCGAAGTCGGGGATCCCGAACATGTGGCAGAAGTTGAGGTTCAGCCGCAGCTCGTCCTTGAACTGCGGAGGGACCACGACGTCGGGGCGACGGGCGTCGATGGTGACCAGCACGGTCCCCTCGTCGACCATGTCGCTGAAGAGCGCGAGCTTCTCCGGGTCCGTGGGGCGCGGTTCCGACGGCTCCTCGGGTTCGGCCGCAGCAGGGCCGCCAAAATTCACTCGGATGACGTTGTCTTCATCGCCCATGACCTGAGCCCGTTCGAGAGTCCGGTCGTATTTACGCTCTGGTGACCGCCCCTGCAAGGGCGTCGAGGCCCGCTCGCCCCCCGCGGTTCACTCCACGCGACGCAGGGCCGTGCTCTGGTCGAGCCGGGGGTGCGAGTTGCGGAAGTGATCGGCGGTGAGGCCCTTCGCGTCGATGTGCTTGAGGGTCTCCACCACGGCGTGTACGGCGCCGAGGACGTCGCCCGTATGTCCGGTCTCGGAGATGGTGTGCATGTTCCGAATCGGAAAGCCGATGGACGTCGCGGCCGCGTCGATCGCCGCGAAGACCCCTGCCATCGCGTCCGTGCCGGTGTCTCGGCCCGAAGCGACCTTCTGGTACGGGATCCCCGCCTCCTTGCACGCCGACTCGATCAGCGCATTGAGGTATTCGGATACGATCGATCCCGACTTCAGGCTGAAGCCCTTCCCCATCTCGACCGGGGTCATCCGGCGATCGCCGATCCCCGGCGCCGCTTTGTAGTCGTGCGAGACGTCGGCGGCGATCACGACGTCTGGCTGGAAGACCCCCGCCGCGACACGGCTCCCCATCCTGCCAATCTCTTCGTGGGTCGCGATCGTGAAGAGGCATCGAACGTTCTCCAGCCCGCCCGCTTCGGCGACGAGGCGCGCGCTTTCCGCAGCCACGAAACAACCGAGACCGTTGTCGAGGTACGCACCGTAGAACGTATCTTCGCTGAACCCGCGGCGAATCTTACGGTTGAGGATGATCGCGTCGCCGGGACGGATGCCCAGATCTTCGATCTGCTTCTTCTTGTCCTCGCCGTGCACCTGGAGCTCGAGATAGAGCATCTCCTTTTTGATCCCCTTGTCCCCGCTTCGAAGCGAGCTGTCGGCGAAGTGAATCGCGCCGATCGCCTCGATCGTCCCGCCCTCGAGCGCGCGGTAAGCGCCCGCTTCGTCGGGGCTCTCCGAGAAGAGCGTCACCTCGTGGCCAATCAGGGTCGTGGGGAGAAACGAATCGCTGTCGATCCAGATCTTTCCGTCGTCGCCGATGCTGCGAACCTGGAGCCGGATCTTGTCGGCGTGCCCGATGATCATGACCGTCAGAAGATCGGAGCCCTCGGGCGCCGTGTCGAGTACGATGCCAGCGTTGCCCCGGAACTGATGGATTCTCCAGCCGTCGAGCGAGAAATCCTCGAAGTAGGGCTTCAGGACTCCGTACGTCATCGCAGCTTCGAGGCCGATGGGGCTCGGCGCTCCGATGATGTCACGCATCAGCTCGAACTGATCTTCGGGCATCGATTCTGACCACGGCTTCTTCGACATCGTTCTCCTCGGTGGAAAAAGGGCCCGCGGATGCTAACACAGAGACGCCTGTCGTGCAGTCTTTCCGGGCCTCCTGCCCGCGGGAACGGCCACGCAGCGCCGCCGCGCGCTCTCCCGGTCACCATGACAGACCGCTTGCCCACGGCGGATCGCGTGGGCTATCGTCGCGTCACAGCGAGAGAATGAGTGGCCGAGCTTCGAGAGACACACACAATCTTCGGGCCCTTCGTCGATTGGGATCCCGTCGACATGGCGACCCTCTTCCTTCGGACGAACGGGTATTCCGTGACGTCTTCGGAGAAGGGTGAACGACCTCCTGCGCTCGAGCGCCTCCCCGCTGCGAAGGTCGAGACGTCCGAGTCCGTGGAGGAGGCCGAACCCGAAGGTCGGGAGTCGACCGAGGAAGGAGGCGCGGACGCCCACGAGGACGCGGCCGAGACCGCCGACGCGGACGCGCCCGGGACCGCCGACGCGGACGAACTCGAAGATACCGGGGAACAATCCGACGACGAAGGCATCGAGCTCTCCGACGAAGGGGCGTCCCTGTCGGACGTCGTCGAGCCGCCCGCCGAAGCCCCCCCCGACGAGGTCGTCCGCCTCGCCGAAGCGGAGCGGGGAGCGAGCTCGGCCGGTTGGTTCAGCTCCAACCTCGCCGAGCTGCACACGCGCGTGACGGTCGAACTCGAGGCCAACCGGGTGAACGTCACCTACGTCGTCAACACCACCGGACAACACCTGTGGGCCGAAGAGAAGGAATTCTGGAAACGGGAGGCGGACGCACTGCGAACCTTCCTCACGACGCACTCCGAGACGATCCCGAGCGTGCTCGAGGCCGAAAAGGACCGCGCCTACGAGGTCCGAAAGGAGTTCGTGCGGTTCGGCTGCATGGTCGGCTTCCTCGTCGGGCTCGGCCTATTCGTTTTCTTGATGGCAATGTTCCGATAGGAGAGAGCGCCGAGGGGAGATGGGGATCCGGCTCACGATTCGAAGTCCTCGGGGGACGCCGTACACGGTCGACGCCGACCAGTCGATCCTGCGCATTGGTCGCGCCGCCTGGTGCGACGTGCAGCTCCCCTACCCGGTCATATCCTCGCACCACCTGACGCTGCGACGTGACGGAAAGGTCTGGCAGATCTTCGATATCGGCAGCACGAACGGCACGATGTGCGGGAACTTCCCCCTCGAACCGAACGTCGGCCGAGTCGTCACGGACGGGATGTCGATCGACATCCTCGACGTCCGAATCGAGTTCGACCTGGGGACCACGAAGACGGCGGGCTTCACTCTGCGCGAGTCCGGGACGCTGCTGCGGAAGATGCTCGAAGAAGGGGGCCCCGACGAGAGCGCTTTTCTGGAGGTCCTCGAAGGCAAGAGCGTCGGCACCCGGATCACCGTGCCGGACGAAACTGACCGTGCGGTGGTGGGAGAGGGCGAGCAGCTCGGAATCGACGGGATCGGGGCGAACGCCTTCGCCATCGCCCGCGCCCATGACCGTTTTCGCATCGAGCCGCTCGACGCCGTGGTTACCGTCGACGGCATTGCGATCGGCTCACGAGGTCACGTCCTCCGAAGCGGTGACCATCTGCAGGTCGGCGCCACGAAGCTCGTCTGGTTCGACCCGCTGGAGGGGCAACTGGAGGAACTCGAGGAGGCCGCGGGAGAGGGACCTCCGCCGGCCGATCCAGCGCCGCGGCGGCCAGTGCCGGCCGCACCGCCGCCCTCCGCGCCCCCTCGCCGAGCGATGCGGCCACTAGAACGCGCGATCTTGATCCTGAGTATCTTGCTGATTATCGCCGCGACGGCGGTGATCGTGCTGGTCCTGCAGATGTGAGGCGCGAAACTCCGCCCACTACACCTCGAGGATTTCCGCCTCTTTGGTCGCGAGCACCTCGTCCACCTTCGCCGTGTACTGCTCGGTGATCGCGTTGATCTGCTCGTACGCGCGGTGCTCGTCGTCCTTCGTGATCTCGGAGTCCTTCTCGAGCGCTTTGATCATGTCGTTGGCGTCGCGCCGATGGTTCCGCAGCGCGATCTTGTGGTCCTCCCCATGGCGCCGCGCAACCTTGACCAACTCCTGGCGACGTTCCCCGCTGAGCGCCGGGATCGGAACGCGAATCAACGTCCCGTCATTGGAGGGATTGAAGCCGAGATCGGAAGCGCCGATCGCCTTCTCGATGGGGGAGATCATGCTCTTCTCCCACGGCTGAATCGTGATCAACCGGGGGTCGGCGACCTTCAGCGTCGCGACCTGCGACAGCGGCGCCATCTGGCCGTAGTACTCGACCTTGATTCCGTCGAGCATCCCGATGTTCGCGCGACCCGTTCGGATCTTCACGAGCTCCGTCGTCAGGTCCTTGATCGTCCGTTCGTCGTTCGAACGAAGCTCGTCCAATATCTCGTCCAGCATCTCTTCCTCCGTTTGCGCGGGGATTACAGCGCATCACCCCGGCCGCTTTCAAGCCTAATTCGTACGTGCGAGTGCGATGCGTGCCAACCACCAACCAACCTCTCGCGTCGGACAACTTAGCCGATTTGCACCAAATTTGCGCGCAACGCTCTGCCCCCGCGGCCGAAAACGGATTCGATCACTTTGGATGCACTGATGGATGGAGGACGAAAATGGGCAGATTCAAGGCAAAGCGATGGGTGCACACGGTGGCGGCCATCTGGAGATGCGACGTGGTCGAGTGCGTCGACGCGCAGGGGAAACTTCGTGTGGGCATCACCCTCGTGACCCCGCACGACGACATCTACCATGGTGAGTTCACCGGCTACGCCCCACGTGAAGAGAGACTCGCGACCATCGCACGGCTGATCGAGGGCCACTACGACGAGACGCCCTGGCACCGACGTCCTCGGGTGGTCGAGGCGACCTGCCCGGATCTCGTCGACGAGCTCCGCGCGCTCGACTTCGGGCCGGCGGTTCGCGTCGGCACGCTCGACGCGCAATTGACCCGAGTACGCCAGGAGTTCGAAGAACGTGCAAAGGTGACGTGGCGACGGTGGTTCTGAGGGTCAGGACGGCGAGGAGATCGTCGTCCCGATCGGCTCACCCATGATGACCCGCTTGGCGTTCCCCTCGGTCTGCATGTCGAAGATGCGGATCGGCAGGTCGTTGTCCATGCAGAGGCTGATCGCCGTCATGTCCATGACCCGAAGCTCTCGGGAGAGCACCTCGAGGTACGTCAGATGGTCGAACTTTCTGGCGTCCGGATGGACCTTCGGATCCTTGTCGTAGACGCCGTCGACCTTCGTCCCCTTCAAGATCACCTGTGCGTGCACCTCCATCGCTCGGAGGCAGGCGGCGGTGTCGGTCGTGAAGTAAGGGTTCCCCGTCCCCGCGCCGAAGATCACGACGCGATTCTTCTCCAGGTGCCGAATGGCGCGGCGCCGGATATAGGGCTCGGCGACCTCCTTGATCTCGATCGCGGTCTGCACCCGGGTCGGTACGCCGAGACTCTCGATGGCATCCTGCAGAGCCAGCGCATTGATCACCGTGGCGAGCATCCCCATGTAGTCGGCCGACGCACGGTCCATCCCCTGCGTGCTCCCGGCGACGCCTCGGAAGATGTTCCCGCCGCCGATGACGATCGAGACCTGCACCCCGAGGTCGCGAATGTCCGCGATCTCTCGGGCGAGCCCGGTCAGCACCGCGGGCTCGATGCCGTATGCACCGGAGCCCTGCAGGGCTTCCCCGGAGAACTTGATCATCACTCGTTCGTATTTCGGGGACATGCGTCTCCTGTGTAGTGGTCGGCCGCGGGCAAAAAAAAGGCGCCCCGTGGGGCGCCGTACCGTCAGCCCTTGAGCTGAGCGGCGACTTCGTCGGCGAGGTTCGCCTCTTCCCTTTCGATGCCCTGCCCGACTTCGTAACGCACGAAGGCAACGATCTGGACGTCACCGACCTGCTTCTGCAGCGCGGAGACCGTGAGGTCGGGGTTCTTGACGAACGGCTGGTCGACGAGCGCCTGCTCGCGACGCCACTTGGCCATCTTCCCTTCGACGATCTTCGGGATGATGTTCTCCGGCTTGCCCTCTTCGGCGACCTGGGCGGAGAAGATCTCTTCCTGCTTGGATGCCGTCTCGGCGTCGATCTCGTCTCCGGTCAGGTACCCCGGGTTCATCGCCGCGATGTGCATCGCGACGTCGCGCCCGAACTCCTCAGCGTCGTCGGTGCGATCGCCGCGAAGGTTGACGAGGACACCGATCTGGTTGCCGGCATGGACGTACGAAGCGACGAAACCTTCCGGCTGCGTGTAGCGCTCGAAGCGGCGCAGCTGGATGTTCTCACCGATGGTGGCGATCGACTCGTTGATCACCTCGGAGAGCTTTCGCCCGTTCACGTCGATGTTCAGCGCGCCTTCGACGTCTTCGACGTCGTTGTTCGCGACGAGCGTCGCGATGCGCTCCACGAGCTCGTGGAACTTCTCGTTGCGCGACACGAAGTCGGTCTCACAGTTCACTTCGACGATCACGGCGCTCTTCGCGTCTTCGGACGCGACGGTGGCGACGAGACCCTCGGCGGCCACGCGGTCCGACTTCTTGCCGGCCTTCGTGATCCCCTTGACCTGAAGGTATTCGACGGCCGCATCGAGGTCCCCGTCGTTTTCGACGAGCGCCTTCTTGCAGTCCATCATTCCCGCTCCGGTCATGTCCCGAAGCTCTTTCACCTGCTGGGCGGTAATTGCCATCTCTAAACTCCTGGAGCTGGGCTCCTCATCATTCAAGCGTTGTCAGCGGCCTCGGCCCCTTCTTTCTTCTCGGCGCGCTGCACGACCTGGACCTCGGGTCCGGGGCCGGCATCGGGCTTCACGGCGTTGTAATCCGAGGCGGCACGGGCTGCCTCGATGGCGCTCTCCTCGAGCTTGGCCGACTGCATCCGGCCACCTTCGAGCGAAGCATCGGCGATCGCGGTAGCGAACAACCGGATGCTGCGGATCGCGTCGTCATTGCCCGCGACCACGAAATCGAGCCCGTCGGGGTTGCAGTTCGTGTCGCAAATGGCCACGACCGGGATCCCGAGCTTGTTCGCTTCGCGGATCGCGATCTCTTCTTTCTTCGGGTCGAACACGAAGAGGGCGCCCGGCAGGCGCTCCATGTCCGCGATACCACCGACGTTGTTCTCGAGACGCTCACGCTCGCGCTCGAACCCGAGCACCTCTTTCTTCGTGTACTTGGCGTACGAGCCGTCCCGCGCCATCCGCTCGATTTCTTTGAGACGGTCGATCGACTTCCGGATCGTCTGGAAGTTGGTCAGCGTTCCACCGAGCCAACGATTGACCACGTAGAACTGGCCCGAGCGCTCTGCCTGCTCGCGCACCGTCTCCTGCGCCTGGCGCTTGGTGCCGACGAAGAGCACGGAATCGCCGCGCGACGTGACGCTGCGGATGAACTCGAGCGCGCTCGCGAGCTGCCGGACGGTCTGGCTGAGGTCGATGACGTGAACGCCGTTGCGCGCACCGTAGATGTACGGACGCATTTTCGGGTTCCATCGGTTGGTCTGGTGACCGAAGTGGACTCCTGCTTCCAGGAGGTCTCTCATCGTTACTTTCATCATAATCTCCGTTTGGTTCGTTGAGCCTCCGCCACCGTCATTCCACCGACCCCACCGGACAATTCCGGCACTCGGGGAGTGGTCGGGTGACGTGCGAATTTCGGACGCGGCATGTAACACACCCACGCGCCCGTTGCAAAGGGCTTGGTCCGCCGCATTTCGGCGGATTGTCGGCGGCTCGGTCGATCCTGGTTCCCCTACGCGCTCCGCGCAGGGATCAGATCACGGACTCGATGTCCGATTTCTCGATGTACGACGGGCCGAAGCACAGCGGCGCGTATTCCTTGTCCTCACCGGATTCGGTGTAGTGAGGCGTCCAGCCCGACATGTCCTGGAACAGACGGATCGCCTTGATCCTGCGGTCCGAGCAGAGGTGAAACCAGTGCTTCGTGTCGCGCGGGACGTTGATCATGTCCCCCTTCGTGACTTCGATCCGAAACACCGAGTCCTCGCCGGGGTTGATGTGAAAGAGCCCCGTGCCATCCACGATGAACCGAACTTCGTCCTCGTCGTGGGTGTGCTCGCGATCGAACTTCGCCAGCATCGCATCGAGATTGGGAGTGTCCGGCTTGATGTTGATCACGTCGGCGGTGACGTAGCCCCCCTCCGCTTTCAACTTCTGGATCGGCTCTTCGAAGGCGGCGAGGATCTCCTGGTCTTCCATGCCGTCGAGCTGGTCGACGTCGCCTTCGAAGCGGCGGTACCAGATCCCGTACTGCGCCAGAAACGAGGCGATCTCTTCGGGGTTGGTCAGGGTGCGGTCTTCCGATGGGATGGTGATGGAGGCCATTGCTGTCTTCCTCGACAAAAAAGTGCGCCCCACCAACATTTGGCGGGGCGCTGAAAATTTCCAGAATGTGGCGGAAAGTCAAGCCACTCGCACGAGGGGGCTACGCTTGCTTGCGATTCAGCCGTTCGGCGACCACCACGGCGTCGACGATCGACCAGATGTGCACGACCCACCCGAGGAGGACGAACCACAGCAGGAACGACAGGACCATCATGATGATCCCTTTGGAGAGCTCCCCGTTGTAGATCTGGCCGGTCCCCGGAAGGATCAAGCTGAGCAGGAGAGCCATCCCCGGCTGATGCTCCGGCTGTTCGATGTAGTAGTCGCGTGCGAGAGCCGTCTCCCCTGCTTCGACGAGCGCCGTCGATTCGGCGGGACGTCCGAACCACATCTGTTCCCGTTGGGCATCGCGCGCTGGCGTGTCACTGCACGACACCAGCATCGGCTTGCTGGCCGGGAGCGGCTTCGGCTCACAGCGGACGCGTGAGGTGCTCAGAATCACTCGGCTGGAGCCGCAGTTGTCGAGGCTGGCATCGGGGCTGGCGACACGCGCCGCGGCGACGCTCCAGTTGGGCCGGACGACGGCGCCCGCGCTCCGGGAGTCGCCAACCGAACCTCTTCCCGCCGCGCCGTCGACGTCGGCCTGAAGCCGCTTCGGCTCGGTGCGCCGGATCGGCCCGCCGCGCCACTCGCCGTGAGCGACCGGCTCAGGACGCGACGGTGCGGGGCGAGGCGCTCCCTGGCGTGCAGGGGGTGCGCCATACGAGACGGCGACCGGTTCGTCGGTGCCGTCGCCGTCCAGGCTGGTGGTGAAGTGGCTCGCCGAGGGTCGCGAACGATCCGGCTTCTGTTCTTTCCGCAACTTCTGGATGGCCCCATCCCCCTCGCTCGGAAGATTCGGGACGCGATAGAAGAGATTCCCGGAAGGATCGCTGTCGAGCTCGAGGACCCCCTCTTCCAGAAGGTTGTTGAGATAGTTGGTCGCGTCGCGGCTTGGGATCCCGAGGTAGTAGGCCACCGAGGCCGTCGTAATCCGGGCGTCGGTCTCGAACGCCAGTTTGAGGATTGCCTGCTCGAATTGCTGGAGATCCATTGATTCCTCGTCAGCCGCGCTGCGTCAACATACTCGCCCGCCACGCCGTGGGCGCGTGACATTTGGGTAACATCTGCTGTCGCGAGCTTTGTTCCTTTTCATTCTGTCTTTTCACCCACCTCGATTCAAGCCGCGCCGTCCGTTCTCGGGTCCCCCGGGACCCGCGAAGCGTCGACGCGCCAACAACCGCGGTCACCCTTCTTCAACGAAAGTCGTCGCGATCGGATCTCTTTCCAGTCTGTTCTCCACGCCAGGAACGTCTCCGGGCCCCGAATCGCCAGACTCGTAGCCGTCGTGCGGTAGTGGATCGGGATGACCACCGCCGGCCGGAGCCGCACCGTCCACTCCCACGCCTGCGCCGCACCGCAGGTGAAAACGCCCCCTACCGGGACGAGCAGCACGTCGGGGTTCCTCATCGATCCGATCACATCGGGGACCGGCGAGCAGCCCACGTCGCCCAGATGCACGACACGAAACTCGCCGTCGTCGATCTCGACGACGTCGGACGCCCCACCTCGGCGGGCGCCGCGGTATTCGTCGTGCCAGACCTGCGCGCGGCGAACCGCGAACGGTCCGGCGCGCCCTTCCCGGACCTCGCGAACGTCGGGGCCCAGCACGTGACGAGCCGAGTGATCGAGGTGCTCGTGCGTGCAGACGACCCAGTCAGCCTGCACGTCCACGGGGGCATAGCGAAACACGTCGCCCCACAGCGGGGTGTCGTACGGATCGACGACGAGCGTGCAGTCGGCATGGTGAATGGCGACGCAAGCGTGCCCCAGGAACTCGAGCTCCATCGACGGGCACCCTCAGAAGTCGGAGATCTTGCGGGCGGGGGGGACCTCGTACCACGGTACTCCCGCCTCGTTGCTCTTCTCGATTTCCGCGATCACTTGCGCCCCGAGCAAGATGATCACCGCGGCGATCTCCATGGTCAGGAGCACGATGATCACGGTGGCGAGGGAGCCGTACACGACGTTCACGAGGCTGATATGCTCGAAGTACCAGACGATCGAGCGCAGGACGACCTCCCAGAGGATGGCGGCCACCGTCCCCCCCACCAGCGCGAGTCGAATCCGGACGTGAGCCGTCGGCATGATGCGATAGAACGACGCCAGAATGATCACGAGGCTCAGAAACGCCGAGAGGTCGAAGAGCCAACTGCTCCAGACCTCCACGGCGATCTCCACCCCCAGAAAGCTGAACGTGGGGTACGTCTTGGTGTCGAAGATCGCAGTGACCAGCGTCACGAAGAAGAGCGCGATCCCCATCACGGCGATGTACATGAACGGGATGAGCGCGCTGATGACGAAGTGGCGTTTCTTCTTCACCCTGTGGTGACGAAATATGACCCCCATCGCGTCCTCGAGCATTCGAAAGGCGATGGAAGAGAAGAAGAGCAGGAACCCGATACCGATACCCCCGACGTACTCGCGCTCGTCGACGAACGACTGCAACGCCTCGGTGATCATCTCGGCCTGTCCAGGTAGTAGGATGCGAAGTTCGGCGCGGACGATGGTGAGGATCAGCTCGACGTCGAGAAACGCGCTCACCACGACGATCAGGACCGCCACCAGGGGCAACAGCGACAGCAGCGCGTTGTAGCCGACCGCGCCCGCCAGGAGGAGCCCCTTGTTGCGGAAGAAGTTCCGCACCACCCGCCAGGCAAACGACGCCACATGTGCAGCGGTCGCTCCCGCCGCTCGCGGATATTCGAGGGTGCTCTTCAATTCGCCTCCACGCGCTGGGCCATGATAGTCGTCGGCGGTCGCTTCGCAAACCGACCGTCAGACCGAAACGTAGCCGCGAACAAAAAGAAAGCCGCCCGAATTCGGGCGGCCGGGGAAACGAGCCGAAAAGAGGCCGGCGGCGAGACGACTCAACGCAGCAGGATCGTCCCCTCCCACCACGGGTACCAGCCCTCGTTCTCGGGCCCACCTTCGCCCCAGCCGATGCGGAACTTGTTGGCGGTGGTGCCGAGCTGAATCGTGGCGAGGCCGTTCGGCCAGTCGATCACGCAGTCGAAGCACGACTGGACCGAGTGGCGCGAATAGCTGTCGCGAGGTCCGACCGCGGTCGGGTTGCCGAAGGAGACGTCGCCCTGGTTGTTCGAATAGGCGACGTTCCAGTCGCGCTGCACGTGCCCGAGGTCACTGGTGTTCATGTCTCCGGCGTTGGCGCGAATCTGGTAGCCGTTCAGCTTGAATTCGGACCATCCACCGGGGAAATCGAACGTCATGTGGTGGGTGTGCCCGAGGTCCCCCTTGTCCTGCGTGCGATAGCGGCACTCAGAGGAGTTGCCAGCCTGATCGGCAGCCTCGATCCCCGTGTAGACGGCGTTCAGGTCATTCTTGGCGACACACTTGGTGATCTCCGTCCAGCCCCCGCCGTCGGTCGTCATGTCGCAGACGACGTCGAAGGGCTCGTAGACGCTGGCGGGTCCGTCGGGGTCGAGCTCGTACATCCCGTCACCGGTGGACTGTCCCGCCTGCAGGATCTCGAGGCAGGAACGGTAGTAGACGCCGACGCAGGCCGTGTCGATCCAGCCTCCGTTGGTGCACGTCTGCTCCCACTTCCCGCGGTTCTGGTAGCCGCAAGTCCGCGCCGTCACCTGCTTGGATCGCTCGTCACAGATCGCGCAGATCGGTCCGTTCGTGCCGCCGTCACAGATGTTGGTGGTGCAGTCGGTGTCCTGCGAGCACGCATCGCCCTGCGGGCACTGCGGGCACGGAGCGCCGCCGCCGCAGTCCACGTCGGTCTCGTTGCCATTCACCGTGAGGTCGGAGCACGTCGGCGCACGGCAGATGCCTGCCTCACAGACGCTCGACTGGCAGTCGGCGTCGACGACGCACTTGAGCCCGTCGTCGCATGCGTTGGTGCATGAGCCACCGCAGTCGACGTCCGTCTCGGTGCCATTCTGGCGCGTATCGTTGCAGCGCGCCGGCGTGCAGGTGGAACCGCCGCAGGCTCCGCTGAGGCAGTCGCCGTCGACCGAGCAGTCCTGCCCGTCGAGGCACTTGTTGCAACTGCCGCCGCAGTCGAGGTCGGTCTCGTTTCCGTTCAGCAATCCGTCGGAACACTGGCTCGCAGCGCAGACGTTGTTGACGCAGCTCAGGCTCAGGCAATCACCGCCGACCGAACAGGCTCGACCGTCGGCGCAACCACCGCAGTTTCCGCCACAGTCCACGTCCGTCTCGATCCCGTTGGCGACGAAGTCTTCGCAGGTCGGCGTCGTGCACTGCATCTGATCGTTACAGATCTTGGACGTGCAGTCGGGCCCGATGAGGCACGAGCGGCTCCTCGCACACGGCTCGCACGAGCCGCCGCAATCCTCGTCCGTCTCGTCCCCGTTGAACTCGCCGTCGTCACATGCCGGGGTCGCGCACATCGAGCTCGTGAGGTCACACACCTGGCTGACGCAGTCGCTGTCCCGCAGGCAACCCACCCCGTCGCCGCACGCATCGCAGTCCGGCCCGCCGCAGTCCGGGCCCGTTTCCCGACCGTTCTGGACTCCGTCCTCGCAGGTGGGCTCGGCGCAGGTATCGCCGCCGCAGACGCCGGACTGGCAGTCCTCGGGGACCAGGCAGCCGAGCAGGTCGTCACAAGGGTCGCAGGGTCCGCCGCAGTCGGCGTCCGTCTCGTCCGCGTTCTTGGTCGAGTCGAAACAGGTCGCCGGGATGCAGAACCCGATCTCGCAGACGAGGCTCGTGCAATCGGAGTCGTCGAGGCAAGCTCGGGTGTCCGGGCACTGGTCACAGTACAGTCCGCCGCAGTCGACATCGGTCTCGAGTCCGTTCTTCTCACCGTCGTCGCATCTGCTCTCCACGCACACGCCGTCGCTGCAGATGCCGCTCACACAGTTGCGGTCGAGGTTGCACGTCTTCCCGAGCGCGCAGGGCGGACACCCCAGCGCGCCGCAGTCGACCGCGACTTCGTCGCCATTCTGGACGGTGTCACTGCACGTCGGCGCGGAACAAACCCCTGCGCAGACGCCAGACTCGCACTCCGACGCGTCGTCGCAAACTTCGCCGACGTCCTTCTCACCGGACCCATTGTTGGACCCGACGGTCCCGTTGTTCGTCTCGTTGTTCTCGTTGCCGTTGTTGTTCTGGATCGTGGGGCCCTTCTTGCCGCAACCCACGGCGAGGAGAGCGACCAGCCCGAACAGAGCGGCAGATCGGTGTGCGAAGCGTTTCAAGGCTGCTCCTGTAGCAATCGCGGAAGTTCGAAAGTCGTTGGGAAACAGTAGAACCCGACCCCGATCGTATGTCAAAAGGTCTCGCCCGTCGCTCGTCCCGCCGGGGAGAACGCATCCAGGGCTGGTCGATGGGCTCGGGCTTCAACGCCCCCCGAGGTGGACCCGGTCGAGCGCCACGTCCCCATTCTGGACGTGGAGGATGGCGGCGAATTTCAGTTGGTGAAAGCCGTGCCGTCCGGCGGCGCCGGGATTGATCCAGAGTGTCTCCCCGACGCGACCGACGACCGGGATGTGGGAATGCCCGACCACCAGAACGTCGGGCGACTCGCGCCGGATGAGGTCTCGGGCGGCAGGGCGCGGCCGCTTCGGGTCACCGGCGATGTGCAGGACGGCGATCCTCACCCCGCCGATCTCGACGACCAGCTCGAGCGGCAAGAAGCGCAGGTCTCCGCCGTCGATGTTTCCCTTCACGGCGTGGACGGGCGCGATCTGCTCGAGCTCGTCGAGCACCTCGCGCTTTCCGATGTCTCCAGCGTGCACGATGGCGCTGCAGCTCGCGAAGGCCTCGTGGATCTGAGGATCGAGCCAACCGTGAGTGTCCGAGATCAAACCGACGGAGATCCTGTCGTCTGACGCTGTACTCATGCCCATCTTCCTTGACTTACCCGCAGCCGCTCTGTAGGTTGACCCGCTCTCTTCCCCAGAAAAAAATTCGGGGGTTGCGAGGACGATGATGCCAGGCATGACGATATACCTCGACCAGTTCGAGGAAAACGACCACCTCGAACGACGTTTCGAGCTGGAGCCCGGTGAAGCGTCGCGGTTGCTCTCCGACTCGGGGTACGAATTCGAGTCGGAGTTGGTCGCGGAGGTCACGGCGAACCGGCTCGAGTCGACGATTCGTGTGACGGGTGAGCTGAGCGGCACGGTCGGTTTCGACTGTGGACGTTGCCTCGAACACCGCACGACGTCGTTCGAAGTCGAAGCCGACTTCGTGTTGATGCGCCGTGAGTTGTTCGAAGCGACCTACGAAGGTGATGAAATCGAGCTCGACGCCGATGATCTGGACGTCAGCACGTACAGCGGAGACGAGATCGATCTCGCTCCGCTGGTTCGGGAGGCGATTCTGCTGGAGCTGCCCCCCTACCCCCGATGTTCCGACGAGCATCGAGAATTGTGCGACGCCGCGTACGACCGAAACATCGGTGACGAGGCGAAGGAAAAACTCGAAGAAGCAGCGATGGACCAGCGATGGGCCGCGCTGAAAGACGTAAAACTGAAGGATTGAACCATGGCCGTCCCGAAGAAACGCAAATCGAAAGCCAAGACTCGCTCGCGACGCTCGGCGAACATCAAGATGACCGCGCCGACCGTCGGCACGTGCCCGCACTGCGGCGCACCCCGTCGTCCGCACCGCGCCTGTGGCGAGTGCGGGTCCTACGGGCCGAAGGGTGACGCAGAGCAGGTCATCGAGGTCTGGGAATACTGAGAATGGCTACTCGGGAATCCGTCATCTCGACCGTTGCGGAAGTCCTCGAGACTTCCAGAGACGAGATACGTCCCGAGTCGCGATTCGTCGAAGATCTGGGCGCGACCAGCCTCGACATCGTCAATCTCATCTGGCGAATCGAGGAGGTCTTCTCCCTGGGAGAGACGCCCGAGTCGGTCCTCGAAGCGATCGAGACGGTCCAGCACCTGATCGAGCTCGTCGAGGCGATGCGCTCGGACGAGCCGTCGGAAGTCTTCGACTCGGTGGACGTGTTGATCGCGTCCGACCACGCCGGCGTCACGATGAAGGCCGAGCTGGTCGACTGGCTCCGGGAGCGTGGCGATTCGTTCGTCGATCTCGGTCCCGCCGACGCGGATTCGGTCGACTACCCGAGCTTCGCCGGCGTCCTCGGGTCCCGCATCGCTCGCGAGGAGGGGCAGTTCGGGATTCTGATCTGCGGTTCCGGCATCGGCATGTCGATCGCGGCGAACAAGATCGGCGGCGTACGAGCGGCGATGGTCTCCGAGCCCGTCAGCGCGCGCCTCTCGCGAAAACACAACAACGCCAACGTGCTCTGCCTCGGCGCCCGGCTCATCGGGATCGACATGGCGAAGCAGTGCGTGGAAACCTTCCTCTCGACTTCGTTCGAGCCGGGAGACGACGGGCGCCATCAGCGTCGTGTGCAGATGATCCACGATCTCGAGCGCGACACCCCCTGAAAGACGACACGCATGCGCTGTCCAATCTGCGGTCACCTCGAAGACAAGGTCGTCGACTCCCGCTCGTCGCGCGACGGAACCTCGATCCGGCGGCGACGTGAGTGCCTGTCGTGTTCGGCTCGCTTCACGAGCTACGAGCGGATCGAGGAGAGCCTTCCCCAGGTGATCAAGAAGGACGGAGCTCGGGAAGACTTCGACTCCGAAAAGATTCGGCAGGGGATCCGGCTGGCCTGCAAGAAGCTCTCGATCTCCACCGATCAGATCGACGACGTCGTCCGTGCGATCGAAAAGCGGATCATCGAGAAAAACGTGAAGGAGATCCCCGCGCGCGAAGTGGGTGATGCCGTCATGGAGGAGCTACGGGGGCTCGATCCCGTAGCCTATATTCGATTTGCGAGCGTCTATCGCGAATTCGGCGACATTCAGGAGTTCCTGCACGAGCTTCGGGGGCTCGACAAGGAGTCGAAGTGACCGCCGCCGAAGCGCACATGGCGGAGGCGTTGCGTCTCGCCAGGCAAGCGCTCGGCCGTACGCGCCCCAACCCGATGGTCGGCTGCGTCGTGGTCCGCGACGGAGAGGTGCTCGCGCGAGGGTACCACCACCGAGCGGGCGAGGCGCACGGCGAAGTGGACGCGCTGCGAAAGCTTTCGCCGGGGGACGCCCGCGGAGCCGACCTCTACGTCAACCTCGAGCCCTGCTGCACGCATGGCCGAACCCCGCCGTGTACTCAGGCGGTGATCGATGCGGGCATCGCTCGCGTCTTCATCGGTACGGAAGACACGAACCCCCGCGTACGCGGCGCGGGGATCGCCGCACTGCGCGCCGCCGGCGTCGAGGTCGTCACTGGAGTTCTCCAAGAGGAATCGAGGGCGCTGAACCTCCCCTACTTCCGGACCATGGAGGTCGGTCTACCGTGGGTCGCCGCGAAGTGGGCGATGTCGCTGGACGGCAAGATCGCGACGCGCGGCGGCGACTCCGCCTGGATATCGAACGAGCGCTCGCGTGAACGGGTCCACCGGCTGCGCGACGAGTACGATGCCGTCCTGGTGGGAGCGGGTACGTTGCGCGCGGACGATCCGCGCCTGACCTGTCGCATCGAAGGAGGTCGGAACCCTCTCCGGGTCGTCCTCGACGCGAGGCTCGAGGTCGGCCTCGACGCGCGCGTGTTCGAGCACCCGGGGACGATCGTGGTCGCGGGACCGTCCGTCGACGACGCGGCGATCGCGCGGCGTGTGGACGCCGGAGCGCAGGTCGTGCAGGTCGATCAGCAGGAAGGGAACGGCCGGCTCGATCTGGAACAACTGATGCGGACTCTCGTCCGCGAGCATCAGGTGATGAGTGTTCTCGTGGAGGGAGGGGGCCGCGTCGTGGGCGCAATGTTCGACGCGGGGCTCGTGCTTCGTGTATACGCGTTCGTCGCGCCGGTCCTCATCGGCGGCGCCGATGCGCCCTCCCCCGTCGCGGGGCTCGGACGCTCTTCGATGGACCTCGCGGAACGCTTGCGGAATCCGCGCATCGAAGAGATCGGTGGTGATGTCCTGATTGTTGGAGATTTGAGCGATGTTCACCGGCCTGATCAGTGACGTAGGGACGATCACGAGCTGCTCTCGTCCCGGTTCGGGCGGGATGACCCTTCGAATCGCGACGAGCTACGACCTCGACACCGTGGAGCTCGGCGAGTCGATCGCGGTAGACGGCACGTGCCTCACCGTCACGTCGATGGGCAACGGCGAGTTCGAGGTGGACGCCTCCCCCGAGACCCTCGCGCGTACGACTCTCGGCGGGCGGAAGGTCTCCGACCGGGTGCACCTCGAGCGAGCGGCGCGCATCGGAGACCGGCTCGGCGGCCATTTCGTCCTCGGGCATGTCGACGGTGTGGGCCGCGTCACCCGCAGGGAGCGCGCCGAGAACGCCTGGGTCCTCTCGATCGCGGCCCCGGACACGGTGACCCCGTATCTCATCGACAAGGGTTCGGTGACGATGGACGGGGTCTCGCTCACCGTGAATCGGGTCACCGAAGACGGGTTCGAGGTGGCGATCGTCCCCTTTACGGTGGACAAGACCAACCTCGGCGACTACTCGCCGGGTAGGAAAGTGAACCTCGAGGCGGACGTCCTCGGCAAGTACGTGCGCAAGTTCGTCGGTGCGTCGTCGAAGATCGACGCGAGCTTCCTGGCGAAGCACGGATTCGGAAACGAGCAGTAGAGGAACGGCTCATGAGCGCAGAACGAAACATCGAAGCTCCCGCGGGATTCGATCTGAACGCCGTCGAGCGCGTCGAACGCGCGGTCGCCGCGATCAAACGCGGCGAGATGATCATCCTCACCGACGACGAAGACCGCGAGAACGAGGGTGACCTCGTGATGGCCGCCGAAGCTGTGACGCCGGAGGCGATCAACTTCATGGCCCGCGACGCTCGTGGGCTAATCTGCCTCGCGATGACGGGCGACAGGCTCGACGAACTTCAGATCCCGATGATGATCTCGACGAACCAGGGTCCGTACGGAACGGCGTTCGCGGTGAGCATCGAGGCCAGGACGGGGGTGACGACCGGAATCTCGGCCGCGGACCGCGCCCGCACGGTGCTCGTCGCGGTCGACGACGAGACGACCTCCGAGGACCTCGTGATGCCAGGCCACGTATTTCCGCTGCGAGCCCGGGAGGGTGGTGTCCTCGTGCGGACGGGACAGACCGAGGGGAGCGTCGACCTCGCGCGCCTCGCCGGGCTGAAACCTGCGGCCGTGATCTGCGAGATCATGAACGAGGACGGGACGATGGCGCGTCGCCCGGAGCTCGAAGTGTTCGCGGAACAGCACGAGATGGTGATGTGCTCGGTCGCCGACGTGATCGCCTATCGACTGCAGCGCGAGAGCCTCGTGCAGATGGTCGAGGAGCGCGAACTAGAGACCGAATGGGGTGGTGACTGGAAGGTCCGAGTCTTTCGCAGCACCGTGGACCGTGGGGAGCATTTCTGTTTCGTGTGTGGCCAACCCACGCCCGACGCTCCGACCCTCGTGCGGGTTCAGCATCGAGCCGATACGTTCGACGTGTTCACGACGGGAGACTGCGAAGCTGTCGCCAACCTGCGCGGCGCGATGAAGGCGATCGGCGAAGCGGGGGTCGGCGTCGTCGTCTACCTCGACCGAGAGCCGGCCACGGCGATGGATCTTCTGCACCGCTACACGGACGTCGCCCGAAGCGAAGGCGGGGAGGCCAACGTCCCGGCGCACCAGACGACGGACGTGAACAAGCCGAAGGAAGCGCTGAGAAACCTCGGCATCGGCGCACAGATTCTGCTGCACGCCGGGGTGAAGAAGATGCGGGTGATGACCAATCGCCCCAAGCGAATCATCGGCACCGATGCCTACGGGCTCGATGTGGTCGAGCAGGTTCCGATCCCCAAACCGAGCTGAACGAGTTCACGGAGAAATCATGCCTCACTTCATCGAGGGCCAATTCACGGCTGCCGGAAAGAAGTTCGCAATCGTCGCCAGCCGTTGGAACGAGTTCTTCTCGGAACGCCTGGTCGAGGGTGCGATCGATTCGCTGGTTCGCCACGGAGCGGCCGACGACGACATCACGGTGGTCCGCTGTCCGGGCGCCTTCGAGCTCCCCCAGGCAGCCCGAAAGGTTGCGGAGACCGGTAAGTACGACGCGGTGATCTGCCTGGGCGTTCTGATCCGCGGCTCGACTCCTCACTTCGACTACATCTCGGGGGAGGCGACCCGGGGCATCGGCGCCGTCGCGACGGCGACCGGCCTGCCAGTCGCCTACGGTCTACTGACTTGTGACACGCTCGAGCAAGCGATCGAACGGTGCGGCTCCAAGGCTGGCAACAAGGGGGGTGAAGCCGCCCTCGCCGCCATCGAGATGGCGAGCCTCTACGAGAGGCTCGGCTGACATGGGAGCTAAGTTCGACAAGGAACGACGCGCCGCACTATGGCTCGTATACGCGCTCGACGTTGCGGGCGGCGACGCGAATGATGCCCTCGGTGCCGCGCGCGGCACGGTGGAAGAGTTCGAGCGCGGCGTCGACTGGAACGAGGTCGAGCAGATGGTCACCGGCGTTCGCGCGCAATGGGACGACCTCGACGCCACGATTCAGGCAGTCAGTCCCCGCTGGAAGATCGAGCGGATGGCCCACATCGACCGCAACATTCTTCGGCTCGGGGCCTGGGAGATCTTGCACAGCACACATCCCCCGATCGCCGTCATCAGCTCGTGCGTCGACCTGGCGAAAGAGTATGGTGACAAGGGCACACCGGCGTTCGTCAACGGACTATTGGACCAGATTTGCCAGGACCACGACATCTCACTGCGCTGATCTGCTGCGGCGCCGTTCTGGCCGCGACCGCATGCGAGCGTGAAGAAGAGCAGGAGAACCCGTACCTCCCCGGCGGCGAGTTTCAGACGAAGCTCGACGCGCGCGGGACACGCGTCATGGTGCGCGATGCGGACGGCAAGACTCTCGCGAAGCTGCGAAACCGTCGTGAGACGATCCGTGTCTATGGCCCGCAGATGGTCGTGCTCGGCGAAGTCGCCTTCGAAGCGACGAGCGACCCTCCCCTTGTCCGCGTCGAACCCCGCGGGGGCGAGCCGGAGGAGTTCGTTTCCGGCGAGAGCGGCGTCTGGAAACTCGGCGAGCGCCTTCGGCTCGAGCTCGTGTCGGACGGCTGGGCGGTCTACGGCCCGCGGGCCACGCGGCTCGGTTACGTGAGCAAGCCCGAGGAAGGAAAGTTCGCGGTCCGTGACGACTATTCGAGCGCCCCCCGCGCGTTCGCCCGCGTCGGGGAAGCCGTCGTGAAGACGCCGGCGGGCGCGAGTATCGTGACCACCACCCCCGACGCCGACGCCGTGGTCGTGCTCCCGTTCGCCCTGGAGGGAATCGATCCCCTCGCGGCGGTCGCGCTCGGAAAATGGCTGGAGCTGGGCGGCGTGACGGAACTCCCCCCCAGACCCGATGCATCACCCTCCCCGGCCGACGCGCCGGATGCCTCGATCGCAGACGCAGAGATTGGGGACTCGGACCAAAGTCCGTAGCGAGCTGCTCGGACCGACTCAGCCGGTGACGGAGTCCTCGATCTCAGCCAGACGGCCGCGCAGATCTTTGCGACGGCCCTTCGCGAACCGCGACGTAGCCAGAGCTTCCTCGGCGACGTCGGCGGTGCGACGCACGGCGAACGTGAGCTCCATGTTCTCCATCTGCGCTTCGTGCAGGCGGGTCTCGAGGCTCCGAGCATACGACTTCCACTCGCGCAGCCGGTTGGTCACGAGCTCCTTGAGCTCTTCCACGTCCCGGGTTTCCGCGCGTGCTTCGTCGCGCTGATGGATGGCGATCTCCACGAGGTTGTACAGCTCGTGAAGGTTTCGGTCGACGTCGAGCCATCGCTCGAGATCCATCGAGATTCGCGCCCGCGACGGCTGCGGGGTGCCCCCGGCGGGAGCGCGGCGAATGGCGGTTCGAGGTTCGATGAATTCGGCTTCCACGGTCTCTTCCTCGACCGGCGATGCGATGATGGTGGCAGTGTCCTGCATGCGATCCTCCGTGATCGTCGTTGTCGCCCCACGCTCTCACGTGCAGCGTCGACGTCAAACTTTCGGAGGGGAGCGCGACGAGCCAGCGCCGAATGGATCAACGAAAACGGCCCGGTAGCAACTCGTCCGGAGCGTCTGGCGCGGGACCGTAGGCGATCCGCTCGAGGATGAAGAACGTCATCGGTAGGAGGTTCTCGTCGTCCGGGGGACGATTTTCTTCGTAGGTCACTTCCCACTGGTCGGCATCGAACGGCGGAAATTTCGTGTCACCTTCGGCCAATGTGTGGACGACGGTGAGATAGAATCGATCCGCGGTATCGAGGAACTCTTCGTAGATTCCGCTGCCGCCGAGGATCATGACCTCGACCTCGTCTCCGATCTCCGCCGTCGCTTCGGCGGGCGAGCCGACGACTTGGTCGGCGCCGCCGTCCCAGTCTGCTTGCCGCGTGACGACGATGTTGTGGCGGCCTTTGAGGTAGCCAGTGGATTCGAAAGTTCGACGTCCGAAGACGACCGGCTTCCCGCGCGTGTGCCGGACGAACCAACGCAGGTCGGCGGGCAGTCTCCACGGAAGGTCTCCGTCCTTGCCGATGACGTAGTTCTCGGCGACGGCCGCGATGAGGGAAATGGTCGGCATCAGACGGCGATCGGGGCGCGGATGGACGGGTGAGACTTGTACCCGAGGATCTCGACGTCCTCGTAGGCGAAGCCGTCGATCGTCTTGATGTTCGGGTTGAGGCGTAGCCTCGGCAGCGACATCGGCTCGCGCTCGAGCTGCGTCTTCACCTGTTCGACATGATTCGAATAGATGTGGGCGTCCCCCAGCGTATGGACGAAATCGCCCGGCGCGAGGTCGGTCACCTGTGCGACCATATGCGTCAGGATTGCATAGGAGGCGATGTTGAAGGGAACGCCGAGGAAGAGATCTGCGCTTCGCTGATAGAGCTGGCACGAGAGCCGCCCTTCGGCCACGTAGAACTGAAACATCGTGTGGCACGGAGGGAGCGCCATCTTCGGAATCTCGGGCACGTTCCAGGCTGACACGATGTGGCGCCTCGAGTCGGGATTCCGTTTGATCGCCTGGATCACGTCTCTGATCTGGTCGATCGACTCCCCGTCGGGGGCGGGCCAACTTCGCCACTGAACACCGTAGACCGGACCGAGGTCACCGTGGTCATCAGCCCACTCGTCCCAGATGGTGACGTTGTTCTCCTGCAGGTAACGGACGTTCGAGTCTCCCGCGAGGAACCAGAGCAGCTCGTGAATGATCGAGCGAAAGTGGAGCTTCTTCGTGGTGACGGCGGGGAAGCCCTCGCTGAGGTCGAAGCGCATCTGGTAGCCGAACACGGACCGGGTGCCGGTGCCGGTTCGGTCTTCCTTCTGCACCCCGTTTTCGAGGACGTGTCGTAGCAGGTCGAGGTATTGGCGCATGCTGGCAGGATGCCGCGTGGCGCCCCTCGGCGTCAACGACGGCGGCGACGGCGCAGCGGGATCATGGCGAGGAGGAGGAGCCAGATCGAGGCGTCGCTCCCGGGGGCGCTCGCGCAACCGCAACCCGAGTCGGCCGTTCCTCCGTCGTCTCCTCCGTCCGATTCCATTCCCATGTCGGCCCCTCCCGGGACGCCCGGATCGACAGTTCCATTGTTCCCACCGCCGGCGGTCCCGCCGGCGCAGACCCCGGTGTCGATGTCGCAGGTCTGTCCCGCGCACTGCGAATCCGACGTGCAGCGCGGCGCGCAGCCGCGTTTCCCGCCGTCGGTCGCGCATCGATACTCCGGACGGCATTCGGCGTCGGTGGTGCACTCGAGCAGGCAGTAGTTCGCGCCGAACGCGTTCATACACACACCTGTCGAGCCGCATTCGGCGTCCGACGTACAAGCCGCCTTTCCGCAGTAGCCGCCGCGGAAGAGCCCTCCTCCGGAGACGCAGAGGAAGTCGTCGCAGGTGGACGCGTCGGCGCAAGCGGAGCCGAGCGGTGATTGTTTGCACTCCCCGAACATCCCCCAGGCGCAGGAGTCGTTGCAGAGGCGCTCCTGGGTTCCGCCAGCGCACATTTGCTGCTCGACGGCGCCCGCGGGGCATTCGCCCTCGTTCTCGCAGCCGGCCCCCTGTTGCCACTGGCACGCGTCGGTGCAGGTCGTCACGACCTCCCCGCAATTGCCGCACGATTCGGTGGTCGTCGCGCCGGGTTCGCACTCGCCCTGGCTCGAACAGGCGGACCAGCCAGACCAGGCCCCCATGTTGTCGCACGTTCGAGTCTCGGTCCCGCACATCGCGCAGTCGCGCGACTCTTCGGTGCCAGGGGCGCAGTCGATGTTCGCGTCCTCGATGGAGAGCAGCACGTCGTAGAACGCGAAGTCGAGCGGCTGCTCGAGCTGAACTCGGGCGTAGTACGTTCCGGCGCCCAGATTTCCAGTGGTCGCCTCCCAGCGGTCGGCGAGCGCCATGCCGGCTCCGATCTCCGTCAGGGCCTGGTCGAAGATCGCGACGTTCGCCTCGCCAGCGACCATGAACTGCTCGGCGGCGAACGTGATCGTCCCGGGCGCTGCGAGCGTGATCTCGTACCAGTCGTCATCCCGCGCGATCCTGTTCGACGTCCGGCCTTCGGCGATCGCGGTTGCATCTGTGGACGCGTCGTCTTCCTCGTGGTTGTCGTCTTCCACCTCGGCGCTGTCGATGTTGGAAGTGTTGGGCCTGTCGTATCGACAGAAGGTGCCGCACTTGTCCTTCTCGAAGCGCCCCTCGGCGAAGATCTCGAGGTTCGAACCGAACCCGTCACTGTCGAAGAACCCGCTGCAGTCGAAGGTCTGGTCGACCATCCCTGCGGCCACGTCGGCGGCCGTCACGGTGTATTCGAAGCTCCAGATCTCGTCGTTGCCGACGGTGTCGTCCTCGTAGACCCAGAGGAAGAACGTGTCGTTGGCGGTGAGCTCGACGTCGGTACCCGCGTCTTGCACTCGCAGTTCGCACCACGAGTTGGCGTCGCCACTGATCGTTTCACTGTGGACCCTGACCGTGAGCGTCGCGTCGTCCACCGTGTCGGAGGAAGACCGTTCGGCGGGCAGAGCGAAGCCTGCTCCGGCAGTGATCGTCACGGCGGCGAAGGAGGCAATCTGGGCGTGGAATCGTTTCAAACCGGGCTCCGGGTGCGGGGAGGAGGCCAGTGTACGCAGATCGCGATGCTGCGCAATCTCTGTCCCCGACCCGCCCGCGGGGCCCCGACGTCAGGCGTTCACGACGCCGTCGATCCGCTTGGCGAGCGCGAAGTCCTTCTCGGTGAGACCGTCGGCATCGTGGGTCGTGAGCGTCAGCTCCACCTGATTGTAGACGTTGAAGATCTCGGGATGGTGGTCCGCTTCGTCGGCGAGCGGCGCGATACGGTTGATGAACGCGATCGCGGCGTTGAAATCGTCGAACTCGAGGTCGCGAGCGATCGAGTCGCCCTCGAGCGACCATTCGGGAACATCGATGAGTCGCGCTTCGATTTCGACGTCAGTCAGTGCATCAGCCATTGTTCAGCCTCGCTTGCGTTGGATTGTGGATGCTTCTCAGCGGCGCATGATCTGGTCGAGGCGTTTGGCCTCTAGCGCCAGCTCGTCATAACGCTCGCGGTCGCCGAAAGCTTCCGCGAAGCGCGCGGCCGTCTGCAGCAATCGTACTGCTTGACGGTCCCGCTCCCGCCGGGCCGTGTGGAGCGCCAGGCGTGTGATGAGCTGCAGCCACACGCGCCGCTGGAGCGTGTAGAAGAACGGTTCCCCGTCGATCGTCTCGACGAGTTGCGCGAAGGTAGACTCTGCTTCCGTGAGTCCAGCATAAAAGGCAGCGTTGGCCTGGCAGAAGACGGTGACACGGCCCGAACCGAGGTCCTCGGCGTCGGCCCGCGCTCGTCCGAGTTCCAGCGCGGCGAGCTGCAGTCGGCTCTGGAAACAGCGAAGCAGCCCCAGGAGACTCCGCGCCACGGCCCGGTCCTCGCCGGTCCCCTTCTCGTCGACGATGTTGATGTTCTCTTCGAGGATCTTCTCTGCGTCGTCGAACTCGCCGAGCCACATCGAGCAGATGGCGAGGTGGTTCTGGATGTCGAGGATCGCCCAGTGGCTGCCGGCCGACTCCTTCATCCGCCGCGCTTCGCGCAACTGGCTCTGGGCGCGCCCCATGTCGCCCTGGTTTATGGTGAGCTCGCCGAGGTTCATGAGGACGTGGGACGATGCGATGTCGTCGCCGGTCCGTTTGAAGATGGCGAGTGCCTCCTCGAGATGCTTCTGAGCAGACTCGAGCTCCCCGCCGAAGAGGTTGAGGATCCCGAGCGCGGTGTGGCTCGCCCCGATGTTGAAGAGCGTCCCCAGGGCCTGGTGAATCGAGAGCGCCTGGGAGAGCAGATTGCGAGCTTCCTCCTGCTCGTCGAGCTCGATCGCGAGCTGCCCCAGCAGGCGATACGCTTCGGCGACTCCGAACCGGTCTCCGAGGGCCTTTTTGATCTCGAGGGACTGTCGAAGCACCTGGCCCGCTTGATGAAAGCGGTCGGGATCGTCCATCGCGGGATCGGTCAGGGCGCTGCCGAGGGCGAGCAACGCGTCGGAGAGCCCCTGGCGATCCCCGGTGTTTTCGAACTCCTGGCGCGCCCGGACGAGGTAGTCGCGCCGTTTGTGGAGGTCGCCGCGACGCTGCGCGGCCTCTGCGAGGTGTTTGAGGACGCGCCCGGAGACCGCGCCCGGGGGGAGGTCGGGGAGCATTCGTTCGAGCCGGTCGCGCACCTTCTCTTCGGCGCGGAGGTCGCTACTGGTCAGGTGGACCCGCGACGCGCCCACGAGCGCCTTGGCGATCCCTGCCACGTCGTTGTTCGCGGTCGCCTGCTGAAGGGCCGCTTCGTACTTTTCGAGGGCCTCCGCGTGACGGCTCTGCATGATCATCAGGTGCCCCAACCCGCGGAGCGCGCGAGCTCGGGCCGTGGCGTCCGCGGCGCCCTCCTCGCTCGCACGGCGGAAGTGGTCCTCGGCGAGCCCGAACTCTCCGAAGCGCCACGCCAGGTCTGCGAGGTTCAACTGCGCCTGCACCCAGATTTCACCGCGATCACCCGCCTCTTCGAGGAGCTCCACGACCTCGCGAAACTGGTCGCGCGCGCCGCGAAGGTCCTGCCGCTGCGCGGAGCGCTGCGCTGCCGCGAACATCGTGTCGCGGTACCTGTCCATCTCGCCCGCGAGCCGCCAGTGCTCGGCGATCTCGACAAGCGGAACTTCCATGCCGCGGGTCTTGTAGAACTCGATCTTCTTTTCGGCCGCCGTGTGGTGCAGGCGTCGATTCGCCCACCGTTCGGAGAGATCTCGCAAGATCGCTTCCCGGATGAGGCTGTTGTCGAACTCGACGCAGATCAGGTTCTGGTGGACGCTCTGGCGAACGATGCCCTGCTCGCGCAGTTGTTCGAGGTCTTCGTCGAGGCCCTGGCCTCCGCCGACGACCTGCGTGAGGAGCTCGACGGGAGTACGCATCCCGAGGGTCGCCAGCCACTCGATCGTGGCGCGCAGACTCTCTCCGGGGGCCCGCGAAGTCGCCTGGTCGATGCGGAGCCGCATCAGGTCCATCAGGTCGGGGGGCAGCTCCATCTCGCGGGGCGACCCCTTCTTGAGTCGCCATCGGTCCTGATGTTTGACCAGCGTCTCTTCGTTCTGCAGGTATCGCACGATCTGGATCGCGTGGAGCGGCACCCCCTGGCTCAGCCAGCCGACGCGCTCTTTGAGCCGCTGCTCGAGCGGCGCGATCTGGTCGAGGAGGACCGAAAGGTCTCGACCGCGGAGTCTCTTCAAGAGGAACCGGGTGTGCTGCGCGCCGAGGTTCGCCGTGATCGCGCGGAGGCTCCGCTCGAGGTTCGGATTGAGGGTACGCTCTTCGGGGCGCATCGTCGCGAAGACGACGATCGGCAGCGGTTGGGTCCTCAGCGTGACCGCGAAGTACTCGAGGAAGGCGAGTGTCGCGCTGTCGGCGTACTGGAGATCTTCGAGCGTGAGGACGAGCGGCCGTCGTCGCGACAGTTGAACGAGGACGCGCTCGAGGCGGGCGAAGAGGGCACCGGCGTCGTCGGACTGCGGATCGACGTCGTGCTCGTTGTTGGCGCGTGGGCGCACGAAATCGACCAGGAAGTCGATCTCCTGCGAAGTGTGCGCTCCGAGCGACATGAGATCGGAGCGCACGGTCTTGTCGACCTGCATCCGCTCCGAGTGCGAGACGCCCCAGTAGTCGGCAATCGCTTCGCGGATGGGCTCGAGCGGGAGCGACCGTCGCCGGCAGTTGCCGACGCACATGTCGACGCCGAGGTTGCGCAGGTTGGACTGCAGCGCGGCGACGACCCGGGACTTTCCGATCCCGCTCTCCCCTTCCATCAAGATGATGTGGCCCTGGTTCGCGAAGACATTGGACTGCACCAGATCGGTGAGGTGCAATACGTCCTTCTCGCGGCCGATGAGGGGGACGTCGTAACGCGGCTTGTTGGTTCGGTCAGCGGGCTGAGGCCGGCGCGGCGCCCGCTCCTGGGCGGCGAGCTTCGCCATCAATCCCTGGCGCTCTGCGGTCGCGACCGACTTCTGTCCGAGGATCGGGGTCGCTCGCCCTTTGGTCGCGGAGGGCGGAATCGGCGGCGGCACGGGGGGTGGCACGGCTGCACGCTTCTTCGTCGTCGCCATGTCGTCGACTTCGACTTCGGCGACCTTGCGGGCGGCTTTCTTCGCCGCCGGCTCGACCTCGATCGGCTTGTGGACGGTCGGCGCATCGCTGCCATCGTCGCTGTCGACGGAGGTGAGGACGGTCTCGTCGGGGTCGGGAAGATCTTGAAGGTCCTCGGGGAGCCCGTCGGGCACGAGGCCCGTCATCGAAATCTCGTGATGGGTGGCGCCGCGAGGCCGCGGAACGATCTTCATGCCGCGCAGCGCCCCGAGGAACGCCTCGAGCATCTCCGCGGCGTCCTCGAATCGGTCGGACGGCTTCTTCTCGGTCGCGGTGCGGATGAACTTTCCGAGGTAGGTGCCGCGAAGCTCCTTCGTGAGCTCGGGGACTTTGTCGCGGATCTGCTTGTGGATGACGTCCATCCGGTTGCGGCCCGTGACGGGGGGCAGACCGGTGAGCATCTCGAAGATCAGCAAGCCGAGGGCGTAGACGTCGGTGGCCGGCGTGATCGGTTCGGCGCAAGCCTGCTCGGGCGCCATGTACATCGGAGTGCCGAAGATGCGCCCCGCCTTGGTCAGCTTCGCTTCGCCCTCGTCGTCGTCGTCCATCATCGTCATCTTCGCGACGCCGAAGTCGAGCACCTTCACGTAGTCCTGCTCGCCGAAGAGCTCGCAGAGGAAGATGTTCTCGGGCTTGAGATCGCGATGGACGAGGCCGCGCTTGTGCGCCTCGGAGAGGCTCTTGAGGACCTGGATGAAGACGTGCGCGGCGCGTGGCCACTCGAGCGCGCCGTCGTTCTGGACGGTGTCCGCGAGGCTGACCCCCTCGAGCAGCTCCATGACCATGTAGATCAGGCCGTCTTCGGTCTGTCCGTAGTCGTAGAGCGTGATGGTGTTGGGGTGCCGCAGGTTGCTGACGTGGTACGCCTCGCGGCGGAAGCGTTCGACGTTGACGGGGTCTTTGGCGACGCCAGGAGTCAGGAATTTGAGCGCGACGTCGCGGCCGACGTTCTCCTGCAGCGCGCGGTAGACCGTACCGAAACCACCACTTCCGAGCTGGTCGAGAATGCGGAAGCGACCCGCCACGAGATCCCCTTCTCGCGGCAGCGTCGGCAGTTTGATTTGGTCTTCCATACCGATCCGTGGGGACACCCCGCGCCCGCGCCACCCGTGGCCGGGCGGCCCTGCGCATCAGTGTTATCACGCGCCAAACTCGCGTTGCAACCGCTGGGCCTGGTCTCGATCGCTCCGATCAGGGAGCTACGGTAGACTCCGAGCGGTCGAGCGCCCCTCCGCAGTTCTCACAGACGAAGGTATTCGAGCGTCCCCGAGGCGACCGAAAAATAGACGACGTGTGCCGCACCACCGGAATCGTACTCGATCTCCGGTTCGGATCCCGACGTCGCGATACTGACGCTCGTCCAGCCCTGCGGTCCATCGAACGTGTGATAGACGTCCGTGGAGGCGACCGCGACGATGTGGACATCGCCGACAGAGTCGAGGGCGACGTCGACCTCGCTGTCGCCGGTGCCGACGCCCTCCTCGCGGGAGCCCCAGAGTGTGCCAGAGTACTGCGCCACGCCGACGCCGAAGTCTGTCCACGCCGCGAACCCTTTACCGTTGGGTCCGATGGCGAAGTCGGCGTGTTCCCCGAAGAACGATCCGCCGGGAACGTTTCTACGGCTCACCCAGCTGCCACCCGAGATCGGGCGCTCGGCGGCGTAGAGACCGTCGAGGGCTTCGATGAGGTAGAGGACCTGTAGTTTCCCGGCAAAGGCGTGAAGAACCACGAGATCGTAGAGCGCGTCGCTCGTTTCGATCGTCGTCTGCTGCTGGAAACCGTCGGCCGAAGACGCGTGGGTGAGGAGCCTCTCGCCGCCATTGGTCCGACGTGGCCAGGCCACGTGCACGATATCGGAGGGGTCGATCGCGAGCCCGACGGCGCGCGACGCCGTCGTGTCGGTGTAGACCGTGGTCACGGAAACGGAGCCCGCCTCGAGATCGGTCGCGACCTGGACCTGCCCACTCGACGTGAATCCCGCGATGTGAGCTCGACCGCTCGAATCGACCGCGATCGCGATTCGACGCAGCCACGACGAAAGGGACGTCAGTTCGGTGGACTTCCACTGGTGGCCCGTCCAACGCACGTAGTATGGCGCCCCGCCCGTGCCGACGGCGGCGACGTGAGGATATCCCTGCGCATCGAGGGCCATCTCGACGACGGGGTCGCTGCTGGACGGGTCGAAGATCGTCCCGACCGTGGGGGGAGTGCAGCAGCCGGTGGCGCACGGTGTCGCCCCGCTGACGCAGATTGCGGCGACGCAGACGGATCCGCTGCATTGCGTGGAGGAGACGTTCGCGGTGGGGCATTGCGTGCACGCACCGTCGCAAAATCGGTAGTCGGCGTCGCACCGCACGCCGCAGGTGCCGTTCGAGCAGATTGCGGCCCCGTTCGCGTCGGTAGGGCACTGAACGCAGGAGTCGCCGCAGTTGTTCGGGTCGTCGTCGGCGACACAACGACCGCCGCACTCGTGCTGGGCTCCCGGACACGTCGCTTCGCAGGCTGCTCCCCGACACTGTAGGGTCGCCCCGTCGACCGTTGGACAGTCGGCACAGTCGCCGTCGCACAGACGCGTCCCCTCGTTGCAATCGGCCACGACGCACGCCGTCCCGTCACACCCGAGCGATGTGCCGGGGGAGACGGCAGGGCAAACGGCGCAGACGCCCCCGCACAGCTCGCGGCCCGGCTCGCACACCGCCGCTACGCAAGCGCCGTCTTCGCACGTCGTCTCGGCCACTCCGTCGGTCGGGCACACTACGCAAGACCCGCCGCACTCGCGCGCCCCGTCGTCGCAGCGAAGACCGCACGCTCCGCCGTCGCAGAAGGCCTCGCCGTTCGCGGTCGTCGGGCAGGTCTCGCAGCCCTGTCCACACGCCGTCGGCCCCTCGGTCGTGCACGTCAGCCCGCAGACGACCTGGGCGGCGTCTTCACACGCGCAGGAGTTCGTCTCGAGATTGCAAAACCCGCCGCCCGCGCAATCCTCGTTCGATTCGCACCCCAGGCGACAAAACCCCGTCCCCGCATCGCAAAAGTACTGTGGCGGGCATCCCTCGTCGCCGCGGCAGTCTGCCGGAACCGCGACACAACTTCCTTCGGAGCACACCTGGCCGTCGGCACACTGCGTCCCGCACTGCCCGCAATTCTCGTCGTCGATGCTGGTGTCGACACAGCGACCTCCGCATTCGGCGCGGCCTCCGCTACATTCGATCGGCTCGACGTCGTTGTTCGTGATCACGATGGGAGGGTCTGGCTCGTTCTCCTTTTCCGGAGGGGGGCCGGAGCACGCAGAAAGACAGGCGGCCACAAATACGGCGACAACGGGGGCTGCACGTTTCACGGGGTCACGCTCTGGAGGTTCGTGGCGGTGCAGTCTAGTCTCGGCCGTACTGGGGTTCAAACGCGAACCGGCCGGGCTCGGCGCACGGCCCGCGCCCAATCACCCGAGGTCGACGCTTTCACCGCGCGGCCGAAAAGAGATCGCGCGCCTCCACGAGACCGAAGCGATCCGATGCTGCGGCGTCAATCTCGTCCGCCAGCGTCGTCCCGCTTTCGACCGTGGCGACCAGGGGAGCGAGAAAACCCCGCTCCGAGTCGTGACCGGACGAATCGGCGATCCTGTCCAGTCCATCCCCGGCGATGCGGAGGAGTTCCCCCGACAGTTCCCCCACAGACACCCCGTTCCACCGAGCCTGCAGGCCTTCGCGCGCGACGATGTCGAAGAAAGGAGGGTGGTTCTCGACGTTCGCCCCGTCGAACAGCGCGGCGGCCGAGCGGCGAGCTTCCGCATCGTACATCAGCCCCTTCCAGAGGGCCGGCAGCGCGAGCACGTGGGCGCGAGACCCGCCGTCCGCGCTTCGTACTTCCACGAACTTCTTCATGCGAACTTCGGGGAAGACGGTCGACAGGTGGAGCTCGAAATCCCCCATCGTCGCCTCGTATCCGTCCAGACCTTCGTTCATGAACTCCCGGAACGAGCGCCCCGAAAGATCGATGTACTCGCTCCCGCGGCGGATGAAGAAGAGCGGGACGTCGAGCACCCACTCCACCCACTCTTCGAACCCCCAGTCGCCGTAGAAGAAGTCCGGAACGCCGCACCGATCGGGGTCGGTTCGGGTCCAGATGTGCCCGCGGTACGATCGGTAGCCGGTCGACTCTCCCGCCCGCATCGGGCTGTTGGCGAAGAGCGCGTTCACGAGCGGCGAGACGAGGGTCGCGCTTCGGACGAGATCGACGCCGTCGGCTTCCGAGGTGTAGTCCATGTTCGCCTGGATGGTGCACGTCTGCTTCATCATCCAGTGCGCGAGGTCCCCACGCGTGGCGAGGTAGCGGCGCATGATCTTGTAGCGCGACTTCGGCACCCACTCGACGTCGTCGAGGTCGAGCCACGGCTCCATCCCGAACGAGACGGCGCGGTATTCGGGACCGCAGACGTCCGCCAGCTCGGCGATGTGGCGGTCGAACTCGTCGGCCGTCTCGAAGATCGTCTTCGTCACGGCGCCGGAGAGCTCTAACTGCCCACCCGGCTCGAGCGAGATCGCTTCGCCGCCGCGCACCAGCGCGACGACCCGGCCAGCATCGTGCTGAGGCTCGTACCCGTAGCGTTCGATCAGCCGTCCGAAGATGTCCTCGATTCCCCCGGGGCCGTCGAAGCGGATTCGCCGCAGCTCGGGCCCCACGTACACGAGCTTCTCGTGCTCGGTCCCGATCCCCCTGCGTTCCGGCGGCTTCGCACCTTCACGGAAGTATTCGACGAGTTGATCGCGATCGCGTAGCGGCGCGAGGTCCTGTTCCTGGTCGCGAGACATCGTGCTCCCTCGGAGAAAGGCCCGCAGGAAGGGCCCCGGGCATCACTCGAAGTCATCGACTTCGGGCGCAACGGATTAGCGTACCGGCCGGCGGAATGCCAGCCGTTCCTCCGTCAGCACCAAGATGCGCTCGGAAAGAAAGAGATTCAGCGCCCGAAGCCCATGACGCGTGAAATGATCTCTTTCATGATCTCGTCGGCGCCGCCGCCGACCCGAAGCAGCCGAGCGTCCCGCCAGGCGCGGGCGATCGGGCCTTCCTCGACGTACCCCATCCCGCCGTGGAGCTGGAGGCACTCGTCGATCACCTTCATCGCGTTCTGCGCGACGTAGAGCTTCGCCTGAGAGATCTCGCGCTGGCACTCGATCCCGCGATTGAAGAGGTCCGCCGCGTGGTAGCTGAGGCAGCGGCCCGTCTCGAGCAGCAGGTCCATGTCGACGAGCTTGTGGCGAACGACCTGAAACCCGATCAATGGTCGCTCGAACGCCTCACGCTCCTTCATGTAGCCGATCGTCTTGTCGAGCACGATTTGCGCGCCCGCCGTCCCCGAGAGTGCCCCGACCAGACGCTCTCCCTGGAAGTTCTGCATGATGTAGATGAAGCCCATCCCCTCCTCCCCGAGCAGATAGCGCGCGGGGATTCGGCAGTCTTCGAAGAAGAGCTCGGCGGTGTCGGAGACGTGATTGCCGATCTTCTCGAGTTTCTTCGCGACATGAAACCCCGGCGTGTCGGTCGGGAACGTGAAGAGGCTGATCCCGCCGTAGCGAAAGCCAGGTGAAGGATCGGTCCGCGCCGCGAGCGTGATGAAGTCGGCGCGCGTGCCGTTCGTGATCCAGGTCTTCTGCCCGTTGATCACGAAGTCGTCTCCGTCGCGGCGGGCGGTCGTGCGAATCCCCGCCACGTCACTCCCCGCCCCCGGCTCCGAAACGCCCAGCGCCGCGATCTTCTCGCCGGCGATCGCCGGCATCAGAAACTCTTCTTTCTGCTCCTGCGTCCCGATCTCGTTGATGATCGGAGTCGCCATGTCCGACTGCACGAGCACGGCCATCGTCAGGCCGGCCATTTCGCAGTGAGGCATCTCTTCGGCGAGGCACACGGTGTACCACACGTCACCGCCCGAGCCGCCGACTTCCTCGGGGTAGCGACCGCCGAGAAATCCGAGCTTTCCCATCTCCCGCATCACCTCGTTCGGGAAGTCGCGGTTTGCTTCCCATTCCTCGGCGTGGGGCGCGAGCTCCTTCTGGGCGAAGTCTCGAATCGCCTTGCGGAACATGTCGTGCTCGTCCGTGAACTGCGGCCATTTGCGTTGTTCTGCCATCGTTCCTGCTCGTGAAGTAAGTGAACGCTAACTTAGGGAGTTTAGCCGAGGCGTCGCGGTGCGACAAGCGCTGTGCGCGCTGGGCTTCGTGCTTTGCTGTTTGCGGGAGCGGTTCGTCGGGGGTGCGAGGGGCGGCCCACCTCCGTCGCGCCGATCGACCGCTACTCGAACATGTTCGACATCGCGAAGAACGCGATGCGGTCGTTCGACTCGCGAAGGCGGTTGGAGAGGGTGTTCACGAACGACCAGAGCACCTCGACGGCGATCTCTTTGTCGCGGTCGAGGAGTTCGAGGAACTCCTTACGGGTGAGGCGGGCGAGCTCGGTGTGGCCGTCAGAAAACGCGCTGGCGCTGCGCTGGGATTCTGCTCCGACGAGGGCCATCTCGCCGAAGTAGGCCCCCTCTTTCAGGAACGCGAGCGCCTCTTCGCCGACCCCGTGGATGTTCTTCGAGATCCGCACCTCGCCGGAGAGGATCATGTACATGGCGTCGCCGACGTCCCCCTCGTTGAAGATGACGTCGCCGGGTTTGACCTCGATGGTAGAGGTCAAGGGGATGAGCTCTCCAAGCGCCCGGTCGGTCATCGAATTGAAGAGGTCGATTTCGCGCAAGAGCGAGATGTCGAGAAATTTCCAACCCACGTCGAACCCTGTGTTTTGACCACACGACGGGCTAAGATACCGTCCTGCGTCCGCTCGCGCCAGCTTTCGCCGAGCGAACTCACGGCGGATGGGGTCGATGTCGCTTCGTGGTTGGCTGAACAAAATCTCGAGCTCGAGGCACCACTCGCAGACGCCGTATCAATTGCTGCGGGCGCTGGGTGTCCTCTTCTTCGTCTTCGTGGTGGGGGTGTGGGGATTCTGGATCATCGGCGACGGGAAGTACTCCCTCGTCGATTGCGCGTACATGACCGTGATCACGCTCACCACGGTGGGTTTCGGGGAGGTGATCCCGGTGCACGGCAACCGCGACGCGGAGATCTTCGTCATGGGTCTCATCGTGACGGGGATGGGCGCATTCCTCTACGTCGTCTCGTCCCTGACGGCGTTCGTGGTAGAAGGAGAGGCGCTGGAGATGGTGCGGAGGATCGCGTTGGACAAAAAGATCTCGAAGATGCGCAATCACTACGTCATTGCGGGTGTCGGGAACACCGGAGCGCACGTTTTTTCGGAGGTCGCGGGCTCGGCGCGGGACGTGGTCGTGATCGACTCGGACGCCGAGGCGATCCATCAACTGTTCGAGACGACGGGGGCCGAAGTGCCGTACCTCGAGGGGGACGCGACCGACGACGAGACCCTGATCTCGGCGGGGATCGAGCGCGCTGCGGGGATCATCTTTTCGCTCGGCTCGGATCGCGACAACCTCTTCGCGGTGATCTCGGCGCGGCGGCTCAATCCGTCAGCCGCGATCGTGACCCGCGGCGAGGATCCTCGGTCCGAAAAGAAGTTCCTGATGGCGGGGGCGACGAGCGTCATCTACACCAACGTCCTGGGAGGGATGCGGATGGCGGCGGAGGCGCTCCGGCCGGAGGTCACGTCCTTCCTCGACATCATGATGATGGACCACGACCATCACCGAACCGTCGAGGAGCTCCCGGTGCCGGTGGGCAGCCCTCTGGTCGGGAAAAAACTTCGAGAACTGAACTTTCGCCAACACTTCGACGTCCTCGTGATCGCCGTGTGGGATCACCGTGACCACGACTATCACTTCAACCCGGGGCCCGACTACGAGCTCCTGGCGGAGTCGAAGCTGATCGTGCTGACGGTCACTGAGGACGTGGATCGCTTCGAGCGATACCTGTTGACGGGCGAACCGGGGTGAGAGGAAGTCGAGGGGAGCAATGCCAGGAAAGGTCGACGAAACATTCGAGGTGGGGCGAATTGCGCGGAGCGGACCATTCGGAACGGTCCACGTGGCGACCGAGCGCGAAAGCGGTCGAGCCGTTCATTTGCAGTTCTTGCAATTCGACGCTCCCACCGAGCCGTTGAAGGAGAGGCTCCGAGCGACGGGTCGCACGCTGGGAAAGCTCCGACATCCCAACGTCGCGAGTCCCCTCGCCGTCGGTTCGGACGGCCCCCGGGCGTTCGTGGCATCCAAGCGAGTGGCGGGCACCCCGCTCTCCGAAGTCGCTGCGGCCGGGCTCGATCAGAGCGAGCTCTTCGAAGCGGTGTCGGAGATCCTTTCGGGCCTAGCTGCGGCTCACCGCGCCGGGGTAGTCCATGGCGATCTGCGGGACGGGACCGTCTTGCGCGACGAACACGGAACCTTCCGAATCGTCGACTTCGGCGCAGGGCACTTTCTGTCGGAGGTGAGCGAGCTGCGGACCGGGAGGCTTCAGGGCCGGGCGCGGTACTGTGCCCCCGAGCGATTTCGGGGCTACGTCAACGTCTCCGGAGACGTCTACACGTGCGGTCTCCTTTTGTGGGAGCTCGTCCTGGGGGCACCGGCCGTCTCTTCCGACACGGAGGACGACGCGATGGACGCACACCTCGGTTCCAAACCGTGGAAGGTGCCGGAGTTCGCGAGCGTCCCTGCTCCCCTGGTGACCCTGATCGAGACCGCTCTGCAGCGCCATCCGCGGAAGCGTTATCGCGACGCGGTGGAGATGCTGGAGTTCTGGGAGCTTCACGCTCCGGAGATGAGTGAAGCGATCGAGGCGATGTCGGAGGCGAGGTTCCAGCTCGACTTCGAGTCGTCGGCACCTGCTGTCGAGGAGAAGTCCCTCGACCCATCGCGAGCGATGGTCCCCGACAGCGACCCGTTCTCTCTGAGCGAACGCTCCGACATGATCGACCCGAACACGGAGTTCGTCCCCGATCTGCTGAGCGAGGCGAGCGAGGTCGAAGATTTCTCGAGCCGCCTGAACCGCGTCGAAGCGGGCGAGGAGAAGCGGATCGAGCCCGTCCGCGCCGAGCCGGCATCGACCAGGGAGGCGAGCATCGATGCGGCCAGGGAAAAGTTGGAGATCGACTACGCCAGGGTGCCCTCTTCGACGACGATGCGGCGCCCGGGGAAGACGATCGACGAGGAAGTTCGCAGCGAAGACGCGAGCCCGATCCTGCGGTTCCTGATCGCGGGAGCGGTGATCGTCGCGGTCGCGCTCGCAGCTTCTCTGCTGCTCTGAGGAGGCGTCCCTACTCGTCGTAGGCCGAGGTCGGAGGGCAGGCACAGACGAGATTCTTGTCGCCGTAAGCGTCGTCGATGCGCGACACGGCGGGCCAGAACTTGTGCTCCCGCGTCCACGGGGCGGGGAACGCAGCGACGCTGCGGGAGTACTCGTGATCCCACTCGTCATCGATCACGACGGTCGCCGGGTGGGGGGCATTCTTCAGCGGGTTGTCGACCCTCCCCCACTCTCCGGCCTGTACCTTTTCGATCTCGCCGTGGATCGCGATCATTGCGTCGCAGAACCGATCGAGCTCCTGCTTCGATTCCGACTCGGTCGGTTCCACCATGATGGTGCCGGGGACCGGCCACGAGACGGTCGGCGCGTGAAACCCATAGTCCATGAGCCGCTTGGCGACGTCGAACACCTCGACGTCGGCGGTCCGCTTGAAGTCGCGCAGGTCGAGGATGAACTCGTGGGCGACGCGCCCATTCGGGCCGCGATAGAGAACGTCGAAGTGACCTTCGAGGCGCTTCGCCATGTAGTTGGCGTTGAGAATCGCGACCTTCGTAGCGGTTTCGAGCCCCGAGGCACCGAGCATGTGGATGTAGAGGTAAGAGATCGGCAGGATCGCCGGGCTCCCCCACGGAGCGGCCGAGACGACGCCGACCGCCGACTCGCCGCCGACTCCTTCGACGACGGGATGCGACGGCAGGAAGGGGGCGAGGTGGGACTGCACCGCGATCGGCCCCATTCCGGGCCCGCCGCCGCCATGCGGTATGCAGAAGGTCTTGTGGAGGTTCAGATGCACGACGTCGGCGCCGTAATCCCCCGGCCGGCACAGACCCACCTGCGCGTTCATGTTGGCCCCGTCGAGATACACCTGGCCCCCCGCCGCGTGGACGATGTCGCAGATTTCACGAACCGACCGCTCGAAGACGCCATGCGTCGACGGATAGGTGATCATGATCGACGAGAGATTTTGCCCGTGCTCGTCGATCTTGACGCGCAGGTCTTCGAGATCGACGTTGCCGGCGTCGTCGCACTTCACGACGACCACCTTCATCCCGGCCATCACGGCGCTCGCCGGGTTCGTCCCGTGCGCGGATTCGGGGATGAGGCAGATTTTCCGGTGCTCCTCTCCGTTCGACCGGTGGAATGCGTCGATGACGAGCATCCCGGCGTATTCACCCTGCGATCCGGCGTTGGGCTGAAGCGAGACGGCCTGCATCCCGGTGATCTCGGCGAGCCAGCGCTCGAGCCGCTCGAACATCTGCCGGTACCCGGCGGTCTGGTCGGACGGCGCGAAGGGATGAAGCCCCGCGACCTCCTTCCATGTCACCGGGAGCATCTCGGTCGTGGCGTTCAGCTTCATCGTGCACGAGCCGAGGGGAATCATCGATGTCGTCAGCGAGAGATCCCGTGACTGCAAGCGGTGAACCCAGCGGAGAAACTCGGTCTCCGAGCGGTGCGTGTGGAAGACCTCGTTGGTCAGAAAGAGGCTCGTTCGGGCGTAGCGTTCGTCGTAGTCCTCGGTCGCTCCATCGAGCTCGAAATCGACCGTCTTCCCCGAGAGCACCTCGAGCAGCGTGACGATGTCGGACGGCTTCGTGCGCTCGTCGAGGGACACCCCCACCCCTCCACGCTCAATCCGCAGATTGACGCCAGCGTCCCTGGCGCGCGCGCCGACCTTTGCGTCGAGCCCTTCGAACCAGACCGTGTCGAAGGTCGGGACATCGGCAACCTCGAGGCCGAGCCTGGACGCGCCGGAACGAAGCGCGGCGGTGAGCGCTCGGACGCGCCGGGCGATCTGGGTGAGCCCCGCCGGCCCGTGGTAGACGGCGTACATCCCCGCCATTATGGCGAGCAGCACCTGCGCGGTGCAGATGTTCGAGGTCGCGCGTTCGCGGCGAATGTGTTGCTCGCGGGTCTGGAGAGCCAGCCGGAGGGCGGGTTTGCCGGTCCGATCGATCGACTGGCCGACGATGCGGCCCGGAATCTGGCGTCGGAAGTCGTCCGTCGCCGACATGAACCCGGCGTGAGGGCCACCGAAGCCCAGAGGCACCCCGAACCGCTGCGAGTTTCCGACGGCGATGTCGGCTCCCCACTCCCCCGGGGGCTTGAGCAGCGTCAGGGCGAGCAGATCCGTCGCGGCGATGACGTAGCCGTTGTTCTTGTGCACCGTGTCCGCGATGCGTCGGTAGTCCTCGATGGCACCGCGCGTCGTGGGATACTGAACCAGAACACCGGCGATCTCCCGGTCGAAGTCGAAAGCGTGCACGTCCTCGACGAGGATCTCGATCCCGAGGTGCCGCGACCGCGTCTTCACGATCTCGATCGTCTGCGGGTGGCAACCGTCCGACACGACGAAGACGTCCGACTTGTTCTTACGGTTGGCGCGCACCGCCATCACGACGGCTTCTGCGGCGGCAGTCCCTTCGTCGAGCATCGATGCGTTGGCGAGGGGGAGACCGGTCAGGTCGGCGATGACGGTCTGAAAGACGAACAACGCCTCGAGCCGCCCCTGAGCGATCTCGCTCTGGTAGGGGGTGTACTGGGTGTACCACCCTGGATTTTCCAGCACGTTACGCTGGATCACCGGCGGCGTGATCGTGTCGTAGTAGCCCATGCCGATGAACGACCGAAACACCTCGTTCTTCCCCATCAGCTCGGCGAACTCTTCGATTGCGTCGGCTTCGCTTCGAGGCGCTTCGAGCTGCAGCGGCCGGTCGAGCCGAATTTCGGCCGGGACCGCCTCGTCGATGAGCGCGTCGAGCGAATCGACACCGAGCACCTGCAGCATGGCGGCGACATCGTCGTCCTGCGGGCCGATGTGGCGTTTCGAGAAGAGAGCGGGTCGGTCCAGGGTGGTCATGAGGTCCTCGTCGGGCGCTTTGGGGGCGGCGCACGGCGCTGTCTCTATCACTTTTCGATGCACTTCCCAAGCGATCG
>CAYPJU010000005.1:12645-20066 GCA_964411125.1 uncultured Bradymonadales bacterium | reverse complement strand
GCGATCGAGTCGCTCCTCGATGTCGGGGCCCGGACGCCCGTCGTTCCATGCCCCGCGAAGAAGGGCTGCCCGTCTGAAACGAACTGGCCGCACGTGCGAACGCTCGCAACGTGTAGGACATCCTGCTACCTTTCTGGGGTTCCCACGAGGAGTCATGAACGTTCGTTCCCACGGGGTATCCATCCGCTGGCGGCTGTCGATCGCGGCCATGACATGCGGCGCTCTGCTCGCCGGCTGCGACGGAGAACTTCGGCTCTTCTCGACCGAGGGAGCGACGGCAGACTACGGTACGGTGCCGAACGAGCCGAGCGACGACCCCGGAACGCCGGAGGTCGAAGAAGCCCCCATTCCGCGTGCGTCGCTGCATCGCCTGAACGCCATCGAGTACGACAATTCGGTCCGCGACCTGCTCGGCACGACGTTGAGCCCGGCCCGATCCTTCCCTCCCGACGCATCGATCGACGGCTTCGACAATCAGGCCGAAGCGCTGAGCATCACGCCGACGCTGATGGGGCAGTACGTCGGTGCGGCTCACGACGTCGTGGAAGACGCATTCGCCGATCGCCCCGCTTTCCGGGACATCTTCGAGGAGGACGACCCGCGGCTGACGTACGGCGTCGACCGCGACGCCAACCGGATCGGGGGAATCGTGCGTCTGCGGAACGGCGCGGTCACGGGCGAGATCGTGGTGCCGGAGACGGGGGCGCACACGGTCAGCGTTCGCGCGCAGGGGATCACGAACGGAGGCGCAGCGGCGCCGCGGATGCGGATCACGATCGCCGGCGAGGAGCGCGACGTGGCGGCCCCGCTCGACGGGGGCGACACCACGTTCGCGATGGAGCTCCCCGCCGGAACCCACGCGATTGGGGTGGCCCCCCTGAACTTCGAGGAGAACGCCGCAGCCAACGTCGGCAACGACATCCTCTTCGATCGGTTCGTCGTACGGAGCGACGAGATCGTGGCGGGGCCTGCGCGCAGTCGCATCTTGACCTGCGATCCGTCGGCGGCCGACGGCGCAGCGTGCGCATCGCGCATCGTCGCGAGTTTCGCGCGGCTCGCCTGGCGCCGCCCCCTCACCACGGACGAAACCGAGAAGCTGGATGCTCTGCTCGTCGCGGTGCGTTCGGACGGAGAAGCCCCCGAGGAGGCGATCAAGCTCGCGCTCCGGGCTATCCTCACGTCCCCGAAATTCCTGTACCGCTACCGCACGCTCGAGGACGGTGACGGACCGACGTCGCTCGACCCGTACGTCCTCGCGAGCCGACTTTCTTTCTTCATCTGGAGCAGCACGCCTGACGCCCGCCTGCTCGATGCAGCGGCAGCGGGGACGTTGCAGACGCCGGAGGGGATTCGACAGACGGTCGCTTGGATGGTCGCCGACGACCGTGCGGTCGCGATGGCGGACGGCTTCGCCGAGCAGTGGCTCGACCTGCGCCATCTCGAGCAGGCGAGCCCGAGCAGCGAGGTCTACCCCGAGTTCGACGAGCGACTCCGGGAGTCGATGCGGCTCGAATCGAAGCTCTTCTTTCTCGACTACCTGACGAACGACGCACCAGTCTCCACGATGCTCGCCCCCGACTTCGCGTACCGCGACGCGGCGCTCGCGGCGCACGTCGGCGAACCGGGTCCGGAGGGGGAAGGGTTCGAGCGCATGTCCGCTACCGCCGGCGATCGACGAGGTGTCCTCGCGCTGACGGCGTGGCTGACCTCCCGGTCGGACTCCGAGCACTCGTCGCCGATCCGACGAGGAGCATGGATCGCCGACGCGATGCTCTGCGCCCCCGTCCCACCGCCGCCGCCCAACCTGGAGATCGGCGAGCTCGAGAGCGGCGACGGTGCCCTCTCGGTGCGGGAGCAACTCGAGCGCCATCGAACGGAGCGGGCGTGTGCGACGTGCCACGCACGCCTCGACGTGATTGGGATGGGGTTCGAGATGTACGACGGGGTCGGGAAGTTGGTCGACGACCCGGCGCTCGACTCGGTGGGGGACTTGCCGGACGGCAGTAGATTCCGGGGCGCCGACGAGATGGCGGCGGCCCTCGACCCCGAGACCTTCGTGGGCTGCGTCTCCCAGAAGCTGATGACGTACGCGCTGGGGCGCAGTGCCGACCGATACGATCTCGCCGAGCTCGAGATCCCGCCGAACGCGACCCTCGTCGATCTCGTCACCGCGGTCGCGCTCTCCCCTTCTTTCCGCCAACCCGTTCCGCTGAAGTGACATGAAGATTTCTCGACGAACATGGTTGAAGGGTGCCTTTTCGACGACGCTCGCGCTGCCGATGCTCGAGTACTTCGGCGCGGGGACGGCCGCCGCGCAGGCGGGGGCGGACGCGAAGCCCCGGCTCCTGGTCTACTATCTTCCGAACGGTCGGGTCCCCGACTGGTGGGTTCCGGTCGCCAGCGGCGATTCGCTCACCTTTCCGACCGAAGCGAGCGCGCTGCAGCCGTTCGCATCGCGAGCGCTGTCGGTCGTGAACCTGGACAACATCGCAGCCAAAGACAGCCCGGGCGCGGCGCACGCGATGGGGACCTCCACGGTCTTGTCCGGAGTGCGTTTCCCGGACCTGTCGGGCCTCAAGTGCAACATCACCCTCGACCAGTTGATCGCGAACGAGCTCGACCCTCAGACCCGGTTTCGATCACTGCAGTTCAGCGCCGGCGAGCCGGGGACCTGCGACGTCGGGGGCTCGGCGTGCCCTTACACGCAGTGCATTTCGTGGGCGGGACCGGGTCAGCCGCTGATCCCGACGATCAATCCGGCCACGGCGTTCGAACAGCTCTTCGACACGAGCGTGGACGGCCTGGTCGGGCCGGCGGCGGAGGTGCGGAGGAAGACCCGCCGGTCGCTCCTCGATTTCGTGAAGGACGACGCCGCGACGTTGCAGAGTCGGCTCGGCGCGGCGGACAAGATGCGGCTCGACGAGTACTTCACGTCGGTCCGCGAGGTCGAGAAGACGCTGACCCAGGACACCCTACCCGCGTCGTGCGTGCTCCCCGCCGAGGGTCCCGGTGGGACACTCGCCTACCCGGACCGCGTCGAAGCGTTCCACGATCTCCTGAGCCTCGCGTTCCAATGTGATCAGACGCGGATCGCATCGTTCATGATCGAGTTCGGCCTGAGCCAGCGTTCCCACGAGTTCCTGAATGCTCCGGGGCAGCATCACGCGCTTTCGCACAACGACCCGGAACAGCTTCGGCGGGTCGAGACCTGGCAGGCCGAAAAGGTCGCTTCGATGCTCACGCGGCTGCGGGACACACCGGACGTCGACGGCACGAGCCTCCTCGACAACACCCTCGTGCTGGTGATGCCCAGCATGGGGATCGGGACCATCCACGATCACGGCAACGTCTGCCCGAGCATGTTCGGTGGACAGAGCATCGTGCAGACCACGGGCAAGCGCGTCACCGCGACGGGCCGGCCGATGAACGACTTCCACGCCGCGCTCTTGGAGGCCTACGGAATCGCTGGCTCGTTCGGGCGGGACGGCTCGATCTTCGGCGACTACGGGAACTCCCGGCTCGCCGGGGTCAAGGCGTAGACGGTGACGCATCAGTAGCGTGGCGCGCGGCGCTCCGAATCACAGGGTGAGCCCGAACACCAGCTCGGGACGCCCGGACACGAGGTCTGCCGGGGGGGTCCAGTTCGACATCCGAGAACGAAGGCACGAGACGACGTTCCGCGGAACGTCGTCGGGCGCGTTCACCCGCGCGTCCTTCACGTTCCCGTCGTCGTCCAACTTCAGGGTGACGGCGAGCCGGTGCGTGACGTTCCCGCCGCCACGGCAACCGTCGAGGTCCGCCGATTGATCGCGAACCCAACCGAGCAGACGCTTGCGTTCGAGCGGCGTGATCGGTCGCGGCGCCTGCGGGAGCGCTTTCTCGGCCTTCTTCGAACTCGAAGCCTTCGAGCTCTTCGGCGCGGCGGCGGACTGCTCGGCCGCCTCGATCCCCCCAGCATCGGGCGGGCATTCGTAGACGATCTCGGGAGGGACGGTGCGCGTCACGGTCACGGTCTCGACCGTCTTCTCCGGCTCTTGTTCGCAGTTCTGGCCAATGAGGATTCCGACCCCGAACGCGAGCACGATCGTCACGGCCTGCAGGACGAGCTCCCGTTTCCGCATCACGGCTTGTTCAGCATCGCCCGGATCCCTGCGGCGAGCCCGCCCACCTTCAGCTCCATCCTGCGCGACATCGCCTCACAGAGGTCGACGTACTGGGCCGCGCCACCGTTGGCGACGATCGCTTCGACCAGGGGCCCGTAGTAGGCGTGCTCGGACGGAGCCATGATGTCGAGCTTGGCCGCAGGGAAGTTCGGCTGTTTCGAGCACGCCTCGTAAAACTCTTCGTACTCGACCTCTTCGGCCGAGACGACCGCGCCGTGGAAGACTTTGTCCGCGGGGAGCGAGCCGCCGCCGGGCAATTCGAGCCAGGTCACGCCGACGCCGTCCTCGCTGGTGAAGTAGTCGCCCGGGCGCTGTCCTTCGATCTCGCAGTCGGCGTCGGAATGGCCACAGATTCTAGAGGTCGCGCTGAAGTAGAGCACCACGAAGCCGTCCGCGGGTTCGCTGAAGTACGCCGAGCCGTCGGGGTCCGCGGTCGTCGGGTGGTAGATCGGCCGTGAATCGAGCTCGCGCCCGAGGATCGCGAGGTTAGCGGCGTCCGACACCTCTTTGTCCTGCAGGTACTGCGAGCCTTCGTCGTGCGTGTAGAAGAAGACCGCCTCTTCGATCGAGAAGAACTCGCTGTTCTCCTCCCCTTCCCCGTACAAGAGCGGCACCGCTTCCCCCGTTCTGGCGTTGAGCGGCGCGAGCGCGCTGTGCCGGATCGTCACGTTCTGGGTCGCGAGCGCGATCTGCACCCCTCCAATGATCGAGCCGTACTCCTGCGCCAGATTGGCGGTCGCCCGCGACATGTCCATCATGACCAGCAGGTCGACCACTTTCGGCGGCGGCCCATCGTCGGGATCGTTGTTGGGGTCGTCGACGTACCGGATGATCGTGCAGCCGACGGCCGCCCATGCGCCTGCGGCGACGAGGAGGAACGCGAAAATTCGGCTCGGCCAGGTCTGTTTCATCACGGTGCTACCATTCAGTTCGTCGCCTCGTCGGCGGGCAACGGGTTCAAATTGGAGGTGCTCATCAGCGCTCGCGCGTTCGCGCGGGCGAGGTCGTGGCCGTCACGACGTGCGACGTCGGCGACCCAACCGGTGAACGCTTCGCGAGCCTCGAGGTATTCGGACTTTCCGACGGGAACGTCGAGGGACAGTTCCGTCATGACCGCCTCGCGCTTGCTCGCGGGGGCGACGGTCAGCAGGTGGTCGCGCAACCCCGGGAACGTTCCGCGCAGGAAGCTCGCCAGCGTCTCGACGGGCGCTCGATGCAGCGCGTCGGCGACCAGCTCGGACGGAAGATGCGGGATGGTCGGCTCGAGCACGACCTTGCCGAGCACGGCCTGTGCGACCTCGGGACGCTTCCCTTTCAGCTCACGCAACAACTCGAGTTGGTCCTCGACCGCCAGGGCGCGCAGCATGTCGACGATGAGCCCCGCCTGCCCTTCCGCCTCACGACCGATGTGGGCGACATCGTCCGCCGCGCGACGAAGCCGCGAGGCGAGCGAGATCGCCTCGTTTTTCGAGAGCACGTCCGCGCTCGTCCCGAGCGCCAGCATGCGGCGTTCCTCGGGGGCGAGGGTCTCGAGGAACGAAGATCGCAGACCCGAAGGCAGTTTGCCGATGATGTAGACGGTCTCGGTCGCCGTACATCCCGCGAGGATACGGCGCAGGTTCGCGGGGCTCATCCCTTCGAGGAACTCCCAGTCCATCGCGAGGCCGCCCTGCTGCTGGTGGACGATCTTCGCGGCGGTCAGTCGCGCTCGGACCTCGGAGGCGAGGCGATGAACCTCGGGGTCGCTGAGCGGCTCACGCCGATGCGCCACACGTTCGCTCACCGCGGCGAGCGCCGGCGCGTTTTCGGAGTCGGCCTTGAGGTCGTCGAGGACGTCGGGCCCGACCAGGTACACGAGGTCCGCCAGCGTGTCCTCGTCTTCGTGGAGCCACTTGCGCATCACCGCGTTTCGCACGCTGCGCGACGCGTTCAGCTCCGCGTAGAGTTCGGACGGATCCACGGGCTGCTTTCCGCGCCCCGCCGGCCCCCCGGCAGTCCCTCCGCCGCTCGCCTGCTCGGTGAGGCGTCGGATCAGGGCGAAGAGCAACAGCCCCATCACCAGGACCATCAAGATCGGACCGATCCAGGGCGCGATCGCCTCGAAGTACGGAGCGAGGCGGTCCCAGAGGCTCGGCTCTTCGACCGGCTCCTCCGTCGGGGTCTCCTCGGCTGCCGGCGGGGGCGCCACCGGCTCGAGCACCGGCTCGGGCTGGGGGGGCGGCTCCCACGATCGGCGCGGGGGTTCGGGGAGGTAGGGAGGTACTGGTTCGAGCTGTGGTTCGGGGAAGTCGAGCAGCTCGGGACGAACGTTGATCGCGGGCGCGAGATTCTGCAGCCGATAACGGATCATCCGCGGCAGGTTCGACTGGAAGTTGCGCGGCAGTTTGCTGTCGAGGAGGACGGTGACGTTCACCTCGGCGGGGGCCGCCTGGAACGCGGGTCCGGCGACCGACTCGAACCCCGGCACCACGTCGCCGACGGGGGTCGGATCGGACATCACGACCTCGAGCTCGACCAGCTCGCACCGGCCCGGACAGAGCCGGCTGAAGAGCTTCTCCACGGTCTGGCGCGCCTGCGCCTGCGTCTCGCCCTGCACCCTCTCGCTCGCGAGGCGCTCCGCGGTCGTGCGACGAGTCGACTGGGCGGCCGCAGGGGCCGCGAGTGCGGTGGCGAGCGCCGACGCGAGGAGTATGGCTCGGAGATTCATGGTGACTCCTGTGCTTTCGGCGACGGCTCTGTCGTGCCGACGCCTGCGGCCGGCGGGTCTTCGCTCGCCGCGGCAGCTTCGGGCGGGACGGCTTCACCCACGATGCGACTCAACACGTCGCTGTCGAGCCGATCGATCCGGATCACCACGCGGCGGTTGGCGGCGCGGGCCTCGAGCAGCTCGTCCTCGGAAAGTGTGGCGATCGCGTCGGCGTCGAGCAAATCGACGTTCGTCGCGGCGCGGGTATCGGCGAAGCCCTGGACGCTCATCCTCCGACGATCGAGCCCCTCTTCGACGAGCTTCTCCATGACGTGGATGGCGCGGCTCGTCGACAACTCCCAGTTGCTCTTGAAGCGAGCGTTCGCGATCGGGACGTCGTCGGTGTACCCCTCGATCACGAGGCCGTACGCCGGCTCGAGGTCTTCGACGAGGTGTTTTCCGATCGGTTCGAAGACGGCGTCGGCGCGCTCGGTGAGCTGCGCTTCGCCGGAGCTGAAGAGGAGCGCGTTCGAGAACTGCACGGTGAGGCCGCGCTCGTCGATGTTCGTCAT
>CAYPJU010000005.1:0-12545 GCA_964411125.1 uncultured Bradymonadales bacterium | reverse complement strand
AGAGGAGCGCGTTCGAGAACTGCACGGTGAGGCCGCGCTCGTCGATGTTCGTCATGACCTCCGCGCCGAGATTCTCGCGCTGGACGACCTCGTCGATCTTGATCTTCACCTCCTGAAGGTTGCCGACCTTCTGACCGGTCAGCGCCTCGATGAGGAGATCGAACTTCGTCTGCGCGATGGTCGAGATCGACAGCAGCAAAATCATGAAGGTCAGAATGATCGTCATGAGGTCGGCGTAGCTCACGAGCCAGCCGCGGTGCGCGGTGGACTCGACGTCGAGGACGTCGCGACCGACGTGGCGCGGGATGTGGGAGTTGGCGCTCATCTCAAGCTGTCGCCTTCGACGTCGCGCCGACGTCGCTGATCGCGCTGGTCTCCCCGACCATCTCCTGAACTTCGTGGAGCGGGCGGCGGCGCGAGAGCTTCAGCATCGCCTCGGTCACGAGGTTCACGTTCTCGGCGCGCTGCTGCATGTGGTCGCCGACGAGGCGGGCGAGCGGCAGGTAGAGAAGGTGGGCGAGCAGAAGCCCGTAGAATGTCGTGAGGAGCGCGATCGCCATGCCGGGCCCGAGCTTCTCGAAGTCGCGCATGTTGGCGAGCAACTGGATGAGGCCGATGACGGTACCGATCATCCCCATCGCGGGCGCGAAGTCACCGAGGGTCGACAACACCTTCTCGGCGCGGCGGAAGTCTTCGAGGTCGCGCCGTCCGACGATGACGGCGTCGGCTTCGATCTCGGCCTCGTCTGTGTTCTGAATGACGTGACGTCCGAGCGTCCTGAAGACTGGGTCGCTCTCGCCGTCGACGATGTTGGACGCGGCGAGGCCGCGGTCACGACGTACTTCGCGCGCGAACGCGACGATCTTCTGCGCCAGCCGTTTGCGGTCGCGCGCGGGGTTCGAGAAGAGCGTCCGAACCAGGCCGCGGACCGCCTGCCCGAGGGTGGCGAATCGATAGGTGAGGATGGTGAGGCCGATCGGTACTCCCCCGAGCAGGATCGCCGAGTAGACGTTGAGGAAGCCGTCGAACTCCATCGTCATGTACTGCAGCGCGAGGAGGAACGTCCCCACGACGATGAGTGCTCCGATGATGACGTGCATGGCTAACCGTCCAGACGTTTGAGGGCTTCGAGAACCGCCTTGTTCTCCGGATCAATTTGCAAGACACGTTCCCAGGTCTCGCGGGCGAGCTCTTCGCGGCCGAGCTTGAGCCAGAGCGAACCCTTCATGGCGAGGATGCGGGTGTCGTTGGGGTACGCTTTCTCCAACTGGGTGAGACGTACCATCGCGAGCTCGTAGTTCTGGGACTTGAACAGCCGCTGCACTTCCTCGATCCCGAGGAGGTAGCTCGGTCGCGACGGGGCGGCGTTGGCCTCGCCGGAGCCCTGGGGTGCGACGTCGCCGGGGTTTCGGACCGTGCGCCCTTCGGCGTCGAGCTCGGCGCCGGGCTCGAACCCTCCGACCTCGTTTCGGCCTTCGGGCTCGCCGACCTTCGTTCCGTCGACGTAGACGCCTTCCCGCTCGAAGTTGGGGTTTTCGCGGCGGAGCTGTTCGAGCAGCTCCTTGTCGGCGTCGGTCAGGTCTTCGGATTCCCAGAGCATGTCGCGGCGCGCCTGGGGCGCGTTCTTGAGCGGGATGCGGATCTCGTAGCCGGTGGCGACCTCGGGGAACTCGACCTCCCAGTCGCGCTGGCCGTCGGACATCCGGATGACGTAGCGCTGGCGCGGGACGGCGCCGTCACCGCGATACTCGGGCGCGGTCGTCGCGGCGGTCGGCACGACGATCGCGGTCTCGGGCGGTTTGCTGGCGCAACCGACCCCGAGGGCGACGACCGCCGCGCAGACAGGTACGCAAAACGTACGAGGTATGCGGGGAAGAGAGCGTCTCATCGATGCGTAGTCTACCATTTTCTCACCAGTTGAACGACGCACGGGCCTTCCCTCCGAATCCGCCGAGGTCCGCTCCCGCGAACTGCACGGGGACGAAGTACATGGCGCTCACCCCGAACCCGAGCCGGAACTGAAGCACCATGTCGAAGTCGGCCTGGAACGAGATCGAGTTTCCTTCCTGCCCGGCGATGAAACCGGCCACCGTCCCGCCGACGCGGTAGATCGGTTCGTTGAGGTCGGGGGGAAAGAGCTCGTACCCGAACGAAGCGCCGATGAACGAGCCGAGCAGTGGATTGAGAGGGCTGAGGTTGAGGAAGCCTTCCGCCCCGATCCCGAACATCCAGCGGCGGTCCTCGCCGAACTTCTCCCAGAGGCGATAGCCGAGCGCGGCCCCGCCGATGCCGCCTTGCGGGCCGTCGTAAGGGATGAAGCTTCCGCCGACGTAGAGCATGTGGCCGTAGTAGGGACGGGCTTCGAGGAGCCGTTCGAGCTCCTTTTCGCGCTCGGCGCGGGAGACGACGCGGTCCCCGCTACGGAGAATGGCGGCGGTGGTCGCGTCGGATCGATAGGTCTCGGCCCACAGGATGGCGCCGTCCTCGGCGCGGACGAACTGCACGTTGAGCGCGACGATGTTGGCGCCGGGGAACCACGAGAAACGCGCTTCGAGGAACGCTTTGACTCCGAGCCGCTTCGCCTCTCGTTGCAGGTCTTCCTGGCGCGTCATCCCGAGGGTGACGACCCAGTCGTCGTCCTCGATGCGCGAGCGCATCGACTCGCAAGCCATGCATCGTTTGAGGGTGATGCCGGCTCCCGAAGCGAGGGACGTGACGAGGGTCGCCTCGACGAACTGGCCGAACTCGGCGTTGAGGTTCGGGGTGAGCCCGACCATGCGGACGGCGGCGGGGGAGATCACGGTGGGGTTGGCGAACGCCGAGACGTCGGCGACCACTTCGTCCACCATCTCCTCCACGAGCTGGTAGATGTGGACAGCGTTTTGTCCAGTCTGCAATTGGCGCCGGGTCGCCTCGCGAATCTCGTAATAGCGTTCGAGCTCGTCGTCGGGGATCTGTCGCGAAGTCGGCTGCTCTTCGTCGGAGAGCTCCTCGAAAGGCTCGATGCCGGGTGCGTCCGGATCAGCCGCCGGGGCCGGCGGCGCCTCGGATCCGGGGGCCGGACCGAAAGGATCGACGGGCGGCTCGCCCCCATCGTCCTGCGCCCACGCGGGAGCCGCGACGAGGAGCGCCACCAGCAGCGCCAGCCAGGTTTGCCAGACTTTGGGTCGCATCACGCGAAAAACCATCCAGGTATCACACCAGGGGACTCTTCAAGTTGCGTGCCGGTCAAAATGCCCATCCGAGCAACCAGACGACGTCGATCGAAGCCGCCTGTTTGTACCAGCTCTCGAGACCATCCCTGGTGAACGGGTCGTACGACCCGGGGCCGTTCCTGGCCTGGTTGTAGATGAGAGGTCGATAGACGGCTCCCAGGCGCGTGTGCATCCCGAAGCCGAACTGAAGGTCGACGCCCCCGCCCACTTCCGCCGCGTGAAACTTCACCTGCGTCCCGTTCGACGTGAAATCGAACCCGGTGTCGAAGCTGTAGGTTTCGAAGCGACCGGTTCCATACTGGAACCCCGCCGTAAGATACGGTGAAAATGGGGTGTCCAACAGAAAATAGGAGACGCCGCCCCGCAGGAACCACGCCGTGAGATTTCCGTCGATCGATGCGTCGCCCCTCGTGAAGACGTAACGATACGGGAGGTGCGTGAACTCGAACTCGGGCTGGAACCGTCCCCCGAAAACGTACCCCGCGTGTAGCCCCAGAACGCCGAGGCGCGATACGCGGATGTCGGCACTGATCGGGTCGGCGAGGCGAGGCTTCGCCTTCATGATCTCCCGCTGCTGCTCCTCGATCTGCTCGCGAGCCCACCGCTCCTCCTCGACGGTCTTGAGATGGCGCTCCGCGCGTTTCTTGCGCTTCAGGCGGTCGATCCGGCATCGCCGATCGTTGCCACACTCTTCGGTGGACGACTCCCCCGTCTCCAACTGCCCGTGCGGCACACAGCGCCCCCTGGGGCTGCACGAGGCCGTCGGACCACATTCGAGATCGTAGGAGCAGGCACGCATCCCCTGCGGCTCGGCTTCCTGACCGGCAGCCGAGCTCGCGGAGAGCGAGAGGATCGAGGCGACGAAGAGGCCGAGCGCACGCTTCACGAGTCCTCCTCGACGTCCCAGAAGAACGGCCAACGGTCCGCCGAGAGCTCCGGATCGGGAAGGAGCGTCAGCGAGAACGGCTCGGGGAGATCGACCCCCAGCGTGGGCTCCCACCGGTCGAGGTCACCACGCTGCACGCGCACCGTTCCGAGGACGAGCGGCGCCGGTGCCTCCTGCCCCACCCGCTCGGCATAGCCGCGTGGGTGCTCCTGCAGCAATCCACTCGCGAGCCGATACAGCTCCGTGAGTTGCGGGCGCGCGAGCGAGTCGGTCGTCTCGCGCAGGAAGGTCTGCGCCCGTGCCACGATGATCTTCAGCCACCGCTCCCTTCGCTCCTGCGCGGGCCGGTCGTCGCCCCACTCCGCCATCACGGGCAGCATCTGCCGCAAGATTCGGGCGAGCTCGCCGTCGGCGGCAGCGAAGAAGGTCGAGCGCCTCGCCGCGGGGACCGCCTCGAGCACCTTCTCGGGCCGGGCGACGAGTCGATCGACGTGCTGGCGAAAGAGCGGCGGGTCGTCTTCGAGGAACGCGGCGAGCGCGCGAATCGCGTGGTAGCGCGGGTGGAAGCGCGCGTTGCTGTTTCGCGCGAGGAGCCACTGCGCCGCCGCGTCCGCGTTCTCGGTTCGACCTCGGTCGAGCGCGGTGCGGGCGTACTCCTCGACACGTTCGTACGTTTCGGCCCGCGGTCCGAGATCCTCGAGCATCTCGATGATGCGCGGCTCGAACGGGTACTCGGCGAGCTTCTCCAGCATCTGTACGTAGAGCGCGCGCAGAAAGGGGTCGGACTGGTACGGCCGGTCACGAAACGCTTTCATCGCGAGCTGCAGAAACTGGTCGTCGCGCCCCGTGCGGGCGAGCGCGACCCCCGCGCGGTAGACGTAGGCCGGGTGCACCGCGAAAGAAGGGGGCGGGATCGCGTCGGCGAGCTTCGCGGCATCGTTCCAGCGGGCAGCGTCGCTCGAAACGCGGAGCTCCAGATAGCGGGCGGTCCAGAACGATTCTTCGTCCAGGTTCGTGTCGCGCACCGAAGCGAGCATCGAGAGCGCGAGCGCCGTCTTGCCGGCGTCGAGAAGATACGTCGCGAAGAGGAGTCGCGCCCTCCCCGCCTCGGACGGGGGGAGCTCGGCCGGGGGGCGGTCGACGAGCACCGCGAGCTTTTCGCGAGCGGTCGCAGCGTATCCCTCGCCGCGGGCGAGCGCATGGTCGGCGCGATCGCGCGCGGTCTCGGTCTGCGCGCCCACCCGCGCGGCCTCGGCCGCTTCCTGTCCGAAGCGCCGCCATTCCGCCGCGAGGCGGTCGTTCACCTGGACGACGTAGAACTGAATTCGCCACGCGAGCACGGCGAGGGCCCCCGTCCTTTCGGTCTGGTCGAGCGCGCCGTAGGCACGTTCCGCGGCAGCGGCGGCTCCCAGGTATCGATCCACGAGCTCCGAATAGGTCGGCACGTTCCCCTCGTCGTCCTCGGCGAGGACCTCCGCGGCGAACGTGGAGCACGACGACTCGACGTCTTCGGGGACCGGTACCTCGTCGACCCAATCCTCGGGTTCGGCGGGCCAGCGGATGAGGGATGGGTCGACATCGGTGGCGTCGCGGGTGAACCAACCCGGGGCGTGGAGGTAGCGAAACGACGTGTCACCGACCTTCTCACGCGTCGCCACGGCGCGTCCGACGAGCATTCGTCGGCGCTGATCTTCGGCCCGCAGGCTCGCGTGGAGGAAGCGCGGAACCCGCTCGTCTTCGGCGAATTGCTGCTCACTGGTCGGCGGAATCTCTTCGCAGTTGGCGAGGGCCAGCCACGCCGAAGCGACGCGTGTCCAGCCGTCGGGCTCGCCGGCCTGCTCGCGGACGTCGATCTGCTGGGCGAACGCGGGGAGCCGCCGCTCGTGCAGCGGGCGAAAGAGCTCCGCCTCGACACCGCTCGTCGACTGGTAGGACAGACACCCGCTCAGCAACGACGCGGCGGCGGCGATCCGCAACGTTCTCATCCTTCCTCCGCTGTTCGCTGACGGAGGTAGCCAGTGTTCCAACCGAGCCCCAGCACCGGGAAGAAGCCTCCGGTGACGACCCACCCTCGGTCACGCTGCTCCCCCTGGATCGACGCCCCGAGGTCGATCTTGACCTGAATGCCCCACATCAGGTGGACGAGGAGGCCCGGACCGACGAAGGCGGACGGCAGTACACGGCGCTCGGCGACCGCGATCCCCGCCTGAGCGGTCAATTGCGGGTCGAAATGCAAGACCCATCGACCGAGCGTCAGGAGCTTGCCGTAGCCGAAGGACCAGCGGGGCCCGACCGTCGCGAAGAGGCTCTGCGGTCGCGCGTCGGGGGTGAGGCCGGTCTGTTCGCGGACCCCAATCGCGGCGTTCGAAAGGCGCGTGTCGAGGTAGAGGACGCGCAGCTCGAGGCCGAAGTTCTCGGCCGGATAGAAGCCGATGTCGCCCCCCACGCCGAAAGAGTCGTAGAAGTCGTTGCGGATGTGGGTCGCGCCCGTGGCGTGCAGGTAGGCCGAACTCTTCTTCACGGCGAAGCGGCGCTGGACGGTCGGACGCTCGTCGTCGGGCTCCGGCTGGGCCGTAGCCGCTGAGGAGAACGCGACCCCGGCGAAGCAGATCGCGAGGGTGAGTGCGGGTATTCGACGCTTCATCGTGACCACTGGCACACCGACCGGCTACCGGTCCAACTGTCGAAATCGTCGCCGCCCTGACGGCGGAACGGCCCATCGCAAAACGCGGTGCACACTTCGACCACGACGTCGGTGGGTCGACGGGTGTATTCGGCGTTCGGGACGAGGTGCTGCTCCGGCAGGTAGATGGTGAAGTACGGCTGTTCGTCGTCGAACTCGGGCCACGGGACGACGTCGTCGGGCGCGTAGAATGGCATCCCGGCGACGTTTCCGAGCGCCGAGATCGGCAGGGGCGACGCATCGCAGACCTTGAAATAGTGCGGGCGCCTCTCGACGCCGGCGGGGAGCCGAACCTCGACCTCGGTCGTCTCGTCGTGGAGCATCGTGCGAAACGGCAGGGTCTGCGAAACGCCCAGTCGAATGTCGGCGGCCAGCGTCTTGTCCTCGATCGGCCGCCAGCCGGTCGTCAGGTTCCACGGCGCGAGGTTGATGAAGACCTCCGAGCCGATCGCCCAGGTGTAGATGTCGGGGAGATCGTCGTTTGCACCGAGGCCACCGAGCTCCGGCGGAAGGTCTCCTTCGTCGATGAAGTCTTCGACGTCGAGCCCGCCGAGCCCCCCCTCGCCGCCGGAGTATTGCAGCAGCGCGAGGAGCGCCATCTGTTCCAGCACGCCCGCGGGGGGCGGGAGCTCGACGTTGTTCACGAACACCCAGAGCACCCGGGTCGGCGTCGGCGCGAGCTGACCCGCGACGTCTTGCGCGTCTCGCAGCATGCGTTCGAAGGGATAGGCGCGATTCTCGCCCTGGGCGCAGCCGCTCAACTCCTCGCCCGACTCGGGGTCGACGGGCGTGTAGACGCCGAGCTTGAACTGCTGCCCCTTCAGGAAGATCCGGTCTTCGAGCTGCTCGATCAGCCAGCTCTTGACCATCCGGCAGCGGTCTTCGTTGGGGATTTCGAGGTCGAGCATGAGCCCCCAGACGACCGGCGACGTCTGCCGCGGCGGCTCGTAGCGTTGCGTCTCGGACGTCGTCTCGGCGGAGGGGAAGAGCCTCGCGGCGCGCTCGACCCCGTCGGTGTCGGTCCGCAGGGGACGGGACGCGTAGCAGAGGCCCTCGTCGCTCGCCTCCTCGGTCCAGGAGTATTCGACGCCGATCGGCGCGACCACCAACCGCCACGGGTCGGAAGGCTCGTCGCACTCCGAGTTCGTCACGCCGGTGAACTGCCACTCGTAGTCGCGCCGGAGCGGGACGTCGTTCTCGTCGAACCAGTCGAACCGCCGGGGGTCGATCGCCTCGTTGTGACCGAGCGCGATCGGGTCGACGTCGAACGTCCGTTGCACGACGCGCTTCCGCTCGGCGGCACCCATCGTGATGCCGTCGCGGGCGTGGATCGATCGCAGCGGCGACGGAGCATCTTCGGGGAGTTCGTAGTCACCCGCGACCTGGTACTGAAAGCACCAGAACTGGTCCTGGTAACAGAGATAGGGCTCGGCGGGGAACGGTGCGTCGGCGAGCTCGATCGGCTGCCAGTCGCCGTCCAGCCATAGCTCGAAATCGACGAGGGAGAGCCTGGCGTCCTTCCGAAGCCGCCACGAGAAGAACGTGGCGTCCTCCTGAACGGAGTAGACGACATCCACATCGCGGATGGCGTATGGTCCACGCTCGAACTCCACGAACGAACACGCCGCCAGCGAACACGCCAGAAGCAGCAAGGATTTCGGTACCAGTGGGCCCATCGTGCGCTCAGGGTGCCAGAAACGTGCCTGGATCGGTAGAAACCTCGCACGGACCGGGATTGGTGATTCCGTCCGGCGGCGTCGCGAAGGTCGGAGCGGCCGATGACTTTTGGCCGAACATGCTGCAATTTGAGAACGATGCAGGATCTGACCCCGAAACTGATCGCGGCGCTTGCGCTCACCGGCCTGGCGACGCACATCGTCCTTCGCTTCACGACGCCGGACGTCGCGAACGTCCCGCTGATGGTGATCGTGGCGATCGGCGGAGCGGCGCTCGTGTACGGGCTCGTGCGCGAAGTGGTCCGGGGGAACTTCGGCGCAGACTTCCTCGCGGCGATCGCGATCGTGACGGCCGGCCTCCTCGGTGAGTGGCTCGCCGGTGCGATCGTCGTCCTGATGCTTTCCGGCGGCGAGGTCCTCGAGTCGATGGCGGTGGGGCGCGCGAACCGGATGCTCGACGCACTGGCGCGGAGAATGCCGTCGGTCGCGCACCGAGAAGCAGACGATGGGACGCTCGTCGACGTCGGTGTGGAGGAGGTCGAGATCGGAGATCGTCTGGTCGTGTTGCCGCACGAGAGCTGTCCCGTCGACGGGGTCGTCGTCGCGGGCCACGGGGCGATGGACGAGTCGTACTTGACGGGGGAACCGTACCGCGTGTCGAAGACGCCGGGGGTCGCGGTGTTGTCGGGCGCAGTGAACGGGGAGTCGGCGCTGACGATCGAGGCGACGTCGCTGGCTCGCGACTCGCGTTACGCGCGGATCATGGAGGTGATGGAGGGGGCTCGGCAAGCGCGGCCCGAGATGCGCCGGCTCGCCGACCGGCTCGGAGCCTGGTACGCGCCGCTCGCGGTCGCCGTCGGGATCGCGGCGTGGGTCGCTGCGGGGGATCCCATCCGGTTCCTCGCCGTGATGGTGATCGCGACGCCCTGCCCGCTCCTGATCGCGATTCCGGTGGCGATCCTCGGGGCGATCAATCTCGCCGCGCGCCACAGCATCGTGATCCGAGACCCGCGGGTGCTCGAGCAGATCGACGGCTGCCGTACTCTGATTCTGGACAAGACGGGGACGTTGACCCTGGGGCGTCCCTCGGTGACCGACGTCCACGTCGGCGCGTGGCCTGCCGACGAAGTGGTTCGACTCGCTGCGAGCGTCGAAGTGTACTCGAAGCATCCGCTCGCGACGGCGATCGTGGCGGAGGCGAAGCGGCGCGGGCTCGAGCTCGACAACGCCGAGGAAGTGCGCGAGCCCCCGGGGCAGGGACTGACGGCGGCCGTGAGCGGTCACACGCTCCGGATCACGTCCCGTAATGCGCTGTCCGACCAGGGCCACGACGCGGCGCGGGAGGTGCCTCCGATGCGCCAGGGGTTGGAGTGCGTCGTCCTAGTAGACGACACCTATGGGGGAACGTTCGTGTTTCACGACGAGCCCCGTGCAGACGGGCGCCCGTTCGTCGAGCACCTCGCCACCCTGCACAATTTCGACCGTGTGATGCTGGTCTCGGGAGACCGCGAATCGGAGGTCGCGTGGCTCGCGAAGCGGGTCGGAATCACTGAGATTCACGCGCAACAGACCCCCGAGCAGAAGGTCGCGATCGTGGAGGCGGAGACGAAGCGCGCGCGAACGGTGTTCGTCGGCGACGGCATCAACGATGCGCCTGCTCTCATGACCGCGACCGTGGGGATCGCGTTTGGCCAGGCGAACGAGATCACGAGCGAAGCTGCCGGCGCCGTGATCATGGAGCCGAGCCTGCGGCATCTCGACGAGCTGTTTCACATCGCCACGCGGCTCCGTCGGATCGCGCTGCAATCGGCGGTCGCGGGGATGGCTCTCTCGATCGTGGGGATGGGGTTCGCGGCGTTCGGCTTTCTCACTCCCGTGGCCGGCGCGATTCTGCAGGAGGGGATCGATCTCGTGTCGGTCCTCAACGCGCTCCGCGTTCCGATTCGACGAGGGGAGCTCTCCGACATTCCCCCGCCAGCGTAGGTCGTTGGAGACTCTCCACCGGCGCGTCGAAAAAAACTGGGAAAAAGTTTACCAATCGTCGGCGTGGTCCGTACTGCGTGTAAGGCGCGACACTATTTGAACTGGGGCGGTTCCACGCCTATAGTGTCGCCGTTTTGAGAAATCAGATTATTGCCCTGGGAGTGACTGGGATGCGCTGGAAGTACATTTTTCTCTGTTCGATCATGTCGTTGGTGCTTGCCGCCTGTGGCGATAACAACAAACCGGCGTCGTCCACGACGTGCGCCTCCGACACGGACTGCGAGCTCGGCACCGTGTGCCAGGCGCAGGACAAGGTCTGCATCGAAGCGTCGTGCGACTTCTGCACGCCCGAGCAGATCTGCTATCGGCCGACGCCCGACTCCCCCGGCACGTGCTCCGCTCCCGAGTGCGCGACGGACGACGAGTGCAGCGACGGCGAATCGTGCCGCGACGGTCAGTGCAGCTCGCAGACGGGCTGCGGGAACGACGACGACTGCGCCGACGGCGAGCGCTGCAACCTCGCCGGCCAGTGCGTCGAGAGCGACGGCACGTGCGAGACTTCGCAGGACTGCGCCGCCGACGAGATCTGCAAGGAAGGCGCGTGCGCCCCGGGCTGCGACGAGGACACCGACTGCGAAGACGGGTCGTACTGCGCCGACGACAACTCGTGCGCCGAGGGATGCCGCGACTCGATGGAGTGCCCGCTCGGTCAGGTCTGCACCGACGGCGACTGCGCATGCAACGACATGTCGTGCCCCGACGGAAAGGTCTGTCTCGATACCGGCAATTGCGGTGACCCGACGAGCTGCGACCAGATCGATTGCGGCGACCAGGTCTGCAACCCCTCGACGCTGATGTGCCAGGACGCCTGCACCGGGGCGACGTGCCAGGCGAACGAAGTCTGCAACGAACAGACGGGCCTCTGCGAAGTGAACAACTGCCCGGGCGAAGATCCCAACCAGTGCGCCGGCAACGCTCAGCGCCCCATCTGGGACCCCATCAAATGCTTCTGCGCCGAGTGCCTCGGTGACACCGACTGCAACACCGCCGCGGGCGAGACCTGCAACAACAACGGTTCCTGCTTCACCTGCACGCAGGCTTGCGACCCGGCGACGCCCGGCACGTGTGGCGCGGGAGCGCCCTACTGCATCAACAACTGCTGCGTGGAGTGCGTCGGCGCAGCCGACTGCGAGAGCGGTCAGCTCTGCAACGAAGGTCAGTGCGGTGCACCGCCGAGCTGTGCCACGGACCCAAGTGTTTGTCCCGCCGGTTACATGTGCACGAACGGTCAGTGCCAGGCTCCGAACCAAGGTGGTGCGTGCAGCGCCAACGATCCGACGAGCTGCCCCCAGGGTCAGTTCTGCGACCCGACGACCCTGACGTGCACCGGCGCGGGTGGTGGGGCCGGCTGTGGACTCTGCAATCCGGACTGCACGTGTGACGGAGGCCTGACTTGCGACGGATTCCTTTGCACCGGCTGCACTCCGCCGTTGTGTCCGAACGGCGATCTCTGTCTGCCGGTTGGCGGCGGAATCTGCTTCCCGTTGGGCCTCTGATATAGCGCCAACCGAGATAGCCCGGCGACGGCCGGGCTAATTTCGTTTCTTGTCGGTGTCCGCGAGCCATCTGAGCAGCTTGAAGCCGACCGTTTTGCTCGGGTTTGCATCGTTACGACGGGCTGACGGGTGACGGGTTCCTGTGCAGAGGTTGCTTCCCCTCGATGAATTGCCCCAGCGGCCAGATCTGCCTGCCCGGCGATTCCGGAGTCTGTCACCCCCACGGACTCTGAGCCTTCCAGCCCCGCCCATTCGCATCGACCCGGGCCGTTAGGCTTGGTTTTTGTAACCTCCTCGACATCGCGTGAAAATCCACGCCCGTCTTGCGAAGCGTCGCGAGTTTCGATAACCACGGCACATTCGAAACCACAACGTGGGTGGGAGACCTACATCTCACGCCCGCGGACCGATTCTACCGAGGCCCCACGATGAAGACCGTGAAGCAATGGATGGCGATCGCAGCCGTCTGTACGACCCTCAGCGCATGCGGAGGGAACAACAACCCCTCCGACAACAACGGCAAGACCGCCGAGTGCACGACGAACG
>CAYPJU010000004.1:0-163718 GCA_964411125.1 uncultured Bradymonadales bacterium | reverse complement strand
TTAGCGGTTAGCGGTTAGCGGTTAGCGGTTAGCGGTTAGCGGTTAGCGGTTAGTGTTAGCGGTTAGCGGTTAGCGGCGTGGGGAGCGGAACCTTGGCCGCGCAAGCGGCCCCCCCGCCGCGCAAGCGGCCCCCCGAGCCTACAATGAAAATGCCCTGAGGAAGGTGTCTGCGGACCGAGCTGGAGCGGCGTGGAGGGGTCATCTTGCGATTCGTCGCGCGCAGGCGATGCCACAGGCATCGTCGAGCACGAACGAATCGCAAGATGACCCCTCCCCGTCGCTCCAGCGACGGGAGCAGACCCTTCCTCAGGGCATAAAAAAACCGCGTGGCGGCTCGAGGGACTAGTACGGTCCGATTACGCCGTCACCACGCGGTCGGTGATGTCTGGGTTTTTTCCTCGACGAGAAACCTATCTGGTCTCACCGAGCTTCCGGAGCTTGGGGGTTCCGCCCTCGAGCGGACCCCGGAGGCTCACCAGGTCCAGCCCTCGCCAAGGGACACCACCTTCTGAATCGGTTTGGTACAATTACTGTCCACTGGATCACCTCCTTTTTCGGCAGTTCTGTTGCGTGACCACCCAAGGTCACTGGGATGGAACAGGTGCCGTACCTGCCACAGCCCGAACGATTGTTTTTCGGGACGTGCGCCCCGTCACTCCTTCAGAGTGCAGGAGAATAACTTGGGATTCAAACCTTTCATTCCAGCAGGAACGAAATTTTCCGACCCGATGCGCTACTCCCGCGTGAAAGCTGCGGATCTTTTTCCTCAGTCGAGACCGACGCGGCTCTTGAGCCAGCCGAACTCCAGCTTCGACGGCGACTCGATGTACTCCTTCGGGTTTTCGACGACGTTGCGAATGTAGTCTTCCTTCGCTCGCCACGTGAGGTTCGCGTCGGTCTTGCCGTGCTGGATGAACTGGAACGTCTGATGGTCGAAACCCATCGTGAACCAGTCGTGGGGCTCGTCGGCATCATCCTTGTAGATCGCTACCGCGACCGTCTTGTCTTCGAGGAGCGAATCGGCAGCCTTCAAGAGCTGCTTGTAGGGAAACTCACCTTTGTGCATGTCGAGCGACTTGTTCACGACGTCGACGTACTGAGTGAAGAGGGCGGTGCTGTCCATTTTCGGGGTAGCCATAAATTCTCCGTATTTCGTGGTGATGTGGGCATCACATCTACACGGAGAGGCTAAGCACGAGGCGACGACGTCAACGCGACGCCGCTACAGGAACCCGACGTTCCCGAACTTCGACAGCCCTGAATCGCGCACTCCCCACCAGCCTTGCACGATGGTGTTGTAGGTCGCGCGAAAGTCGGTGGTGAAGCGGAGGTCCCCGTTCGCATCGAGCGCATCGAGCGACGGGCGCGCGCCGTGAAATCCCCCTTTCACCGCGCCACCCATCACGATCTGCGGCGCCGCGGTTCCGTGATCCGTCCCCGCTCCGCCGTTCTCTTTGACCCTCCTCCCGAACTCCGAATACGTGACGACGAGCGTATCGTCCCAGCGTTCTGCATCGATCAATGCCCTTCGCAGTCCGGAAAGCCCCGCGTTCAACTGCTCCATCAAGCGCGCGTGCCGCCGAGGCTGATTCACGTGCGTATCGAACCCGCCCAGCCGTAGCCGGATCACCATCACTCCCATCCCCGAAACGATGATCCGTGCCGCGTCGCGGCACGCTTCGGCGAACTGTCCCTTCCCGAAGTCCGCCGTCGGGACCGCCGCGTTCGCGAGGTGCCGCTCCATCGACTCGACGGCGTCGAGCAGCTCGTGCTGCGTCTCGAGCACGTGCGCGAGCGCCGGGTTCTTCGTGGTGCGCGTCGTGCGCGGCATCCGTCGGGCGAGCTTGACGACCTGCTCGGGGTTCTGCAGCGCGAGCGCCGGCGTTCCCAGCAAGGGACCGTCGTCCTCCGCCCCCACCGTCAGCAAGGCCCCCGGCGCGAGCTGCGAAAGCAGCTTCTTCCCCATCGCGGCGACCGGCCAGCCCGCGTCGGCGTACTCGTCCGAATCGGACGCCGTCTCCCAGATCTCGATCGACCGAAAATGGGAACGGTTCGCCGCGGGATACCCCACCCCGCGAACGATCGCGGTGTCCCCGGTCTCCCACGACGCTGCGAGCCCGCGAAGCTCGGGGTGGAGCCCCGTCTCCCCGTCGAGCGCCAGCACCTTCGCGGGATCGAGCCCGATCGTTGGCCGCAGCGCCGCGTACTTCGGATCCCGAAACGGCACGACCGTGTTGAGCCCGTCGTTTCCTCCCGAGAGCTCCACCAGGACGAGGACCCGCTCCCCTTTCGGGAGCGCGAACCCCGGCGGCGTAAAGAGGACGAGCGCTCCCAGCCCCGCGATCTCGATGAACTCCCGTCTCGTGAATCCACCCATCACGTCACCTGGTAGGAAGGGTCGAGCAGAATCTGCCGCAGGAAGTGCCCCACGTTCGCCGCCGGTTCGCTCTCCTGAACGGCAGGAACCGCCAGCAGCACCCGCTGAATCCGCATCGCCAGGTCGTCGTCCTTCCAGACGTCGCCGAGCCACCCCTGAGGCTCGCGCGCCGCCGACTTCGCGCTCGCCACGAGGTTCATCACCTGCATCCGCCGGAGCAACGTGTTGCTGCCGATCCACGCGTCACCGCCGTCCCATCCCTTCACGTTCGGCGGATCGAAGAGATCCTGCCCGAGCTGCCGCGATACACGCGCCATGACCGCCCGATCGTCCATCTGCATCCCGAGCGTCCGCACGGTCCCGACGATGAGCTCCACCGGCGACTTGATCCGGGTCCCGCGGTTCTCCTCGGCCCAGAACTGCCGGCTCTCGAGAACGCTCCGCAGAAGACTCGCCACCGCCCAATCCTTGGAGAAATCGTCGGCGAGCCGCTTGCGGCTCTTCGGGTCGACCGGGGTCGCGACGAAGTCGTCCCATACCTTTTCGACGATGTGCTCCGCGGTAGCGCGTTGTTCGAAGATGATCGCGAGCGCATCCTCTGCGCCGAACGCCCCCGTCTTCCCCAGAAACGTCTTCTCACCGGCGTCGTGCCGACGCTTCGCGAAGCGATGGGTCCCCTTCTTGCGGTCGATAGTCCAGCCCGTGAACGCCCTCGCGAGCTCCTTCACGTCTTGGTCGGTATACGTCCCCTCCCCCATCGTGAAGAGCTCCATCAGCTCTCGGGCGAAGTTTTCGTTCGGCCTGTCGACCAGGTTTCGATGGTTGTCGAGATAGAGGAGCATCGCCGGGTCGCGGCACATCGCGGCCGTGAGCTCGCGGAAGTCTCCCCCCGCGCCCCGACGCAGCGTCTCGTTCTGCCGAAACAGCAACCGCGGGAACCGAACCTTCCGAGCGCCGGTGGTGAAGTGATTGTGCCACCCCAATGTCAGGCGCTCCGCCAGCGGCGCGTCCGTCGCGATCATCTCGCCGAACCACCAGACCTTCAGCTCCTGCACGCGCTGCCGTTGGAGCATCTGGACTTTGCGCTTGTCGCCCAGCTCGCCGAGGAGTTCCTTTCGGGTTCGTCGGTCCGACACCCACGCGGGCGGTTGGGTCACCCTCGGCTTCCCCAGCGTCGCCAGCGCAGCGCCCACCGCTTCCTCACGGGAGAGAGACGCGTAGCGAGCGATCGTGGTCGGATGGGTGTCGAGCTCGACGCGGGCCGCGAAGTGTCGTGCGTCGTTCAGGTCCATCGAAACACTCTAGCGCGTGTTTCCAGGCCCCTCCACTCGTCTCGCGGTGCGAGGCTTGGCCGGCGTCAGAGCGTCTTCACGTATTCCAGCACGGCGCTCCGTTCCTGCGACGTCAGGTCGTCCCCGAACGTATGACCGCCATTGCCGTAGCCGAGCTCGCGGGTGTCGTAGATCGAACGCCTCTCCGTGTCGTTCTCGGCACCATCCTTCCCGTACTCGGAGACGCTGTACCAGACACCGAGCCTGTCGAAGTCGTACCCGCCGTAGCTCCGACGCCAGAACTGCGGCCGCTTCGACGAGTCGAGCACCGCCTCGATCGTCGGGACGGATGCGTTGTGGAAGTACGGTCCCGTAGCCCAGACTCCATCGAGGGGCGGCGCGACGTACCCCGGCGCCGACGCCACGATCGACACCTCGCCGAAGAAGGACCGGTTCAGCCACGACACCGCTTCTTTCGCCGTCAGAACCCCTGCGCTCGCGAGCGTCGGGTCCGTCCCGACCTCCTCCAGCGACACCACGAGGTTCGGATACTCCCCGTCCGGACCATAGGTGCCGTGGCATCGGGCGCAGTTGTCATCGAACACCGCCTTCCCGTCTGCCGCGAGACTCTCGTCCACTGCCTCGGGGTACTCCGGCGGCTCCAACGTCTCGAGGTACGCGCGCACGTGGACGAACCATTCGTCGATCTGACGCGCCTCTTCCTCGGAGTCGGTGCAGAGGAGCGCTGCCGCCATCATGAAGCGCGCGTGATCGCCCCGCCCCACCGACGTGTAGTACAGCGCGTTCTTCTTCGCGACGTTCCACAGCGGGGGAACGCTCAACGGCAGCACTGGCACGTCCGGAAGCTCGTACCAGGGCTCCTCGAGCCACTCCCACGTGTCCGGATCGCGATGCGCCGTCAGGATGCCGGCGAGGTTGTCCGCCGGATTCACCCCCGAAGTGTGGGTCCGGATGTAGGGAGTCACCGTCATCATCCGCGACGCGAACCGATCGTACTCCTCCGACTCGCGCGGGTCGTCGCGATTCACGAGCCCCGCGCCGAGTTCGGCAGCGCGGCCGAGATTCTGCGTGTAGTCCCCCTCGTTCCCGAGCCCGATCATCAGCTCGCCGGTCGCAGGGTTGATGTTCGCGTGGCACGCGAGGCAGTTCGTCGAGACGATCTCGATGCCGTCCCGTTCGAACCGTGTTCGGTCGTAGGGGAGGTCCGCGTTGATCGCACGCCGCCCCTCGATCTTGGGCGCGTTGCCGGCGAGCGCCGAGAAGTACTCCGTGTAGAGCCGGTCCGGCAGCCCGCAGCTCACGTACCCTTCGTTGACCAGGATGTCGTAGCCCTTCTCCGGATCGCCCGGCCGCTGTTCGTACTCGGGGACCGGTCCGATCTCCGAGGTCATGAAGTAGTCGTCCGGGTTCCAGGGCCCTTCCGCCAGGTCGTCCCGCCCGGTGTCGGCCGCGTCGGGGAGAGAATCGCTCTCGGCGTCGGATCGGCCAGCGTCCTCGATCACGCCCACCTCCATACCCTCCCCAGCATCGACCCCCGAACCCTCTTCGGGCCCGGAGCATCCAAGGGACGTGCAGCCGACCGTCACGATGACCAACGTCGCGACGACGCGGCCCATGTTTTCGAGGTTCTTGATCATGTCTGCGTTTTACCTGACGGCGCCCCCCCTATCAAACCGGCTCTCGCCGACCGTGAGGCGCCGACGCCCCCGAACGGGCCGACCCACCGCCAGTTTGTTGACCCGCTGCGCAAACGCAACGAAGTTGGGGTTCGAAACAGCCACTCCGACACCGAACACACGACCGTGGGACCTTCCATGACGATGATTGACGCAAGAAACCAGATCGAGTTCACCGGCATTTGCGGGGAGGTCAACGCCACCGGCCAGACCGCGATTCGTGTCCCCGAGTCGAAGGGCGCAATCGCACTCTTCCTGCAACCGCAGTTCGACCTCGGGCCGGAGTGCAGGATCTGGTCGCAGCGCACCAAAGACGGTTCGTGGATGATTTGCTTCACGACCATCCCCCAGTCCACCGGCAAGGTGAGCTGGTTCGCCGTCCCCCCCGGTCTCCCCACCCCCTCGTTCGGATAACACGGAGAGCCATGGCAGACGCCGTCGAGCAACTCGCCGAACTCCTCTGTAACATGCGGGTCGTCGCCCTCACCGGCGCCGGCTGCAGTACCGAGAGCGGGATCCCGGACTACAGGGGCGAAGGAACTCGCCAGCGCGCGCGAAAGCCGATGACCTTCCAGGAGTACACCCGCGACCCCGACGCGCGGCGGCGCTACTGGGAACGCAGCATCGTCGGCTGGCCCCTCATCCGCGACGCTCGTCCCAACCCCGCTCACTTCGCATTCGCCGCCCTCGAGCGCGAGGGATTCCTCGAGGGGGTCATCACACAGAACGTCGATTCCTTGCATCAGGCCGCGGGATCCTCCCGTGTCGTCGAGCTCCACGGCGCACTCGCGCGAGTCCGCTGTCTGCAGTGCGGAGAGAATGTCTGCCGCAACGCCCTGCAGCGCCGCATCGCCGCCGACGAAGACCTCCCCGAGGGCGCGACGCTCGCCCCCGACGGCGACGCCGACGTCGCGCGCGCACACGGCGGCCTGCGCTGCGTCCCCACGTGCCTCTCCTGCACGGGCGCCCTCAAGCCCGACGTCGTTTTCTTCGGCGAGAACGTCCCTCGCGACGTCGTCGACGACGCGTGGAACCTCATGGCAGACGCGGAAGTCCTCCTCGTCGCGGGCTCGTCCCTCGCCGTCTACAGCGGGTATCGTTTCGTGAAGTGGGCGAGCGAACGGCGCATGCCGATCGCGATCGTCAACCGCGGGGAGACCCGCGGGGACCAGCACGCATGGCTCAAAGTAGATGGAAACGTCGCCGACGTGATGCCGGCGCTATTCGAGACCATGCAGAACGCTCGGCCCCGTTCTTCCGGACGGTCGTAGGACCGCCCGGCTCCGCTCAACCGGTCTTCTGAATCCAACTGTTGCAGTAGCCGTTGGGGTGAATCGGCCCCTTGATGACCGTGCAACCACCGCAGCCCTCCCCGGACGCTTGAAACAGGTTGCAGTTTGCGCAGAGTTTCGCGGGATGCGGCGATTTGTCGACGTAACCCAGACTCTCACGCGTCTTCTTCTCTGCCTCGGACAGCGCGGACACGTCCGTGCAGTCGAGCTCCTTGGGCTCCGCTTTCGCGGGAGCCGCCTCTTCGCCGCCCTGCTTGTCGCACGCGGCCAGGGTACCGAACACCGCCAACCCGGCGGCGGCGGTTGCGCTGTTGTTCACGAAATCACGGCGGGTGAGCTTCTTCGACATCGTACTATCTCCTTGGGTGAGCTCGATCTCTGGCGTACATACTGGGTCCACCCACCCCACTTGGCAAGTTATCGGGGCGAATCCTCGGCGCGCCTCAACCGCCGGGGAAAGCGGTCCAGTCCTCGGTCCAAGGGTCGACGCCAGGCGTAAAAGCTCCGCGGAACACGGCCTGCGGCTCGAAGCCCTCCGGTGGCCGGTCGACGTCCACCACCGCCGCCCCGTCTGGCACCCAACCCGGGTTCACGTTGTCGTACGCGTTGTCGATGCCCGGGTCGACGTCGAAGACGTTGTTGGTCTCCCCTGCGGTGAACGCCATTCCCTCTTCGAACCCGGCGTCGTCGCCGCTCCCCATAGGCAGCCCCGTCTCCCCTTCCGCCCCCGTCACCGGAAAGTAGCTGCTCCCGTCTTCCCCCACGTCGTAAAAGAGCGTGTTGGTGATGGTGATCTCACCGTCGATCGCCAACTGACCCGATTCGGGCCCCACGACGTCGACCGCCTCGACGTGATGCCCCATCACGATCCCGTGCGTGAAAGTGCCAGCCGTCCCCGCCTTCATCGTGATGCCTCGCGTCAGCCCCACGGCCGAGCCGGGTCCGATCACGGTGAAGTTCGAGATCGTGAAGTCGGTCAGCGGGAGCGATATCGGCTCCTCGGCGCGGTTGTCGGACTCGATGCCGTTGTCGCCCGCCGCGTCCGACTGTACCGCGATGTACTGCCCTTTCCCCTTCCACCCCAGATCGATGTCGATCCCGTCGTCCTGCGCGCGGGTGACCACCACGTACGTCATGTCGAACGTACCGCCGAAAATCTCCAGCCCGTCGTCTTCCCCGAAGTGAATGTGGACGTGGTCCACGACCGTCTTCGACCCGCACCCGGCGAGCGTCAGACCGTTGAGTGCTTCCTCGCCGTTGACCCGCCCGCCGCCGAACTCGATGCGAACGTACTCCAACGTGCCGCAGAGCCATTCTTCGTCGGGTCCCCCGAACCGAGCGTCGAGCTCGTCGGTCTGGATGTTCAGGAATGCGTCCGGGCGGTTGACCGGCGCCTTGCCCAAAAGGGCCACCCCACCCCAATCGCCCGGGCCTCGCTGCCCTTCGGGCTTGTTGCTCGTGAAGACGATCGGGGCCTCGCGGGTGCCGGAGGCCTCGAGAACACCGCCGTCACGGACGACCAGCGCGGACCCCCGATCGCCCACGATTCGAGTGCCCGGTTCGATCGTCAACGTCACCCCGGGCAGGACCTGCACGACCGTCGCCAGCTCGTACGTCGTGTCCGCCGTCCACGTCGTATCCGCGATGACGTTGAAGTCGACGACCTCCCATCCCGACATCGAAGCGTCGGGCGCCCCGTTGTTCGACGCATCGTCGCCCATCCCCCCGTCGTCACCGGACCCGCCCTTGGAGTCGCAAATTCCCGAGACGCACACCCCCCCACCGCAATCGTCGTCGGAACCACACTCCGGTGCGAAGTCGAGCACGAGAGAACAACCCGCCACCAGACCGGCGACACCGAGGCACACACAGGAGCTAAAGGCACTGATTTTGTTCATGGACCAACCTTAGTTCACCTCAGACCCGCCACACAACCGCGTCTCAATCCTCCCGGCCCAATCCGACGGACCCCAGAAGGCTCGCCATGTCCTCGGGGAGTGGCGCTTCGATTCGCAGCGACGCCCCCGTCACCGGGTGCTCGAGCTCGAGGCGGGCCGCGTGCAGCATCGCGCGGGCGACCTCCCGTCCTCCCCACGAAGTCACCCCGCCGTATAGCTCGTCCCCGACGATTGCACGTCCGCCGCTCGCGAGATGGGTGCGAATCTGGTGCATTCGGCCAGTCCGCGGCCTCGCCTCGACGAGGAGCAGCCCCCCCGACATGGCCTCGATCCGGAACGCAGTCTGCGCACGCTTCCCCCCCGAGCGGACCGCGACGCTGCGGCTCGTACCGGTCGACTTGTCCGTCGCGAGATGGTCCTCGACCTCCCAGCGATTCCCCGCGACATCGCCCGCAACCGGCGTCGTCACCGCCAGGTAGGTCTTGCGAACACGGCGCTCCGAGAACGCGTCCGCCACGCCCTTGTTCGCCTCGCGCGCGGTTGTGAAGAGCAGCACTCCACTCGTCGTGACGTCGAGCCGGTGATGCACCCCCGCGTACCCATCGGGCCCCACCAAACGCAGCACCGCGGCGCGAGCGTGGTCCCGGTCCGGGTCGTGGGTCGCGTGCGTCGGCAATCCCGCCGGCTTGTTCAGCGCAATCAACCACTCGTCGCGGTAGAGGACCGACGTCGAAGCCGACCACTCGGCGCTCGGCACGACGGCCCCCGACTGCGGATCCGCCGCCCCTGTCACCACCACCGGACCGTCGACCTCGATCGTGCTCCCCGCCGCGACCCGGGACGACGCACGCCGACACTCCACCCCATCGAGCAGGACGGAACCCTCCTCGACCAGGCGTTTTCCCTCGTTGTTCGATGCCCCAAGACGGGCCGCCACCGCGCGATCGAGCCGCCGACCCACCTCCTCTTCAGAAACCTTCCACTTCGTCGTCATTGCGCAATCCCTACCAAACTTGGCATATTCGAACCATGAACGACGACGAACTGATGGACTCCGACCTGCTCGAAGACGGTCTCTACGAGGCCAGCGGTGCTGGCCTCTCGACCGAAATCCAGGTCAGCTTCGCCATGGCCGACGCCGCCGAGGACTTCGGCACCGTGGCCGAACAACTTCGCGCTGCCGCGGATCACTTCGACGCCGCGTCCCAGCAGATGCGACGCGGCGACGTGCCGAACGCTTCCTCTCGGGCCTTCGCCGGGCGCGGCCACATCGAGAAGGCCCTTCGCCTCTTCGCCGACCGCGCAATCGAGCACGCAGAACGTTCCGTCTCCTCCGAATGAGGCACTCGTCGGCCGGCACAGCCGTCACATTCGTGCTCTGCCTCGGCTGCAGCGCGGGCCAGGGGGCCATCACGACGGACGACGACGCCTCGAACTCCACCGACGCAGCGAGCGCTGCCGACGTCGACGACGAAGACCGAGGCCCAGGGGTCGTCCCGCTCCCCGATCTCGGCACTACGGGAGATGCCTCGCAACCCGCCCCTCGCGACATCGGCCCCGACGCCGACCCCGACCTCGGTCCTCCCCAACCCTCTCCTTCGACCTTCTACGTCGCCGAGTCCGACGGCACGATCCACTGGGGGACCTTCGATCCCGATGCAGTGAGCGCGACTCTGCATGGCTCGCTCGAACGCGGCGGCAACCAGAACTTCCTCGCCTTCGACGCCGCCGGGGATCGACTCTACGCGGCGAACGGTTCCATGGTCGAAGCTTACGCGCTCGGTGCCGACGGCACCCCAACCTTCGCCGCAAGCGCCGACGCGGGGATCGGGGGGACGGCACTGGAAATCGACCGTTCGCGCAGCGTCGCCTTCGTCGCGAGCTACGGGGGCGATGCTGTCGCCCTACTCCCACTCGACGCCAATGGAGTTCCCTCCGACGCGACGCGAACTTTCGGCGGCGACGCCGAACCCGACTTCTGTCGCCGCGCCCATCAGGTCCGCGTCCACCCCGATCTCCCCTTCGCATACGTCCCGTGTCTCGGCTCCGACCACATCGCCGCGTTCACGATCGACGGCGCGACGATCGAACAGCTACCGCCCTCCCCCGTCCCCGCCGGATCGGGCCCCCGACACATGGACTTTCACCCGAGCCTCCCCATCGCCTACGTGATCGGAGAGCTCGACGACACCATCACCATCCTCGATCTCGACCCCGCGACCGGAGCACTCTCCGCGCGCTCCACCGTCTCGACCCGCCCCGCCGACCCCGAGACTCTAGGCCCCGCTTCCGACGTGCATGTCGCCCCCGACGGCCGTTCGGTCCTCGGCATCAACAGAAACCCGCGCGACGAGCTCGTCACGTTCGACGCCGACCCGGCCGGCAACCTCACCTTCCGAAACGCCGTCTCTAGCGGCGGCGAGCACGCGCGCACGTTCACCTTCACCCCATCAGGCTCCTTCGCGCTCGTCGGAAACTCGAACTCCCGAGACGTCGTCGTGTTCGACCTCCGTACGGCGCAGCCAGAAGCGACACAGACGCTGGCGCCGTTCGACTCCCGGGTCATGTACGTTGGCATCCGCCCCTCGCTGAACGTCTCGCGGCGTTGACCCCGCCCACATCGTGAGGACGTTCGGAGCAATGCACGTCACGAAACCCTTCTCTGTGGAGGCCTCAACATGAACCATTCCCAATTCTTTCTCGTCATCGCGAATTCGGCTCAGGCGAAACTCTTCCGTGGAGCATCCCCTACCGGGACGCTCGAAGAGTTCTCCGAACTGACCAACGATGCAGCGCAGATGCAGGAGGAAGACGTCGTCACCCACAAGGCGGGTCGACGCCACGACAACGGTATGGGCCATCGCTCCGCCATGGAACGTGACCCCGTCGAGCACGAGGTCGACGACTTCGCCAAGACCGTCGCCTCACAGCTCGAGCAGTTGCGGACTTCGGGCGAACTTCACTCCCTGTCGGTCGTCGCCGAACCCCAGTTCCTCGGGAAGTTGCGCGGAGAATTGACACCGTCGCTGCGCGACATCGTCCTCGAGGAGGTCGCCAAGAACGTCGCCGGCCAACCCGTCGAACAGGTCCAGGACAAACACCTCACCGTCCTGCACTGAGCGGAAGCTCCCGAAACGAAGAGAGCGGATCCCCCCCGGATCCGCTCTTCTTCGTTCTTGTTCGTTCTTGTGCTCGGAGCCCGGCTACTTCTTCACAGCGCGCGCTTCGTCGAGCCGATCGTAGAACCGGTAGCCGAGCTGGGAGAGCGCCTCCGGCGGCGCGAGCCCGATGTCCACCAACGTCTTCAGGCCGTATGTCCCGGCGAGCACGGGCGGGCTGTACGACGCGAGGGTCGACTCGTTCCGGAACGGCGCCAGCGGCGTCAGCACTTCCCGCGCGTTCAGATGGATGAAATGCGCCATCGAAACCCGCGAGAAACCCGGCTGCTCCGGTGCCTTGATGACGTGAGGGGTCGCCAAAAACTCCCCGCCAGTCAAGATCTCGAGCTCCTGCCCGACCTGCGCGACGATACAGCCCTCCGGCGGCTTTCCGGCCAACAGGCGTCCGGCCGGCTCGTCGTCGGTCGCGCGGGTTCGCAGGTAGAGCCCCGAGTCCCCCGCCGGGCGCGGGCAGAACTGCGAGTCCTGATCGAGAAAACGCCCCCCCGGCAAAAGCGTCAGCAGGTTGAAGTCGGTGTGCTCTTCGCCCCATAGCACCTTCGCGTCGACTTGCTCCTGGCTCAGGGGCAGGTAGCGCAGCGCACGCGTCACGTGGGGACCGCCGTACACCGCCGCCTCGAACCGGTAAGGCTCCAGATTCAGCGCGCGAGCGCTCCCGCGGAGTAGCTGCAGGCCGATCTCGTGCAGCGTGTGCCCGATGTCCATGTAACGGTCGCGAAATTGTTCCGCCCCTTCTGGCCACACGTTCGACGCGTAAATCTGCGGGTACTGCACCGCAGCCTCGGCGTCGAGCGGCTCCGGCGCCGCGAAGTAGCACTCCTTGAAGTCGGGCTGCCCCCCCGCTGCGACTGCTCTCTCCGTGTCGGGCGGCGTCCAACCCCTCTGATACCAGATCGAGGCTCCGCCCCACGTCTGCTTCTCCTCGGTCGGGCGGTCGGTCACCTCGAGGAACGTCTGGTAAAAGCTCTCCAGCCGGTCCGTCTCGATGCCGTGGTTTCGAATGTAGACGAGACCATACTCCCCGAACCCCTCGCGCAGTGCGTCCGCCGCACGCGATGCCGCGGCCTGACGGGGGCTCTGGAGATCTTCGAGGTCGACGATCGGGATTTGACTCATGATTCTTTCCTCACCGGTGAAAGGGCCGCCCCGATCTATCATGTCGGCCGATCCGCTACATCCCCCGACGCGCTTTCGACGCGTAAAACGCACGCCGCCGTCGTCAACTCAACAGTGCGTCCACCGTCGACGTCGTTGAACCAAAGCCGGAAGTAGGCCATTCTCTTGCGGACCTTGCCTGGGGATACGTCACCACGACGACGTGCTGGTAAAACTATGGGGTTTCGCGATTGTCCGTGACGAGCGGAGGACTTTCTGAGCAGCGCACACGAAACTTCCGATCCCCTGGTGGGGAAAGACCTCGAGGGTCGGTACCGGATCGAATACCTCCTCGGCAGCGGCGCGATGGGCTCGGTCTACTGCGGTACGCAACTCTCCGTCGGCCGAAAAGTCGCCGTCAAGGTGCTCAACCGGGCCCTGAAGAGCGACCGCGAAGTCCGGGACCGATTCCGCACCGAAGCGCAAGCTGTTGCGGCCCTCAATCACCCCAACTCGGTGACCCTGCACGACTTCGGCTTCAGCGACGAGCTCGACGCCCACTTCATGGTGATCGAATTCATCGACGGACACAGCCTCGCCGATTTGATCAGCCAGGGGCTCGACGAGCGGGAGGCCACCCTGATCGGCTGCCAGATCGCCGAAGTGCTCGACGCCGCCCACCAGGCGGGGATTCTGCACCGCGACCTCAAGCCAGAAAACGTCATGGTCGTGCGCGCCTCCCAGGGAACCCCGTTCGTGAAAGTGCTCGACTTCGGCCTCGCCAGAATCTTTGGCGACACCGACGGTGAAGGCCGCATCACTCGCCAGGGTCAGCTCTTCGGAACCCCTGTCTACATGAGCCCCGAGCAGTGCTCGGGGACCCTCGACGTCGGTCCTGCCGCCGACATCTATGCGCTCGGCATCACCCTCTACGAGATGATCGAAGGCCGCCCCCCGTTCATGTCTTCGAAGGTGCCCGAAGTCCTCATCATGCAGCTCAAGAACACTCCACCGCCGTTCTCCACGACTCCACAACCCGAGATCGCCGACCTCGTCCTGCGGATGCTCTCCAAGGAGGCCGAGGACCGGCCCACCGCCTCCGAAGTCGCCGACGTGCTGCGCCCCTACGCGAACCCGAACTACGAGTTCCCCCTCGTCGACACGGTCGAGGAGCCACCGCCAGCCCCTGCGGAGCGAGTCGACTTCGATGAAGCGCCCCCGAACGAGACAGCCCATCCCGACCTCTCCGCCGAAACCCAGACCGACATTGGCGGATTCGGTCCGGGGGTGAAGGTAGCCGCGGCCGTGGTCGCGATCGGCATCGTCGCCGCCGGGATCGCCTCCTTCGTCTACGCCCCTCCCGTCGAGGTCCCTGCCGGAACACCCGCCGCAGCAGTGGACACCGTCAAGGCAGTCGAAGTGGAGCCGCGCCCCACCCTGGCCGAGCCGACGTCGCGCCTCGTCCCGGCGACGCCGGACGCCGGTCGATCCGCCGCGGAACCCGATGCCGGTCTCGCGCTCGCCGCCGGCGAAGATGTCGGCACCGTCGCAGAGCCCCGTCCGGCCACCCCCGAAGAACCGCCCGAGCCATCCGAAGCTCCGGCGGCAGAAAGTCCGTCCGTGACGCCGAACGAGAAAACGGATATCAAGAAGAAGAAGCAACAGAAGTCGAAACAGAAAAAACAACGAGAGATTCGCTCCCTAGATTTCACCTACTGATGTCCACAACTCGGTTCCTCGCCGTTGTCGGCTTCATCGCCGTCATCGCCGCCACCCCACCCGTCACGGCCCAGGACGACGAGGGAGTGCGACTCAACGAAACGGCCATCACGCTCTTCCAACAGGGAGAGTATCGCGAATCCGCAGAAACGTTCGCGCGAGCCTACGAACTCCTCCGAGAGCCCGTCATTCGAAAGAGCGAGGCCATCGCATGGTTTCGCGCTGACGACTGCGAGAAAGCCTCGGTAGCAGCCAACAAGTTCCTCCTCATCCAGGGGACCAGCGAATCCGACCGCGCCGACGTCACCTCGGTGCTGGCGAATTGCCGCGTCCACTTCGCGCGTGAAGCGATCGCCTCCGGCGACTACTCCCTCGCCGAAGAGTTCTTGCGAAAGGCCGAAGAGTTGGAGCCCGATCGCCTCGTCGTCGAGGAGATCGGGGTCGCCCGCCTCGAGCTCGCCCGAGCACAGAAAGCCGAAGCAGACGCCGAAACCGCCGCGGCCGAACAACCCGACGCGGACGAGCCGATCTCCGAGATGGTCGACGCACCGGAGCCCGAGCCGCGACCCGACGTGCTCGCCTGGTCGCTGATCGGCTCGGGGGGCGCCGTGGTCCTCGGTACCGTCGTCTACCACGCCGCGGCCCTCGGCTGGCAGAACGAGGTCATCCGAATGGCCGACGAAGGGGGTGGACCTCAGCGGTTCGACAGCCTCAAGAAGCGGGTCTCCGTCGCTCGCGTCATGGTCCCGGTCCTCTACGCCGTCGGTGTCGCCACGGCCGGCGCCGGAGTCTACTTCCTCGTCGCGCCCGAACAGAATGCAGACGGAGAACGTGGCACCACGATCTCCCTGGGATGGTCCGCGACCTTTCGAGGACTCTGATGATTCGAACGAGACCGCTGCTCACATCGTTGTTCGCGACTCTTCTCCTCACGGGGTGCCTGCAGAACCTCTCCGAGTACGAACTCCCATCGAACGCCGACGCCGGTTCCGACTCCTCGCAGGACCGACCCGACCAACCCGGGGACGGCGGCGGAGGAGACGATGCTGGCCCCACCGACTCGGGGGACGGTCCAGATCTCCGCATGGACCCCGACGTCACGATCCCCGACGGCTGCGTCCCGCAGACCGACGAGGATTTCTGCGCCAACTATCGCGCGTTCTGCGGGACCTACTCCAACGTCGACAACTGCGGTCTGCAACGCGAGGCCGACTGCGGCACCTGCGTCGCCCCGGAAGTGTGCGGCGCCGAGACGGAAAACCTCTGCGACTGCCCCACTCCGACCGACGATGAGTTCTGCACGGCCAACGGAGCCGAGTGCGGCTTCTTCACGGAGACCGATCGGTGCGGCGTCGTGACCACCGTCGATTGCGGCTCCTGCATGCCGGGCAGCCAGTGCGTCGCCAACTCCTGCGAATGCGTTCCTCAGACCGCCCCCGAACTCTGCGCGGAAGCAGGACGAAACTGCGGGACCGCGACCCTCACGGACCGTTGCATGACGACCCGCGAGGTCCAGTGTGGCACCTGCATGTCGCCCGAGACCTGCGGCGGCGCCGGTACCGTCGGCGAGTGCGGCTGCAGTGACGACCGAACCGACGAGCAGTTTTGTGCCGACTATCTCGCCTCCTGCGGTCAGCTCATAGCGGTCGATGACTGCGGTCAGTCACGCACCGCGATGTGTGGGTCCTGTAGCCAGGGTACCTGCAACCAGAACAAGTGCGACTGTGCGCAACAGTCGGACGCCCAGTTCTGCGCCGAACAGGGAGCCGAATGCGGCACCGTGAGCGGCACCGACGCCTGCAGCAACCCGCGCACCACCGACTGCGGAGAGTGCACCGGGGGCGACCAGTGCGACGAGCTCACGAACACATGCAAGCCCTGCGACCCCGAGTCCGATGCCGAGTTTTGCGGTCGCCTCGGGATCGCCTGTGGTCCATACACAGGCACTGACAACTGCGGCGATCCTCGGACCGTCACCTCCTGCGGAGCTTGCACGGGCACCGGAGAGGAGTGCGGAACCGGCGATCCGATCCCCGCGAACACGTGCGAATGCATCACGGAGACCACCCCCGCGTTCTGCTCGCGCGTCGGCTCGAGCTGCGGCTTGACGACCGCACCCGACAACTGCGGCGTCTCCACGAGCCGAAGCTGCGGCACCTGCGGATCCGGCAAGATGTGCTCGAACAACGCCTGCGTCTGCGCCCCCGAAACCGATCTCGACTTCTGCACCCGGCTCAATGCGTGCGGCGAGACTACCGCGACCGACAATTGTGGGGACCAACGCACCGTCACCTGCCCGATGTGTAGCGACGGAAACTGCGTCCAGGGCGTCTGCGAGACCTGCGTCCCCCAGACGAGGGGCCAGTTTTGCACGGCGCAGTCCGTCCAATGCGGCATGGCGAGCGGGACCGACAACTGCGGCGATCCTCGAACCGAACAGTGCGGCAACTGCGGTGGAGACCCCAGCGCCGCCGTTTGCAACAGCGGCACCTGCTGCACCCTCCAGACAGACGCGTCCTTCTGCCAGGACGAGGCCGCCGAGTGCGGCGCCGTCAGCGGCACCGACAACTGCGGAGTCAGCCGCGACGTGACGAGCTGCGGGACCTGCGGGACCAACGAAGTCTGCAATGGCAACAACCGCTGCGAATGCGTACCGGAGACCGACCAGGAGCTCTGCACCCAAAACGGTTTCGAGTGTAGCGCCACCGTCACCGACCGCTGCGGAAACGTCCGCGAGGTCTCGTGCGGAACCTGTCCCCCCCTGAATGGCTGCCGCTCGGGACGCTGCGTCTTCCTCGGCTGATCCGAAACGAACCGAGCACCTAAAGCCGTCCGGCGCTTGAAAGTTCCCGTATGGATCGGGCAGCATCGAAGCATGCACAACTTTTCGAGAGTTCTGGCCTTCCTCGCCGTTTCACTCTTCTTCTCTTGCAGCGGCGACCGTGTCGTCGTCGAATCGGGAGACCTCTGCCTCGACGGCGAGGACAACGATGGCGACGGCGCCACCGACTGCGACGACCCCGACTGTCGCGCCGAAGCCGGATGTCGCAATGCGCAGCCCGAGGCGTCCCCCGCGGTCTGCGTCGACGAACTCGACAATGATGGCGACGGCGACGTCGACTGCGATGACGACGGCTGTGCCGAGCTCGACACCTGCACCACCGAGGATTCCGCGATCCGCTGTACCGACGGGATCGACAACGACGACGACGGTCAGGTCGACTGCGACGATGATGGCTGCCACGACGTGAACGCCTGCGCCGGAGCGATCGAGATCGACCCCGTCACCTGCACCGACGGCGTCGACAACGATGCCGACGGAGACGTCGATTGCGCCGACGATGACTGCGGTCAGTTAGAAGTGTGTACCGACGAGACGACCACCGACCGGTGCACCGACGGCGTCGACAACGACGCCGATGGAGACGTCGACTGCGACGACGACGACTGCACCGTCCTGCGCGTCTGCGAGCCGGGCGAAGATACCGCCGAGCGATGCGCCAACCAGACCGACGATGACGACGACGGCCTCGTCGACTGCCTCGACCCCGACTGCGCCCCGTTCGTCGTCTGCCCCGACGAAGACACCGTCACCGCTTGCCAGGACAACCTCGACAACGACGACGACGAGCTCGTCGATTGCGAAGACTCGAGCTGCGCCTCGTTCGTCTTCTGCTCCGAAGCCACGCAGGACAACTGCCAGGACGGACGCGACAACGACCTCGACGGCGACGTCGACTGCGCCGACAAGAGCTGCGCCTCGTTCAACTTCTGCGTGGAGACCGACCTCGAACGCTGCACCGATACCCTCGACAACGACGGTGACGAGAAGATCGACTGCGCCGACGAAGACTGCCGGACGTTCGAATTCTGCGCCGAGTTCGACGACGCCGTCTGCCACGACGGACTCGACAACGACGGCGACGGTTCGGCCGACTGCGACGATCCCGACTGCGCGACCTTCTGTGTAGAGACCTCCTACGACCAGTGCCACGACCGAACCGACAACGACGTGGACGGCCTCGTCGATTGCGACGACCCCGGATGTGCCCCCGTCTGTGACGAGGGCGACGACGTCACCTGCGACGACCGCCTCGACAACGACCTCGACGGCTTCGTCGACTGCACCGACGACGACTGTGCGATGGCGACACCGTGCCTGGTCGCCGAAAACTCCGCAGTCACCTGTGCCGACGGAGTCGACAACGACTTCGACAGCGCCGTCGACTGCGCCGACAGCGACTGCGCTGTCTTCACCTTCTGCGTCGAGTCCGACTACGCCTCCTGCCACGACGCCCTCGACAACGACGGCGACAACGCCGTCGACTGCGACGACCCCGATTGCGCCAACTCCTGCCTCGAAGCGCTCTACGCCGAGTGCCACGATGGACTCGACAACGATCAAGACGGCGCGACCGACTGCGACGACACCGACTGCGCCGGCGCCTGCAGCGAGGAGACCTACGCCGAGTGCCACGACGGGCTCGACAACGACGACGACGGAACCACCGACTGCGCCGACCCCGTCTGTGCGACCGAATGCGTGGAGAACGACGACGCCTCCTGCGCCGACACCCGCGACAACGACCAGGACGGACAGACAGACTGTGCGGACACAGACTGCGCCACCGCGACCCCTTGCGTGCCGATCGAGAACACGGCGGCGCTCTGCGCCGACCTCGTCGACAACGACGTCGACGGAGCCACCGACTGCGCCGACTCCGGCTGCGCTGCCTTCGCCTTCTGCCAGGAGAGCACCGACCCCGCCTGTCACGACGGGACCGACAACGACCAAGACGGCCAGACCGATTGCGACGACACCGAGTGCGCGGCCTTCTGTAACGAGAACACCGCCGCGGCGTGCTCCGACGGCGACGACGACGACCTCGACGGAGACGTCGACTGCGCCGACGACGACTGCGCTCCTTTCTGCGACGAACAGAGCTACCTGCAGTGCCACGACGGCGCCGACAACGACCAGGACGGACAGACCGACTGCGCCGATACCGACTGCGCCCCCACGTGCATCGAAAACACCGCCACCACCTGTGGAGACGGGCTCGACAACGACCAGGACGGACAGATCGACTGCGACGACACCGACTGCGCCGCTCGCTGCACCGAGACATCCGCCGCGAACTGCAGCGACGGCATCGACAACGACTCGGACGGAGACGTCGACTGCGAGGACGGCGATTGCCTCCCCTACTTCCAGAGCAACCCCAACAGTTGCGGCGGCTGCAACCCGTGCGGCGCCACCAACGGACTCTGCTGCAACGGCGTTTGCACCAGCCCCGACGCGGCGAACTGCGGCGCCTGCGGCCAGGCCTGCTCCACCCTCGAGCTGGTCGTCAACGAGGTGCTCATCAACCCCTCGGGAACCGGCAGCGATTCGACCCGCGAGTACTTCGAGATTTACAACCCCAATGGGTTCGCCGTCGATCTCCGCCGGTTCGTCCTCGAAGACGACGGAACGAACACGCACACCATCAACTCTTCGACCCCGGTCCTCGTCCCCGCCCGCGGCTACGCCGTCCTCGGACCGAACTCCGACCTCGCCACCAACGGAGCCGTCACGATCGCCTACCAGTGGAGCGCCTATGCGCTCGCAAACGGAGGCGACGAGATCATCGTCACCGCCCCCGACGGCACTGAAGTCGATCGGGTCTTCTGGACCTTCAACGCCGGCGACGGCGTCTACTACCAGCTCGAGCCCTCCTCCCAGAGCGCCGCGCAGAACGACGACCTCTCCGTAAACTGGTGCGTCGACTCCGACGGATCCGACAATCGACCCAATACATGTCCGTAGCTATGCTTCCCTCGCGGGCCGACCCACATTCATTTCCCGCTTCCCGATTCCCGATTCGACTCTCCCTTTCCTTCCTCGCCTCACGCTCGATCACCCCAGCCCCGATTGCCAGGCCCCCCGGGCTCGCCTCGCTCGCAGGGCGGCGAGCGCGGCATTGAGCCGGGGTCCGACGCGTCGTCGAGTCGCCTCGGTGTGCGACAGCCCGCGAATTGGAAGGAAAGGGAAATCGGGAAATGGGAATCGGGAAATGGGAATCGGGAAATGGGAATCGGGAAATGAAAGCGGAAATGGCGACCGAGCTGGGTGACGGCAAAGCCCCCTGTTCCCCGGCCCACCTCGATCTGATAGTGTCCGCCCGGCCCTCGCTACCTCTGCTGCGCCAGGAGAACTGCATGGCAAGCGTCGTCGACATCGAAGACTTCAGGACGTCGGACCCGCCCTCGTGGTGGGTCGACTACGGCATCTCGGACCGCCACTACGCCCGCCCTTCGGGATGGCTCCGCGGACTGCGCGGGATCGCCGAAGTGATGTTCGCCAGCGACGATGGTCCACCCCGCCCCGACATCGTCGCCTGGCTCTGCGGAGAAACCGACGACTACCTCCGAAGGGTCGGCGGCAAGGCGGCGCTCATCTTTCGCGCCAGCGTCTTCGCGGCGGACTGGGTCGCACCGATCTGGTCCTTTCGACTCCCACCACTTCGGAAGATGAACTGGGTCGACCGAACGCTCGTGCTCAAGCGGTGGGAGGAGAGCCCGCTCGGTCTCTCCCTCTTCGCCGTCAAAGCGATCACCAGCTCCATCTGGTTCGAGCACCCCGACGTCGCCCGCCGCTCGAAGTTCGACGGCGAACCCCTCGTTTCGTGACGGAGATCGACTGATGGCAGGCTACGAATCGGGACAGAATTACTCGGGTGCTCGAACCATCGACACCGACGTCGTCATCGTCGGGTCCGGCGCCAGCGGTGCGGTCGTCGCCGCAAAACTCGCCGAACAGGGCCAGTCGGTGCTGGTGTTGGAAGAGGGATCGCGCGTATTGCCCCAGGAGTACGGCCAGATGCGTCCCAGCCAGTCCCTCGCCGAAATCTGGCGAGAGGGGGGCTCCACCGCCGTGCTCGGCGTCGGCAAGAGTCCTGTGATCAACATGACGATGGGGCGGTGTGTCGGTGGATCGTCCGTCCTGACCGGGGGCGTCTGCTTCCGGACACCGGACACCGTTCTCGACCACTGGGCCAAGGAGCTCGGCCTGCGCGACCACGCCCCCGACCGGGTAGAGTCCTACTTCGACGAAGTCGAAGCGACGGTCCACGTCGAACCGGTCCCCGAATCGATGCGGTCGGGCAGCACCCGAAAGTTCGCCGAAGGCGCCGCGAAACGCGGCATCGACATCAAGCCGCTACGGCGGAACACCGAAGGGTGCCGAGGCTCCGGTCGCTGCAACTTCGGCTGCCCCGCCGGCGCGAAGCTCTCCGTCGACCGCAGCTACCTGCCGACCGCGGTCCAGCACGGAGCGACAGTGCTGTCCGACTGCCGGGTCGACCGCATTCTCTTTCAGGGGCGACGGGCCATCGGTGTTCGTGCGCGATTGCTCGACGCAAACCGCCGACCGACCGCCACCCTCGAAGTCCGCGCGAAGCGGGTGGTCCTCGCCGCGGGTGCGGTCCACACCCCGCTCCTCCTCTGGGACAGCGGGCACCGGAATCGGCACATCGGCCGCCACATGACCGTCCACCCCGGGTTCCGGATGATGGCTCACTTCGACGAGCCGGTCCGCGGCTGGGCCGGGTCGCTGCAGAGCGCCTGGTCGGACGCCTTCGAACACCGCGGCATCACCCTCGTGAGTCTCTTCGTCCCCCCCTTCGCGCTCGCGCTCGGCATCCCGGGGGTCGGCGCGCAATGGCACCGACGTACCGCCGAGCTCTCCAACGTCGCGGTGTTCGGCGGCATGATCCACGATGAAGGTGGGGGCCGCATCTGGCGGCCAAGGATCGGCCGCGAACCCGTCATGACGTACAGGATGAGCCGCAAGGACCGCGCCCGCGTCCCCGACATCATCCGGCAGCTCGCCGAAGGGTTCATCGCCGCCGGAGCGAAGGAGCTCTACCTACCGATCCTCGGACACGAACCCGTCACGCCCGACGAATATCGGCAGCTCGACCTGGAGAAAATCTCCCCGACCCGGTTCGAGTGCTCCTCCCAGCACCCCCTCGGCACCACCCGGATGGGGACGTCATCGAGAAACTCCGTCTGTGACGAGGAGGGGCGCGTGTGGAACACCGAGCAGCTCTACGTGGTCGACGGCGGGACCGTCCCCACCAGCCTCGGCGTGAACCCACAGGTGACGATCATGACCCTCGCGACCCGCTTCGCCGAGCGAATGCTCGAACGCCGCCTCCCGAAGAACTGACCCGGGACGTCAGACAATGTCTTTGCCGACGAAGACATTGTCCCACACATTACATTCCACGGCGTTTCTGAGCCGCGTAGCCGCTGAGAGGCGTGAACAGCGCGCGGCCCCCGTAACGGTGGACGACGAGCCTCTTGGTGAGGTAGACCGTCATTCTGGCCAAGACCGGAGGCGAACGTGAAGATTCCGAAGAACGGTGTACCCCGCGAGGACGTCCTCGCTTCCCTCGGCGATTTCGCGGAAGAGGACGTCGACTGGCACTCGGGACGCGTGTGGGCGCTCGTCTATCACGCCGGCGACGAGCACAAGCAGTTCCTCGCCGACGCTCACGCAGCGTACGCCAGCGCGAACCTGCTCAATCCGCTCGCGTTCCGAAGCCTGAAAAAGATGGAGGGAGAGGTGGTCGACATGTCGGCATCTCTCCTCCACGCCCCGGACACCGCGGTCGGCACCATGACCTCGGGCGGAACGGAGTCGATCCTGCTGGCGGTGAAGGCAGCGCGCGACCGCGCAAAGAAGAAGCGGTGGTGGGTCCGAAATCCGGAGATGGTCGTCCCCGAGTCGATCCACCCTGCGTTTCACAAAGCCGCCGAGTACTTCGGTGTCCGCATGAAGCGCGTCGCCCTGCGCGACGACTTCCGGGTCGACGTCGACGCGCTGAAAGCAGCCGTCGGTCGCAATACGATCCTCATCGCAGCGTCCGCTCCGCAATACGCCCACGGCGTGGTGGACCCGATCGAGGCGATCGGCGCCTACGCCGCCGAGCGCAGCATTCCGTTCCACGTCGACGCTTGCTTCGGCGGGTTCATCCTCCCCTGGTACGAGCGCCTCGGCGAGCCGATCCCGACCTTCGATTTCCGAGTCCCCGGCGTGACGTCGATGTCGGCGGACATCCATAAATTCGGCTATGCCGCCAAGGGCGCATCGGTCGTCCTCTACCGGTCGATGGACTATCTCAGGCATCAATTCCACATCGACACTGATTCCCCGCTCGGCATCTACGCGAGCCCGACGATCATGGGAACCCGTCCCGGCGGTCCTGTCGCCGCGGCGTGGGCTACGTTGATGGCGATGGGCGAAGACGGCTACCTGGAACTCGCGCAGAGGTCGCTCGACGCTCGAAATGCCCTGCGCGACGGTCTCGCCGCCCTCCCCGAGGTCACGCTTCTCGGCGGCGAGGACGGTCCCGTCGTGACATGGACGACCGACCAGGTCCCCGACGGCGTGAACGTCTACGCCGTCGCCGACCAACTGTCGGAGAGAGGCTGGGCCGTCGAACGACAGCAGAACCCACCGTGCATCCACTGCACCGTCACTGCCAATCACGTCGACGCGGTCCCGGACTACATCGAGGCGGTCCGAGAGAGCATCGAGGTGGTCCGCGCCAACCCGGGCCTCGACCGCGAAGGGGAAGCGGCGATGTACGGCATGATGGCGAAGATCCCGATCCGGGGCGCCGTCCGAATGGGCGTCCAGGCCGTCATGGAGGCGATGCACACCCGAGGGGAGACCGTCGACCTCGGCAGCATCGACGGGGACGACGACGGTCTGCTGGGGATGATGGGCAAGTACCAGGACCAGGCGTTCGAGGTTCTGGAGCGGGTCGACGGCGCGAAGGAGAAGGTCAAGTCGTGGCTCGACGGCTGAACTTCGGGCAGCCCATTGAAAGCATCGCGGTTTCCTGAGAGGGTTTGCCCAACCCAGGGATGTGAAATGAAGTTCCAAACATCTGCCGTCCTCCTCCTCGCCACGCTCCTCTACGGCCACTCCGCCGCAGCGCAATCCACCGCCGAGCTCGCGGCCGGTGAAGTCTTCGTCGTCGCCAAAGAGGTCAAAGGTTCCGACGTACCCAAAATGGTCGTCACCGCCGTCGTCGACTCGCCCGTCGAGAAGGTCTACGAGGTCATCTCCAACTGTGACAAATTCGAAGATCGCATGCCACGCATCCTCGAAGCGAAGTTCGTCCACTACACCCCGAGCGCCGCACGCTGCGACGTCACCGTCGACATCCCATTTCCGCTCTCCAACCTTCGCGCACTCACGCAGGACAAGCGGCAGGCAGGCCCGCTCGAGTGGTACAGAAAGTGGTGGTTGGTCGAGGGCGACTACAAGACTCTCGTCGGCAGCTTCGTCCTCAAGCGTTTCCAAAACAGCGCCAGCCGCACCCTCCTCGTCTACACCGTCCACGCCGACCCCAAGAGCGTGGTCCCCGACTTTCTCCGCGAGAAAGCGCAGCGGAAATCGCTCCCCGACATGATCGAGCGCATCCGCGAAGAGGCGAAGAAGCTCTGACGGCAAACCCGTGCCTCGGGCCGTTCGCCTGGCCACGCTTCGCCCCCCTAACGACAGAATCCACGCCGGGGAAACGAGGCGCTTCGCGCCCCGGCGTTGCCAACAACCGCCGCGCGGTGGTATTCGAATCACCCGACCCAGACCATCGCCCGGAACGCCCGTGTCGTATCGACTTTTCGCCGCCACATTGGCCGCTTGCACCTGTGTAGCCATCCAGGCTTCCGCCCAGGAAACCGAGCCCGAACCGTCCGAACCCACGACGGTCCCCGCGGCATCGGAACCCGCCACAGCAAACCCGGAACCCGAAGAAGACGTCGCGGCCCCCGTCGTCGAATCGAAGCCGGCCACGACCCCCCAGCCGACCGAGACAGCCCCGGCTCGGATCGAGCCCGAGCTCGAACCCGAGGTGACCCCGGGCCTCGTCGTCGACCCCGAGATTGCAGAGCTGCAGGCGAACGCGCCCCCGAACCCCTTCGACGTTCAGGCCGGTGCCGAATATCGACTGCGCACCGTCTTCATCGAGCCGATCGAGCTCTCCGGTGAGGAGATCGGGGGAATTCACTGGTCCGAGATGCGTGGTCGGGTCGACCTCAAAGGGACCCTCGCCCGGGTCGGCGCGATAACCTTCCAGGCCGACGTCCTCGACGGCGTGCTCCTCGGAGATAACGGCTCCTTCGTCGGCACCCCGAAGTCGAACTCCGGCGTCTCGCTCTCGACCAAGAAGCCCAACCTCACCACGTGGGAGGTCGGCCTTCGCCCCGGCGGCGACCCACTGGATCCCGACGACTACGGACCCGCGCTCCGCGAGGCGGACGTGGTCGACGTCAACCACCTCTACATCGACGTCTTCCTCCCCGTCGGCCTGCTGCGGCTCGGGCGTCAGCCCCTCAACTACGGGGCCACGATCACGTCCCACGACGGCGAGCGCCGCAATCGCTGGGGCGTGAGCAAGTACTCGGACAGCGTCGACCGGCTCCTCTTCGGCACCAAGCTCGACGAAGCTGTCAAAGCGATCGCGGGTACCGGCGGAGAGCCGGACCTCACGCCAGACAACGGCGTTCTCTTCGCCCTCTTCTACGACTTCCTCAAGCAGGAAGACGTCAGCCTCTTCAACGACGACCTCCGCCAGATCGGGACCTCCGTCCAGTGGAAGGCGAAACAGGCCGACTGGTTCGGCGCAAACTGGAGGGATTTCACGCTCTCCGCGAGCTTCGTGAACATCCACAACGACAAGTTCGCCTCCAACGCCTACGGCATGCCCCTGCTGTTCGAAACCCACATCGAGAACTTCCGCATCGAGCTCCAGTACATGTACATCCGGGGCGAGACCGAAGAGATCTCCGAGGGCTTCGCGGCACTCTCGAACAAGGAACCGGACCTCCAGCAGATCGAGGGTCACGGAGCCCGCGCCGTCTTCGACGGGAAGTTCGGCCCCGTCACCGCGACCCTCGAATTCGACTACGCGGCCGGGGATGACGACCCTCGCGCCACGACGCCGATCACTTCGTACAGCTTCGCACGCGACCTCAACGTCGGCCTGCTCTTGTTCGAGCACATCATCGCCTTCGAATCCGCACGCTCCGTCGCCGTCGGCATCGAGAATCTCTCCGGCGCCGACGTCGAGTCGTTCCCTCTCACCGAGGCGAGCACCGAAGGGCGCTTCACCAACGCCATCGCCGCCTTTCCCCAGATCGAGATCGAGCTCCTCAAGATCGGCGATCACCGCCTCCACACGAGGCTCGGCGGCCTCGTCGCATGGTCGGCCGAACCCGGCGGCGTCATCGACCCCATCCTGACCTCCATCGGAGAAGACGGCGAAGAGATCACCGATGACGCCGTCAATTATCACGACGGCCGCCCCGCCCGGTTCTACGGAACTGAAATCGATGCTCAGGTCGGCTACACTATCCGCGACAACTTCTTCTGGATCGTCGAAGGCGCATACCTCTTCCCGGGGCCGGCGCTGTGGGACGAAAACCAGGATGCCGTCAACTCGTTCCTCGTGGAGAACCGCTTTGTCCTCGCGTTCTAAACTCGCCGCGTGCCTCCTCGCCGCATCGTCCCTCTTCGCCTGCGAGACCTACGACTCGCCGCCCGTCGCCGAGCTGCAACTGCCAGAGGGCGGCGCGTTTCTCGAAGGGGAGAAGATTCGAATCTCGTTCTCCGAGGAAGTCGCCCCCCAATCGGTGGCGGTCCGGGTGTGGCCCAATGTCCGAGACATCGAGAACGAGTTCGCCGAAGGCACCAAGCCGTTCGTCGAGTCGTGCGGCACCGGAGAGGAGTGTGGCGAGCTCGAGGTCGAGCTGACGGACAGCGACGAGATCGAACTCTCGCTCGGGGGCGACCTCGGACGCCCCGGTCAGCCCCTCGCGATCGAGCTCCTCCCCGGACTCGAAGATCTCGCCGGCAACGCCACCGGCGCTTCCACCATCTGGGACATTCAGTTCCGCTCCGGACCGTTCATGGGAGGCGACGCGGGCCCCGACGCCGGCCCGAGCGTCCCGGTCGAGTTCGACGACGGCCACTACATCCTCCTCGCGCAGGTCGACAAGCCGCTCCCCGCCGTCCTCACCCTCATCAGCGAGCTCCGCGTCCTCCCCGACGGGCGGTTCGTCCTGGCGGGAGCCGAAGGCGACGAGATCAACGGCGCGCCGAAGAACACGCGCGACCCCGAAAACCTCGTGGTCGACGAGACGAACCTCGGGTTCACCGCTCACGTCACCGGACGCGTGACGGTCGCCGACGACGGACGACGGTTGCTCGAGAGCGAACCATTCGACGTCACCCTCCCGGTCCTCTCCTCGCTCGTCGTCGAGATGGAGGAGGTGCGGCTCTTCGGCGAGATCGTCAAGAACGAGGAGACCGGAAAGGATCGACTCGACGGCACCCTCTCGTTCGCCGGGCTCACGCTCATCAACGGCGAGAACGAGAACGTGCAGCCCGGCGGCAGCACGGCTCTGATCGCCGACTTCGTCCCCGAGGACGTCCTCCCGTCGGGCGTCCCCGAGATCTGCGGCGACCTCTGCGGCGCCGTCGTGGAAGGGCTCTGCGAACCACCGGAAGACTTTCCCCACCCCGACTTCTGCGAAACCGAATGAGGCGGCAGGCGGAACCCCGTCGACGCCGCATCCCAACGTGAGGAATCGCCCGCGGGGGAGGTTCAGAAATTCGCCACCGCGAAGTCGTAACCGTTTCTCCAGCAGAACTTTTCGATCAACAGCTCGAGGCCGATCTCCGAGATGCCGCGCGTGTGCTCGATCCGCGCGAAACGCTCGCGGAGGTCCTCGGCGAGCCGCGGCAACTCGAGCACGGTCGGATAGGCCGTGATGGGATCGATGAGCCCGTCGTAGTCGGAACCGATACAGACCCGATCCCACATCGATAGACGCTCCTCTCGCGGGATACGTTCGTCCTGAAGGACGACGTCCACCGTGGCGAGGATCTGGTGGAAGAGGATGTCCGCCCAGCTCTCCAACGGCACCGTCTGGCGCGGCACCGTCCCGCAGATTCGCTGGTCGAAGCAGAAACCGATCAGACCTCCCGATTCCCACACCATCCGCACGTCTTCGGCGCTGTGGTTGATCCCCCACGCGAGGAAGGGGTTCTTGTGCCAGTGATCGTTCTCATTCGGGCGGTTCTCGATGAGCTCGTCGAGCGTATCGACGCCGGAGAAACAGGAGTGGCTGATGACGACCGGTATCGGGCGAGCTCCGCCCTGCTCGGCCCGGGCGTTGTAGGGGCGAACGATCTCCTCGTAGTACTCCTTTCGGGACCGAGGGCTCATGTGTTTGCAGTCGAGGAGGATGCGTCGTTCGCCGGTGTCCTTCAGGTTCTCGTCGATGCCGAGCAGCTTGCGAGCGGTCCATTGACCGAGCTCGTTGAAGCCCTGCTCCATCCTCTCCGACTGGTCCATCACCCAACCGGCCGCGTCGGGGAGGCTGTGGGCATGACCGCACAGCCCGTTGTCGAAGTGGTGGGCAAACGTCACGAAGAAGAACGGGGCCGGCAGATCGCGCATGATGCCGATGTGTTCCTCGATCTGTTCTTTGCCGTAGGCAGAACCGTCGGGCGCGATGCTGAAGGCGTGTGAACCCTCGATCGTCATGATCATCGCGAGATCGTCGGTCTCTTCGATGACCTCTCGCAGATGCTCCCCGTCGCGGATCATCTGGTACCGCCCGGTCACTTCGCGGTCCGGTCCGTTGGACGTGTGGAGAACCGCCCGGTGTTCAACGCCGTCGGCATTCGCGTAGTACGTGTACTCGCGCAACAGCTCCTCGAAATAGTCGTACTCCTCGGAGATCATGTGGGCGATGCGCGACGACGAGTACTTCAGAAACATCCGCTGAAAGGCCCGGCGAAACGGCCCGCGGTTCTTCAGGACAGCGGCCAGCGTCGCCCCCGCCTCCATCCGACGTCCCCGGACGAGATGCCTGGCGGCACCGACGACCGATGCGCCACTCACGAGCTTCACGAGCTCCATCGAGAAGCGCGTCTCTTCGTGGACTTGCTCCGATCCGACGAAGAACCCCTTCTCGATCGGCGTGATCGACGCGTAGACGATGCGGGTCTGCGACTCGAGCAGCATCGGCATCGTGCACTGTGTGTACGTCGCCGCGCGCTTTCCTTCCGCCATGGCGCGATGGTCTACGTCGTCGGGAATGGTCCACGCGTGGAACAGGTCTTCGGATCCATCGAGTTCAGACTGTCGAAGACGGTTGAACCCGAACAGGGCGGGATGGCAGTGTAGGTCGGCGAAAATCATGTCGCGTTGTACTCCAGCAACCGCCGTCTTTCCAACGCCGGATCTTCCGGTTTGCCGAGTCGGTGAGCAGGCGCTCTCTATGCCTCCGGTCAGACATTCCGATCACCAGACGGCGACGTCGACCGTGCGCGCTTTCACGCTCACGATCGTGGGGCGCGACACGCTCGACGAGCTCGCCGAGGAGATCGAGGCGTTCGAACCCGACGTCGTCGTCCTCGACTTCGACGAGAGCCGTTGGAAATGGCTGGCCGACGACGAGTTCCGTGCGGAAGCGAACCTCGTCGAGATCATCAAGCGAAAGGAGATGGCGGTCCTGAACTCCCGCATCGCCGCGGGGGTCCTCGCCAAGCGATCCGCCCCACCCGGGCGCGGCGTAAAGGTCGCTGACGAGATGTTGATCGCGTTCGAGACAGCCAACGCTCTCGGGGTTCCCATCGTCTTCGGAGGCCGGCCGATCGAGATCGTCGGGCGACGCGCCTGGCAGGCGACGGCGTGGCTCAAGCGAGCCCCACTCGCCGTCCGCACCGCGCTGTCGTCGATGCGCCGTTCGAAGATGAGAAAGGTCGACGAGGACGACGAGGACCTCGAGGGGATGCGCGAGAGCTTCGACACCGACCGCGCCCGAAAGAAGATGCGCCGGATCCTCGGCACCCCCGCCTCGACCGTCTTTCTCGAAGAGTCGGCCCGCTGGTTGGCCGGAACCGTGTCGCGTCAGCAGGGGCGCGTGTTGGTCGTCACGTCGCAGCTTCAGTGGGAGCGAGCCGAGAACTATCTCGGTGAGGAGAACTCCGACGACCTCCTCACGGTCTCTCCCCCTTCGCTCTTCGGCCGGGCCCTCCCCTGGCTCTTCAGCGCCGCCATCATCGGCGCCTTCGTCATCGGTTTCGCGTTCGGCGATTTCGAGAAGATGCAGACGGCACTGCTCGCCTGGTGCATTTCGAACGCCACGCTCGCCGCGCTCGGCGCCGCGGCCGCCGGGTCCCACACCGCGACGATCGTCATCACCGGGCTCTCCGCGCCGTTCGTCTCCCTCAATCCCGCCGTCGGCGCCGGGCTCGTCGGCGCCGTCGTGCAGGCATGGGTCGTGCCGCCCACGATCGAGGACATCGACAACGTCGGCGACGACATCACCCACTGGAAGGGCTGGTGGCGCAACAAGCTGGCGAAGATCATCCTCGTCTTCGTCTTCGCCAACATCTCCAGCACCATCGGAAGCTTCGTCGCGCTCGGATGGCTCCCCTGACGGAGATTCGAGACTGTGGAGAGGGGCCTCCGTTGGGCTTCGCCCAAACCCAACAGGGGATTCTCCCCTGGACCCCGAAGTTTTCAGGAACAGGTGGCGGAGTTGGCTGAGAAAAATTCGCGGTTCCAAGGATGCAATCCTTGGTGGGGTGTGGGGCAAAGCCCCACGGTGTTGAGCCCGCGCACTCAGAAAAGCGCACCGACGATCTGCTCGATCAGCAAACCGAAGTAGTTCCCCACCGCATACCCCACGAGCCCCGTGCCGACGCCGGACACCAGCGCCAACTGACTGTCGAGCCGGCGGGCGACCGGCGCGACCAGCGGCGGCCCCATCACCGTCGCGACGCTCGTGATGATCGCCGTGTCGACGTCGACTCGGAGAAGCGCGCAGAAGGCGTAGTGGAGCACGAGCGTCGCCACCAGGGCCACAGCGGTGAACCCCAGCACTGCCGAGCCGTCCGCCAACACCTCGGAGAAGTTGGTGAGGGAACCCACCGCGACCGCGAACACCAGGATCAGGTAGTTGCCAATCCGCGCGCTCTCCTTCGCCGCCCGGGCCCGGGGGACAAACGACACCGCCAGCCCCCCGGTGGTGAGCCCGAGTAAGACGAGGGGGACGCTCACGCCACCCGTGACGAGCACGCTGAGCCCCGCCGACAGCGCTCCGATCCCCACCGCCGCCGCGAGTGACGCCGCGCCCTCCACTACGCGCTCCCTTGTCGGGCGACGGGTCGACTCCTCCTCGGTCATCGGATCCGAGGGCGGCGAGGCCGGGAGCACCCGCGCGAGGACCGGCCGCGCGATCGACAGGAGCAGCAGCAGGTAGATCGCCCCCGTGAGCATGTCCGCCCCATTGAGCAGCGCGATCGTCGATTCCGAGGCTTCCGTCGCCGCTCCGAGCGCGAACAGGTTGGGCGTCCCTCCCGACCATGTCCCGGCGAGCATCGCTGCGACCTTGGGGAGCTCACGCTGAGCGCCACCGAAGAGCGCGCTCGTCCCCAGAATCGCCAAAGTGACCGCGGTCATCGAAGCCGCGAACCCGAGCAAGGTGTTTCGTCCCGATGCGAGCCACCTACGGAGATCGGTCTGAAAGAGCAGCAGCGGAATCGCGAGCGGGATCGTCACGTCCGCGAACGTCTGCGGTATCGCCGGATCGAACCCGATGCCGAGGTTGCCCACCAGCATGCCGATCGCGTAGCAGGTGATGACCGGGTCGAGCCAACCGAAGCTCTGGCGTCGAGCCGCCCTCTGTGCGATAGCGGGCGTGATCAGGTATAGTAACGCCAGAAAAGTCGCTTCGATCATCGGTGTCTCGAATGAAAGTACGACAATACATCTTCGTCAGCGTCGCCGCCTCCCTCCTCGCCGGGTGCGTCGACGTTCCTACGACCGACGGGAAGGCCCGGGTGTTTCCCGCGGAGATTCGGTTTCACGCGGCCGACGGGATGAAGAATCGTCACGACTACCAGATCACCGGACCGACCTGGGAGAGTCCGCACCGCCACATCGGCAACACCACCTTTCTCGTCGCGCCTGGCGGCCAGGTTCTCGCCGACGGACAGTACGAGTACGCACTGAACGAGCCTGCTCCCTACACCTCGGGGACGCCGGTGAAGCTCGCGTTCGAGCTCGACACCGACCTCCTCGACGAGCACGAGGAGGCGATCGACTGGCAAGTGAGGGGAGTCCTGCGGTCGCAGACCGACCCGGGGCTACCCGCCATCGAGCTGTTTCGATCCGAGGGCACTGTCGTCACCGACGGAGAGAAGTTTCCGTTCGTCGAGGTCGAGACCGACGACCTCCCGGACCGTGTCGACCTCTGGACCCTCGAGCTGCAGTGGGACCTGCGAGCGCATGGCGGCAGTCTCCTCCTGGAGCAAGAGGCCGTAACCCGCCATACGATCCCCACGCTGTGGCGAAATCCGAGAGGAGAAGCTCCGCGCTACAAACAGGCCATCCTGTGGGCGGCCCGGTGGGGGGCCGGCGAGTGGGAAGGGGAAGAGGCAAAACACGACATCGCGTTGCGGATGCTGGAGGGGATCGATGGGCTCGGACGCGAGGGGCGTTCGTACGGGGGCTTCGCCCGCCCGGATCGCTCCCTGATCGAGGACCGCGTCGACATCTACCTCGACTTCGAGCGCACCGCGTGCGGAGAGCACCGCGGCATCATGATGGCGCTCGTCGAGTATCACGGCATCGACGCGACGTGGGTCTGGTTCAAGTTCCGAGACGAGGACGAGACTGGCTACGTCGAGGACCACTACGATCGGTACCGTACCCGTCTTCACACCGCGGTGGGTCGTGAGGCGAAGCATTGGAGCTACGGTGACCACATCGTGGTGTCGGTCGACGGTCGAATCTACGACCCGACGCACATCACCGTGCAGGATTCGTGGGAAGACTACGAAGACTACATGTTCCAGGAGTACTGTCGCGGGGGTCCCCTCTCCGACGATTGCGTTCCCAACCCGAAAGGATGGGCGGACGACGGGATCCACCCCCGCGTCATCTTCGCCGAAAACTACAAGTGAGCTCTGCGGCCGAAACCAACACCGTCCCGTCGGCGTCGCTCGACGATCTCGATCTCGTCGCCTTCGATCGTTATCTCCACGACCACGTCCCGCGGCTGGCGGCCGACGAGGTCCTGCGTGAGGACGCTCTGCTTCGGCTTCGGCTGGCGGGGACGATGGGATCCCGCGTCATCCCGACCCTCGCCGGGCTCTACCTCTTCGGTCGGGAACCAGAGTTCGTCCTCCCTCAATTGCATGTCACGCTCGCCCGGTTCGAAGGCGAAGACATGGCTGATGGGGTGACCGTCCGCCAGGACGTCGGCGGCGCTCTGCCACACCAGTTCGAAGCGGCGCTCGAGTTCGTCAGCCGTCATTCGCGCGATGTGGTCAATCAGGTCGACCCCGACGACTCGTCGCTCGAGTATCCGCTGGAGGCCGCGCGCGAAGCGATCGCCAATGCGCTCGTCCATCGCGACCTCCGCTCCCCCGGGCACGTCACCGTCAGGCTCTTCGACGACCGGCTCGAAGTGTGGAGCCCCGGCCCTCCCAACGGACTGCCGGAGCCGATCGAAAAGTACCTGGCCCGCGGTGGCGTCTCCCTCCCCCGCAATCCCCTCGTGGCGGTCCTCGCCCGCCAGCTCGGTATCGTCGAGCAGCTCGGACGGGGCCTCCCGCTGATGCGACGCGTCGTCGAGAACGAGACGAGCGGGGAGCTCATCGTGGAAGGAAACAAGGACGGTACGCTGGTGACCATCCCGTCGGCATTCGTCCCGAGCGATCGGCAGTTGCTCGGCGCGCTGGCCAACTGAGAAGTCGTGGTGAAGTTCTCATTGAGCGCAAATGTTTACGCGCCCTCGAATGATGAATGAAATGAACCCGACTGGATTTCGAAATGGCTGCCGCTGTCACTACCCGACTCTCGCCCCGCCAGAAGCTCCGAAAAGGATCTGAGCTACTCGCCACGGCGCTCGCCGTCGTACTCTTCCTCAACCTGTTCGACACGGTGGCGACGATCACCTGGATCGAACTGGGTGTCGCCGAGGAGGCCAACCCGTTGATGGCCGTCTTGCTGGCGATCCACCCTACCCTGTTCGCCGTCGTGAAGATGCTCCTCGTGAGCTGCTCGGTCGCGATCCTCTGGCACTTTCGCCACCATCGAGCCTCGAAGATCGGCACCGGGCTCGCATGTGCCGTCTACCTGGGAACGTACGCGGTCCACGCGTATGGCGCTGTGCTCGTCACCTCGGTATAGCTGGAGCGACGAACCGACGGAGGTGATCGCCCGACGGAATATTGTCGGCGAACCGTCTATTCTCCCCTCCGCTTCGGCCCGGGTATCCCAACTGGCAGAGGACGCCGGCTTAGAACCGGTGCGTTGTGGGTTCGAGTCCCACCCCGGGCATCGCTCATCCTCCGATCCTCCCCGTCCTTCCTCCCCGAACCGGCGAACGAACCGCCCCTCCCTTCGTCGTCTCTCTTGAATTTCTGTCGTCGTTCCGGCATGAATGCGCCGATCCTTGGATGCGCAACGACGCCGAGTTCACTGACATGAAGAAATGGATGCTCCTCACTGCTCTCGCCACCCTGATCACCGCCTGCGGTGAAGGTGTCGACGACGCTCCCCCGACCGACGTACCCGCCGATCTCCCCGTCGGAGACATCGCGGACCCACCGGCCGACGGGCATTGGGGTGCGGCGACGACCTGCAAGGACATCCCCTGGATGCCCCCCCTGGAACAGCCGAAGATCGTGATCAGCCTCGACGGCCTCACGCTGCGACTGACCGACGAAGCCGGTGACTACGACCGAGTCTTCCCGATCGGTGTGGGAGCGATGGAGAACGGCGAGAGCCTCACCCCGACCTCGACGCAGTTTGCGTCGGGTACGTTCTACACCCGCACCGACGAACCACCGACCGTCGACGGACCGACGACCTCTCAAGCTCGATGGGGATGGAACCACAGTTGCCGCATGTGGTGGACCGACGAGGATGGCCGCCGCGTTCCGGTTTTCGCGGGGCTCCCCTTCATTCGGCTCGCCGGCCATCCGCACAGCGCTGCGTACGGCATCCACGGCCCGATCGACGACTTCTCGATGCCGAACGGGGGCAACCTGCGACGCGGATACGTCAGCCACGGCTGCGTCCGAATGTCGGCTGAAGGGATCAAAGAAGTCTACGCCCGCCTGCAAGGAAAACAGGCCGAGGTCGTGATTCAGAAGCCCGTCGAGCGCCTCGAAGACGGTGACGCGGTGGACCACGATCCGTGGCTGCTCAGCGAGTGCACCGACGACTCCGACTGCTCGTTCGACGGCGGGTTCTGTCAGCGAAACGACTACCGCGAGCGTGGTTACTGCACGAAGTCCTGCGATCGCTACTGCCCCGACCGGCGTGGTCATCCGACCTCGTTCTGTGTACCGAACCCCGAAGGTTCAGGCGGAATCTGCACCCTGAAGTCGACCGAGGTCGAGACGAACGAATGCCGCCGTCTGCCCGGCTTCGTCGAGACACAGAACGTCTACCGTCCCGATCGCAGCGCATCCGCCGACGTCTGCCTCCCCGGTTCGCAGGGCTGGATCGGAGATCGATGCATGCAGGACGACGAGTGCGACACCAACCTCTGCATCCCGGTAGAGGGCGGGCCACAGGGCATTTGCTCGCAGCGATGCGACCGATACTGCCCCGACCGCGTCGGCGCAGCCACCACCTTCTGCATCGACGCCCCGGGCTCCGTCCCCCACGACGGCGGCATGTGCGTCGCGCGGTGCAGCTCCGACGACGATTGCCCCGGCGGAACTCGCTGCGAAGCCTCCCCACGCCACAATCAGTCCTCCGTAGTCCAGGCCGCCTGCGTCCCGGAGTGAGGGCTTCTTCACCCGGGAATCTCTCTTCGCTCGCGGCGCTGCGGACCAAAGTGCGCTACGCTGCTCCTTCCAGATGGCCGATGGTGAGGAGACGATGAAGGAGAAACACGTCCGAATCCGGATCGAGCAGTGCCTCGCGCTCGCGAAGGCCTCCAACTGTCCGCGTCGAAAGTTCGGCGCGATGTTGTTGGACCCCGAACGCAACGTGGTGCTGATGGACGGATACAATGGCGGGCCACGCGGCGGCGGCGAGCTCTGCGGCGGGTCCGAGTGCCTGCGCGACACCCAGAACGTAACGTCGGGTACCCGGATGGAGATCGGCTGCCATCACGCCGAGATGAACGTCGTGTGCAACTGCGCGGCGTCCGGCGTCGCGACCAAAGGGGCCTGGATCCTGGTCACCGGCGAACCGTGCATGATGTGCGCGAAACTGATCCACCACGCCGGGATCACGAAGGTCATCGTGGTCGGCGGAGGTTATGCCGGCGAGAACGGCATCGGTTATCTGATGGATCACGGCGTGGAAGTTCAGTCCGTGGAGGGACCGCAGGACCCTCGGCTGGGGGTCATCGCATGATCCGCGGGCGCGTCGCAGCGGGCGTCGCATCACTCGCGCTTCTGATGGGCTGCAGTTCGGCGCGCCCCAACGCGCTCGCGGGGGCGACGGTCCACGACGGTCGAGACCTGCGTGTTCCGGCCGAAAGCGTCGTGTACGCAAAACCGTCCGACCTCGTCGCCGGTTACGAGACATCGTGCTCGGGCGGCTGCGATCGCGTGTTCGTCGACGTCGACGTCGACGGAAACCTGCGTCCGGGCGCGCTGGCCGCGTCGGCCGCGTCCGCGGCCCCGACGACCCCGGCCGTGTTTCTGCTCGCCGAATCCCTTCCGCCCATCGAAGTGATCGACTCGCCACTCGCCGAGTGCGCGACGGTCGTCCGGCTGGAGCCGGACGGGGCGTACGTCTTTGCGACGCCCCCGGTGGAACCCGACCCGGTGTGCGGCGTTTGGACCGCCCACCTTTGCCGCGACGACGACGGAAAGTTCGACTGGCCCCGGCTGGGGTCGCTCGTCCAGACCGAACTCGTTTGCGTCGACGACCGAACGAACCTCACAGTTCGGGAGCTAGCCGCTATGACCGAGGAGCTCGAGCGGCCGCGGGTCGCCTTCGTGCGCGATGACCGAGTTGCCGTCGTCGACCGCCCCGCCTCCGACCTCGAGGCCCCCCTGAAGCGTCGCGACGACGATCTGGACTGGTGCTACCGATCCGAGTCGGGCGAGGAGGTTCGTCCGATCGATCTCACCGTTCGTGCGCTCGTCTCGCCGGAAGGAAAGGTCGTCCGCGCGGAGGTCGTGGACAGCGCGCGTTCGAGTCCTCAATTCGACGAGTGCGTCACCGACGTCGTCTCGTCGTTGACCCTCCCGGCCGTCGATGCCGGTTGGGCGACCGTGGATAGCCAGCTCTCCTTCCAACCCTGATTCATCGGCGGCGAACACCTGAAGGACCGCCTCCGCGCGATGGATTCGGATGGTCTCCCCTCCCGGCTCGTCGATTGGGTGCGGGTTGCGCGGACCACTGAAAATCCGTACAGTACCCTTATCGAGACCATCCCCGATGGTCAGCTCATGGAAAGGGAGACGACAGATGTGGCAACAGACGCTGCTGGGGCATGAAGAACCGTCGGTCGATACGGTGTTTCGGCGCGCCCGCCGGACGTGGTTGGACGACGAGGCATGGGTAGATTTCGTTCCCGAGTGGGTGTCGGGGAGTACTCGGCTGTTCGAGCAGATCTGGTGCATCACGGATTGGCACCAGAAGCGCCGCGAGATGTACGAACGGATCGTGGACGTACCGCGTCTGACGGCGCGCTACCCTCGTGACGGGGTTCTCCCTCCCGTCGTCGGTGTCATGACACGCGCGCTGTCGAAGCAGTACGGGTACCGGCTGGAACGCGTGAGCTCGGCGCTATACCGCGACGGCAGCGACAGCGTCGCGTGGCACCGTGATCGAGGCGTACGGGAGTTGGACGACGGCATCGTCGCCATCGTCTCCCTCGGCGGACCGCGAACCTTCATGACCCGCCCCCTCGGCGGGGGGGAATCGACGTCGTTCAGGTTCGGTTGGGGTGACCTGCTCGTGATGGGTGGCACCGGGAACCGCGATTGGGAGCATTGCGTCCCCAAGACGAGCCACGCGGATCCGCGGATCGCGTTGATGTTCCGTCACACCACCGAATGACCGCGGTCATTCGTTGTCCATCGGCTCCGGACCGCAGTAGCCGAGACCTTCCGGTTTCCAGAACTTCCGGCACGTGTGGGCCTCGTCCTCACAGTCGTCGTCGGACTCGCAGATGCTCCGACAGACGTTGTTCGGCCCGCAGAAGCCGCGTGCGAAGCCGTCCACCACATCGCAGACGATCTGGTAGCCGTTGACGGGGCAGTCCTCGCCGAGGCGAACGTCCGGAGAGATCCGATCCGGGTCGGCGTGGCACAGGTCGCCGTCCCCGACGCCGAAGTCGAAGATGCACGTTCCGCCCATCGTGCATGCCTCTCCGCCGAGCCAGTTGCACGATTCCAGACAGACCGTCCCCTGATCTTTCGGGTTGAACGTGCACACCTCTTCCGCCATGCAGTTAGCGACGGGCAACGGCTCCGTCGGAGCCGGAATGCAGTGAATGTCGCCCGGAAGACACGCCTCGCCGGTGCCGCAGTCGGGGTCCCACGCTCCACACTCGCAATCGCAGGAGGCTCCGTCGCGGAAGGCTTCGTCGTCACAGCGCCAGGTGCTCGGCGGGAACACCCCCGAGCCCTCGAAGTCCTTGACCTCGATGCAACTCCCACCACGCAACGGTGCGCTCGTTCGGGTCAACGGGTCGATCGCCACCTCTACGAGCTTCAGCCCCGTCACCTCGAAGTCGACGCGGCGGGAGAACGGGTTGGTCGCGGAGACCAGCGTCCCCTCCGTCGCAAACCACCCGCGTTCCGGGGAATCTCCCCGGATCCACACACAGCGCGCGCAAGTCCCAAAGTTTTCGTCAGCTCCCGTGCCGAGCTGGAACGTTCCGGTGAGCGGTTCGCCGAGGATCTTCTCGAACAGGAGCCGCAGGTCACGCCGTTTTTCGTCGATCTCCGTGTCGAGCGGCAGCACGAACTCCGCCCCGACGTCGTCGACGTATTCAGCACCGAGCTCGCCGGGAACCACGCTGATGCAATCGTCCCCGCCGTCTCCTCCAGCGTCGTCCATCCCGGCGTCGCCGTCCCCTCCCCCGGCGTCCACCCCATTGTTCGGAGCCCCGTTGTTGGTGCCTCCGTTGTTGGACCCTCCGTTGTTCGAGCCACCGTTGTTCGTGCCCCCGTTGTTGGAGCCGCCGTTGTTCGAAGCCCCGTTGTTGGAGCCGCCGTCGTTGGAACCGCCGTTGTTTGCGGCGGGCGAGCAGGCGGCGATGGCGACGGTCAGAGCGAAAATCGGAGCGAATTTATTCAGCATTGGAACACCTACACTTCGGGTCAGGATCGTGAGACTACTCATCACCCGATCGCGAAACAATGTGTCCGATCGTGCCGATTCTGTGCAAAAATGCGGGGACCTGACCATCGCCTTCGGCTGCTGCGACATGAAACCCTTGAAGATCGACGAGTTCGAGGCTCTCGCGAGAGAGAAATTGAGTAACCCGGCGTACGACTACTACGCGAGCGGAGCCCGAGACGAGTTCACCCTGCGACGAAACCGTGAGGCTTTCCGCGACCTCTCCCTGTACTACCGGGTGCTGGCCGACGTCTCCGACGTCGACGCGACCACGAGCATCCTGGGGACGGGCACCTCGATGCCGATCGCCGTCGCGCCGACGGCGTTCCATCGCATGGCGCATCCCCACGGTGAACTGGCGACGGCGCGAGCCGCTGGAAGGGCTTCGACCCTGATGACACTCAGCACCCTCTCCAACACCGCCCTGGAAGACGTCGCCGACGCCGCTCCCGAGGCACGCTGGTTTCAACTCTACGTCTACAGGGACCGAGCCGCGACGGAGGAGCTGGTACATCGGGCCGCGACCGCCGGCTACAAAGCGATCGTCCTCACGGTGGACGCTCCGCTGCTCGGAGTTCGCGAGCGAGACGTTCGGAACGGCTTCTCGCTCCCCGAGGGACTCACGGTCGCGAACCTCAGCTCCAGACAGATGGCGGAGCTTCCCGAGGCTCGGCGCGCGAGCGGGCTCGCCGAGTACTTCGCCGATCTTCTGGAACCCGCGCTGACCTGGGACGTCGTCGACTGGCTCGTCGACCTCTCACCAGTCCCCGTCGTCTTGAAAGGTGTCGTTCGCGCCGACGACGCCGCTCGCGCATCCGACCACGGAGTTCGGGGAATCGTCGTCTCCAACCACGGGGGGAGACAGCTCGACACCTCTCCAGCGACGATCGAGGCATTGCCGCACGTCGTCCGAGGTGCCGCCACGGGCGTGGAGGTCTACGTGGATGGTGGCGTCCGCCGGGGGACCGACGTCTTGAAGGCCCTCGCCCTCGGCGCCCGCGCCGTCTTCCTGGGCCGCCCGATCCTCTGGGGGCTGGCTCACGACGGCGAGGATGGAGTTTTCGACGTGCTGGAACTCCTGCGGGCCGAGCTGGAGCATGCGATGGCCCTCGCCGGCGTCGCGAGCCTGGCCGACATTGGTCCATGGCTCCTCGAGCCGGGCTGATCGCCGCGACTCGACCGCTACCCCTCAGTCGGGGCAAGCACCGCCGGATCTCGTCCAGACTTCGAACCGACGCACGAACGTCGCGTGATCGAGCGGGGGCTTGGTCCGATCTCCTCCGGGGTTCCATCCCCACAGCACCAACGGATCCGCGCGCACGTGTTCGAGGAGCTCGGCCAACGTCTTGTTCCCGTTGTGGGCCGGGTCTCGGAGCTGGCGGCAAAGGTCTCCGACGGTGCGCCCCTCGAAGATCATCGGTGTCTCTCGGGGAGGGAGGTGCCAGTTCGGCGCGCCGGGCGGCCCCCCCGGGATTCCCAGCGCCTCGGAGTTCTCTTCCTGATGACAGGTCGCGCACGCGAGGCCAGACTCGGCACTCGTCCGCGAGACGTTCATCTTGTGCGGTCGACTCTCGTCGGTCTGAAGCGGCGCGTCGCCGACAGGATGGCAGTTCATGCAGCGAGGCGACTGCAGAACGAGCGCCACGTCGACGAACGCTTTCTGACCCGCCGGTGCGAGGCCCGGGACCACGACCGGCGACGCGACCAGGGGCTTTTTCTCCACCCCCTTCTCCTCCGCGCGTGCGAGGCCCAGGGTAGCGAGAGTGGAAAACGCGGCGAGCGCCACGAGCGTCGAAGTGGCTCTCCTCATGGCGTCTCCTCGTCCCGCAACGCATCGTAGAACGGCATCGTCCGCAATCGCTTCCCCGTCGCGGCGAAGAGCGCGTTCGCGACGGCCGGCGCGATCGGTGGCAAGCCCGGTTCTCCCACCCCCGTGGGCGGAGCCGTACTCTCGACGATCGATACCTCGATGTCCGGGCATTCGTGCATCCGCAGCAAAGGGTAGTCATCGAAATTGCCCTGCTCGACGCGTCCGTCACGCAGCGTGACCTTCTGGTACAGAGCCGCCGAGAGGCCGAAGATGATGGAACTCTCCATGTTCGCCGCGACGATGTCGGGGTTGACGACGCGACCGCAGTCGATGGCGCAGTAGACCTTCCGCACGCGGATTTCCGAGCCATCGAGCTTCACCTCGGCGACCTGAGCGCAGTAGGAGTCGAAGGACGGATGCACCGCAACTCCCCGCGCCCAGCCGTCTTCGAGCGGCGTTCCCCACTTCGACATCTGGACGACTCGGTCGAGGACCGCTCGCAGCCGCTCGTCCTCGATCTGGCGACGTCGGAATGCCACGGGGTCTTCACCGACGGCATTGGCGAGCTCGTCGACGAAACTCTCGACCACGAATCCGTTGTACGAGTGGCCGACGGAGCGCCAGAAGCAGGTCTGGATCGCCGCCTGGAGCGGAGTGAACTCGATACGCTGGTTCGGAACCCGGTAGGAGGGATGGCGGGCCCCCTCGACCGAGATGAACTCCGGCACGGTCCCTGATCGCATCAGTCCGCCGAGGTTTCGCGCCATCACCTTCCGCGCCACCGTCGGCATCCATTCGGGAAAGATCGAACCCGCCCAGTTGGTCATCACCGTGGTGATCGATGGCGAGACGGAGTGGTACCGCCAGGCGACGACGTTGCCGGACGCGTCGACCGCGCCGGTCATCTCGTTCAGCGCGTAGGGGCGGTAGTAGCCTCCCCCCGTATCGTCCTCTCGGGACCAGACGACCTGAACCGGCCTTCCGGTTCGGCGTGAGAGTTCGATCGCTTCGGCGGCGAAATCGGGAGTTCCTCGTCTGCCGAAACCACCTCCGAGCAGAGTGACGTGGACGGTCACCGCATCGCGATCGACCCCGCAAATCTGCGCTCCGACCTCCTGGATCACCGTCGGCCCCTGCGTGGGAGCCCACACCTCGACCTCGCCGTCACGCACGTGCGCGGTACAGTTCATCGGCTCCATCGTAGCGTGGGCGAGGTACGGCACCTCGTAGACAGCCCTCAGCACGGTCACGTCGTCGCGCTTCAGCGCTTTGTCGACGTCCCCCTCCTTTCGAACGACAGTCCCGCCCCCGGGGAGCTTCTCGCGGGCGATCGAACGGATGTCCTCGGTCGACACCCCGTCGAGCGGCGATTCGGACCAGACCACGCGAATCTCGCGAGCCGCTCGGACTGCCTGCCAGTACTTTTCTGCGAGGACTGCCACTCCCCGCGGAAACATCACGATGTCGACGACGCCGGGCATCGAGGCGGCCGACCCCGGATCGAACGAGAGAGGCTCGGCGCCCATGACGGGTGGACGGACGATCGTCGCCTTCACCATGCCGGGGACCACGACGTCGATCCCGAAGACCGCCCTCCCCGTCACCTTGGCCGCGGCTTCGACCCTGGTCGCGGAAGTACCGATGATGGCGAAATCTTCCGGCGACTTCAGCGCAGCCGATTCGGGGATGGGCTGGCGAACCGCGTCTGCGAGAAGTTCGCCGTACCGAGCCGACCTCCCGCTCTCTGCGTGCGAGACGACGCCGGCGGCCACGGTGACCGCGGTCACTGGAACGCCCCACCGGGCCGCGGCGCCTTCCAGGAGCATCTGGCGTGCCGACGCCGCCGCTCTGCGGATCGGGAAGAACGACTCTCTCGTGCTGGTCGAGCCTCCGGTGATCTGCATCCCGAAGCTCGTCTGGTACTCGGGGGCACCGTCGGCCGACGAGGCTTCCACCCGGTCGAGCGGCACGTCGAGCTCCTCGGCGACGAGCATCGCGTGAGACGTCAAGATTCCCTGTCCCATCTCCGACTTCTCGACCGCCACCAGGATCCGGTCGTCCGGCGTGATCGTGATGAACGCGTTAGGGGAGAAGTTGCCGGTCTGCTCGGCGACCGCGGTCATTTCCCGACGCCGAAGCTTCTTTTCGCTCGAGCAGGCGGCAAAGTTGACACCGAAGACGAGGGCCCCGCTCGCCAGCGTGGTCACCCTGAGGAACTCACGACGATCCATCGCCTCCCTCCTCTCGCATGAGCTGAGCGGCCCGCACGATCGCCTTTCGAATTCTCGGGTAAGTCCCGCACCGGCACAGGCTCGCCGACATCACAGCGTCGATCTCGGCGTCGTTAGGCGCCGGCTTCTTCGCCAGCAGCGAGACCGCCATCATGATCTGCCCGACCTGGCAGTACCCGCACTGGGGGACGTTCTCCTCCAGCCACGCCCGCTGGACGGCGTGACTCGCGTCGACGCCGAACGACTCGATCGTCGTCACCTCCCGGCCCGCGACGCGGGCTGCAGGAAAGACGCACGAGCGTCGCGCTTCGCCGTCGACGTGGACGGTGCACGCGCCGCAGAGCGCCTTGCCACAGCCGAACTTCGTGCCGAGGAGGCCGAGCTCTTCGCGGATGACCCAGAGAAGAGGAACGTCGCCGGGGACGTCGACCTCCACCTCCTCACCGTTGACTTTGAACTTCACGGATTCTCCTCCACTCTCTCACCCATGTCCCATGGCGCCGATGGACCGAACCCGCCGGGAGCGGCGAGCGGAATCTTGAACATCGCCCCGAACTGCCAGAGGTCTCGACCTTCGTCGGCATTGGGAAACCACGCGTAACGTGTGTAGAGGCTTAGCAGGCCGAACGTCAGGAGGCCCCGGATCTGTGGGCCGAGCTCGAAACCGCCTTCGCCCGTACGGGCCGCCAATCCACCATCGAGGCCCAGCAGCAACCACCCGAGCTCCGGTCCGATCGTCAACAAGCCGTCACGGTGTCCGAAGTCGTACGTACCGTCGACATAGGCTCCGTACCAGACCCCGCGCCGAAGGTTCGCGACGCTGAGTTCGGCGCCGAGAAACCCGCCTCCCCCCTGCCCCGCCAGGCGGGAGCCGCCTGCGGTGACCCCTCCGAGAAAGTAGGACCCCTTCTCGTAACCGGCGCCGACGTATCCGTCCTGGGCGCTCGCCGATGTCGAGGAGAGCAGAACCGCTGACGCCAGCGCAGTGATTGCCGAAGCTGTTCTCAGGACGACCTCCGTTGTTCCAGCTCGTTCAATTCGTCGGCGGAGTCTACATCATGCTCTGCGGCCGGCACAGCGACCTCGGCGACACGGACTGTTCCGTCACGGAGAAAGCGCCGGGCACCCACGTCTCCGCCGAGTCGCTCCAGGATGGGGAGGCCTCCCGGGCCGAACGCCGCGGGGACGCCAACGGTGTCGCCCCAACGAGAGGCCGCGACGTCGTGATCGGCCAGGGCTTCGAGAAGCGCGACCAGGTCGGACGCCTCGACAAGGGGAAGGTCACAGGGGAGCACGATGACCGCGGTCACTGTTCGGGCCCGCAGGGCGAGGGCACCTGCGGCGATCGAGGAACCCATTCCGCTCTCCCAGGACTCGTTGAACACCACTTCGACGTCGGGGTCCAGGACGCCAGAAACACGCTCGGCGTCAGCGCCGAGGACGACGAGCGGCCACGTCCCCGCCTGCCGCGCAACGCGTACGGCGCGCGCCACGAGAGGCTCGCCGTGAAAGCGGGCGAGCTGCTTGGGGTGCGCGCCGAATCGCGACGATGCGCCAGCCGCGAGGACGATCGTCCAGGTCGTCACGAGCTCTCGATTCGAACGTGGGGATCGTGGATCGGCCGGTCAGTCCGCGCGAGCAGTCCCCCTTGCCGCCCGCGTCGGTGCGCGACGATCGCGGCGACGATCGAGAGCGCTACCTCCGCCGGATCGTCGCCGCCGAGGTCGAGCCCCACGGGAGTCTGCAGCCGCTCGAACGCCGTGGGCGCCGGCAGCGTCCCTCGCGCCGCCATCTGTTCGACGACCCGTGCAGTGCGCGAGCGCGGGCCGAGTAGCCCGAGCCAGTCGAGGTCGCGGGCCAGAAGCACCGGGAGGAGTTTGGTGTCGTCCGTGAGCGAGTGAGTCATCACGACGACGGAGGCCGAGGGCCGGAGGAGTCCTCGCCGGTCGAGCTCTTCGACGAGCACTTCCGTGCGGTCGCAGACGACGTCCGCGCCGGGAAAACGAGATCCGTGGGCCAGAACCGGCCATCGGTCGGCGACGGCGACTCTCCACCCGAGTTCGCGGGCGAGCCGCACGAGCGGTATCGCGTCGTCCCCTGCGCCGAACACCACCAACCGATGGGGGGGGCGGACGGGTTCGACGAGCGCCGTGACCCTCCCACACTCCGTCGCGACCGAGACCGAGCGGGGGCTCGACCACGACCTTGCATCGGCCGAGGCGGGCCCAAACGCTTCGAGCAGCCAACCCGGCTCCACCTCGTCCGCGGTGACGACCCGACCCACGAGCTCGGGGGCGTCGGGGGCGTCGTAGACTGTGAAGACGACCGTGTCGCGTTCCTCGGCGTGACATCGGCGAAAGGTCCGAAGTGGTTCGTCGTCAGGCCCGATGCGCTGCAACAGCAGATGAACGAGACCGTCGCACCCCGTGCCGTAGGCTCCCCCCGGATGCAGGGAGTCGCCGCGTGTGTCGTAAAGGACGACCCTCGCCCCCTCCTTCGTCCATTCGAAAGCGTTGCGGGCCACGTCCTTTTCGAGGCAGCCGCCGCTCACCAGGCCCGTGCGGGTTCCGTCGGCGCGGATCAACATGCGAGCCCCGGGCCGGCGGTACGAAGCGCCGTGGACGTCCACCACCGTGCCGAGCACCGCTTCGGTCCGCAGGTCACGGAATAGTTCGAGGAGTTCCAGCACCGAGCGCATGGGCGAAACTTAGCAGAGGCCCGCGCCGGGTTCGAGAAACGTCTCCCCTTCCCCACCGAAAACGGAAGTCCGGACTATCCGAATGCACTCAATCCATTAGCGGCACGTTCCGTACCAGGGGGCGATGTACAAGACGTCAGCAATCACACAGGAGGGGAATTAGTGCCTGGTGACCCGATCAATCTGAATCTCGCTCGCATCGTTCATCGAATCATGACTTCTCCCCGCGGCTGGCGGGTTTCTCAAATCCAGCAAGAGTTGGGGATAGCTCCGCGAACCTACAGAAAGTACCGCAGAATCCTCCAGGAGGAGTTCCTCCCGTTCCGGCGACGCGACGGCACTCCGGCGCTGGAAGAATACGTCGATGGTGAGGAGCGGTACCTGCGGCTGCGGCCGATTCGTGAGTTCAGCGCCGCCGACCGGGGGCTGGAGCTGCACGCCGCCGCGTTACGGTTCGCCGCGTCACTGCTCATCTCCACGGGGACGCCCGAGCTCGTCGAGGCTGGCCGCAACGTCCTCGACGACCTCAGCGCTTCGCTTCGAGACCGGGACTTCTTGCTCGCGAGCGCCCTGGCGAACTTCGACCGGAAGTTTCGAACCGAGCTGCCCACGCCGAACGCAGCCACACACTTCCCAAAACTCGTCCGAGCGGTGGCCCAAAATCGCCGGATCGACCTCGAGTCCGACCTCGTGTCGGGTCGCGTCTCGCCGCTGAGCATCATCCTCAGGCCCGACGATTTCGTCTGCGTGGTGCTTCACGACGACGAGATGATGGAAATCCCTTCGTGCGCGATCTCGGCCCTGGAGGTGCTGGAGGAGACGTTCGCATATCCCTCGACGGTGCGGTATCCGCCCTGAGCCCGGCGTCGTTCGCCGCGAAGGGCCCCGAAACGGTCGGTTCATTTCGGCGTCCCAGGGGAGCCGATCCACGTGATTGTGACGCGAGAGGCTCGCTGCTACGATGTCGAAGGGGGGGCTTTCCCGACAGACTTTCAAAAGGTTCGAGCATGCGCGTGACACGGCTTCTCCCCTTCGTAGCGCTCGTTGCAGTCGGAGCGTGCCAGTGCGGCACCGAGGACAACAACGGCACAAACAATGGTCGTGTGACCAACAACAACGGCGACATCGACGCCGCGATCCCGGACGGCGGGGGCTCCGACACTGGCGGCGAGAACAACGGCACGGCCGACGCCGGCCCCGACGCCACCACCGAAGACGGCGGGGGCGACGACGGTGGACTTCCGGGAGACGGGGGTACGACCGACGCCGGGGGCGACGCCGGCAACCCCATGTGCGCTCTGAACGGCGAAGCGTGCGGAGCCAACGGCGACTGCTGCTCGACGAATTGCAACGCGGGGGTCTGCGAACGTGTGAGTTGCGGGGCCGCGAACGGTGAGAACTGCGTCGCAGACGGCGATTGCTGCTCCGGGCGCTGTTCCACCAACGATGGAACCCAGGGGATCTGTCTGCAACCGCGCGCGACCTGTGCGGCGGACGGACAAGCCTGCGCCGCGGCCGGGGAGTGCTGCTCCCTGAGTTGCGTCGCTGGCGCTTGCGACGCCGGGACCGTCTGTAGCTCCGCCGGTGACGCTTGCACCGGGAACGCCGAGTGCTGCTCCAACGTCTGCGACGCGGGGATGTGCTCCGCCGGACCGATCTGCCTCTCCGCCGGAGAGAAGTGTGCGACCGGAGGCGAGTGCTGCTCCCAGAACTGCACCGACATCGGCGGCGAGATGCGGTGTGGTGCCGGAACCACCTGTAAGGCGATCGGCGAGGCGTGCACCACCGACGATTCGTGTTGCGGCAAGATCTGCGGCGACGACGGGTTCTGTTCCGACTTCCGCGGCACCGGCAGCGAGGCGTGCCTCATCGTCGGCGAACCGTGCGCGGACAACAAAGACTGCTGCTCCTTCGCCTGCATCGGCGACGGGACCGGCGCCAAGTCGTGCGCCTACACCGGTGGCTGCCAGTCGTTCGGCGAGCTCTGCCAGAGCGACTCGATCTGCTGCAACCAGGACGGGCGTTGCAACGATGCGACGATCAAAGGCACGTGCGAGCTCTTCGAAGGGAGCACCTGGGGACGATGCGAGAAGCTCGACGGCAACCTCCCCGGCGGAGCCGTCTGTGACGATGGTTTCCCGTCCGGGTCGCAGTGCTGCGGCGGGTCCACCTACTGCATCGAAACGCTGAGCGGCATCAACAAGTGCTGGGGACAGATCACGGGCTGCACCCCCGGCGAGCCCGACTGCTGCGTCGCCACCGGCGACCCGTGCCTCATCAGCGAACACTGCTGTAACGACGGGATCTGCGCCCCCGACATGAACGGCAACCTCGTCTGCAATCCCGTCACGTGCATCGACGACGGGATGGCGTGCACCAACAACAGCGAGTGCTGCGGCGGGTACTGCAACAGCCTCGGCTTCTGTGGCCCCGAACAGTGCGTCGCCGACGGTGGCGCCTGCACGATGGACTCCGAATGCTGCACGGGCGTCTGTGACCCCGCGACCAACACCTGCGGACGCTGCACCGAAGTGGGCGAGACGTGTGCGGCGGACGGAGACTGCTGCACCGGATACTGTGACCCCGTCTCTAAGCTGTGCAATGTCCCGCAGACCTGTACGCCGGTGGCCGGCGCCTGCCGCTTCCACGCCGAGTGCTGCACGACCCGTTGTGTCGACGGTAGCTGCGACCGCCAGTGCCTGGCCGACGGCGCGAGCTGCACGTTCGACGGCGACTGCTGCAACAACTACTGCGACCCGACGACGTTGAAGTGCGGCGGAACCCCCAATACCTGCACAGGGATCGGAGGTTCCTGCACCGAGACGGGTGACTGCTGCGACAACCTCATCTGCCGCGGTGGCGCCTGCCAGATCGTTGGGTGAACGAGACGTGACGCGTACGCCCCGACATTCGACGGCGGTCCTCCTGGGGGCCGCCGTTTTTTCTTGGTCGGCCTCCTGCCGCCAACCCGAACGAGCTCCGACCGAACCGACCACCGACCTCGGCGCCACTGATGCGCGTATGGACGCCGCCGAGTCGGGCGACACCTCCTCCCCCCCTGCTCCGACCCACGTCGTCGAACGGCTCTCCTGCTCGGAGGTCGCGTCGACCGACTCGGAAGCGGCACCGAATCTCGGTGTGGACCTGGTCCGGCCCCGCGGAGTCGAAACGACGACCGGCGAGCCGACCGGGCCGTACGTCGCACGTGTTCGAAATGACGGCCCGCCCGTCGCCGAGGCACAGGTCGTCGTCGGCCCGCTCGGCGCTCACCCGCTGCGTAGCGCGCAATGCTTCCGCACATTCGACGCCCCGGCGATCGGCGAAGGGGAGTTCGGCGCGTCGTTGCGGTTCGAGGTCCGCGGCCTCTACGCGGTTTTCCTCCGCGTGCGCGCCGAGGAAGGCGGCTGGACCTGGGCCGACCTCGACGAAGAGACCAGGGAACCGCGGGCCGCCTACGGGAGCCTGGTCGCGGTCGACGACGCGACGGCGAAGGTCTCCCGAGTTCGAGCGGCGACCGTTCATCTCGGGTGCCTCACCGAAGATTGGGACGAACGGCGTGCGGCCCTCCTGAGAGGCCTCGAAGCCTTCGCCCCCGACGCAGTCGCGCTTCAGGGAGACTGTGTAGATGGCAGCGGGGTTCCGCAATCGTTCGTGATGCAAGGCGAACTCGCGGCGCGTCTCGGGGTCGGGTTCGAGAACTTCCGGCTCGACACGGGAACGACGATGACCGACCTCGGCGAGTTCACATCCGGACAGGCTCTGCTGACGTCGTTTCCGATCGACGCGCACTGGCACCTCGAGCTTCCCGAGACGACCGCCGTGCTGCTGGCGACGGACGTCCGCATCGACTCCGAACGAAGGCTCAGACTCCTGGCGGCCGATTTCTCGCCGGACGACACGTCTTCGGGTTGGACCGCAGAGGTCGCGCGGGAAGTTCCGGACCGCGGGGCAATGGTCGTGTTCGGCAGCTTCGGCTTCGAGCCGGATGACGCGCGATATGGTTCGATGACCCGGGTCACCACCGATGCCTGGGCATCGGCCGGGTCCGACGACGGGTTCACCTACCCGAGCAGCAACCCCGACGCGCGGGTCGATTATCTATTTTCGGTAGGGACGACGGCCGACGATGCCTCGGTCGGCGAGGCTGCAGGGGCGAACCACCACCTCCCCGTGCAGGCGACGTTCCCCCTGCCATAAAAAAAGGACCGGCGGAAGCCGGTCCTCGAAATTCTCGACGTGCTACTTGATCACAGAGTGATGACGTCTTCCGCCTTGGGGCCACGCGGACCTGCGACGACGGTGAATTCGACACGCTGGTCGTCCTGCACCGTTTTGAAACCGGACTGATTCAGCGCCGAGAAGTGGAGGAAAACATCTTCCCCTCCGTCTTCGCGAGCGATGAAACCAAAGCCCTTTTCTTCGTTGAACCACTTCACTCTGCCTTGAATTCTTTCAGCCATGTTCTTCTCTTTGTACCGGCCGCAGCCGGAGGTCTCGTTAAACGGACCGAGGTTCGAACTGAACACCGGCCCCGCGGCGCACTTCTAACAACCGAACCCCTCGTTTGCAAGCGATCCAGGGCTTTTCCCCGACACGGCGGAGCCGCCGCGGAGCGCAGCCCCGTTGCCTCTCGACGATTACCGTCGAGCGTTGCGGCCGTCGTTGCGCTACAGTTCCACCATGACATCACGACCATTCGAAGCGACTCGCGACGCCCGCGGAATCCCCCAGATTTCGGGCCCGAATATCGACGCTCTCTACTACGGGATGGGCTACTTTCACGCCCGGGACCGCGGCCTGCAAATGTTGCTGATGCGGGTGCTCGCGTCGGGACGTGCTTCCGAGCTTCTCGACGACTCCGACGAGATGGTGGAGGTGGACCGCTTCTTCCGTCGTCTCGATTTCCGTCGCGGCCTCGATGCCGAGATCGCGAAGCTGGAGCCCGACGTGGCCGACGCCGTGACGGCCTACTGCGCAGGCGTCAACGACCGCTTCGCCGAGAAGGTGCCGTGGGAGTTCAAGCTCGTCGGCTATCGACCCGAGCCATGGGCGGCGGGGGACAGCATCTCGCTCGCGCGGGTCATCGGGTACGTGGGGCTGGCGCAATCGCAGGGCGAGGTCGAACGTCTCATCGTGCAAATGGTGCAGGCGGGGGTCTCCGACGAGCTTCTGGACGCGCTCTTCCCCGGCATCGCCAAACAGCTCGACCGTGACATCATCGAACCGCTCGCACTCGGCGAAAGGATCGTCCCACCCGAGGTTCAGTGGGCGACCGCCCCGTTCCGAACGATGGCGTCGAACAACTGGTGCGTCAGTGGAGAGCGAAGCTCGTCGGGTCGCCCTCTCCTCGCGAACGATCCCCACCTCGAGACGAATCGCCTCCCCAACGTCTGGGTCGAACAGACCTTCGAGTGGCCCGGGGGCCACGCCCAGCTCGTGACGATGCCCGGGATTCCAGGCCCGCTGGTGGGAAGGAACCGAGCCTTGAGCTGGGGCGCAACGTACACCTTCATGGATGCGATCGACTCGTGGGTGGAGGAAGCGCGCGACGGTCGCGTACGAAGGGGCGACGCCTGGGTCGAACCCGTCCGGCGCGAAGAGGTCATCCGCAGGAAGAAAAGCCCACCGGTGACCATGGTCATCTGGGAAACCGATCGCGGAACCGTGGACGGCGACCTCACCGTCGACGGCTTCCACCTCGCCACGAAGTGGGCGAGTGACACAGCCGGAGCCGAATCAGTCAACGCGCTCTACGAGATGTGGGAGGCCGACTCTGTCACTGAAGGCATGGCGGCGTTCGCTCGATTGGAGCCCTCCTTCAACTGGATCTTCGCCGACGCCGGCGGGGATATCGGCTACCAGATGTCCGGCCGAATGCCGCAGCGGAGCCAGGGACGGTCCGGCCTCGTCCCCAGACCCGCGTGGGACCCCGAAAGTGCATGGCGAGGGACCGTCCCACAATCGGAGCTCCCGAAATCGCACAACCCGGACGACGGCATCATCGTCACCGCCAACGACGATCTGAATCATCTCGGGGAAGCGAACCCCATCAACATGCCGATGGGGGACTATCGTGCCCGCCGCGTCCGCCAACTCCTGCTGGCGACCGAGAAACACGACGTAGACTCCTTTCGCCGGATGCAGACGGACGTCTACTCGATCCAGGCCGAAGAGTTCATGGAGGTCCTCCGCCCTCTGCTGAAAGATGGGCCCGTGTCGCGAAAGCTAGCCCAATGGGACCTCTGTTACGACGGAGAGAGCGAAGGCGCTACGGCGTTCGAGCTTTTCTACGAGGCACTGTTCTCCGAGATGTTCGGCTCGGTCCTGGGCCCCGACGTGATCGACCACCTCCGGGGAAAGACGGGCATCTTCATCGACTTCTACCAGAACTTCGACCGGCTTCTCACCGCCGACGGCTCCCCCTGGCACGCCGGCCGAACGCGCTCCGAGATCTGGTCTGCGGCCCTCGCGAGGGTCGACCATCTCACACCGGAGCCGTGGGGTTCCCGAAACCGTATTCCGCTGACCAACATGTTCTTCTCCGGCAAATTGCCTCGCTTTTTCGGCTTCGACAGGGGCCCCATTGTCCTACGCGGGGGACGCGCGACGATCCAGCAAGGGCAGATCTATTTCGCGGGCGAACGCATGACCAGCTTCGCCCCGTCGCTGCGACTCGTCGCCGACATGGGGAGCAGCGAGCTGCACACTTCGCTCTGCGGTGGGCCGTCGGACAGACGCTTCTCCAAACACTACGACAGCGACACCGACGCGTGGCTCGCCGGGCGCCTGACGCCTCGGGAGTAACCGCCCCGCGCGCCCCCGCGTACCCGCGGGGTTGCGACGGCGCTCCGCGCCGCAGCCCGGCTGACGCCGGCCGGTGGGGTGCCGTCACGGGAGCGCGGACCGCTGCTGCAGTAATGGGCGAGGGGAGCTGGAGCTGCGCGCGCGAACAAGGAACGTGGGCCGGCTGACGCCGGCCGGTGGTATCGTGAAATGCAGCGCGCTAGCTGCCGTCTGCCGACCGCTGCTGCAGTAGATGGGCGAGGTTGAGCTTGAGTTGTGCGTAGGAGCAGGGGTCAGAGACGGCGTCGAGCAGGGGCTTGAGGGGGTCCCCGGGGCGCCACTCGACCGCGTGGGGTTCGATGTCGCGCAGGATTCCTTCGTCGAGATACGACGAGAGGTCGATCTGGATTCCCTGGCTCGACAGGACCAGAATGTGACGAAGGATCGAGCTCGCGGTCAGGCCCCGCTCCTCGGCGACCTCCTCGTATGTTCGCCCGGACTCCAGCAGTTGCCTCGTCTCGTCATAGGTCGACCCGTCGTCGATGGTGCGTTTCGAAACGGTCGGACGGCGCCGCGCGGGATCCGGTGATGGTGCGGGGGACGACGACCGTCGTCTCTTCCCTCGCTCGACCAACGAGCTCGAGAGCGTCGCGTGGAGCGCTGCCGAGATGTCTTCCTGGCTCGTCATCACCGACTGACCGCGGTCAGTGAGACTCAGGCAGCCATGTTTGTTTCGCTGCAGGAGCCCATGCCGGGCGAGGACGTCGAGCAGAAAGACGAGGTCGTCCTGCTGTACTTCGCTGAGGATGCCGAACGTAGAGAGGCGATCGAGCCTCGCCTTCGCGATCTTCTTCGCCTTCGACCCCCGCAGCATTCCTGCGACCATGTGGGCTCCCCAGGTGCCTCGGGCCCGGGCGACGCCGGCGAGCAGCTTCTTGACGGCGACGTCGAGGGTACAGTCGACCCGAATCGTGCGTGACTCGACGGCGGCGGTGGCATGTTCGGGGGGCCCGCAGCATACGTCGCAGTGGTCGCAGCCGTCCCCGAAGGAGGGACTACCGCCAAAATATTCGACGACCTGACGCGGCCGACAGACGCGCCGCGAAGCGTACTTCACGACGTCTTCGAGCTGCGATTGAGCGATCTTTCGACGCTGGTCGATTTCCGCCCAGTCGACCCGGAGGCTCGACGTCGGGACGTCGTCGATCACCGCCAGCCACCCCATCCCGGAGCGCGTGCCAAAATCGAGGTGCCCATGAAAACGAAGGGTTCGGAGGACGTTCTCGACCCCCATTCGGTGCAGCGAGTCCGCGCGTCGTGCGATGTCGTCGACCTCCATCGCGTGCGTCCCCGGACCGAACCTCCTGACCTGTTCCCACACTTCGGTGAACCCGGCGCGTGAAGGGAACGAGTTCTCCGTGAAGAACTCGTGGATGCCGCGGTCGGCGTAGTTGAAGAGCAAGAGACAGTTCGCATCCCCGCCGTCGCGCCCCGCCCTACCTGCCTCCTGATAATACGCTTCGAGGCTGCCGGGGATGTTGTAGTGGATCACCGCTCGAACGTCCGCCTTGTCGACCCCCATGCCGAACGCATTGGTGGCGACGAGCACGTCGAAGTCGCGTCCCATCCAGCCGTTCTGGGCGGACTCACGCTGCGCGTCCGTCATCCCTCCGTGGTACATCCCGACGTCGATCTTCATCGAGCGCAGCGCTTTACGTACGTCTTCCACCTGCCGACGCGTCGCGCAGTAGATGACGATCGACTCCCCCTCGTGCCGTTCCACGAGCGCTTGAATTCTCTGCTCTTTCTCGTCGTTCCCCCGAGTATGCGCGACCTCGAAGAAGAGATTGGGGCGCTCGAAACCGCGGACGTAAACTTCCGCGCGGTCTAGCCCGAGCCCGTGGAGGATGTCTCGCTGGACCACCGGGGTCGCCGTCGCTGTAAGGGCAACGGTCGTGGGCTCTCCGAGCACCTGCCGGGCTTCGCCGAGCCGCCGATAGTCGGGGCGGAAATCGTGGCCCCACTGGCTGATGCAGTGCGCCTCGTCCACCGCGAAGAGGCTGATCGGCATGTCGCGAACCGCGCGGACGAACGCGTTGTTCGAGAATCGCTCCGGGGCGACGTAGACGAGCTTGTACGCACCTCGTGCCATCCCCTCCAGCCGATCGCGCTGTTCGGCGAGTCCGAGGGACGAGTTGATGTACGTCGCGGGGAGGCCTCGCGCGGTGAGCGCGTCCACCTGATCCTTCATCAGGGCAATCAGAGGCGAGACGACCAGGGTAATCCCGGGCGTCACACACGCGGGGAGCTGGTAGCAGAGGCTCTTGCCCGCCCCCGTCGGCATGACCACCAGCGTGTCCTCACCCGAGACGATCGTCTCCATGATTTCGCGCTGGCCTCCGCGAAACTCCGGATGACCGAAGAGGTCGAAGAGACCCGACTCCAGATTTTCGGCGAGGGCTTCCACGGGCCCAGCCTATCTCGCCGGCCGGGGATCGAAAAGGGCTGTTGGTTGGTTCAGCAGGTTCGATCAGACTTCGTCTAGACGGACCGTGGTTCAGGTGGCAGCGAGGATCCACTCGAGCTCGCCGGGCTGCACCTCGGAGACGGAGAGCCGGCTCTGCCGCAGGACCTCCATCCCTTCGAGCTCGGAGCTCTGCTTCATCGCCTGCAGAGTGACCGGCGAGTCGAACGCCCGAACGAACTCGATGTCCACCGCCCACCAACGCGGGTCGTCGGGGTCGGACTTTGGGTCATGGTAGTCGCTCGATTCGTCGAACTGAGTCGGGTCGGGATACGCTTCGGAGACGACCTTCGCCACGCCCACCACGGCGGGTTCTCGACCGGAGTGGTAGAAGAGCACTCGATCGCCCGGTGCGCACCGTCGCAGGCGATTGCGGGCACCGTAGTTGCGAATGCTGTCCCACCGCACCGTCCCGTCGGCGCGCAGGTCGTCCAGCGAGTAGTCGTCGGGTTCCGATTTGAAAAGCCAGATGCCAGCCACCGTTCTCCTTCAGCGCTGCACGTTCTTCAGAAGCTCGGGCTGGAGGGTGCGGTCTTCGTCCGAGGAATGAAGCACGCTGACGTCACCGGTCGTCTCCAACACCACGGCACGCACCTCCGAAAGGTCGAGAACGTTCGCCTCCCGCAGCTTGGCGCGCAGGTCGTCCTCCGTCACGCGGGAAGCAGAGAGATTTTCGTGCAAGATTTCCTCGCCGTCCATCAGGAGCAGCGGCTCGTTGTCCACGATGCTCTCGACCGGACGGAACCGCTTCCTGAGCCTCGATGTGACCCACTGGATCACGAAGAGACTCACCAGCGCCACGACTCCCTGAGCCACGAGGGGCTTCTGGGCGATGATCGTCGAGGCGAGGACGGACCCCATCGCGACGGTGAGCGCGAAGTCGAAACTCGACATCTTCGAGAACGACCGCAGGCCCACCATGCGCGCACAAACGATCAGCGTGATGTACGCGACGATCGCGGCCAGCGGGATCGACCAGAGGTTTTCGACGTCTTGAAACAAATCCATAGGCTCGGCTCCGGTAGCTCAACTTGGTCCCGAGCGCCGAGGATTCAACCGGCTCAGACGATGATCTCGGTCATCGCTCCATTGAGCTCGTTCATCGTGTCGGTCTGAACCCCGACCGCCTGCAAGCCGGCGATCTGAATTCCGCCGGGGTGCCGATTACCCGCGTCGATGTGCTGGCCATTCTTGATGAACGACGGCATGCCGGCGACGACGTGGCGCATGTAGCGCCGACTGTGGGCGGTCTTCCCCTCGGCGAACATCAGCGACAGGAACGTGTTGTCGAGCACGGTACCGGTGCCCTCGGGGAGCTCGTTCAACCGCTTCACCAGGCGACCGAAGAGAGAAGCATGCCAGTTGGCGTTTTCCCCCACGACTGTCTCGCGGTCGCTGATGTTGTGCGAGTCCTCGTGCATGTTGGCAGTCCCGTCGACGCTTCCCATGAAGACCTGGTCGTAGGTCAGCATCCACGACACGACCCGGGTGACGTCGCATGCGAACGCCATCGCGATGAGATCCGCCATCACCTCGCCGCGCGCGGTCTCGTTCGAGGTGCTTCCGAAGGAGTTCGGTCCGATCGAGGGATCGGCGTTCGGCGCGACCGGCGAGCAGGAGCCGGTCGCGACGGGAGTCGGCGCCGCCTGCAGAGTCCGCTCGATCTTCCGAATCTCTTCATAGTGCTGCTCCAGACGGACGCGGTCCGCGGCGCTCACGCGTTGATTGAGTCGGCTCGCGTCCTCGAGCACGAGGTCGAGCACGCTCCCACGGCGTTCCATCGGATTGGGTCCCGTCGGAGTCTGCGGACTCGTGAGGTCGGCGAAGAGCGCCTGATAGATCTCCGTGGGGCTGACGCGGGGACGCAGTGCGTTCAGGGTGCCGTTGTCCGACCGTGCCGACATGATCCCCTTCACCTCGTTGCTGCTGCCCGAGTAGGCGATCGTCTGCACGCGCATCTGCATCGACGCGAACTTCGAGTTGCCACCGATGGCGTCCGCCGCGAACTGGTCGGCGGTGTGGGCGCCGGTCATCACCGCCATGTGCTCCAACGACCTGGTCCCCGCCAGCATCGGAGCAGGGGTCGTCGCGTGCTGCTTGTTGATTGCCCAGGCAGGGCCGCTCGTGGTCCCCCTGTTGTACACCGGGATCTCGCAGTTCGAGATGATCGAGACATGATCTTTCACCTGCTCGAGCCCCTTCCATGCGGCGGGGAGCGTCGAAGGGAGTGCGCCGAAGGCCCCCGGGCTGCTCACGCGGTCTGGTCCGACCACCGTCCCTGCGAAGCACGTCACGAACCGCTTCGTGCCAGAGGTCTGGGCCGTGGCGAGCGAGGGCAGCATCGCCTCGAGGAACGGGAGGCTCACGGCGAAACCGCCGGCGCCACGAAGAAACGTACGTCGAGAAAGCGTCTTCATCGGTCTTCTCCTCGGGTGATGAATGCCGGGCTCGCGATGAGCTCGACCAGGGTGTCGGTGAGGGTGGTTTCGCGCAGTTGCGTCGTCGCGAGCGCTTCGATGCGCTCCTCGTCGGCCGCCGTTTCGAGCCGTCCCGTGGCGAAGCGGAAAAGCTGCCGCGTGGCGCACGTCCGGACCGCCGGATCGGCAGCCAGGATCTCTCCGAGCTCCGCAGGACCGACGAACGACTCGGACCGGAACGATCCGACACCGTCGATGACGCACGCGTCGTTGTTCGGCTCGACGTCGCGCCACTCGCCGTAGAATCCGAAGTTTTCCAGGCCGAAACCGATCCCGTCGGTGATCTGATGGCACGAGGAGCAGTTCGGATTGTCACGCATCGAGTATGCGTCCGCCTTGCACTGGCCCGGGCTTCCCGGCGGGCTGTCGACGTCGACCTGCGGCGGGATTCCGCCGAGCGTTCCGCACGTCAGACGCTTGAAGAGCTCGTAACCGCGCAGCGTGGGACTGGTGTCCGAGAACGCCCCGCCCTTGTGGCCGTGATTCAAGACCGTGGCGTGCGAGAGAACGCCACCTCCACGCCGCGATCCGGTGTCGACCCAGTCGACGTTCGCCGGTGCCGGGAGACCGTAGAAGTCGGCGAGCTCCGGCGACACGAAGGTGCGGTCGCGTCGGAATAGCTCCATCCAGTCGGTGGGGTCGTCGAACACCACGGACTCGATGAGGGCGCCGGTCTCCTCCTCCATGTCGTCGGCAAGCGCCGCGGGAAGCGTGTTCTCCGCGTAACCGAGCCACATCGCGTGAAATCGTCGCCACTGAGTTCGAGCTCGGGGGTCCTCGAGCATTCGTTCCGCCTGGACGCGACGTTCGCTCTCCGTAGTGAGGAAGCCCGCTTCGGCTGCGGCGAGGAGCTCCTCGTCCGGCCCCGTCCCCCAGATGAGAAACGACATTCGCGACGCGATGGCGGGCCCGTCCAGAACGTCGACGTCCGGTTCGGTCCGGTAGAGGAACTCGGGATGAATCAAGAGCGCGGTCACCACCAACTCGACGCCGGTCGCGAACTCACCGTCCTCGATCGCGTAGGGGATCAGCGCTTCCGAGAAGCGGGCGGCTTCGGCTTCGTCCACGGTTCGCCGAAACAGTCGGGTCGCGATCGCTTCGGTGACCGCGGTCAGGCAATCGATGTCGTCGGCTCCCAAAGGGGTGCAACCGGCCACGCGAGCGGGAAGCGCGACGTCCGCAGCGGCGCGTGCCCCTACCTCTTCGGCGAAGGAGAGATACTCGGAGACCTCGATCGAGGAGATCGACTGCGACGCGACCTCGTTGTCGAAGTGGGTCGTCCCTCCGATGTCGAGGGGGAGTTCATCGACCAGATGGTCGACCGAAACACCGACGGAAATCTCGACCGAATCGACCACCTCGGCGCGCGTCAGCCGTCGCATCCCGGATTCGCCGAGCGAATCGACCGCCTCGATGCCCGGCGCATCTTCATCGATCTCGACGACCGGAACCTCCGGCACGTACGCCTCGCCGGAGACGCCGTCGTAGGTGTCGGGGTCTTCCTCGCTGATCGTATCGACGACGATCTTCTCTTCGTCGGCGCCCTCCCCTGCCGTGTTGGAGATTCCGAACCTGCCGGAGCATCCAGCCAGAAGTAGCGCCGCGATCGCAACTGCGGTCCTGCTCGTCATGTCACCATCCCGTCGTGGTCAGTGCTTTGACCCGCGACGGGAGAGCGGCGGCAACACTTTTCGGAACAGCGTACTACCGAGCTTCGTAATTGATCATCCACGGGACGCCGAACCGGTCGACGCACATCCCGAAGTACGCGTCCCAGAAGGTGTCGGCCATCGGCATCGTGATGTTGCCGCCGTCGGCGAGGCCCTGGAAGATGCGGTCGGCGTCTTCTCTCGAGTCGGGGCTCACCGAGATCGAGAAGTTTCGTCCCATCGTGACGTCCCCCATCGCGGCGTTCGTATCGCTCCCCATCAAGACGTCGTCCCCGATCGGCAGTCCCACGTGCATGATCGCCTCGGGGTTCGTCTCTCCGGCGCCGCCCGGCATGTCGCCGAACCGCTGCAGGTTCGTGAACTCACCGCCGAAGACTGCTCTGTAGTGCTCGAAAGCTTCTTCGCAGGTGCCGTTGAATGTGAGGTAGGTGTTGAGCTTGGGCATGACGTCTCCTCGGTTGAGATTTCCCAAGACCATCGGTCGAGCGGCGGACTTTGTAAACTCTCGGGCCGGAACCGTGGTGCCGCGAGCGCGGCGGCAGACCGCACCGGCTCGACATTGTCAATATAGCTTGACTACACTGCCCGCGCCTGACACGCTCCATTTCGTCAAGCCCACCTGACGGAGCGAGAGAAGATGGAAAGATTGAGAGACGGAGTCTGGGTCGACTGCGGAACCGTGAACCTCGTGGGGATGAAGATGAACGCCACGATGGCGTGCCTTCGGACCCCCGAAGGTTTGCTGCTCTATTCGCCGCTGGCGATGACGCCGGAGCGCCGCGCCGCAATCGATGCACTCGGTGACGTGCGGCATGTGTATGCGCCGAACACGTTCCACCACCTCTGGGTGGGCGAGTGGGCGGACGCCTACCCCGACGCGAAGGTTCACGCGCCGCCCGGTCTTCGAAAGAAGCGGAGCGATTTGCGGATCGATCGCGAGCACTACGGTTCGGAAGCGACCGACTTCGGTGGCGCGGTGACGGAGTTCTCGGTCGACGGATTTCGGATGGAGGAGACGGCACTCCTCCACGAGCCGTCGGGGACACTGATCGTCTCCGATCTGATGCACAACGTGGGGCGACCCGACGATTGGTGGGCGAAGACGTACACGAAGATGATGGGGTTCTACGACGAAGTCGCGATGAGCCGCGTCCTTCGCTGGACTTCCTTCAACGACAAGCGCGCGGCGGCCAGGAGCCTCGACGAGATTGCGGAGCGGGAGTTCGATGCGATCGTTTTCGGCCATGGAGCCCCCATCGCGGTCGGTGGAAAGGAGGCCTTCATGGAAGGAGCCGCCTGGCTCCGGGAGGCGAAATGACGGACGAATTCGATCCGGAAGCGTTCGAGCTCGAGAAGCGACAGAGCTTCTTGCAGGTGCTGTTCAAGGTGTCGCGGCTGGCGAACGAGGAGGCGATCCGACGGGTGCGGGAGCTGACCGGCGACGAACGCATTCGCGTGTCGCACACGGCGTTGTTCCCGCATGTCGACTTCGAAGGGATTCGGCTGACGGACCTCGCCGAGCGGCTGGGGGTGACCAAGCAGGCCACCGCACAGTTGGTGGACGAGCTCGTGGAGCTCGGGATGTTCGAGAAAGTCCCGGACCCCACGGACGGACGCGCCAAGCTGATCCGTTTCAGCGAACGAGGCGGCTTCGGGCTTCGCGAGGGGATGCGACAACTCGGTGCACTCGAAGAGGAGTTCGCTGACGATGTAGGCCCCGATCGGCTCGCAGCGGCCCATGACGTGCTGTTGGAACTGCTCGACACCCTCGAAGGGGGTGAGTCGAAGTGAACTTCGGCGTTGTTCTACGGAGACTCCTCATCCCGAACTCGCTCAGTCGTCGTCCTCGTTCCAGACGACGACCTGTTCGAAGGCGGCGACGAACGCGGGGTCCGAGGACGCTGCCGATCGGAGCTCTATCACGTAGCGTATACCTCCATCTTGAATCGCGTCGTCCACGGGATGGACGGTGACGCTCCGTCGGGAGTCCCAGGTGGCAGGAGTGAAGACCAGTTGCGACGTGGAGAGCAGCCCCTCGGACGGATCGGTGTTCTCGATTTCGATGGTCACGTCGGTGGTCGGACGGCACAGAATCGCCACCGAGAACGTTTGCGAGTCCCCCTGCTCGGTGGTGACCAGCGTGGTTGGCGCCGCGAACAGATAGCCGTGATCGTCGTCGAGATTGTCGACCCAAACGTCATCGGGATCGATTCCGTCGAAGTTGGGGTCGAGCGATACGGCCGGGGTGAGCTCGATGGTGTATCGTCCATCGTCGCCGCAGTCGTCGTCGTCCTGAGAGGTGACGGCGACGACCCGAGGAACGTCCCACGTGTCGGGGGTGAAGACGACCGACGAGGGCGCCACCGTCCCCTCCGACGTATCGTTGCTCGCGATCCCGATCGAGACGTCCGCGGTCGGCTTCGCGTCGAGGACCACGGAGAACGTGACGGGCCCCGGCGTCGTCTCGCGGGTGAGAAGTGCTGTGGGGTTCACCGACACACCCGCGCTGTCGTCGTCCAGGTTGTCGACTTCCACCATCGGCAGCTGGAGGGCGTCATACCAGCCGTCGTTGGAGGAAGATTGGAGGGCAATTTGATAGTTCTGTGGCCCGTCGAGGAAGCCGTCGTCCAGTCCGGTCACGGTGACTACGCGAGGATCGGTCCACGACGAGGGTTCGAAGGTCAGCGTTTCGTGGTCCACGGAGCCCTCGGTCGCATCCACTCCCGACAGACGGACCGTCACGGCGTGGGTTGGTTCACTCGACAACGCGACCTCGAACGTCGCAGTTCCCCCGCTCTCGCTGGTGCTGAGGCTCGTAGGTGCGACAGCGATCGAGGGGAGCGCCAGCGACTCGAGGATCGACACCGTCATTTCGGCCGCGGGGGTGCCGTCGAGATCACCACCAAACCGTTCCCAGGTGACAGAGTGTGTCTCGTCGCTCCGGTAGACAGCGTCCTCCCTCGACGAGATGATCACGGTACGCGGGACGTCGAAATCCGCCGGCTCGAAACGCAGGCTGGGCCGATCCACCCAGATTCGATCGGGGTCGCTCACCTTTGCTCGGAGGCTGAACGACTCCGCGGGTGGGGCGTCGAGCACCACCGGCACCGCCTGCGACTCTCCCTCGGCTAGCTCTATGGAACGGGACACGGCCACGTTGGGCGAGTTCGTGGCGAGCGCGTCGAGAGAGAAGTCGGTGCTCCGGGGGCCGGCGTCGTTCACGGCAGCGTCGGGCTCCAGTCCCGCGTCGCCGCCTCGCGAGTCGGAAGGGGTGCAGCCTCCGAGGCCTCCCAACAGCAGAAGCACGAGGGAACTGGCTCCGCGCGCCGTCCGAACACCACCCCTGCCCCGACACGATTGAATCGTTCGTCGTTCGCCCCCCACCCCGTCTGGCCATGCACGCCCCATGTGTCTCCCTGCTTAGTGGTTACCCCGTGACACCGGGGCCCAGCTTACCACTTCCTCGCATCGGTTCGAAAAGAGAGGAAGTTCCAGCAGTTCCTGAGTGGGACGCCGGGAGCGATGGGTTCGACCCCGGAGGTCCAAGACGGAAGCAGACGAGAAGTAGACGACGGGACGCGCCACGAAAAAAGCCCCTCATTTCTGAGGGGCTTCTTCGAAGCGGGAGACGGGATTCGAACCCGCGACCCCGACCTTGGCAAGGTCGTGCTCTACCAGCTGAGCTACTCCCGCGAGGGAGGAGGTTTGTAAATGAACCACCCGGTGGTGTCAACACCTTCGTAGGGTCGAAATCGTAGGCCTCGGGATCAGGGAGGCGAGTCGTCAGAAATGGGTGGCGGAACGGGCGGGTCGGCGCAACACTGCCCGCATGAGACGTCTCGATCCTCTCCCCCCGACCCGCATCGTTTCCGCCACCGAGGCGACCCGCATCCCGTCGTTCGCCGAGTGGACGCGTGCATGTCTGTACCACCCGACTGCAGGTTTCTACGCATCGGGTCGAGTCGAGTTCGGCGAAGGGGGTGACTTCACCACATACGCGACCGACCTGAGCCCTCATTTCGGGACGATGGTGTGGGACGCTGCGGAGGCGTGCCTCGCGAAGCTCGACCTCGACGACGGACCGGTCGTGTTTCTGGAGTTCGGCGGGGGCGACGGCAGCCTCGCGCGCGACGTGCTTGCCGCGGTGGCGATGGGGCCATGGCGCGATCGCCTGACCTACCGCATCGTCGAGCCGAGCGCCGGGCTCCGTGAACGTCAGCGCGAGCTGCTCGCCGGGTCGATCGCGCAGGGCCGTGCAGAGGTGGTGGAGGGATCGATCACGGACTATCGCGACGACGCCTTCCGCGGGTTCGTGTTCGGCAACGAAGTCCTGGACGCGCTGCCCCCCGAGCAGATCCACCTGACCCCGGACGGATGGTACCGGACGCACGTGGCGGTGACCCCCGAGGGCCGTGAGGAGCCGCTGACGAAGGACGAGCTCTGGTCGTGGATCGCCGAGCCGAGTGCGTACTCGGTGTGCGAGCTTCACGTGCCGCTCGACGACGGCTGGATCGAGCGCGAAGAAATCATCGCCCTCCCCGGCCCGCTCCAACGACATCTGGAGACGATCGAGCCGCTGGTCGACGATCTTCAGGCGTCGCGGATGCTGCCGTGCGACTACTACATCGCCCCGGGGCTTTTCCCCGCGATCGACACCATCGGGGCGCTACTTCGAGGGGGTAGAGCAGCGGCGATTCTGGTCGACTACGGCGGCACCTCCAGACTGCTTCTCGATCGGACGGTGGGCCCCGGATTGCGGGTGTATGCTCGCGGCTCCGAGGCTCGCGGGAAGAGCACGCCGTATGCGAAACCGGGCACGCAGGACATCACGTGGGACGTCGACTTCACGGCGGCCGGCAATCGCGCCACGGCCCTCGGTCTGGCTGCCTTCTACGCGAATCAGAACTTCATCGACGTGAAGGATCGCGCGGCCGAGCCGGAGTGGGGGGTGAAGTTTCGTAGTGGAGGAGGTTTCGTCGCCCTCGCGATGGGGCCAGCGGACTTCGAGTTCCCGTCAGAGTTCGGCCGGTCCGACCTCTGGTCGGGGGACGGGCTCGCGACGATCGCCCACGACGCGACGCGGGACGAGATCGCTAGAGCTTTGGAGACGGTCGGCCTACAAGACTATGCTCTGGTCTTTGGCTTCGGTTGCGACGTCGTCGGGTTGCTCCTCGAGATCGGAAAATACGATCGCCGGCACGAGGTCGTCGCCGCGCTGCGCGAGGCCGGCTTGCTGGTCGTGCCGCCCCGCTAATCGTTGGACAGGGTCGTCCGGTCTTCTGAGAGGAGCGTCTGAAGTTTCGCGGCCACCCCTGCGCGGTGCCCGCGGCCGAACTCCACCGCGGCGACGCGGTGTTCGGCATCGAGGATGACGATCATCGGGAGCGATTGGACCAGGTACTCGCCCAGGTCGTCTCCAACCGCGCTCGCGACGGCGTAGTGTGCCGGAAAGCGCTCGAGATGCTTCCGGATGACGGGCATCTCCTCGTCGGACACGCCCACGATGTTGATCTGGTCGCCGAACTGCTCCTTCAATGCGGCGAGCTCCTTGGAGACATACCGGCACGGGCCGCACCAGGTCGCCCAGAACTCGAGGACGGTCGGTTTTCCCCGCAGATCGGCGAGCGCGCTCGGGGTGCCATCGCCCGCGTATGCGAACGCCAGTGGCGGCGCGGGGTGTCCGACCAGGTGTCGACGAGTGACGGCTTCCATGTCGGGCTGACTCACGAGCTTCGCGTTCAGGGTCTGCCGCTTCCCGTCGCGCTGGACCTCGACCGGGACGGAATCGCCGTCTCCGTGCGGCCGCAGGACGCGGACGAGGTCGCGCAGACTCTCGACGGGTTTTCCGTCGACCCGTAGCAGTCGGTCCCCCGCCCGGATGTCGGCCTTCGCTGCGGGAGAGTCTCGGAGCACTCCCAGGATCGGAACACCGACGGGATCATCGGTCTGACCGAGCCGAACGCCGAGCCAGGCGGGCCCCGTCGACTCGCCGGGGCGAATGACGACGCGTTCGGCCTCTTGCGCGGCGACGCTGGCCGGGAAGACGGCGGCGGCGAGCAGTATGACAATCAGCCTCTTCATCACGTCGGGAACGTACCGCGGCCGCGATTCATTCTCCAGTGCTTCGGCGATCAGTGAACAAAAGTGTGGTGGCCGTGCGTCAAACAATGCGCACAATGATGGAAGTCCCCCTCTGGGAGGTAGTCATGCACAAACGAACCCTCGTCCTGCTCTCGTCGCTCGCGGCCCTGCTGCTCCCCGCGAGTGCGTCGGCCGAGCTGCTTCAAATCTATGGCAACGGCCACGGCTCGTATCTGAGCGGCGACCCGAAGCACAGCTACTTCGCGAAGAACGACGCCGGGCTGGGTTACGGGTTCACCGTGGGAATCGAAGCTCTGATGGTGGACCTCTTTCTCGACGCAAACTTCCATCCCGCAGGCTCGGCCTGGAATCAGATCGGGCTCGGTTTCGACCTCGACGTAGTGCCGGGGCCGCTCTACGTCGAACCGACGGCACAGTTCGTGTACTTTTTCGGGAAGCAGTCCGACGGCAGCGAAGGGATCAAGGGGCTGTTCCCCCGTGCCGGGGTGCAGGCCGGTGTCGAATTCGCGAAGGTGATGTACGCAGGGGCGGAAGGCTACGCCGGTTACATCGTCTCACTGCCGGAGCCAGAAGGCGGCTTCACCTGGATCGCGGCCGCAGTGCTCGGTATTCGCTTCGGAATCTGAGATTTTTGGCAGTCTCCGCTCCAGAGTGCAAATAGCACCTTGACCCTGCAGTCATCATGACTAGTCTCCGTGCGGGGTCGCGCGGGATCTGATCGGCACGATTGTGCTACCTGCGGCCTCGTTCGAACGACTCCGAAATTCAACCCGCGAGGTACTTTCATGCCGATTTACGAATATCAGTGTGACGAGTGCGGCGAGCTCTTCGAGAAGATGAAGAAGAGATCGGACCCCGAACCCGCCGAATGTCCGGCGTGCGGCGCGGCCGACCCTCGTCGTGCGATCTCTCGCACCGGCTTCCAACTCAAAGGGGAAGGCTGGTACGTGACCGACTACAAATCACCGGGAGCGAAGGCTTCTGCTTCGGCCGGGGGCGGTGCTTCCACGTCCGCCAGTTCGAGCGACGCGTCGTCGAGCAGCGACGGTTCCTCGAGCAGCGACGGTTCTTCGAAGAGCGAGAGTTCGTCGAGCTCGTCGGCAGGCGCGGCGTCAGGTGACGCAGCCGCCTAGCAAAGTGGAGATCCGTGGTTGCCGGTCCCGGGCTGGTGAATAGAGTCAACTGCGAAAACGTGAGGGGCCGCGCGCGGGTCAGCGTCCGGCCAACGAAACAACATCCATACGTGTGAGGAAACGAAAGATGGGAAAAATCATCGGCATCGACCTTGGTACGACCAACTCCGTAGTAGCGGTGATGGAAGGAAAGGAACCGAAGGTCATCACCAATGAAGAAGGAGCGCGGACGACCCCGTCGGTCGTCGCGTTCGACGACAAGGACAACACCCTGGTCGGACGCATCGCGAAAAACCAGGCGATCACGAACCCCGAGAACACGATCTTCTCGGTGAAGCGCTTCATGGGCATGAAGCACACCCAGATGACCCGAGAGATCGAGCGAGTGCCGTACGGCGTCGTCAAGGGCGACAACGGCGACGCGCACATCGAGATTCGCGGGAAGAAGTACAGCCCACCCGAGATCTCGTCGAAGATCTTGATGAAGCTGAAGAACGCAGCCGAAGCGTATCTCGGCGAGGAAGTCACCGAAGCGGTCATCACCGTTCCGGCGTACTTCAACGACTCGCAGCGCCAGGCGACGAAAGACGCCGGACGCATCGCCGGTCTCGACGTGAAACGCATCGTCAACGAGCCTACGGCAGCGGCACTCGCCTACGGACTCGATAAGACGGACGAGCGCTTCATCGCCGTGTACGACCTCGGTGGTGGTACGTTCGACATCTCGATCCTCGAGGTCGGTGACAACGTCATCGAAGTGAAGTCGACGAACGGCGACACGCACCTCGGTGGTGACGACTTCGACCACGTGATCATCGACTGGCTCATCGCCGAGTTCAAAAAGGACACGGGGATCGACGTCTCGAAAGACAAGATGGTCCTGCAGCGTCTGAAGGAGGCGGCAGAGAAGGCAAAGATCGACCTCTCGAGCGTGCTCGAGACCGACATCAACCTTCCGTTCCTGACGGCGGACGCGAACGGTCCGAAGCACCTGAACATCAAGCTGACGCGCGCGAAGTTCGAGGCGATGGTCGCAGACCTCGTCGAGCGCACGCTGAAACCGTGCAAGAAGGCGCTCGAGGACGCGAACAAGAGCGTCAGCGAGATCGACGAGGTTTTGCTCGTCGGTGGTTCGACCCGCATCCCGCTGGTCCAAGAGAAGGTCAAAGAGTTCTTCCAGGCCGAACCTTCGAAGGGCGTGAACCCCGACGAGGTCGTGGCACTCGGTGCAGCGGTTCAGGCTGGCGTCCTCTCGGGCGACGTCTCGGACATTCTGCTCCTCGACGTGACTCCGCTCACCCTCGGCATCGAGACCCTCGGTGGCGTGATGACCCCGCTCATCCCGCGCAACACGACGATCCCGACCAAGAAGAGCGAGATCTTCTCGACCGCTTCGGACAGCCAGACCAGCGTCACCGTCCACGTGCTGCAGGGTGAACGCCCGATGGCCGAGGACAACAAGACGATGCGGAAGTTCAACCTGGACGGCATCCCGCCGGCGCCTCGCGGCGTGCCTCAGATCGAGGTGACCTTCGACATCGACGCGAACGGCATCGTTCACGTCTCGGCGAAGGACAAAGCGACGGGCAAGGAGCAGAAGATCCGCATCGAATCGTCCAGTGGTCTCTCCGACCAGGACATCGAGCGGTTGGTCAAAGAGGCGGAAGAGAACGCCTCGGAAGACGCCGCGAAGAAGGAGCGCATCGAGACCCGCAACAAAGCGGAAGCGATGGTCCACTCGGCGCGGAAGACGCTCGGCGAGTACGGCGACAAGCTCCCGGCGGACGATCTCGCCGGCCTGAACGCCAAGATCGACGAGCTCGAGAAGGCTCTCGAAGACGGCGACGCCGACACCTTGAAAGAGAAGATGGATTCTCTCGAGAAGGAGCTGCACGCATCGGCCGAGCAGATGTACAAGGCCGCGGCGGAGGCCGAAGGTGGAGCAGCGCCGGGCGCGGGAGCGACCGACGCTGGCGAAGCCGCCTCGGACGACGACGATGACGACGTCATCGACGCCGAGTTCGAGGAAGCGAACTGACGCCGAACCCAGCGCGACTCGAGGCGGCCCCGACCGGGCCGCCTCTTTTTTTGTGGGCCGTTACGCCCCCATCCACGGGTGGCCATGCGGACGTTCTCTGGTACTATCCCTCCCATGCAACGACTCCTGATCGTCTTCGCGCTCGCGCTCCCCGCATGCAACGTCTTCTTCCCCACGGGTTCCGTGGAGTTCGGCGACGACACGGCCGGTAGCGGCGAATGCACCAGCGCCAGTTGTAGCTGCACGGACGACTGCGACCAGACGTGCACCCGAAACTGCGAGATCCGATGCGAGTCGGGATCGACCTGCGACTTCGCGCTGGAGCGCGGGGGCGAAGTCTTCTGCGAAGACGGAGCCACCTGCAACGTCGAATGTGAGGGGGGCGACTGCGAGGTCGAATGTCAGGGTGAATGCACGCTTCAGTGCGGCGGGAACGCCGGCGCGTGCGGCTGGTCCGAATGCGACGGGCGGAACAGAATCTGCGGAGCGCGCGGTCTCGCGTGCAACTCCGACTGCCCCGAGTGACTTACTCTTCGTAGGCCTCTTCCTCATCGACGACATCGGCTTCGTCGATGATCTCGACCTCCGGCTCGTCCCCTTCCATCCTCTCTTCGGGCTCGACCGAGTTTGTCCCACCGATGATCGGCGGCTTGATGGTCCGCAGCGGTAGACCCTTCAGCCGATCCGGGCCGAGCGCGGGTGTGTTGATACCCTGGATGTCGGCGGGTCGGATTCGGCCACTCCTCAGCGACTTCGCCGACAGGGACGGCGAGGTGCCGAGGGCATCGCCGCGAGCGTCGAGATTGTCCTCCTCTTCGACAACCTCGACCTCGTCGGCGATGCCTTCGTCTTCTATCACTTCTTCGACTTCCCACCCAACTTCGTCGGACTCGATGACGTTTTCTTCGACTACCTCGACCGGGTCCTCTTCGACGACCTCGGGTTCGGTCGGCTCGGCCTCGGCCTCCTCCGCTGCAGCGGCGGCGGCCCGAGCGGCCCGGAACTGTCGGGTCTTTTCGTCGAGCTTTCGCGCGGTCTCTGCCCCGACGTAGGGCCGGAAACCTTCGACGAGAGGAAGATCTTCGGCATCGCGCTCACGATCGTCGCCTCCGGAGAGGACGACCGCGGCGACGGCTACTGCCGCCAACACGGCGACCGCGACCACGCCGGCGAGCACGAGCGATTTGCTCGGTTTGCCGGTCGCTGCCATCGCATCGGGTGGTCCGGCGTCTGCGAACGACGAGTCGTCGGTCGCGATACCTTCGGCCGGATCGTCTTCGTAGACGACCTCGAAGGTACCATCGTCGGTTTGCCGCAGCGCGCTGTGTTTTCCGCTATCGCTCGCCATCGTGGTTGACTCTATCCACGCGGGACAAGAAATGAAAGGTTTCTACCGCCGGCGATACAGTCGCGCGGCCTCAATCCTCGCCCGACAACAGGTCGAAAGGGTCCTTCGCAGAATAGACGGACGTGAAGAGTCCGTCGTAACAAGCGGAGATCGGGAGCTGGAAATCGCGGGTCGTCTCGGTGAGGGATCTGCAACGTCCGCTCACCTCTTGGGTGCTCGTATCGGTACCGTCGATGTTCACCAGCGTACGCCAGGCGACCACCTCCGGGTTCACCCCGGCGGTCCAGACGGCAAAATCTTCCAGGTAGTTTCTCTGCCGAAGGTAGGCGACCGGAGAATCCACGGGCGTACCGACGCTGTAGAAGACGATGGGTTTCTCTCCGTTCAACTCGTACAAACCGTCGACCCGCCGCAAGAACTGGTACGTCTCGTCGACGGGGAGATTGTTGACGGGGAACGGTACTTCGAGATCGTCGACGTCGCGATAACTCTGCAGCGCGACGATGTCGCCGACCTCGACGAAGGGAAGAATCACCGCGGCGAATGCGCGGTCCATCACCTGGAGGTGAGAGATCTCGGCCCCCGTCGCGTACATCGGCGCCACTTCGGCGACGAAGCGGTCCCAGTTGAACCCGACCCCCACCTTCGTCGCCGACGATTGCTCGTGAATCCGGCTGACAGCCTCCTGGAAAAAGGCGTGGAAGTTGGAGAACTCCGCCGTCGAGAGACCTTCGCTGTCGGTGTCGGCGAGGAGTCGCTCCATCTCGTCACCGATGATGAAGTAGTCGGGCTTCTGCGCCGCCGCGACCGCCTCGATCTGGTCCAGGAGATCCTCGTACATGTCGTCGCGGTTGAGACCATATGGCCCCTTTCCGACTCGGTTGACCTCGTCGTCGAGGTTCCCGTCCCATCGGACCCACCAGTCGCCGCGCAGCCTGAAGAGATCCATGACGATGCTCTTCTTTCCGAACGAAGCTCCGCCCTCCTCGGCCGCCGCTTCGAGCTCCGCCGCGAAATCGTCGGCGCGGGCTTCGAATCGCGCGTTTGCCGAGTTCGTCCCGATGAAGTCGGACGCACTGCGGGCGTCGGTGACCTCGGACGGTGCGGGGTAGACCAGGTACTCGCCGAACGTGGCGGCTCCTTCGTCGAACGCCTGCACCCACATGAACGCGTGGTCGATCGTCGCCGCGGCCTTCTCGTAGGAAGGAGTCCCCCCATACGCGATGGCGAGTGCCTCTCCGTGATGGAGACCGACGCCAATTTCGACGGCGTCGTAGTCGAGCGGCTCGGCGGGTTCGAGATCCTGGTACGGAAGCTCGGGCGTCGTCGGCTCGTCTTCTTCGGCTCCACCGCAGGCGGTGACGAGGACGACGGCGAGCGGGAGGATGCGTCGCTTCATGGTGTGCTCCACGGCAGACTTCATTGGACGAGGGTGAGGTAAACGTTGGGGATGATCCGCTCACACTTCGCCGCTGTCGAGGCGGACTTGCAGTTCGCGGAGATCGCGGTGGCCAGCACGCCCGCAGGCACGAAAGAGTGGGCGACGACCGAAAGAGTCTTCGACTCGGGGGCCGCCTCGGCGGCCGCCGCGATCTGCTTTCGGAGCGCGGGAACGTCGAGGAGTTCCGCGGCCTTTCCTGCGACGATCGCCGACTCCTGCGTGTCTCCCTTCCTCATCGCGATCGAGGCGGCGCTGGCGAGCTTTCCGATCTCGCCCGGCTGCTTGAAACACACCGTCGCTCCGGGCGGGCATCCTTCGAGCGGCGGCATGACCGCGCCCGCCGCGGTGACCGTGACCCCACGCGAATTGATGGTGAGGAAAACGGGGTCGCCGAGCTCGGAAGTGAGCGCGATCGGGTCGTTCTCGCCGGCGGCGAAATGCGTAGCGGGGGTGCCGTTCTTCTGCAGCGTGTGCAATGCGCGCCCGACCCGGACGTACGGCGTCGCGGGGTCGACCCGCAGGAGGACGCCTCGCTTCGCCGCGGTCCCGTGGCCCCCTTCGACGAGGTCCCCGGCGAGGCCGGGGAGGACGACTTTCATCTTGCCCTGGGAGCTCGCATCGGCGGGATAGGCGCCGTTCGTCACCTTCTTGCCGCCCACGTGAATCTCGTGGCCGAGTCGAACCTCGAGACCATTCCAGGTGGAGGCGGGGACGCCCTGCTCCTCGGGCTCCGCCGGTGGCGCTTCTTCGGAGCGCTTCTCACAAGCTGTGAGCGAAAGGGCGAGCAGAGTGGCGAGCGAGGCATGACGAAGTTTCATCGAGGTCTCCAAGGCTGTGGTCTGAATACCAGTGACGTGGGCGACACTCAATAAGCTCAAAAAAAGAGAGAAGGACGGCCGGACGTCGATCCGCCAAAAAGAAAGGCCCCGGAAACCGGGGCCCTCGGGTGAGGCGGCATCGAGTTCAGCTGTCGTGGCGACGCTGGTTGGTGCGGCTTCGGAGGAAGGTCGGGACGTCCATCTCCTCTTCCTCGTGGGGGGAGAGCCCTCCGCCGGCAGCGCGGACCGAACCGCTCGACGAGCGGATGAAGTTCGCGCGACGCTCGTCACCGCCAGTGGTCTGGACGCGCTCGAAGGAACCGGACGTCTCGGCGAGGTTGCGCTCCTCATAGACTTCGGAGTTTTCGAGGAACTCGTCGACCTCGTCGACGACCGAATCGCCGCGAAGGCTCGCCGCGGTCTGGTGGTCGATCTTCTGCGGGGGCGGCGTCGGGTAGGAACCGCTCTGCTCGACGCGGTAGCCCTGCTGCTGGGGACGCGGCACCTGGTACTGGGGCTGCGTGTTCTGCGTCGGGCGACGGCGGACGGTCTGCTGCTGGTCGAACTCGGACGCCGCCGGCTGGAAGCCCGTGGCGATGACCGTGATCTTGATCTCGTCGCTGAGCCCGTCGTCGATGACGTTACCGAAGATGATGTTGGCTTCTTCGTGCGCGGCCTCTTCGATGAGGGACGCCGCGTCGTTGATCTCACGGAGGGTCATGTCGATGCCTCCCGTGATGTTGATGAGGATCCCGGTCGCGCCCTCGATGGAGACGTCTTCGAGGAGCGGCGAGGAGATCGCCATCTCCGCGGCTTCGAGGGCCCGCTGCGGTCCGGTCGCCTTGCCGGTTCCCATCAGCGCCATTCCCCGGCCGCGCATGATCGTTCGGACGTCGGCGAAGTCGACGTTCACGAGACCGCGCACGGTGATGAGGTCGGAGATGCCCTGGACGGCCTGAAGCAGAACTTCGTCGGCCTTCTTGAAGGCTTCGAGGATCGTGGTGTCCTCACCGGCGACCGCGAGGAGCCGCTGGTTCGGAATCGTGATGAGCGTGTCGACTGCGTTCTGAAGGTTCTTGATCCCTTCGGCGGCCTGCTTGCGACGGCGACGGCCTTCGAAGTGGAACGGCTTGGTGACGACGCCGACGGTCAGCGCGCCGAGCTCCCGGGCGATGTTGGCGATGACGGGAGCGGCACCGGTCCCGGTTCCGCCGCCCATTCCAGCGGTGACGAAGACCATGTCGGAGCCTTCGAGGGCCTCGGCGATGCGCTGGCTGTCTTCGATGGCCGAGTTGCGGCCGATGTCGGGATCGGCACCTGCGCCGAGCCCCTTGGTGAGTCCCTGACCGAGCTGAATCTTCAGCGAAGCCATGTTGGTATCGAGCGCCTGCAGGTCGGTGTTGGCCGCGACGAACTCCACGCCGCCGATACCGTCGGCGATCATGGTGTTCACGGCGTTGCCGCCGCCGCCACCGACTCCGATGACCTTGATGTTTGCGCTGTCGGGGATTTCCGTATCGTCGAATTGGAACATGATATCTTTCCTTAGATAGGCCCTTCCGGGCGTTCTTCCTTGATGGTGTGTTGTCTACTTTTCGTGCTTCGGTTGTTCAGAAGATCTCAGAGAACCACTGTTTCATGCGCTTGGTGATGTTGTGGTAGAGCCGCTCTTCCCGGATGCGGAAGAGTGACTGTTCCTGGCAGTCCTTGCCGTAGACCACGAGGCCGACGCCCGTGGCGAACTTGGGGTTTCGGACGACGTCGACGAGCCCCCCCACCCCTTTGGGGAGTCCGCGGCGGACCGGCATTCCGAGGACTTCCTCGGCGAGCTCGGGCATGTGCTCGAGGATCGTCGTGCCGCCGGTGATGACGATGCCGCTGGCGATGAGGTCTTCATAGCCGGAGTTGCGAACTTCGCGGCCGACGAAGGCGAAGATTTCTTCGACGCGCGGTTCGATGATCTCGCTGAGGATCTGGCGGCTGAGAACGCGAGGGGGGCGTCCTCCGACGGACGGGACCTCGATGGTCTCGTCGGCGGACACTCGGCTCGTCATCGCACAGCCGTACCGCTGCTTGATACGCTCCGCCTCGGCCATCGGGGTACGGAGTCCGACCGCGATGTCGTTCGTGAGGTGGTTACCTCCGACACTGAGGACGGCGGTGTGGACCAGGGAACCACCGCTGAAGATGGCGATGTCGGTGGTGCCGCCACCGATGTCGACCACTGCGACGCCTAGCTCCTTCTCGTCCTCGGAGAGCACGGCTTCGGAGGAGGCGAGCTGCTCCAGCACGATGTCTGCGACGTTGAGGCCGCACGCATTGGCGCACTTGATGATGTTCTGTGCGCTCGTGACGGAACCGGTGACGATGTGGACCTTGGCTTCGAGTCGAACACCCGCCATTCCGAGCGGTTCTCGAATCCCGTCCTGGTCATCGATGATGTACTCCTGCGGAATGACGTGGATGACTTCTCGGTCCATCGGGATGGCGACGGCGCGGGCGGCATCGACCACGCGAGCGAGGTCGGCGGGGCGGACTTCCTTCTCTTTCACGGCGACGATGCCGTGCGAGTTGAAGCCCTTGATATGCCCTCCCGCGATGCCCGCGTAGACGGTATTGACCTCACAACCCGCCATCAGCTCGGCCTCTTCCACGGCCTTGCGGATCGAGTTGATCGTCGCGTCGATGTTGATGACCACGCCCTTGCGCAGCCCTGTCGAAGGGTGGCTACCGATCCCGATGATATCGAGCCCATCATCGGTGACTTCTCCGATGATGCACGCGATCTTCGTCGTGCCGATGTCCAACCCCACCAAGATTTCGTCTTTCCTCGCCATTTCAGCTTACCTTCCCTGGTACGGTTCCAATCAATTGGGTGACTGCGGAGCCGAGCCATCCTTCGCTCGGCTGCCGACGGTCACACGGTTCAACTTTCCTTCCTGGTCGATGATGATGTAGTCGACCTCTCTTCCTTCTTTCTCGATCGCTGCGAAGACGGCTCGCAGTCGCTGGATCCGGTCGGCGTAGCGCCCCCGCCCGAGCCGAATCTCGATACCGCTGTCGGCCGGGACGACGGACAGTCCCATCACGGGGTCGATGTGGACCTCCGAGAGTTCGGGCAGTCCGTTCGCCCGGGCAAGACGTACGACTTCCATCGCTTCCACGACGAGAGTCTGCCCCGGCTCCGCCGAAGCTTCGGCCCGGGTGAGGCCGGTGATGAGGGGCAGCTCGAGGAGCTCGTCGACTGCATCGCCCGGTTCCAGATTCTTGAACGGCTCGCCGTCTCCATCGAGGAGAACGTAGGCGGGGCCGTCGACGAGAATCGCGGTCGCGGAGCGTTCTTCGACTCGAAGAATGAGCGTGCCCGGCAGTCGCTTCTCCAGATGAACCTGGCGAATCCACGGCTCGGCCTCGAGGCTCGCTTCGATCCGTTCGAGGTCGACGTCGAAGACGTTGGACCCCGGGACGATGCCCCCTTTTCGGAGGACTTCGTCTTCGGTCAGAAGCTTCAGCCCTTCGACCCGAACGTCGTCGACGGCGAAGTACGGCGTCGAGACGATGTGGAGGTAGGCGGTGAAGATCCCGAACGGAACGGCTACGGCGACGGCCGCCAGGAAGACCAGCGGCAGAATTTTCCGCATCGCGGCGACGAACCCGTCCCAGGAGGAGCGCAGGCGCACCTTGATGGGGGTCTTTCGTCTGTTGGATTTGCGCGAAAACATTCGTTCGTCCGTGAACTTCGTCGGGGGGTCGTCCTGACCGCTAGCGTTTCGTGTTCCTGTGTCGTGCGTCCGTCGTTGCAGCGTCGAGCATCCGCTCGGCGAACTGCGCGAAGGAGAGTCCGAGAGCCCGCGCCATCTTTGGCACGAGGCTCGTCTCGGTCATCCCCGGGATCGTGTTCGCCTCGATGACGAACAGTTCGGCACCGCGGGCCATCACGTCGATCCGTGCGACGCCGCGGCATCCGAGCGTCTGGTAGGCACGTCGGCCGACCGCTTCGAGCCGGCCCAGCAGATCGGCATCTGCGACCGGCACGTAGCGGGTCTCGTTCGACGAATACTTCGCCTCGAAGTCGTAGAAGGCGTTCGCGGCGCGTACGTTGATTGCGCCGAGAAAATCGTCGTCGAAAAACCCGACCGTGTATTCGTCTCCGGCGATGTATTCCTCCAGGAGGACTCCACGCCCGGCGACCGGCGCGAGGGCTTCGAGGGCGGCCGACAGCTCTTCTTCGGTCTTGCAGAGATAGACCCCGCAGCTCGACCCGCCGTCGTTGACCTTCGCGACGAGCGGGAGGCCGACCGTGGCGGCGTATGCGGTGGAGTCGAGCGCCCGGAAGTCATCGGCATGCAGCGACAGCGCGCGGGGCGTCGGGACGTCGGCGCTTCGAAAGAGGGCCTTCGCGCGACCTTTGTCCATGGCGACGGCAGAGGCGAGAACTCCGCTCCCCGAATAGGGGATGTCGAGCGTCTCCAGGAATCCCTGGAAGACGCCGTTCTCGCCGTCACCTCCGTGCAAGCCGAGCAGGACTGCCGCGGGGCGTTCGGCGGCGAGCTTCTGCAGATCGCGTGGGACGTCGTAGACGGTGACGTCGTAGTCGCAGGATTCCAGGGCACGGGCGAGGGCAGTACCGGTCTTGATACTGACGTCGCGCTCGTCGGAGTCGCCACCGAGGACGACTCCGACTCGGGCGCCGCGGAACTTACCTATGGTCTCTTCGTTCAGCATCCGTGCGACTCGAACTCGTGTTCGATGGCCTGGAGTCTTGCCCAACCGTCGAATCCTACGAATCGCACCTCGGGGCGAAGTTCGATTCCGAATTGTCGGCGGACACGGACTCGCGCCGTGGCCATGAGATTGAGGAAGTCCTCTGCCGTCGCGTCCTCTTCATTGATGAAGAAGTTCGCGTGGAGAGGGCTAATTCGGGCGCCTCCGACAGCGTGTCCCTTGAGACCCACGGCCTCGATGAGACGCCCGGCATAATCACCCTCGGGGTTGGCGAACGTGCTTCCTACGCTCGCCAGCCGGTAGGGCTGTGTCTCGTTGCGTCGTTCCTTGTCGGCGTGGACTCGCTCCCACGCGGCGTCGGTATCGCCTCGGACGACGGAGATCTGGCCAGACGTCACCACGGCCCCTTCCGGGAGCTGGGTGTGTCGATACCCGATCTTCATGTCTTCAGCGTTCAACACCGTGGCCATCCATGGCTCGTGGTTCGCGAACAACTCGACCCGCCTCAAAATACTCGAGAGTTCCTTTTCTCGAGTGCCGGCGTTCATGGTGATGGCGCCACCGAAAGTCCCGGGTATGAGGACCAGAAACTCCATTCCGGTCCAGCCTTCCTTGAGCAACCCGCGGACGAGGTGTGCGTTCACCACGCCGGCGCCTACGGAGACGAGAGCTTCCTCACCATCGCTCGTGGCTTCCACCGTCCAGCGACCGAGGTCGCCGCCCAGCCTGGCCACGATGCCGTGAATCCCTTCGTCGGGAAACAGCACGTTGCTTCCGAGCCCCACGACTTCGAATGCGAGGTCGTGTTCCTGGGCAAAGCGCCGTGCTACTCTCAGTTCCTCCGTGGAGTGAACGTCGAGCCAGCAGAGTGCGTTTCCACCGATGCGAAGCGAACCATGCTTCGCGAGAGGTTCGTCGGTCCGACACCGGGCACCAAAGAGTTCTTCGATGGGTCCGAAATCGAGGTCCGTCACACTTCTGCCGTCTGGCATCTCAGCGGGTGTTTCCACCCTCTTTCTCTCGAGGCACGGGCCAGTCTACAGATTCGGCGATCAGCTGCAACCGGCGTTCTTTTTGATAGAAAATCGTTACACATCATACAGATACACCCACAGCCCTTGAGCAAGACTTCGAAGAAAAGCGCATCCTTAAAGCTTTTTCTATCGAAACTCGATCTCCCCCGCACGGGGCGGGATCGAGGACGTCACACGGGCCAACCTCTAAACGAACACTCGAGGTCGAAAACGCTATTCCGAGAACTTTGGTGAGGTTTTCGCACATCCACCTACATCGAGCTAAGAGCTTCGGGAGCAGCGGGAATCGCCGTCCCCCCCTCGACGTCCCACGGACGCCAATGAGCCCGCTTCCGAGGAATTCGCTCAGTTTCGGACGCAGAGGACGTAGAGGCCATTGTCGAACGGGCACGACCAGTCGGTCGACCCCTTCAGTACCGCGACCAGTCCCGGCTGCGTCTCGTAGCCGGTGACTACGTGCGAAATCACCCACCGTTCCAATGCTTCCGCCCCCTCCTCTCCTGCCCCGATACGGTCGAACTCTCGCCAGATCTGGGGGGTCGGCATCTCGATCCGATTATCGACGAACACCATCGGGTCGGGTTCGGTGTCGTCGAGCCAGAACATCAGAAATCCGGAGTATCGATGGTCGTGGAAGAGCCGCGGAGGGGGCTGTTCGCGGCCGAGCAACCGCACCGGTTCGACAGGAGCATCCGCATGCACCAGGCCCAGAAGCGGCTGCTCCGTGCGCGCGGGCGCCACCTGCAGCTCCGCGGCGAGCTGGTTGGAACCACCCCAGGGCTGTACCGCAAGGGCGACCACGACGAGCCCTCCGGCGACCAACAGGTGAGCCCCCTGCAACGCAGCGGACGGCTCCACCTCGTCGGGTCGTCCCCCCCGCCGAAGATACGGAGCCACCGCTACCGGTGCCGTCAGTGAGAACCAGAGCATGAACCGCGTCTGCGGAATCGTCAGGAGGGCGATCCAGGCCACCATGAACAGGTCGGCGAAGTCGAGCTCTCCGCGCCTGCGCCACATCAGTACGAGCACCGCGACGAGTGACACGTAGAAGAGGCCGCCGAAGAACGGCGGAAACAGCGGGGTCGTCGGCCACCACTCCGTTACGGTAGTCCGCAGCTCGGCGTTGACCGACAGCATCCAGAGGTAGCCGTACACCTCCCAGCCGCGAGGATTCAGGAGGCTCGTCGCGAGACAGATCACCCCCGTAGAGCCCCAGGCGAGCCAGGGCGGCCCCGACCTCGCTCGACCGAGGCGCTGATCGAGAAAGTCGGCGGCCGCAAATGCGAAGCAGACGACCGCGGGGACGACGAACGTGCCGTGGAGGTTCGCCCAGAGCGCCGCCACCACGGGAAAGACTGCCAACCACGCCCGCTTGCGGAGCCGCTCCGAGCGGAGACCGTAGGCGAGCGGCACGATGACGAGGAACAGTGGCCAGGCGAGGAGGTGAGACCGCGCCGCGATCGTCAGGAAACCGAAGCTCGAAAAGACCAGTGCCAGCACCGCTCCGACCGCCGGCGACCGCGCCCGTGCCGACGCCCACAGCCCGATGCCGCCGAACGCGAACGCGGCGAGGAGGTTTCGAAGGATCAGGACGCCGTGTAGGCCGAATGCGTCCTGCCACCGGTACAGTGCCCACTGCGCGATCCATGGCTGGACGTAGCCAGGCCGATCGGGTGGGAGCGTGTAGAGGAAAAGGTTTTCAGTCGGCATCTGCCCGGTGGCGTCGACGAGTCGCCCCATCGCAATGTGCCACCAGTAGTCCCACGATTTGAGGGGCTGAACGCCGAAGCCGAACGCAACGAGCGCGAACGGAAGGACCAGCCAGACGATTTCCAGGCCGAACGGCCTACGGAACCAGCGGAGCATTGGCCCATGGTGGGCGGGGTGTCGGGGAAACACAAGCCCGCGGCGCGCTGCGACGTCGCAGCCCCATCTCGCCGCGCCCGCTATCCCAACCGCTCCTCGAACCAGCGCCGCAAGACGTCCGCTTCGCGCACCTCCACGATCAGGCGTCCGTCGGCGAGCACCTGTACCAGCCGCCCGGTCCCCTCGTAGAGCGCATCGTCAGCGAACTTCGCACGGATCTCGTACTCCACGATCGTACCCGGGTCGGGGGTCTCGGCCTGCGCCGGTAGCGCGAGGACTCTCCCGGGGAGCTCCTCTTGCAGCAGCCGCTCGGCGGCGGCCGCGGTCGCGATCACGAGCTCGCCACCTTCGGGAGTTCGTTCGTCCGTCGGGAAGCTCCCTGTGACGAGCTCTTCGGGGGTGAGAAACCGCACGCCCATCCCCTCGCTCGTGACGCGCCTCAGCTTCGGGTCGACGAGGCGCAGTCTTCGCACGACCCCTTCGAGATAGTAGTCGCCCTGCCGGTCGAGGACATGGAGATGAACCCGGGTCCCTATCTTCGGCGGACTCCGACACTCGATGTAGGCGCCGCCCAGCGAGATGTCCGTGATGACGCCCTTCTCGTCGAACTCCTCTTCGCCCCAGGTCACCTGAATCCTCTTGCGAATCCGCCGGTGCTCGCGCCGCTCTCTCATCCTGCCCCCTTCGTGTCGTTTGCCCGATTGTTCCATCATAGCGGCCGTCGGGCCAGTTCTCGCGGAACGAAGCCTCGCACCACCACGATGGCGCCGGACGATCTTCGACATGTCCCGTGAGCGGTGAAGACAGACGGAGAAAGGTCTGGTAGCGAACTGGCATGGCTTTCAAAGAGACCATCCTCGGCAACGTCTCCGCCTACATTCTGCTGCAGCGGGCCGTGGGAGCCGATCGCCTGCGCCACCACTGTCTGCGCCGCCTGGACGCGAAGCCGGGGGAGCGAATCCTCGACGTCGGATGTGGCCCGGCCTACTACCTCGATCATCTCCCCGGGGTGGAATACGTCGGCTTCGACACCAGCCAGCGCTACATCGACTACGCCCGCCAGCGTTTCGGACCGCGCGGGGAGTTCTTCTGCGAAGAGTTCGGCCCGCGCCACGTTCGCGACCTCCCGCCGTTCGACGCTGTCCTCCTGATGGGACTACTCCACCATCTCGACGACGGCGCCTGCGACGCCCTCCTCTCTCTGCTGGCGGAGGCGATCCGTCCGGAGGGGCGGGTGGTGACGCTCGACACCGCGTTCACCGAGGATCAGGGATTGATCTCACGCTGGATGGCGCGAAACGACCGAGGCGAGTTCGTCCGAACCCCCGAAGCGTTCCGCAAACTGGCTTCGCAACACTTCGACGACGTCCGCGACTTCGTCGTCGACGACCTGACCCGTGTCCCCGGCGCTTACTGTGTGATGGAATTGAGGTCGCCCCGCGACTAGCCAGACCCCAGTGAGCTACAGGTCGAGCTTGCGGGTCTTTCGGCGGACGTTGCGCCCCTCGTCGTCCAACATTCTGGGACGGCGCCCCGTTTCTCCGCCGAGCTCGGGATGGTCCACGGCGTACTCGATGACCGCCTGCGGCCGAGCACGAACCTGCAGAAAGATTCTCCCCAGATATTCGCCGATGATGCCGAGAAAGACCGAGTTCACACTCAGCGACAACAGGAGCAAGGCGGTCGTGGTCGCGAAGCCTGCCGGCCAGTCCTGACCGAAAAAGACGCGGCCCACGATGTAGCCGAGCGATCCGATGACCGTGGTGATGGCGAGCAAGAGGCCCGTGTATGTCGCCAGACGCAGCGGAACGATCGAGTGACTCAGGATTCCGTCGAGGGCGAGCCCCCACAGATCGAAGAGCGAGAACTTGCTTTCGCCGATCGTCCGAGCTTCGCGGTCGTATGGGATTCCCAACTGCTCGAACCCTAGGCTCGCGAGCGTTCCGCGCAGGTACGGCTTCGCATCGTCAATGCCGGTGAGGGCGTCCACGACGGCTCGGTCGACGAGCCGGAAATCTCCCGCATCATGCGGCAGGTCGTCTTCGCTCAGAGCGTCGATGAGCCGGTAGAAGACCCGCCGCGCCGAAGTGATGAAAAAACCTTCGCGGCGCGAACGACGGATGCCGTAGACGACGTCGTAGCCTCGCTTCCATTCCTCGAGGAACTGCACGATCAGCTCCGGGGGATCCTGCAGGTCGCAATCGATCTGAACCACCACGTCTCCCCGGGCCTTTCGATACGCGGCGAGGATGGAGCGCTGAAACCCGACGTTGCGCGAGAAACGAAAGACACGCACGCGCTCGTCCGTGGTCGCGAGGCGGACGAGCTCCGCGATCGTCGCGTCGGAGCTGTGGTTGTCCGTGAAGACGAACTCCCAGTCGAACTCGTCGGCGACCGCCGCGAACGTCGAGTTCACCGCCTGGTAGAGCGGCTCGACGTTCCCCTCCTCGTTGAAGACGGGGACGATCACGGTGATGAGCCTGCGGAGCGAATCCGTCATCGGCTCCCCCACGCCAGATACTGCGCTCCGAGCGGCAGCCACGCGAGGCGAGGCTCGAGCGGTCGCAACGCCGCGAGCGCGGCGGGGAAAAAGAGGACGTACTTTCGGCGGGGCCGCACGAGGCCTGCGGCGCCGAGAAGCTCGAGCGTCTCGGACGGCCACAGCAAGATTGCGTCGTCGTCGAAGGGGCAGTGAGCGACGACCCAACGGGTTAGCGGATTGAGGGGATTGTGTTCGAACACCGCGATCCGGCCTCCCGGCGCGACGCGACCGCCGAGGTCCGCCATCACTGCGGGTCGATCGGAGGGCCGGATGTGGTGCAGCACGTTGGAGACGACGACGAGGTCGTAGTCGGCGCCGAGTGCGGCGAGATCGCCCGCGAACGTCCCGCGGGCCCTCACAGGGTCCGGAATCTCTGCGAGGCTCTCCTCGGAGGGGTCGAAACCGTCGATGGTTGCGTCGGGGAAGCCGCGGGCGAGATGTCGGGTGACGGTCCCGACACCGCAGCCGTAGTCCAGGATGCGGCGGGGAGGCGCCCCGGGAAGTCGCCTCAACTCGCCGACTTTGTGCAGGGCGAAGAACTCGGCATCCTCGCCCGATAGACGAACGGAATCGTCCAGCACTCGCTGGTAGTCGTCGGCGAACTGGTCGAACTCAGCCAAAGAGACCCTCGCGTCGCAGCGTCTCCCTCACGCCGTCGGCGAGTGGGGTGGGCGGCGTCCATCTCAACGCGCGTCGGAGCGAGTCGGTGGACGCAATCACTGTCCCCGGCTCTGCCCGGTCGGGCAACTTTCCGAGGCCGTCGGTCAGCCAGGTGGCGTCGGCTTGCCGAGCGAATTCTCGAACGACGTCGCGAACCGAGGTACCGCGTCCCGTCCCGACATTGAGTGTCTCGGGCAGTTCGGTCGCATCGAGGACGCGCCGAAACGCGTCCGCCACGTCGTCGACGAAGACGAAGTCACGCACCGCTCGCCCGCTCGACAGGCTGGGGACCGTTCGATCGCGCACCGCGGCGACGAGCGAAGGGACGAGACGTGGCAGCGCTTCCCCCGGGCCGTAGACGTTGAAGAGCCTGAGGGTGACGAGCGGCAACTGGTGCTGGTCGGCGATGCGACGCGCCCAACTGGTCGCCGCCGCCTTCGCGAGACCGTAGTCGCTGCGTGGGCTCGCCGGCGCGGTCTCGTCGATCGCACCGTCGCCGACGCGACACTCCGACCAACTCCCGGTGTGGACCACGAGCCGCGGGCGCCACCGTGCGGCGGCGGTCATCACTTCTGTGGTGAGGAGCGAGTGCCCTCGAACGAGCGAGGGCGGATCTCGGTCGCCCACCCCGATCCCTGAGGCCGCGAGATGGACGACGACGTCGACGGGCTCGTCGAACGCGGCAGCGAGAGTTTCGGCCGTCTGTTCGGGTACGATCGCCACGCGCAGCCGGTCGGAAGGAAGTCGATGGTCGTCGCGTCGGACGGCGCAGAGAACCTCACGCCCGCTGGCGTGGAGCGCCGCGACGACGGCCCGCCCGACGAACCCCGTCGCCCCCGTGACCAGCACGCGTTCGCTCACGACGTGCGGCTCATGAAACGTTCGATCTGCGCGACGGTGAGCGCACGAGCGCCGCTCGGGTCAGTCGCCCAATCGCTGTACCACCGCGCCGTCCACTCCACGGTTTCGCGCAGCGAGAGCGACGGCGTCCATCCGAGTTCGGCCCGCGCGGTGGTCGAGTCGAGGACGAGCGAGTCGGCTTCCCGTGGACCGTCGGTGGCGGACGTGTACTCGGCCCTCCCCCGTCCGAATTCGCGCAAGATGAGCTCTGTCAGTTCCCGCACCGTGTGGGGTTCGAGGTGTTCGGGACCGAAGTTCACCGAACGGGACCATCTGTGGGGGCTCTCGACCACGGCCTGCGCGAGGACGAGGTAGCCGTGCAGGGCGTCGAGGACGTGCTGCCATGGTCGCGTTGCGTCCGGCGACCGAATCTCGACGGGACGTTCGGCGAGGACGGCTCGCACGATGTCGGGGACGAGGCGGTCCGCGCACCAGTCACCGCCCCCTACGACGTTGCCTCCGCGAGCCGTCGCGAGTCCGATGCCCGCTGGCCCGAAGAAAGACCGCCGGTACGCCGACGACACGATTTCGGCCGCGCCTTTGCTGGCGCTGTAGGGGTCCCACCCTCCCAGGGGGCTCGTCTCGGTGAACCCGCCGGCTGGCGGGGAGCCGTCGTAACATTTGTCCGAGGTGATGACGACGACCCCTTCGACGGACCTGGTTCGTCGGGCGGCCTCGAGGCAGTGGACCGTCCCCATCACGTTCGTCCGAAAGGTCTCGACAGGCTCGTCGTACGAGCGTCGGACGAGGGACTGTGCCGCGAGATGAAAGACGATGTCGGGACGGGCGGCGTCGAAGAAGGCCGTCATTCCGGCCAGGTCGTCGACGTTGCCGATGCGAGACGCCTCCATCGCCGAGGCGACGTTTGCGTCGTCGAACAGGCTCGGGTTCGTGTCGGGCTCGAGCGCCCATCCGTAAACTCGCGCGCCGAGGAGGTCGAGCCACGTGCAGAGCCAGGCGCCCTTGAAACCGGTGTGTCCCGTCACCAGGACCCGCCGCCCTGCGAAGAAGTCCCTCAGGCTCACGCGGATCTCCAGGGCGCTTTCCCCGACTCCCAGAGGCCGTCGAGCAATCGCTTGTCGCGAAGCGTGTCCATCGGCTGCCAGAAACCGTGGTGCCGATACGCCATCAACTCACCGGCGCGGGCGAGCTGTTCCAGCGGACCGCGCTCGAGGACGGTCGAGTCGTCCTGGAGAAAATCGAAGACGCGGGGCTCGAAGAGAAAGAAACCGCCGTTGATCCACCCACCGCCCGTCTGTGGCTTCTCCGAAAACTCGCGGACCGCGTCGCCGTCGAGGTCGAGCGCCCCGAATCGGGCCGCGGGACGTACCGCAGTGACGGTGGCGGCCTTGCCGTGGCCGCGATGGAACTCGAGCAGCGCGGTGATGTCGATGTCTCCGACTCCGTCGCCGTACGTGACGGCGAAGGTTCCGTCTTCGAGTCGGTCCTTCAGCCGCAAGACACGACCGCCCGTCATTGTGTGAAGCCCGGTGTCGATCATCGAGATCCGCCATGGCGGGCTGTTCGACTCCAATACCTCATGCTCGCCGGTACGCAGATCGACGACGTAGTCGGAGCTCTTGACGTAGTAGTCGTGGAAAAACTCCTTGATGACATCGCCCTTGTATCCGCAGGCGACGATGAAATCGTCGATACCGTGCGTGCTGTAGATGTGCATGACGTGCCACAGGATCGGATACGGCCCGATCTGCACCATCGGCTTGGGGATGCTGTGCGTGAGCTCGGAGAGCCTGCTTCCAAAGCCGCCGGCCAATATCACCGCTTGCATGGAAGAGCCTTGGGAAGAGTTGCCAGTGTCGGAAAGTATTACACGGCTGGGGACGTACGCAAAAGACCGGGCGAACCTCGCGTCGCGGCGCCGTCGCGACCCGTGATAATCTGGGGACGTCGCGGAGGAAAGCAGATGGTCGAGGGCACGAACGACGGCAACGAAGAACGCTCGCTTGCGCCGGCGCTGTGGCTCGCGTGGGTGATGCTCGCCGCGGTGGGTCTCGTCGACATCTTCCGCGGCGAGGTTCCGATCGATTTCGAGTATTACTGGAACGTGGCCGAAGCGCTCCGGGGCGCAGAGCCTCCGTACGCGCCGGAAAACTTTCCGCTCGTCTACCTCCCCGGGATTCTCTACGTCTTCAAACCGCTCGGGCTGTTGACGCAATCGGCGGCGGGTGCCCTCTTCGTCGTCCTGCTGTGGGGAGCGGCGGCGTTGGGCTGCCTCACGTTCGCACGGAGGTTCGCCCTCCCCCACCCGCCTGCCGTGATCGCGGCAGGATGCCTGCTCTTCTTCCCGCTCTACCGGGGCCTGGAGCCGCTGAACCTTTCGATGCTCCTGTTCGGGATGTTGGCCTGGTTCGCGCCCCACGACGACGACAAGCCCGTCTGGATCGACTTCCTCGTCGCCTTCGCCTTCGGCTACCTCATCGCGATGAAGCCTCACTGGCTGGCGGTGGCGGGGGCGGTCGCCGTCTGTCAGCGACGTTGGGGCGCGGCATTCGGCGCCGGTGCGGGAGGGCTCGCCCTGCTCGGGCTCTCGGTGATTCACGAGGAACTCTGGGAGTCCTTCTTCCAGCAGCTCGCGTGGCACCTCGACTACATCCACCGGCTCGACGTCTGGGTGGTTCACCCCGCGGTCGGCGCTGCGGCACTCGCGGCCTGGCTCGGCGTGCTCGGTTGGCTCTGGGTACGGGGATTTCGGGACGCCTGGGTGTTTCCGATGACGGCGGTCCTGATCTGGCCACGCATGCAGCACTACGACTTCGTCCTGATGCTCCCGGTCCTGATGTACGTGGCCCAGCATGCGCGACGGGCGTCGCTCGCCACCCTCGTCGCCTTTTCGCTCCCCGTCGGAGTTCTGGCGACCCTCGCTGTCACCGACGGCGAGGTCGGGTTCGAGGTGGGCCATACCTGGCGGACGACGGTTCTGTCCGCGCTCTACCTCTTCTCGTCGCTGGTCCTGGCTGGCTTCGCGGTCGCGGCGATCAAGGCCTCCCCCGTAGCGTACTCGGTGGTGGGACGCCGACCTTCAGGAGACGAACTCGACGCCCTCCCGTAGGAGAGCCGACCAGAGCTCTCGATCGATTCGCGGGATGCAGACCCACTCCCGGAACGTCTTGCCAGCCGGAGCGAACGGCTGTCCGAGTCCCGAAGCGACGAGCTCCTCGACGCGGGCCTCGGGAAGCTTCACCACCATCCCCGAACCCTTGAAGTCGGCGAGCGCGAGAAACTCCTTTCCGACACGAAGGCAGCGGCCCCCCATCATCGTGCCCTCTACGACGCGAGCATCCTCGGCGCGGAGCTCGTCGGCGATGCTCCAGAACGTCTCGTCGGCTCTACTCATCGAGAACCTCCCAGCTCGTCGAAAAGCCAACGATGAATCGGGAGCAGCGAGTCCCATCGCTCTTTGCACCAGTCCGCAAACCGGGCATCACCGACGCAGTCGGGGAGCGGCTCGCTGAATCGCACCTGGAACCCGGTACGGCGAAGCAGCCCGGCCCGCGGGTGCGAATCGTCCCACGGTTTGGGCACCCGCTTGACTTCGGGGCCCGCCACTTCCGCGTCCACGTCGCGCCTCAGTCCGTCGAGTGCTTTTGCGAGGCTCGCTCCTTCGTCGCCGCCGACCTTGTCTCGCCACGTGTCGCGGATCGCGGGGGTGAATCCGATCCCGCTCGCGAAGCCGACCGAGCCAGCCGTCAGTCGAATCCAGAGTGTGGGCGCGCGCTTGCGATCGTCCCCCTCCCATGCGGTGAACATGATGTAGTCGCGATAGCGCGGGGTTCCTTCGCTGGCGAACCGGAGATCGTTGTGCAGTGGCGACACCGACGCCCGTGCGTCCCACTCGAGGTGGGCATCGATCGCCTCCGTCAGCGAGCGCACCAGCGCCTTTCCCGGGTCCCGTAGTCCAGCTGTGAGTGTCCCCTTCGCCGCGTCGTATCCGTCACCATCCATCGTCGGCAGCTCGTCGAGCATCGCGACCGCGTCGGGGTCGAAGCCTGCGAATTTGGTCATCCTCTCCTCCTTTGAAGTTGGTCGACGGTGGACCCGTCGACTTATGTACGTTCGACGGCGCCACGTTTCGACAGGTGCGAGAACTCTTTCGTTCTCTAGTCCACGGACAGCACGTTCCACTTCACGACGTTCGGTCCGCCGGCGCGGTCGGCCAGTGGGGTTTTGCCGATCGGCATCTCCGCCATCACCGCGTCCTTGCACCCTGCAGTCTGCACCGTGTCCCTGGTCGCCTCGGCCAGCGTCGCCCAACCGTCCCCGTCGGGGACGAGCCACTCGACCCGGTCCCGCATCCACTCGCCCTCGGTGGCGCCCTCGAGCTCGGGGCACGTCCCCACCCCGACCATCAAGCCGCGGCTGGCTCGCGCGCGGGTCGCCTCGATGCGCAGGGGATGACCCAGGTCGCGCAGCACGAACCCGCCCTCGACCCGCTCCTCTTCTACGTTGGAGCCCTCGAGACCGACTCGGCGAACCGACCAGTAGTGGGGGCGCTCTGCATCCGGAGGCAGAAGGAAGACCGCAGACCGGAGCGCCTCCCCTTCGCCGCTCAATCGACGCTCGGTCTCCAACCGCACCCGAAGCTCCCCCGACTCCACGAGCCCTCCTTGCAGCGTCCATTCCCCCGCCGAGCCGAAGTCGTGAGCGAGTTCGAGCCCTACCGACGGCGCGCCGATCACGGCTCCCTTCGGGGTGGCGCTCACCATCACTCCGTCCGCGGCACTCTCCCCTGGGGCCTCGAGCCGAAACTTTCCGCGGACGATTTCACTGCCGAGCGCGGTCCATCCGACCCCATCGAGTGGGTGGCCGTAGTCCAGATCCCCCAGATCGGTCACCACGCCCGTACCGAGGAACCACGGCGTCAGGTCGGCCTCGCGGCGGCAATCTTCTACGGCGGACTGCACGGCGAGGACGACACCGTCGACGGAGAACCTGAGTTCCGCCACGACCCCTCCCCCCTCCAGACGCACGCGTTGGGAACGGTCCCGGACCATGTCCGTCTCGTGCTCCCCATCGGGCACCGGCTTCGCTTCTGCTCCGCATGCTTGAAAGCCGACGTCGGGCAGCGTCAACTCGGCGTCGCGGAAGCGGACGACTCGTCCCTCGAGCCGGGCGGTACGTGACGCTCCCGGGACGGCCAGAACGCCCCACGTCGGCTTCGAGCGTTGGACCGCGGTGACCACCGCGGCGCCCGCGGAGACGGCGAGCCCCGCGATCTCGCTGGCGCTACCCTCGGCTGCGGATTCGGCGGGGTCGTGGGCGATCGTCGTCGGAGCCCTTGGCACGGCGTCCTTCTTCTCGCACGCAGTAGCGGCGACCATCAGGGTCAGAATCGATACGGCTCTCGTCTTCATGGTCGGTCCAGGGCGACGCCGCGCGACGTGGCCGTTCCTGTTGCAGTTTCGGCGCAACGCGGGATGATGAGGCGTCACGGGAGAGCATTGGGCCACGCGACTGGCCAAACCACAACCCCGGTCTGAGCCGATGGCGCAGCAAACCGAAGCGCGCGAGTTCGACCCCAAGCCGTATTATCTCGCCGTCACGGTCCTGGTGGTGCTGGAGTTCGTCCGGCGCGCATTCCTCGGCTACGTCCCGAGCGACTTCACGGCTTACCTGAGCGCCGCCGACACCTTCGCCGACGGGCGGTTGCCGTACGGGCCCGACGCCGCGAACACCCCCCGCTACGCGGGAATGCCGTACAACTACCTTCCCGGAACGCTCTGGCTGATCTGGCCGTTGCACCTGCTCGACACGGCCGCCGCCGTCGCCCTCGATTGGGTAGCACGATGCACCGCGCTCTTCGTCGCCCTTCGAATCTTCTGGCGCCGCCTGCTCCCCGAGCGCGCTTTCGCGATCGTTCTGATGGTGGCGCTCTTCTTCCAGCCGCTGTCGGTGGATCTGCTGTTCGGCAACGTCACCACGTACATGCTCTGTGCGTTCGCCGTCTGCGTGGAGCTGGCGCATCGCCCGTCATCCGTACGGCACACGCTGGTCGCGGCGCTCGCCGGAATCGTACTCGCGTTCAAACCGTTCTGGGTCTTCAGCGGCTTGTTCGTCTTCGCCGCGCGCCGTCACTGGACGAACCTCGCGGCGACCGCCGCCGGTGCCGGAGCGATCTTGTTGCTCTCGGTCCCGTTCGCAGACCAGCTCGACCTCTACCGCGAACACCTCGCCGCGATGGTCGCGTTCTACCATTCCGTCGCGCTCGGGACGTTCGCACCGTGGGCCGTCCCGCTGGTCTTCGTCGCGTGGGCGGCGGCGGGGATCGCGCTGGTTCGTCGCGGCGCGACCGAGGACCGCTGGGTATGGGCGTGCTGCGCCCTCGTCGCTTGGCCGCGCCTGGGGACCTACAGCTACGTGATGATGCTCCCCGTGGTCCTGTTCCTCGTCAGCCGATTCGGATGGATTCGCGGACTCCTCCCGGCGGTCGTCTTCGTCGGTCCGCTCCCGTGGATATTACGAACGGTGCCGGTCGAGCCTATCTTCGTGGTCGAAGCGGCCGTCCACTGGGCATGGGCATGGCTCGTGAGCCCGATCGTTTTCTGGCTGCTCTGGAAAGGTCCGTCGGTCGACCGGCGATGACCCGGACGAAGCTCGGGGTTCATCGGTGGACCGCCCGGCGGGGAGGCGGTCACTCCGTGAACTCGCACGAGCAGAGCCCGTCGGAGGACGGAAGGATCTGATAGTCGAAGCGAGGGCCGATCTCGGCGGTGGCGGTGCCCGGGAGAGCCGAGAATCCGTCGGAGCCCTCACATCCGAAGAGCCCTCGATGTCGGTGGTCTCCCACCGGTCGCCTTTGGGGCACGTGACTCGATATGTCGTCGACTCCATGTTGGGGATCGGCGCGAAGCAGCGTGCGGCGCCGTGTACCGTGCATGAGCGTGCCTCGTGGGCCCGGCAGTGTTCTGGCTCCTCCGGCGTACTCCGCGTGCGAACGGATGCGACGACGTCGTCGACTGCAACTCGGGGGGAGGCGAGTCCGGGTTTGGGGTAGGGTGGTCGGAGAGAGAGGTGACAACGCGTCCGCGTGTCCGACGGCGGCGCTTCATCGTCCGACCGCCCAACGCTCACGGACCTTTCGAACGGGGGAACCGCCACGATGGTCTCCATCAAGATCTTTGCCTATATCGCGCTTCTCGCAGTTGGGTCGTATCTTTCGTATCAGGCAACCCGGAGGCGAACGCGGGTCTTTGAAACCGTCGCCGCGAGACTCAGCCTCACGGCGTCGAAGCGCGGTTTCTCGGGCGAGCTCGACGGTCGGCATTTCGCGATGCGGCGGATCGGAATCGGCCGCGGACGCCGCCGACGCTACTCGCTGCGGTTCACCCTGGGCGTACGGTCCGCGCCGCTCGACATGCGCCTGGCTACGGAGGGGGTCGCCTCGACGCTCGGCAAGCTCGTCGGACATCACGACCTTCGCGTCGGCGAAGACGAATTCGACCGCGAGTTTCTGATCCAGGCGGAGTACGACTCCCCGACCCTCACGTGGCTGAATTCCACCCGCCGCGACGCCTTGATGACCCTGCATTCGATCGTCGACGACGTGGAGATCGAGCACGACGCGCTGTCGTTCGAACTCCCCGCGGACTTCGCGGACGAAGAGAGCATTCTGGCGGCGGTAGCCTTCGCCAGAAATGCCGCGCGGATCATCGACTCGGGCGACGAAGAAGGCGAGAAACTGCTCGCCCCCGAGCTGGTCGGCGTCCGACAGAAACGCAGCAAGTGGGATCCAGTGTTTCAGATCATCCCCCTCGTCATCGTCGTCGCGGGCGTGCTGGGAGCTGTCGGCTGGGTCTACTTCTCTTTGAAACCGTTCACCGAAGAGCGCCGAGAACAACGAGCGATGCGGAACGCCGAACGGGGGTCGACCCTCGAAGAGTGTCTGCAGGGCTTGCGACTCACGTGGGACGTGGACCTCTCCGAGTGCGAAGAGGCCGCCGTCGACGTGGACCGCCAAACACATTCGGGAAAACGCGCGGTGAGCAAGCTGAGCGCCGTGCAGTTGCGCAAGGCGACGCGCGTAGACCTCGATCGCGAGGCGGCGCGGATGGCGGTCGACGGCGTGATGAGCGACGTTGGACAACGAGAGTACGATGAAATCCGCTCTCGCCTGCTGCGGGACGCAGGGCTCCTCGCAGACTACGCGGACACGGAAGACTGGAACAACCCCGCCATCGAGGGCGCGCTCTGGGTGTCGGTGATCGAGGACGTGCCGTTCGACCGAGGCGTGTTCGATAGCCGGACGCGGGCTCTAGCCCTGCGCTGCCTCGATGGCCGCGCGGACGACGCCTTCATCGGCGTAAATCATCCGAATTGGCCGGAGATCGCGCTCGCGTGTTCAGCGACTCGACCCCAGCGGGTCAACAGGCCCCCGTGGCCGAGGTCGGGCGAAGCGATGCTCGCCGACCTCGAGGCCGACGTGGAGCGTGCCCTTCCGCGATACGACCAGCGTTCCCGCGGCAGCCAGGCAGACCCATCTCCCGAAAGCGACCTCTACGCAGCAGCCGTACGGCTGGCACGAGGCGAGACGGTTCCCGAAACCAGACTTCAGGAGATCGAGCCCCTTCTCGAACCCCACGTGTGTCAGGGGGCGTGGGTTCCCGAAATGTCGTACGGCGACCCCGAAATCTGGCAGAAGGCGGCACCGAAGGCCGGCGGACTGCGCGACCACATGCTCACCTTGGCCTTCGCCCAGGCCAAACAGATGCGCCGACCCGAAGTCGTAGAATCCGCGCCGGCGGACCTCGCACCAACGGCGGTGCTGTGCAAGGCGCAGCTCAAGGTGGCGACCAGAGACCCGAACAGCGCCATCGAGACGCTCGACTCCGTCAATCCTCCGGAGGACCTGCAGCCGTTCTTCGACTATGCGCGGGCTCAGGCACACTTCGTGGAGAAAGAGTGGAAGGAGGCCGCCCGGCTCGCCGTCCGCTCCGCCGACTCGGTGCCGCCACGCGTCGAATGGAACGCCGTGCGCGAGGGGGCCCTGCTGTTCGCAGTGGCCGCCCAGTCGCAGGCGAGAGACCCCGAAGTCGGCCGGATGCTCGAGGATCTCGTGGGTCCCGCGCCAGCGTTCGACGACCTCGGCGACGCGGTGAGTTACGTGCAATGGCTCGCCTCACCCGGCGAGAAGGCGGCGCGCCGCTGGGAAGCGCCCGACTCCGTGCCGCTCGTCCCAGGTGCCGAGCTCGCCACGCTCTTCGTCGCGGGGGAGCTTGCCGACGACGTCGGGCGAGAGTATTGGCTCGACGTCCTCCTCCCGTACGATTTCGACCCCTACGGGGTGGCGGAGGCGCGGCTTTTGGCCGCGAAGATGCGCGGGGACGAGGCGGGCATCGAGCGGTGGGAGAAGGTGAATGCCCGCCTGGCCCGGCACACGAGCACGCCATCAGGCGCAAGACTCCGGGGCTTGCTGTTCCGGTGACGAGAGCCGCCCCAGGCCGAATCAGGCCGGGACGCTGACGCCGATGGCTTCGAGGACGTCGCGCGCAATCTGCTCCGCGGCCTGAGGACGCCCCAGGCGCTTGGCGCCCGCCGCCAGGTTTGCGAGCGCCTGCGGATTCCGCATCACGCCGGCGATGAGACGCGTAGCCCGGTCGGCCCCGATCTCGTGGTCATCCACCATCATTCCTCCCCCGGCCTCGACGACCTCACGGGCGTTGTCTCGCTGATGGCCGTCGCCGGTCGACAGCGGAACGTAGAGCGCGGGGAGTCCCATCAGCGTGACTTCGGCGATCGTGCTCATCCCCGCCCGGCAGACCAGGAGGTGCATCTTGCGGTACGCAGCGCCCATGTCGTCGATGAACTCGACGACCTCGGCGTCGCCGAGAAATCCTTCGTACGAGACCTCGTCGGTCCGATTTCGTCCAGCCTGGTGGACGATGTGGATGCGCCTCTGGAGCTCTTCGGGGAGCGCCCGGAGGGCGTCGGGCACGCCGGAGTTCAAGCTGCCCGCGCCGCCGCTGCCGCCGATGACGAGAATCTCGAACGTGCCGGTTTCGCTCGGCGCCTCGTAACGAAAGTCCACACCGCGCTCGGCGATCTGGGACCGTACGGGATTGCCGACGAACTCGCTCTCTGTGCCAGCCAGCAGCGCGCGTGTGGACTCGAACGACACGTAGGCCTTCTTCACGACCTTACCGAGCCAGCGGTTCGTGAGTCCGGGCACCGCATTCTGCTCCATGAGCACGGTATGCACGCCCGAAAGCGCCGCCATCATCGTGAACGGCCCGGCAGCGTATCCACCGACGGCGATGACGCAGTCGGGGTTCAAGTCTTTCACGAGCTTTCGCGCCTTCAGCCCGGCCCCGGGGATCGAGGCGGCCCCGCGCGCGAGCCCGGCAACGCCCCCGGACTTCAGCGGCTTCACGTCGATCGTGTGGAGGTCGTAGCCGAGCTTTGGGACGGCGCGAGCCTCGATGCCGCGGCTCGACCCTACGAAGGAAAACCGCACGCTGTCGGGAGCGAGCCTGGTCAGCGCTTCGACGACGGCCACTCCGGGAAACAGATGCCCCCCCGTGCCGCCCCCGGCGATGACGATGTGTTTCGCTTCGCTCACAACACGTCCCGGTACTTCGAGGCGAGGTCCTTGCGACGTTTCAAGATGTTCTGTCGTTTGCGCTCCCATTTCTTCTCGTGTTTCTCGCGCTCCCGCGCGCCTCTCTGTTGTTCCCACCGGTCGGGTTCGCCGCGGGAGATGTTGAGCATCACGCCGACCCCAAACAATGCCATCATCATGGAGCTGCCGCCGAAGGAGATGAACGGAAGGGTCAGCCCCTTGGTGGGCGCCAGCCCCGTCACGACGAACAAGTTCGCCGCCCCCTGTAGTCCGAAGAACGTGGTGAGGCCGTAAGCGAGGTACTTTCCGAAGTCGTCGTCGCAGGCGAACGCGATCTTCAGCCCGCGCCAGATGAGCGCGATGAAGAGCGCGCACAGCACGACGATTCCGGCGATACCGAGCTCTTCGGCGATGATCGTGCCGATGAAGTCGTTCCACAGTTCGGGGACGTATCCGAGCTTGCCGTGGCCGTTCCCGAGGCCGACGCCGCCGAGCCCGCCGCCACCGATGCTGATGAGCGATTCGGAGATCTGGTAGCCGATGTCGGTGCGGTAGCTCCACGGGTCGAGGAACGCGAGGATGCGCTTCATCCGGTATTCGCGAGCCGTGATGGCGAAGTAGGCGCCGGCCGCGCCCAGCAGCGTGAAGAGGAAGAGGTAGCCGATGCGGGCGCCGCTCACGAAGAGCATGATCATCATCATCGACAGGAGGATGACGCTCGAGCCGAAGTCCGGCTGGAGCATCAGGAGTCCCACCATGAAGCCGACGACCATCAAGTGGGGGACGAAGCCGACGACGAACCGGCCCATCTGCTCCCCCTTCTTGCTGACCGAGTAGGCGAGGAACATGACGATCGCGATCTTCGCGACCTCGGCAGGCTGGAAGCTGAAGCCGGCGATCGAGAACCACCGCTGCGAGCCGTTCTGGATCGCGCCGATACCCGGCACCAGAACGAGACCGAGCATCACAGAGGTCGCCCCGAGAATGGGGTAGATGAGCCGGCGGTACCAGCGGTAGTCGAAGTTGAGGGCGCCGATCATCAGGCCGAGCCCCAGCACGACCTTCACCAACTGGCTCTTCACCAGATAGAGGTGGTCACCCAGCTTCTGCGCGCTCATCACGGCGCTCGCCGAATAGAGCATCACGATGCCGAAGCCCACCAACGCCAGGACGATGAACAGCAGCGAGGTATCCCACGTACCACGGGGTCGCTCGAAGTCCGGGTTGGTATCGGTCGTGATCGACGAGAGAACGTCCGTGCTCATCGATGGCCCTCCATGGCCTGTCGTAGGGCGGCGAATGGTGCGAATCCTTTCGCTGTGCCGCCCACGTATGGTTCAGATTGTATCTACGAAAACACTAGTGGAAATGCGCCGATCCGGCCAATCCTTTTTCCAGTTTCGGGCGACACCAGACCTCGAGCGACGGTCGAAGAATCAGCGGATCTTGAGCGACGCGAGGGCGAGGAGGCAGAGGAAGAACGAGACGATCCAGAACCGGACGATGATCTTCGGTTCCGGCCAGCCCTTCATCTCGTAATGGTGGTGGATGGGCGCCATCTTGAACACCCGTTTCCCGGTCGTCTTGTAGCTGATCGTCTGCGTGATGACGCTGAGGGCCTCGATGAGGAAGAGCCCGAAGATGAGCGCCGACAGGAGCTCGTGTTTCGTGATGACCGCCAGAGTTCCCAGCGCTCCACCGAGCGAGAGGCTCCCGACGTCGCCCATGAAAATCTGCGCCGGGAAGGAGTTGTACCAGAGGAACCCGACCCCGGCGCCGATGATCGAAGCGCAGAATATTGCCAGCTCCTGGACGCCCGGAACCTTCGGAATCATCAAGTATTCTGCGACGTCGAAGGAGTGGCGAACCGCCTCGCCGGTCGGCCCGACCGCGTCGTACGACAGGACCGTCGCCGAGCTGTAGGCGAGCACCAGGAGCGTCGCCGCCGCGGCGATGGTCGGTCCGATGGCTAACCCATCGAGCCCGTCCGTCAGGTTCACCGCGTTCCCCGTCCCCACGATCACCACGAGCGAAGCCGGGATGTAGAACCACAACGGCAGGTGGAACATGAACTTCGAGGTGCTCACGAACGGCAGATAGACGTCCGTCGTGTAGGTCAAACCAGCGATGAGGCCCTGCGAGAACGCGGACTCCCAGTAGAGGAAGACGAGCACCATCGCCCCGAGCCCGAACTCGATGAGGAGCCGAATTTTCCCCGACAGGCCCGCCGAGCTCTTCCCTTTGAGCTTCATGAAGTCGTCGATGAAACCGACGACGCCGAAACCGATCGTCATCGCCAGGATTGCCCAGACGTACCGGTTGGAAAGGTCCGACCACAAGACAGTGGAGGTCACGACCCCGAAGAGCATCAGAACACCACCCATCGTCGGCGTCCCCGCCTTCGAGAAGTGCGACTCGGGACCGTCGTCGCGAATCACCTGGCCGATCTGCTGCGACTGCAGTCGTTTGATGAACCACGGGTAGAGCATCATCGTCAGGAGCAGCGCCGTCGACAGCGCCGCGATGACGCGAAAACTCACGTAGCGGAAGACGTTGAACGCCCCGATCGAATCTTTGAGATGAAAGAAGAGCTCGAAAAGCATGGGGCTACCTCTAGGACACCGTGTCAATCACGTGGTCGATCAGCGACTCCAGGCGCTGCCCACGGCTCGCCTTCAGATACACACGGGCGGGACCGAGATCGACCAGCCATGCCCCGGCGGAGGCGACGTCGGGAAATGCCCGGACCGGCGTCTCGGTCGCGGCCGAAGCCTCCTCGGCCATCGCATCGGCGTACCTGCCGACGAAGGCGTAGTGGTCCGCGCCACCTTTCTCGACGACGAAACGCGCCGTGTCCTGATGCATCGGCTCGGCGAGATCGCCGAGCTCGAACATTTCACCGATGATTGCCACGGTGGGGACAACAGGCTCGGCGACGCGTCGTATTTCGGTGAATGCAGCCCACGACGCACGGACGCTGTCGGGGTTGGCGTTGTATGCATCGTCGAGAAACGTCCAGTCGCCGTGCTTCACCTCTCGCCAACGCCCCCCCGGGATCGACAGATCCGCAAGTGCCAGGTTCGCCGCGTTCGCGTTGAAACCTCGTCCCGCCCCGTGAAACGTCGCGACCGCCGTCGCGAGATTCTGCGCGTTGTGGGCGCCCGGCAGGCTGAATTTCAAATGATCGTCGAAGTTAGAGCCGACGACGCGGACCCCCGCGTCCTCCCGCGTCCAGACGACGTCCGCGCCCGACTTCTCCCCTCCGACGCGCAACGTCTTCGTGCCCGTCTCGAACTCTTCGGACGCCGGGATTACAGCCAGGGAAGGTCGCCGGTCTCGGTCGTCGAAGATCTCGCTCTTCGCCTGCCGCACGCCCTCCAGGCCGCCGAAACCCTCGATGTGAGCTGCACCGATCGATGTGATCACTCGAATATCGGCAGGCGCGAGCGCGATGAGTTCTTCGATGTCTCCGATGCGGTTCGCCCCCATCTCGATCACGGCGACATCCGCTTCCAGCGGGAGCGCACACAGCGTCAGTGGCACCCCGATGTGGTTGTTGAGGTTGCCCTTCGTCGCGTGGACGTTCCCCTTGATCGACCAGAGCGCGGCGAGGATCTCCTTGGTCGTCGTCTTCCCGTTCGAGCCGGTGAGCGCAATGCTGAAGAGCCCCTCGCGAGTCGCCTCGTCGAAGAGCGCGCGCCCCAGGCGCTGGAGAGCGACGAGTGTATCGTCGACCACGATCTGCGGGATATCGACGTCGAGCTCACGGCCGACGATCGCGGCGAGGGCTCCGTCGTCGCCAGCCTGCTGCACGAAGTCGTGCGCGTCGAAGTTTTCCCCCGACAGCGCCACGAAGAGGCTGCCCGCCCCGATCGTACGCGAGTCCGTGCTGACGCCCTGGACGGTGGCGTCGGATTCGCGAGTGAGCCGACCGTCGACCGCGTCGGCGATGGCAGCGAGAGTCCAGGAAGAAATTCGAAGTGTCACTTTAGGGTCCGGGAGGCAATCGCGACGTCGTCAAACGGCCGCCGCACGCCGTGTACCTCCTGATAGGTCTCGTGACCTTTTCCGGCAATCAAAATCACGTCGCCGGGTTGCGCGGATCGAATCGCCTCGACGATGGCAGGCTCGCGCTCTACCACGACGCCCCACCCCACTGCCGACAGGTCGTCGGTCGCAGCTCCCGGCATGCCCGTCTCGATCTCGGCGATGATCGCCTGCGGCGACTCCGTACGCGGGTTGTCACTCGTCAGGAGGACGAAGTCGGCCCGTTCGGCCGCGACACTCCCCATCAGCGGACGTTTCTCGCGGTCACGGTCCCCACCGCAGCCGAAGACGACCACCAGCCGCCCCCGGGTCAGCGGTCGAAGCGCATCGAGGGCGCGCCCGAGCGCGTCGGGCGTGTGGGCGTAGTCGACGAACACGTCGGGTCGCCCGCCTCCACCGAGGTGCTCGAGCCGGCCCGGCACCCCCCGCATCTGCTCCAGGGCCTCGGCCGCGACCTCCACGGGAACGCCCACCGAAACGGTCGCCGCCAGGGTCGCCAGCACGTTGGACACGTTGAACTCGCCAAGCAGCCGCGTATGAAGTTCGCTGACGCCCCCCGGATGAGCGACCCGCATCCGCGTCCCCTCGATCGATTGGCTCCAGCGCTCGCAGCGCCACTCGACGGGTTTTCCCGTCGCCGAGTAGCTCACGAACCGGACGTCATCCAACGACATCCGACCGAGCCGCGCTCCTTCGTCGTCGTCGGCGTTCACGACCGCGACCGGAGATTTCCCCGCCGCCGCGGCGCGAGGGAGGTAGAGGGAGAAAAGACGCTCCTTGGCCCGCCGGTACTCCTCCATCGTGTGGTGAAAATCGAGATGATCCTGGCTCAGATTCGTGAAGACCCCGACGTCGAAGCTCGTCCCCTCGAGCCGGTGGGTCGCAAGACCGTGGCTCGAGACCTCCATCGCGACGGTGGTGACACCATCGTCTCGCATCCGCGCGAGGAGCGACTGAACCTTCGCGCTCTCCGGGGTCGTGTTGGCTGCGGGGAGCAGATGGCCGGGCCAGCGGTAGTTGACCGTCCCCAGCACTCCGGTGGGTCGGCCCGCGTGTGCCAGGACCCGCTCCACCAGGTAGGAGACCGTCGTCTTGCCATTGGTCCCCGTGATCCCGATGACGGTCATCTGCGCCGAAGGGTCTCCGTAGACGAGCCGTGCAACTTCGCCCAGCCGAGCGCGGGTGTCGTCGACGACGACGTGAGGCGTGGCGAGCTCGAGCGACCTCTCGGTCAGGAGCGCCGACGCTCCCGCCCGGATCGCGGATTCCGCGTGGTCGTGTCCGTCCGCCCGGGCCCCTACGAGAGCTGCGAAGAGGGCCCCTTCGCGGGCTTCACGTGAGTCGAAGACGACCGCATCGAGCACCGGATCGTCTCCGACCTCGGCGTTCACCACACCGTCCAGATCTGCAACCAGGTCGGAGAGACGCATTCACTCGGACCTTCCGAGCGACGGTTCCTCGGCCATCAGGGACTCGCGCGTCGATGGCGAAAGGACCACCGCGATCGCCGTCGCCTCGTCGAGGGGCGTGCCGGGCGGGGGCTCCTGGGAGACGACTCTCCCCCAACCTTCGACCGTCGGCAGTCCCCCCAGCGAGCGGACTTCACGGATCGTTTCACGCAGCGTCAGACCACGGAGATCGGGGACACTTCCATCCGGGCGCTCCTCCACCGCGACCGCGAACGGCTCCAGCTCCAACTGCACCGGCTCCTCGGGCTGGGTGACGTCTGCGACCTTCTTTTTCTTGAACTTCGAGGGGTACTTCTCTTCGTCGAACTGGAACCGTTCCGACTCGGGGATGGGGACGACCCCCTTCACCTTGAGAGCCTCGTTAGCGATCTTGAGGAACGCAGGTGCTGCGACGACGCCACCGAACCCTCGGCCTCGAGGCTCGTCGATCATCACCGCGACGACCACGGCGGGATCCTCGGCGGGGACGAACCCCACGAACGACCCGAGCCACAGATTGTCGTAGCGGCGAGTCTCGGGGTTCACCTTCTGCGCCGTCCCGGTCTTTCCGGCGACGGTATAGTGCTCCATCGCAGCGTTCGTTCCCGTCCCCCCCTTCCGGGTGACGAGGCTCATCGCCCAGGCGGTGTCGCGAGCCGTCTCGGGGGTGATGATGCGCCGCTTCAGGGTCGGGGTCGTCTCCTCGACGACGTTCCCTTCCTTGTCGATGATCTTCTTCACCACCCGAGGCTCCATCAACATCCCGCCGTTGGCGATCGCTGCGGTGGCATTGGCCACCTGCAGCGGCGTCGCAGTGACGCCCTGACCGAAAGCGATGTTCGCGAAAGAGACTTCCGCCCACCGGTCCGGGGGCCACACGACACCCGGCTGCTCGCCTCGCAGGCCGACACCCGTCGTGGAACCGAAGCCGAAAGACTTCAAGTACTGATAGAGCTTCTCGCGACCGATGGTCTGGGCGAGCTTGTAGGCGCCGATGTTCGACGACTCCTGAATGATCTGAGCCGCCGAAGCCATCCCGATCGGGTGGGAGTCCCCGATCGTGTAGCGGCCGATGCGAATCCGCCCCATCTCGCAGTCGTAGAGCGTGTGCAGCTCCGTCGCGTTTTCCTGCAGTGCCGCCGCCAGGACGAACGGCTTGAAGACGGAGCCGGGTTCGAACGTGTCCGTCACGACGCGCATGCGCCAGTCGTCGGCGGTCGCCGTGTTGAAGTGGTTCGGGTCGAAGCTGGGAGTGTTTGCGAGCGCGAGCACCTCCCCCGTCTTCGGGTCGAGCGCGACTGCGTATCCTCCCTTCGCTTCGTGCTCCTTTACCTGCTCGGCGAGCGCCTCTTCGGCGACCCGCTGAATCCTCTCGTCGATCGTCAGGACGATCGAATTGCCTTCGAAGCGGTCGAACTCGGGCATGTCGTCCGAGAGAATCGTCCGCCCGCGAGCGTCCCGCACGCCCTCCAGCCGATACTCGCCTCCGGCGATCTGCGACTCGAAGGCGCGCTCTAGCCCCTCGAGACCGACGCCGTCGATGTTGGTGAATCCGACCAGCTGTCCGGCCCGCTCCTTCAGCGGGTAGAAACGTTTCGCCTCGAGATGTACCTCGACCCCTTTGTGATCGAGTGCCTTGGCGAGCTCACCCGCGCGCGGGGACGCCTGGCGCTTCAACCAGACGAAACGCGATTTGGAGTCCAGGCGCTTACGAACCCGCTCGGGCGAAATCTCCAGGATCTCGGCCAGCTTCTTCGCCATCGCGTCTTTGTCTTCGATGAGGCGCGGGCGGACCGCGATGCTCGGCGACTCGACGCTGACCGCGAGCTCGACGCCGTTGCGATCGAGGATGCTGCCACGCTTCGCCTTGAGCTTGATGCTCTTGTGAGTCTGAACGTTACCCTTCTCGTTGAGGTGCTCGTTCTCGACCGTCTGCAGGTAATAGACCCGCGCGATGACGGCACAAAACATCGCCATCAGGACGGCGGCGACGACGGACATCCGAAATCGAACCCAAAAGTCTCTCTTGTCGCCGTCCACGGTCCTTCCTTCAGTTTGCGAGCGCCACGGGCTCTTCGTTCACGATCACCGCGGGATCTTCCTGAGCGACTTCGAACACGAGCGGCCGCACCTGCTCGGGTTGGACCGGCACAAGCCCGTAGCGTTCGACCGCGACGTTGGAGAGCCGCTCGGTGCGCCCCACGACGGCCGCTTCGATCGCGAGCTTCTTGTTCTCCTCGAGGAGGCGCTGGTGCTGCGTCGTCACTTCCGCGATCTCGTACCCGATGTTGAGGATCTGATACTGGTTCCAGACGTGAACCATCATCAACGTCGCTGCAATTGTCAGGAAAGTGCCGATGGCGGCAACCCGGAACGAGTCGGCGATCACATTCTTGAACCATCTCTTCAACATCACGTCTCCTGCTGCTGCTACAGTACTTCGAGGGCACGGAGCTTCGCGCTGCGTGACCTCGGGTTGCGTTGAATCTCTTCGTCGGACGGCGTCACCGGTCGTCCGGTCAGAATCTTTCCTTCCACGTGCGTCGCGTCCGCCGGAATGGGGAGTCCGGGCGGTAGCGAATCGGTCGAGAGGTCTCGAAAGCCGAGCTTCACGGCCCGGTCTTCGAGGGAGTGAAACGAGATGAAGACCGCCCGGCCCCCGGAGCGAACGACCCTCGGGATCGACTCCAGCGCACGCTCCAGATGCTCCAGCTCGCGGTTCACCGCGATGCGAAGCGCCTGAAAGACCAGCGTCGCCGGATGGATCTTGCGGGTGTTTCGACCGCTCCCGGCCCCGCGCCCGATCGTCTCCTCCACCACCCGGGTCAGGTCGGTGGTGGAATCGACCTCGCCCGACCGTCGCGCCTGAAGAATGGCGGCCGCGACACGACGCGAGGACTTGATCTCACCCCACTTGTACAGCGCGTTCGCGAGGTCTTGTTCGTCGACCTGATCCAGATACTCGGCGAGCGTGGGGGTATCCGCCCCGAGCCGCATGTCGAGTGGGCCGTCGTTACGAAAGCTGAATCCTCGCGATGCGTCGTCGAGCTGTCGCGAGCTCACCCCGGCATCGACGAGGAAGCCGTCGACGGGCAGGTGATCGGCCGCCAACGTCTCGACGTCCCCGTAGTTTCCATGCACGAAGGTCACTCGCGCTCCGTACGAAGCGAGCCGCGCCTTCGCGAACTCGATCGCCGTGGCGTCGCGGTCGAAGGCGACGACCGTCCCGTCGGGGCCCGAAGCATCCAAGATCGCCTGGGTGTGCCCTCCCCCGCCCAGAGTCCCGTCGATGTAGCGTCCGCCCGCAGTGACGCCCAGATGATCGAGGACTTCCTCGACCAGGACAGGCTCATGCCACTCGCTCGCGTACGACTCCACGTTCTCTCCTGTCGGGGGTGTTCGGTGGGAAAAAGTGGCCCGTCCTTGGGCCTCAATGGCGAAGAGGATACGCCACTGCTTCATCCATGAAGGAACACCAACCGCTTCCCGGCGGCTGCGTCAGCGCGTCAGAGCCCGAGCTCTGCCATCGCCTCCGCGAGACCTTTGGGGTCCTGCAAAGCATCTTCGACCACGGTCTGCCAGCGGGAGTTCGACCACAGTTCCAGCGTGTCGAGCTGTCCGATCCAGACCACTTCTCGTTCCAAGTTGGCGAATTCTCGCATCGGCTGCGGGATGAGAAGCCTCCCGTGGCTGTCCAGCGAACATTCGATCGCCCCGGCGATGTAGACCCGCTTGAGCTGCTGCACGTGCGGGTCGAACTGCGGGAGCTGCCGGATTTTCTGTTCGAAGGTCAGCCATTGGTCCAACGGGTAAAGTACGAGGCACTTCTGAAAAGTACGCGTCAGGATTACTCGGTCGGCGCTGTCGCCCGTGGGGTCGCGGTCGGCGAGTACTTCACGAAAACGCGCAGGCAAGCTGACTCGCCCTTTTGCGTCCATCGTGTGTTCGTACTGGCCTCGAAACATACTCGCTTGCCGCCTCACACAGACTCGACACCTGCCGAGTATTTGCCTCCGTGGCTCTTCCTGACGCTGCTCTTCCCTGAGCCGCTTATGGGAATTCGTCCCACTCGCTGCCACCTTAGATCCCACTCGACGGGAGCGTCAAGAAACAAACGGACAAACTCCCGCATTGCGGCGCAGAATGCGCTGCCCGCAGGAGTCACCCAAACTGCCCGGATCGGCAGTGTTTACGCCGGTTCCCTCCGAAACTTGCCCGGCCGTGGGGCAAAGTGGAGGATCCGGTGGATCGAAGTGGGAGTCAGTGGATCAGGGCGATCGACACAAAAATCAAAAAAATCGCCAGAACCACCGAGATCACGGTGGCCAGGCGATCAGATCCGATCAACGCACGAAGACGAGCGAGCTCTTCGCGCTCCTCGTCGACGAGGTCGTCTTCGGCAATATGTGCGGAGATGCGATGGGCCGAGCGATAATCGCCTGCCTCGATCGCTTCGCGGAGGGGGGCCAGCTCGGTCAGGAAGCGTCCTGATCGTACTTCACGTAGCGAGGCACGACGCGGACCTTCTTACCCGGCGCGTACTCCACTTCGACCGTCTCGTTGAGAGGGACCATCTGCTTCGACACGAAGCACATGATCTTCTGCTCGTCTTTCTTCGGCGCTTCCGCCTTCTCTTCCGTCGTCGTTTCTTCAGCCATTTTTCGTTTCCTCAATCGTTTCGAACGAAGGTGCGGTTTGTAGTACCGGGATCGGATGGAGTCAAGCTCCCCGTCCCGGGGTTCGTGGCGCCCGACGCGCCGTCATTCATCGGTGGTGACGATCACGACTCCGTCTCCCGAGTCGATGCCACCGACGGGATCGAGCGGGTTGTAGATATCTGCGCTGTCGAGCGCCGCGTCACTCCCCTCGACCTCTCCTTCACCACCGACGAGCAAAATCTGTCCGGTGCTGATGAGATTCGCCGACGCGCCGTAGCGAGGCGTGAACGAAGGCTCCGATGCCTCCACGTCGTACGGCGGCACCGCCGTCAACTCCGTGAAGACCAGGCGATCAGCCGTCGCGACAGGCTCCCCTTCGGCGCCCAAGCCGCCGATCACGACGAGGTTCTGGGTCTGCGGTAGCTCGAGAATCTGCGGGCCGCCGCGAGCGGCCGTGAGCGTCCAGGTGCTGCCCGACTCGAAGCTTCCACGGCCGATCTTGCTGATCTCGAACGTGTTGGTCGGCGTCCCGTCCAGGTCGGTGAAACCACCGGCCACGAGCACCAGCTCGCCGCCTCCCGGCGAGACGCGTACGGCGCCGAGTTCGTACCGTCCCGTCTTCATGTCCGACTCCGCCGCCGACTCGGTCGTTCCACCGGCCATCAGCTTCACGACCTCGGTGCTGCGCACCGCGCCGCTCCCGTCGCGTCCACCGATGAGCCACACCGAACTTCCGTCGGCCATGACGACCGCGGAGTGCTGCGCTCGTGCCGCGGCGAGAGCGAACGTGTCTCCGTAGACCTTGTTGGCGGCGAGGTCGATCATCTCGAACGTTCCGAGCACGTCGGTGTTACCCTGCGGCCCGATGCCCCCTGCCACGATCACGTGCTTGTCCGACTTCCGGTACGTCGCGGTGTGCCAGCCACGTGCCTTCTGCAACACGAGCGAGCTGCCGTCCGCGTCCGTCAGACGCGTCACGCGCGAACCTTTCGGCTGCGTGAGATCGATCACCTGGATCGTGTTCACCGGACGCATCACGTCCGACCTCGGCGTGAACCCGCCAACGACCAGGAATCGGTCGTTGCCGAGCGAGGTCAGGGTGTGGTGCACCACCGGCTCGAAGAGCCGGTCCTTGCCCGCCTCGAGAGGACGCCCTTCCTCGTCGTCGTACGCGAGATCCGTGAAGTAGCCCGTGCTCGGGTCGAACACCTGAATGTCGTCGTAGACGCCACGAAACTCCGGGAGCTCCGCCGGACTGCCGCTGCCGGGAACCGGGTCACCGCCGCCGACGATGAGGATCTTCCCTTCCGACGTCTCCGCGGTCGCGTGCCCCGTTCGTCCGAGCCACGAGGCGTCGGTCGCGCGGTAGTCGAACCGCGACCACGCGAACTTTCGCTCTTTCGTGTTGCGGTCCACCACCACACTCGCCACGGGAGCGAACGTGGAGACCGGCGATATCTGAAGCCGGTAGCTGCGGAGCTGATCGTCCTCTTCGAAATCGAACGTCGGCGTCGCACCGCTGGCCAGGATGGAGCCCGTGGCGTCCAGCACTTCGAAATCGATGCGGAGATCCTCGCCGAAGGGGATCTCCGAAAGGTTCGCCGACGAATCGTCGATCCCGTAGGTGTCTTCCTCGACGACCGTCCGGCTCAGCGGCTCGGTGATCTTCACGCGAACGTCCGTCGCCGCATCCAACACCGGGAGCCCCGTGTTGAACATCGAGTTCGACCAACTGAAGACGTCGGCCGTGATCGTGGGAGCGGCCGCCGGATCACCGGAGCAGGCCGAAGCGAACAACAACATCATGAATGCAGAGCGTTTCACCAGGTCACCTCCGCGTTGAATCCGGGCGCCGCAGGCCCCTCACCGCTCGTCAGCAGATAGATACCGCCAGCGACCAGGCCGACGGCGAGCACTCCGCCGGCGGCGATCGCGACGTACTTCCAGGTCGAACCCGAACGCCCCGGGTTCGTGTCCGAGGCCACGACGTCCCCGGAGGTGTTCCCCGTGCTCGCCGTCCCCGTCGTCGAGGAGGAGGTCGAAGTCGACGTCGTCGTCGCGACTTCCGGCGGCGGCCCCCCGAGGGTCACAGTCTGTACGACCTTGTCGTCCGGCATGTCGACGGCGAGGTCGACGACCCGTTTCGACAGATCCGAGACACCGACGAGGAGATTCGAGAGCTCGATGTTGAACGTCACGTCTTCCCCCTGCACCACCCGCCCGTCTTTCGCCCGGTAGGCGAAGGGAGCGGCGACATAGCCTCCGCCGGCCGGCTTCTTGTACATCACGACCCACCCCACCAACGCCGCGTTCGTCTGTTTCGTCAGCTCTTCCAGATACGGAGCGAGCCCTTCGTCACTGAACTCCCCGCTCTTCACCCGGTCGAGGAGGTCGGTGTAGTAAGCGGGAACACCCCCTCCTGCCGCTGCGGTCGCGGACTGCGTCAGGTCCGCTTCGAACGCCTGCTTCTTTCCGCGCCCACGAACGCGAATCTGCTCGGCGTACGCCTTGCCGTCCGCCGTGCGGACGACGAGGTAGTGGTGCCCGAAGCCCACGTCGTCGACAGTCGCAGGCGCTTCACCCTTCTCGACGCCGTCGATGTACACCAACGCGCCTTTGGGAGCCTTGATCGTCAGCTTGCCCGGCTTCGCCGACTTCACCTTTTCGGCTTCTTCTGCATAGATCTCACGAAGCTCTTTGGGGAATCGTTCCGGATCGAGCTTCTGGTTCGGCTTCAGGTGCGCGAACTGCTGCATTCGCTTCCGCGCGTCCAGGTCGAAGCCGCTGTTGAAGTAGGCCACCGCCAGGTTGGCGATCGCGTCCGAGAGAATGTCGTAGTCGGTGACCTCGGCGAGGTTCGTCTCCATCAGCTCGACGGCGCGCTGGAAGTTCTCCGAAGCCTCTTTGTCTTTCCCGGCCGTGAGGAGCCCGATGCCCGAGGTGTAGAGCGACTCTGCCTTCGCCATCGACGTCGTGGAGCCACCCAACTGCTCCTGGATGTCACCGTAACCCGGCAAGAGGTCCACGCGATTGTCGCGCTCGACCTGCTCGCGCAGCAGCTCTCCGATGCGCTCGGGGACGATCGACGTCACCGAGTCTCGGACACTCTGCGTCGGCAGGACGAACATTTTCGGAGCGTTGTTCTGGGCGCTGACGCTCACCGAAACGAGCGTCGATGCCAGAAACATCAGGACGAAGAGGAGACGGGCCGGCCCTCGTGAATCGAGCCCCCGCCGTGGAGTTGAGAAAGTCATGAATCAAACCACGTTGGCTATTTTCGTCGAACGGAGCCCAAGAAGCCCCGAAGCCCGCGTCTGTAGCATAGAATGTAACGTTCCGCCAATCAGCGCGGCAACGCTCGGGCGGACCACCTCGGGGCCGACTGCGTTGCCCTCGCCCCATCGTCAGCGTCCACGCCCCTCCTAAAACTTCCGCCGTCCCACGGCTGAGATAGACTCTCCCTTCGTCACCCGAGACGCTCTCAGCCCCGGAGGAACACCATGTTCGGTTTGCGAATCATCAGAGCCCCGTACCGCGGGCAGGTTTTCACGCTCGGCAAGCCGGGACGCATTCTCGACCCCGGCGTCCACTGGGTGTCGCCGTTGATCTCGAACGTCGTGCTGGTGTCGAGCGCCCTTCGAACTGAAGAGGTGGACATCGACGTCATCACCAAGGGCGGCACGCCGACGTCCATCAAGGTCGGCTACACGGCCCGAGTGACGAACACGACGGACGCCGTCGTCAACCTCGAGAACCCGTTCGCGACGCTTCGGATGAGTGTGATCTCGGTGGTTTCGGGGGCCGCCAACTCCTACAGCATCGACGAGCTCGCGCAGTACAAAACGCAGATCGCTTCGTCGGCCGAGCAAGAACTCCACGACCTCTCGAAGACCAACGGGTGGGGACTCGGGGGCTTCCAGATCGCCATCGGAGACCCGTCGATGTCCGAAGAACTCAAGCGTTTGTTGATGCGTGAAGAAGCCGTGAAGCGCGAGAACGCTGCCAACCTCGAGCGCGCTCGGAACCAGCTCGACGTGGCGAAGCAGCTCGCGAACGTTTCGACCATCCTCGACGACTCTCCCTTCGCGCGGGAGCTGCTGCGACTGCAGATGATCTCCGACATGGGCGCGGGCGGAAAGGTCATCGTCCTCGACTCGAAATCCGACACGACGTTCGTCGACGCCTGACGGCGGGAAGTCCCGAGCCCCCCCCCACCGCGGATTAGCGGAGGCCCCCGCCAATTCTGGCGGACGGCCCATTCAGAAAGAAACTTCGCAACGCTCGTCGGCCACGGCCGAAAACGTCGGGACGGAATGCCCCGTCCCCGACCGCGAGGTTTCCCATGTTCGATCCGACGATGCCTTCAATCCACAATCCGAAGGCCAACTTTCCCGGCGAATCGTATCGCAGCGAACGGCATACCCTGTACGACTACAATTTTCTCACCCCCACCCCCGAGGCCCTCGAAGCTGCCGCGTTCGCGTTCGCCGCGGCGTGCGAAGAAGCGCGTCAGATCGTTCACGTCGAGACGTGGTATCCCTCTCTTCGTCGGGGGCTGATGTCGTGCCCTCAGGGCAACCGCTCGGTCTTCCATCAGCGGCTCCACATGCGATTCGCACGACTGCACAACCGGCGCATCGACAACTACGGAAACGCACTCTGGAAGCCCGGCGAGGTCATCGACCCGCCCGTCTCCGACGGTCACAGCCCGACTCTGCGCGCGGCGACGACCCCCTCTCCCACGATCGAACCCGAGCTCCTCCAACAGCTCCTCGGCCCCGTCTCCGCCGGCTTCGCCGACAACCGAGCCCACTACGGCGGCTTTGGCGTCGATCACCGCGACTGGGGCACCGCCCGCCTGATCCGCCGCCCGGACTTCGCCTCAAAACGGCACCCGGCCGACGCCGTCCTCCTGTCGCTCCCGACCCTCGACTGGCTCGACCAGGTCCTCGCCGTCGAGGACACCGAGAGCTCCCCCGCCCTGCTCGCCCTCTGCGGCGAGCGCGGCTCCCTCACCCCCGCCCAGGCCCGCTACCTCGACGACGCCATCGCCGAAGTGACTGAACTTCGCCGCCAACGGCCCGACCTCCCCGACGACCATCCGATGTTCTGGTCCCCTTTCATCTCGTCCGAGAAGCTGAACGAAGCCCGCAACCATTACGCCAGGCTACTCGCGGACGCCGAAGCCCGCCTCCGCGCCCGGCGCCGGAAGTCGGGCCCCCGCGTCCTCGGCACTGCCCGCCTCGCCAACATCGACCCCTGGTCCTTCCGCGGTCAAGAACGCACCGCGCAGCTGGAGTACGGGGTATGTGAACCGGCCGCGCCCAGGACATCGCCGCCCGACCGCCCGACGAGGGAGGAGAGCGATGGAAGAGAACCGCCGAAGTTCGTAGGTCCCTCCCATTGGGTGAAGCGGATGCTCGAGGCCGCGAAAAACTTCGTCGCAAGACACCGTGAAAGCCTGAACGCATGGCGAAATGGCCAGGATTACGCTGTCTCGTTCCCCTACGGCACGATTCGCCAGCGACTGCACGCCAACGCCGTCATCCGCGGCGGGCCTTAGCCGCACGACATTTCGATAGATCATTTCAGGGCAGCCCTCCCTGTGAGGCACGGGTCTGCCCGGGGGGCGACTCTCCGTGCGAAATCGCGACTAGCCACCGGTAGATATCGAGAAAAAAGCGCCCTCATCCGCGGTCCTCATTCCCTCAGCCGACACAAGAACCAACCCGTTGGGCCACCCCGCGCTGCCCCCGACGAAATACCCCGTACACGCCCTGCGAGGGACGAAACATCCGGTACAGACGATGTCGCCGGGCTGTGAAGGTGGGCCGCGATACGTTTTTGCGAACCCGAGAGCGCGTCACGTCGGGCCGCGACCTGACCCCGAAGGTGCTCCTTGTCATTGCGCCGCTCCTGGGTCACGATCTCGCGGTGCGTCTCAGCATCGCCACCAAAGTGTTCATCGCTTTCGCGGCCGTGATCGGGGTTTTCACGGTCGTGCTGATGTTCGGCATCTATCGAACGCAGGCTACCTACGCCCAGATTCAGACGGTCAACCAGACGGCCGTCCCTCTCACTCTGCTTCTCTCCGACGTCCAGACGGACCTGAAGTCGTTCAGCCTCGTGTTGAACGAGAAGGACCCGCTCGTCCTGCGGCGAACCCTGCAGGTGACCCGACTCGGCCCCTCGATGCCTGAACGGCTACGCGAAAAGATTCAACGCGCCGAAGCGCTGGCGCGCGCGGGCGAAGGCGGGGAGGAGCAGCGAACGCTGACCGGGGCGGCCGACGAGATCTCCGCCCTCCGAAACAGGGTCGAGACGTTCGCCGAGCGGTCGACCAGTTTCACCGATCTCGTCCTCACGGCCCGCGAGCCGGGCTCTCCCGACATTGCCGCGAAGCAGAACGAGCTGCGCGAGGAGGCGCGGTCCCTCGATGAACGCCTGTCGGCGATCCGGGCCGACCTGCAGGCCGCCACCGACCGCGGGCTCGCTCGAGCCAAGCGAGTGGAGCGCTCTAGCCTCTACGCTCTCAGCGTCTCGAGCGGCGTCGCCCTCTTCATCGCGATCGGCGTGCTCATCGCCGTCATCATCACGATCCGCCGCCTCACGGCCCTCACCGAAGCGACCAAGCGTATCGGCGAGGGGGACTACCGGCCTCTCGAGACGCCGCGCACCACCGGTGTTCGCGACGAAATCGAAGAGCTCCGAGGCGAGTTCAACGCCATGGCCGTTCGGCTGCAGGAGCGCGACGAAGAACTGCGGGATCAGCATGCCCAGCTCCTGAAATCGGAACGACTCGCGACGATCGGCCGTATGACTTCGCTCATCACCCACGAGCTCCGGAACCCGCTCTCGAGCATCAACCTGAACTCCGAAATGCTCATGGAGCAGATCACCTCGGCGACGCTCCCCGAAGCCGACCAGGAAGAGGTGTCGGCGCTGCTCGAGACGATCATCGCCGAGGTCGACCGACTGCGGGACATCACCGAGGAGTACCTCGTGTATGCCCGTCTTCCGTCCCCGAAACTGGAGCAGGAGAACCTCGACGACATCCTCCAGAACCTCGTCGACTTCCACGCCAACGAGTGGTCCCAGGCCGGCGTCGGGGTCGAAGTCGAACTCCCCGACGAAGAGCTCCTGGTCCAGGTCGACGCGAACCAGATCCGGCAGGCGCTCCTCAACCTCGTCCGAAACGCCGTCGAGGCGTCACCAGCGGACTCCGTGGTGCGGCTCTCCGCGCGAGGTGCCGAGACGTTCGAAATCAGCGTCGCCGATCAGGGCCCCGGGATCTCGGCGGAAGCGAAGGCGCGCATCTTCGAACCGTTCTTCACCACGAAGTCGAGCGGCACCGGTCTGGGCCTCGCGATGACCCAACAGATCGTGGAGGAGCACGGCGGCACCCTTCATGTAGATTCCGCCCCGGGGAACGGGACGACGTTCACCATTCGACTCCCGCGACGTCGAGCGCCATGAGATTCGTGACCTACAACATTCGACTCGGGATCCAGGCGGGCGTGGAGGCGATCGCCGACGCGGTCCGTCCACAGGATCCCGACGTCCTCGCGCTGCAGGAGGTCGGGCGTGACTGGATCATGGGCCCCGAAGGCGACACGACCGCACGGATTGCCGGGCTCCTCGGGTTCGACCACTTCCGGCACGTCCCCGCCATCGCTCAGGACGGCGGCGAGTACGGACACGCCCTCCTCTCCCGGTTCCCCATCCACGACCCACGGGTCATCGCCCTGCCGATGGAGGTCGACGAGCCGCGAACGCTTCTCCTCAGTCGGCTAGCCACGCCCTTGGGGGACGTTCACGTCGTCTCGACGCACCTCTCCTGGATCGAAGACCGACCGATGCAGGGACAGGTACTCCTCCGCACGGTCGACCGACTCCCCGATCCAGTGGTCGTGATGGGGGATCTCAACGGCGACGACGACGAGGAGTTTCTGGTCGCCCTGCGCGAGTCATTCGTCGACGCGGACGACATCAAGCGTCGGCTCACGTTCCCCTCGTCGGAACCGCGGCAACGGATCGACTACCTTCTGGTGCGAGGGGGTGAATGGGAGGGGGTCGCGGTCGGCGACGACGTGGAGGCGTCCGATCACCACTGGGTCGCGGCGACGCTGCGACTGCGGGACTGACCGACCGACCCGCTATTTCTTCTTGAGCTGGTCCTCGAGCTTGTCGCGCTCGAGGATGACGGCCGCGAGAGTGTCCTCGGCCTCGGCGAGCTTCTTCGTCAGCTTCTCCACCTGGTCACCATCTTCGGACGCGGCGCGGGCTTCCTCGAGCTGTCCTTCGAGTTCGGCGAGCTGCCCCTCCAACTCGGCGACGCGTTCAGCGGCCTTCTCGGCCTCGGCCAGCTTCTCGTGCGCGGCCTCGAGCTCGGCCTGCGCCTTCTCTTTCGCGTCGGAAGCTCCACCGAGCTCGCGCGTGAGATCGTCGGTCTCCTTTTCGAGCCCCGCGACCTTCTTCTGGAGTTCGTCGAGTTCTCCCTTCAGCTCACTGAGATCACCGTCGCTCGGCGCGGCTTCGAGCTGATTTCGGAGCTCCTCGTTCCGCGCCTGCAGCGCCGTGTTTTCCTTCACCAGCTTCTTGAGGTCGCCGGAGAGTTCGGCGAAGACCTGCTTCTTGCGTTTGTCGTCCTTCTCGAGCTTCTTGACCTTCTTTCGAAGGTCCCTGAGCTCGGAGTCGTGCTTTCGTCGCTCCGACTGCAGATAGTCGGTCTCGCGCGCGAACGCTCCTTTTTCCGCCTTCAGCTCGTCGCGCTCCTCGGTGACGGTCGCGAGCTTCTTCTGCATCGCATCGTGACGTTCGGTCGCTTCGTCGACCGACTTCTGCTGTTCGGCAACCCTCGCCTCGAGTTCGTCTCGTTTGCTCGCCAACTCGTCGCGTTCGGAGGTCATCGACTCCAGCGACGCTCGCGTCTGGGCGAGGTCTTTCACGAGCGCGTCGACCTCCTCTGAGACGGGTCGAGCGTCGAGTTCGGACTGCAGCAACGCGGAGCGCTCGTCGGCACTGTCGGCACGCTCGGCCGCCTCGGCGAGCTGCTGAGCCTGCTGGTCGAACTCCGCCTCGAGCTCGGAGAAGGCATTCCGCAGGTCGTGCAAGTCGGCCTCGAGCTCGGTCGCGTGGTTGTTCTTCTGCTCCAGCTCGTCGACGAGTTGCTGAATCTCTTGCTGTGCCGAGGCGAAGTCGCTTTCGTAGGCGGAGACCTGGTCGGCGGTCTGCTGCATCTCGTTCGCGCTCTCGGAGAGCGACGCGCGCAGCTGCTCGAGCTCGTCGCGAAGCGCCTCGGCCTCCGCGGCCTCGGCCTGCGCCTGTGCGAGTTCGGCCTCCCCTGCTTCCAGGCGCGATTCGAGCGTCTCGACCTCTTCCTGCCGGGACTGCAGCTGTTCGCGCTGTGAGTTCACTTCGTCTTCCAGCTCGACGACCTGGGCCTGGGCCTCCTCGAGGTCGACCTGAGTCTGCTCGAAGGTAGTCAGGTCGGGAGCTTTCTCGAGGTCGGCCTGAAGGTCGGTGATCTGGCGCTTGAGGTTACGCCGTTCTTCTATCAGCCGGTCGCGTTCGTTGCGGAGCCGATCGATCTGCACCTGACTCGCGCCCTGAGCGTCCCCTGCCCGGTTCTGCAGGAGATCGAGCAGTTCGTCACGCTCGCTCTCGAGCTCGGCGATCCGGGCCAGGAGATCGGGGTCAGCCGCCGCGGACGCAGCCGCAGCGCCGTTTGGTGCGCTCCCCGGCGAACCCGCCGATTTGAGGGAACCTCCAGCCATCCCGATCAGATGTCCGACATCTTGCTCGACGGTCTGGTTGTCGTTCCCCCCCGAGCGGTCGAGGTCGCGCAGGCCTCGGGCCACTTCCTGCGCCGGATTGTCGACCTCCGACGGATCGGGCTCGAGGTCGAGCTCGATCTCGTCCATGATCTCGTCGTCACCGATCATCTCGGCAGATTCGTCGGGATCGACGGACATGATCGCGTCGTCGGGGAGCGTCATCGGACCGGAATCGCCCTCGGGCTTCGCCTCCACGAACGCGAACGCGTCGTCGGGCTCGGCAGAGAGCGGTGTCCCCTGCATGGTACCGCGGGGCTGCTGATTCCACTGACCGAACGGCCCCATCTGCGCCTGACCGACCGGTCCGCTCTGTTCGGCGACGTCGTTGTCCGCTTCGAAGCCGCCGAGGGCCGTCTGGCGACGAAAGTCGCCGGTGGCGCTGTTTCCAGCGGCACTTCGCAGCACCGAGTCGATGATCTCCTGGTCCACTTCGGCCGTGGCACCGTCGGTGGCGCCGCGGAAGTCGACGGGGAACTCGCCGACTCGGATCCGGTCGCCGTCGACGAGGACCTGACTCCGGATCCTGTTTCCGTTGATGTAGCTGCCGTTGGAGCTGTCGAGATCGACGAGCGTGCACTGCCCGTTTTCGTAGATCACCTTGGCGTGCTGCCGCGAGATCGACGGGTTGTTCACCCGGACGGTGTTGCCCGGGTTTCGGCCGATCGTGACCTCGGAGAGCTGCTCACCGACATCGACGGTGACCTGCTGACCAGATTCCGGGTCTGTGTAGACGAGTTGCGCCACGGATGGATCTCAGTTGAAGTCGGAGCCCTTTTCATAGCCCGTCGCGGCCCGTTTTGCCAAGGCCCGTTTGCGGCCCCGAGCGCTGCTTTTGCGAGCGCCGGGCGCGTGCCATACCGGCTCGTCTCGCCCGATGTTTTACCTTTACTCACCCGCCCACGGATGGGATGATTCCGCCACGTAAACATCGTGAGGTAAGACGTTGAGCAAGATCACCGACGAAGCAAAAGCGGCCCAGCGCGCCCGTGTCATTGCGTCCGACATGACGATCTACCCGGACATCCAGAAGAAAATCGAAGCCGGGATCCGAAACGACACGCTCTTCGACGAGCTGGCCGGGATCATGAACGAGGCGCGGTCCCACTTCAAACAGCACGTCTCCGACGACATCGTGAACAACACGAACATCCTCGAACGCGCCTTCATCGACGTCGTCTTCGCGAACACCGGCCACATCGAGTCGCCGATCTGGTGATCGCGACCCGCCCGCGCCGCACCCCCAGCCAAAATTCGCCGTGACCAACTTTCGATTCGTCGTCGACGAAGAAGGCGAAGGCGTTCGCCTCGATGTCTTCCTCGCCGAGCTCGACGAGCCACCCATCTCGCGGTCCCAGGTGAAACGCCGCATCGACGCCGGCGAGGTCCTCGTCAACGGCGAGCGCCAGAAGGCGGGATATTCGCTGCGCATCGGCGACGAGGTCGACTGGACCTTCGCCCCCACGCCGAGTCTCGACGCGACCCCCCAGGACATTCCGCTCGACATCCTCTACGAGGACGCCGACCTCGCGATCGTGAACAAGCCGCCGGGGATGGTCGTCCACCCCTCGCCCGGACATCCCGACGGCACGCTCGTCAACGCAATCACCTTTCACTTCGCGAAGCTCGCCGACACTGGCAACGAGACCCGCCCCGGGATCGTTCACCGCATCGACAAGGACACGTCGGGCGCGCTCGTCATCACCAAGACGACCGCCGCCCACAGACACCTCGCCGAGCTCTTCGCCACGCACGACATCGAGAGGCGCTACGAGGCCCTGGTGTTCGGTCCGGGGCTCCCCCGGGAGGGGACGTTCGACACCCTCCACGGTCGCGACCCCAACCATCGCATTCGCTTCACGAGCCGCGTTCGACGCGGTCGACGCGCAGTCACCCACTACCAGATCGTCGAACGGTTCGACCACGGCGCCTGTATGGTGGCCTGCCAGCTCGAGACAGGCCGCACCCATCAGATTCGCATGCACCTCGCAGAGGCGAACTCGCCGATCCTGAGCGACTCTGTCTACGGTGGGAAGAAGACGTCCACGGCGAAGGTCATCGACCGGCAGGCCCTGCACGCGCGCACCCTCGGGTTCGTCGGTCCCGGTGGTCAGGAGATCTCGGTCGAAGCGCCCTACCCCGACGACTTCGCCGAGGCGCTCGACGCGCTGCGACGCGGCGCGCACTGGTGACGATCACTTCCGGCGCAGGAGCCGCACCCACGGGCTCAACCGCAGCTTGCGCCACCCGCCCGCGACGAAGTGCCACGAGAGCGCCGCGAACGCGAAGAACGCCGCGGACAGGAAGAAGAAACCCGCGACGACCGGCAACACCGGAACTCCTCGTACCACCCAGCTTTCGGTGGCGAGCAAGATGCTCCCCCCCACGATCAGCCCCCCGGCGACGAACCCCATGAAGACCCGCGAGCCGAGCACTTTGATCGAGCTCGAGTAGGTGTCGAGCGCGGGATGCCGGACGTGCACCTGCAGCTCGCCCCCCTCGACGTCCATCAGCATCTGCTCGACCTGCATCGGGACGTCGCGCAGGACGTGGTTCAAGGTCATCACCGAATTCACCGCGGCGGTCGTCAAGCGATGCCCGCTGTAGCGATCGCGGATCAGACGCTCGGCGTACGGACGCAGCGTCGGGATGATGTCGAGGTCGGGGTAGACGACCCGCAGGATGCCGTCGACCGTCCCGAACGCCTTGGTGAGCAGCGCGTACTCCGGGTTGACCCGAATGTGATGGCGGTGCGAGATCTCCATGATGTCCGACATCAGCGCCGACACGTCGATCTCTCCCAGCGCCCCGGTCAGATAGCCGTCTCGCACCTGCTGAATGTCGGCGCGAAGCTGCCGCAGGTTCACCCGCCCCTCGGGGCGCCCCATCCGCAGAACGATCCGGGTGACCCCGTCGAGATCGCTCGTGATGATCGCGATGATGAGGTCGATGAGCTGATCTTGCTGCGCCCCGGAAAGACGCCCCACGAGCCCCCAGTCGAGGAAGACTACGCGGTCGTCGTCGGTCACGAGCATGTTCCCCGGATGCGGGTCGCCGTGGAAGAAGCCGTGCTCGAAGATCTGGTCGAACGCTCCCTCCATCGCGATGGTCGCGAGCTTCTTTCCACGCTCGCTGCCCGGCTCGATCGAATGCAAGCTCCGACCGCGGACGAACGTCATCGTCATCACCCGCGGCGCCGTGAGCTCGGGGATGATCCGCGGGATCACGATCCGCTCGTCCTCGGCGCAGTTGAGGCGCGCTCGCTCGGTCGAATCGGCCTCGACGAGGAAGTTCAGCTCTTCGGTGATCGCTCGCTCGAACTCCCGGATCAGCGCCACGGGGTTGTAGATCCCCGCTTCTTCGATCGTCGCCTCCCCGAGTCGCGCGATGTAGTACATCAGCGCCAGGTCACTTCGAATCTGCGGCTCGATCCCGGGACGCTGCACCTTGACGGCGACCTCGGTCCCGTCGACGAGCTCGGCGCGATGAACCTGTGCGATCGACGCCGAGGCGAGGGGCTCCGGCTCGAACATCGCGAAAACTTCTTCGTGCGGACGACCGAACGCGTCCTCGAGCTGAGCGCGAATCGCTTCGAACTCGACCGGCGGCGCCGCGTCCTGCAACTTTCGAAGCTCCTGGACGAAGACCGCGGGGAGCATGTCGGGGCGAGTGGAGAGGATCTGCCCGAGCTTGATGAAGGTCGGCCCGAGGTCTTCCAGCACCCGACGGGCACGAGTCGCGACAGTCCGGTCATCGAGCACCTCGACGTCGGCCTGCTCCCGAGCGCTCACGCCGAACTTCGAGTCGAGCCCGGAGACCCGCAGGATCTCGGCGAACCCGTGACGTGTGAAGACGGCTCCGATCTCGCGAAGCCGCCTCGCGTCCGTCACGAAAGATTGGACGACGCCTCTGTTGTTCTGTGATTCCGACACGCGCCGATCCTAGCACCGCCCAAGACCTGAGCGAAAAAAGCTACTCGAGCATCAGCTTCGCGACGTTGAAGATCTGACGATGCATCGGCTTCGCCATGAAGAGGCGGCGGAGCTCCTCGTTCTTGATCTTGTCGCGGCGATGCATCAGCACTTCCCTGGCCCGCATGATCGCCTGCCGTCGTTCGTCCTCGAACTCCGGTTCGTCGGGGAGGATCTGGGTGTGGTGATAGAGGATCTCTTCGAGCGAAAAGATCTCGCCGGCGTCGACCAGCTCCAGCGCCTTCTTCGAGTTCTCGATCGCGCGGTCGCGCTTGCCGAACATTTTCTGCGCACGGGCCATCAGCGAATAGCCGAACCCCATCCCCCACTTCATCCCCGCCTGCTCGGCGCGCTCCAGAGCATCTTCGGCCTGTAGCTTCGCGACCCGCGCCGCCGCAGAGGTTCCGGCCCCGAGGTTGACCTGCGCCAGCATCAGCGTGGCGTGGATCGACAGGAAGACGTTCGGGATCGAGTCGGCCAACCGCAACCCTTCCTGCAGCGTGTTCTCCGCCTTCTTGTACTCCTCCTGGTCGAGGTGCACTGCGCCCAGCGAGATCAGTCCGTCCGCAAGGTCCTGCACCGCGTTGGTGCGCCGGGCGAGATAGATCCCGCGGCGAATGGAGTGAAGCGCCTTGTCGTGCTCCCCGCGCAGGAGGTGACAGTGCCCGATGTTCACCAGGAGATTCGCTTCCTCCGTACGGTGACCGAGTGAGCGTACTTGCTCCAGCGCTTCTTCGTAGCGTTCGAGCGCTTCGGCGAACTCACCGAGATAGGCGAGCGCGAGCCCGGCGTTGGTGAGGATTCGTCGGCGCCATGCGCGCAGGTCGTGCTTCTCCGCGAGCTCCAATGCCGCTTCGTAGGCTTCCAGTGCGTCGAGGTGGCGCCCTTCCTGGCGATGTACGACTCCGAGCAGGCTCTGCGTTCGAATCGCACCCTCGGCCGCCGCGACCCCTTCGAGACCGTCGTAGACCTCAGCGGCCTCCGTGGCGATCGCGAGCGCCTCCTCCCGGTTGCCTTCGTTGAGAAGAACCATCGCTTCGATGAGCGAAGCGTCGGCGACCCGACGGGCATCGTCGGCTTCCCGCGCGAGTTCCGCGGCGCGTTCCGCCACGCGACGCGCCTCTTTGAGGTCCGACCGCGCGAACAGAAACTGCGCCTTCTCCAGCAGGACGTCGGCCTGTTCGGCGGGCTCGCCGCGTTCCACCGCGAGCTCTTCCAGCTCGTCGAGCGCGGCTCGACACTCCTGGGCGAGGCCGAGCTCGGCGAACGCGCGGGCCCGAATCCGGGTCGCCCGGTAGTAGTAGTCCGAGTCGGTCCCGACCCGCTCCAACACCTTCGAGCAGAGGCGAAGCGCTTCGGCAGCGCCGTATTGTTCGAGCGCGTCGTCTGCGGCAGAGAAATAGTGCTCGACGGCGCGGTCGCGCTGCCCCGCCCCGTCGAGATGCCGCGCGATGAGTGAATTGGCGCCCGATCGGCGTTCCTCGGGCATCGAGAGGAGATGCCGCGCGAGCGTCTCGTGGATCAACTCGGCCTCCTCTTTGAGCAATCCACCCGCCGCCGCGTCCTGGATCATCGCGTTCGCGAAGGCGTACTGCCGCTCGGGAGGCGACTTCTGGTCGGGATCCCACGTCACGATCGGGACCCCCTCGTTGCCGTCGAGGCGCTCGAGGAACCCGAGATTCACCAGCTCCTCGAGCTCGTCCCACGGCTCATCGGGACAGACCAGGGCCACGTCCTGGCCGGTGAACGGCGACCAGAGGAACGCGACGCGTTGCAAGACCACCTTCCGGTCGAGATCCACCGTGTCGATGCGCGCTCGGATCAATCCTTCGACGCTCGACGGCATCCATTGCGCGGGCTGCCCCGAGTTCTGAAGCTTCTGGCGCTCGCCGGCGTCCTTCAACATCCCGCGGTCTCGAAGAATCTCGATCACCTCCTTGATGAAGAGGGGATTGCCTCCCGAACGTCGGAGGATCTCCTGGACGAGACCGTCGTCGTCGATCCGGTGCACCCGCAGATGATCGCGGACGAGGTTCTCCGACTCCTTGGGACCCAACTCTCCGAGCTCCTCGATCGTCAGGTTGTCCGCGGCGACGAACTCTTCCCAAGCCTGCGATTCGATGTGAGGACCTGCATCCTCGGCCGTGAGGATGAGCATCGACGGCGAGCGGCTCGCCGAGTTGAGGAACTCGGTGAGACAACTCAACGTCATCGAATCGATGTTTTGAGCGTCGTCGAACGCGAGGATCAGCGGCTTCTTCGCGGCGAATCGTCCCAGCAGCTTGCGCAGAGACAGGAAGATCCTGTCGCGACGCTCGTCGCCCGTGAACTCGCCGAACTCGCTCCCCGGCCACTTGATGTTGAAGATTGCGCCGATCGAATGGAGCAACAGTTCTTGCTCCTGGGGGTCCGCCTCCGGAAAGAGTGCCGTGATGCGCGTGGTGAGGGTTTTTCGGACGTTGCGCAGATCGTCGAGCGCCCCGAGTCGCAGAACCTCGCCGAGCAGAGTCGCGACGGAGCCCAAGGGCACGTCGTGCTGGTGAGCCCCCACGACCCCGCGGACGATGCGTACGTTGCGTCGGTCGAGCCCCCGTAGAAACTCCTCGACGAGCGTCGACTTCCCGATTCCCTGCGCGCCGAGCACCAGGAAGCCCTGCGACCGGTTCTCGATGAGGCTCTCGCGGTATCCCTCGCGCAGCATTTTCAGCGGGAGCTCCCGCCCACGGAACCGGTGGTAGCTTCGGCGCAGTTCCTCGAGCTTGTCCTCGCCGGACTTCGGGCCGGTCAGAAGATACGCCTGAACCTGGGTCTCGGCATCGTCGTCGGGATGCTCGACCCGGTCGACCGTCTCTGCATTGTACTCGCGACGAATGCGACGCCAGACCTGACCCCCGAGCAGCGTCTCGCGGGCCATCCCCGCACTGCTGAGACGTTCGGCGAGTTCGTGCCCGCTTCCGAAGAACGACCAGCCGTAACGACGTCCGGTCTTGTCGACCTCCTGCTCGAGCACCACGTCGCCGATCGCTATCCCCACACTGAGCGAGATCGTCGCTTCGGGGCCGTGGCTCATCGCCGCCACGGCGTCATGGAGGTCGAGGGCCACGCGAACAGCCAGCTCGGCATCGTTCTCGGACGAGACTGGAATGCCGAAGAGGAGGACGAAACCGTCCTCGTTCACCCGGTGGACGACCGCGGAGTTCTTGAAGGCGAGCGAATCCACGATGCGCGTGTACTCCTGCAGCATCGAGAGCCAGCGACTCTGCCCGACCGCGCCGCGCAGATCGAAGAGCCCGACCAGCTCCCCGGCGACGATGACGACCTCTTTTCGCTCCCGCGAATGGATCTCGATCTGAGGAGGAGCTTCGCTCTCTCCACCGATGTGGGTGACCGGGGTCACCCCCTTGGTGCCACCGGCGACGGTGCGGACGAGGGAGGTACGGGTGTGGGTCCTGGCGTGGTTGGTCGCGAGGTATCCGGTCTGATCGAAGTCGATCGCCGACTCCAGTTTGCGAAACTGCACCGCCACCGTCCCAGCGTCGTGAATGTCGTCGAAGCCGTAGAGGACCCGGAGTAGCTCGCGCTGAAGCTCGCGCGCCGACTCGTAGCGGTCGTCGGGGTCGCTCTCCAGAACGCGATAGAGAATACGCTGCAGCTCCTCGGGGACCTGTGCATTCAAGCTGGCGATGTCGGGGACGACCGCCGACTTCACCAGGCTCAGGAGCTCGTCCTTGTTCGACGCCTGAAACATCTGGCGACCGCAGAGCAGCTCGAACAGCATCACGCCGAGGCTGAAGAGGTCGCTCCGATGGTCTACCGGTTTGCCGGAGGCCTGCTCCGGACTCATGTAGGCGAACTTCCCTTTCACCTGGTTGGGGCGCGCATCCGTCACCGAAGACGCCTTGGCGATGCCGAAGTCGACGATCTTGACCGTACCATCCTGCGAGACGAGCACGTTCTGTGGGCTGACGTCTCGATGGACGATCTCGAGCGGGTCGCCGTAGCGGTCCTTCTTGGTGTGAGCGTACTGCAGCCCCTTCGCGATCTCGGCGGCGATCCAGACGGCGTTGCCGATCGAGACGGGCTGGTCACTACGGCGCGAAGCCGACAGCAGATGCCCGAGGTCGACGCCGTCGACGTACTCCATCGCCAGGTAATAGGTGTCCTCGTGCTTTCCGAAATCGTAGATCTGGACGATGTTCGGGTGGTTGAGTTCGACCGCGATCTTCGCTTCCGAGATGAACATCTCGACGAAGCGAGGGTTCTCCGAAAATTCCGGCAGAATGCGCTTGATGACGAGCGTCTTCTCCAACCCCTCGGCCCCGAAGCTGCGGGCGAGATACACCTCGGCCATCCCTCCCGTGCCGATCTTTTCGACCAGTTCGTATTTTCCGAAATCCTTGCTCACTTCCACCACCCTCCAGGGGGCCGAAGCGTACCACCGGGCCGGCGAGGTAGTCCACGACGGGGCGCGGGGACCGCGGCCCCGCCCACTGGTTCTGCGATTCCGCCCACCCACGTGCCCTGTCGCTCGATGTGTTACATTCGGGTCATGGATATCCAACGAGAATCATCGACGAACGACCTTTCGGCCGACGATCGCCGCGCCCTCCTCGAGCTGGCGCGCGATTCGATTCGAGCCGAATTGGAGGACGAGGATCCGCCCACCGCGGAGGGGCGAGACGTCTTCGAACTCGAGCGGGCGGTCTTCGTGACCGTGAATGTCGACGGGGAGCTTCGCGGCTGCATCGGAAACCTGCATTCACAGACCGTCCTCGGCGAAGACGTGCAGAGAAACGCGATCCGGGCCGCGCTGCACGATCCGAGATTTCCTCCCCTCTCTCAGGCGGATCTCCCGCGGCTCGACATCCACCTCAGCGTCCTGGGCGATCTCCACCCGATCCAGGTCGCAGACGAACAGGAGCTCTGCGAGCGGCTGCGGCCCGGGGTGGACGGACTGGTCATCGACGACGGAGCGCATCGGGCGACCTTCCTTCCCGCGGTCTGGGAGAAGATTCCGGACGCGCCTTCGTTCGTTCGCGCGCTCAAGCGCAAGGCGGGGCTGCACGGCGACCGCTGGCCCCCGACGATGCGGGTCGCGCTCTTCCACGTGGAGGAGTTCGGCACGGACGACCACGGGTAGCGCGGCGCCCGACATTTCCGCTAGAGGCTTTGGCAGGCAGACGCTATCACGGACCCATGAAGGTCATCGACGAACAGCGCGGCTTCGTGGTCCGCGATCCCGAGCCGCATTTCGGCGGCCCCGAGGACCGCAGCCTGCACGTGGTCCTCGTCTCCCCGGAGATTCCTGGGAACACCGGCAGTATCGGACGTCTCTGCGCGGGCGCCGACATCTGGCTGCACCTCGTAGAGCCGCTCGGATACGAGCTCGACAACCGCTACCTCAAGCGCGCCGGACTCGACTACTGGCCGCACGTGAAACTCTGCGTACACCCCGACTTCTCCGCCGTCGCCGAGATCTTCGGCCGCGACCGTATGCGGTTTTTCACCAAGAAGGCGCGCATCGCCCACACCGAGGTCGAGTATCCGCCGGGCGCGGTCCTCGTCTTCGGCTGCGAGAGTCGCGGCCTCCCCGACGATCTCCTCGGCGAATACGACGACCGACTCGTCCGAATCCCCACGACCGACTCGATCCGGAGCCTGAACCTCGCCAACGCCTGCTCCATCGGAGTTTACGAGGCACTGCGGCAGCTCGACTTCGCCCCGCTGGGCTCAGGAGGAGCCTCGTGATCGCGTCGACCCGCTCACGCCTTCGAATTTGAAGCAATTTCAAACCGTTCGGCTGAAACATGTCTCTGCGGTTGGTATCATTGCGACAACCCGACGAGGTCTCGATGCGTTCCACGATCTTTGTGCTCCTCTCCGCCACCGCGCTGGCCGGCTGTGCCGACTCGACCACGGACTCACGACTCCAGGGGCTTGCCCACGCAGGTGGATGGGCGCCGCCCGCCGAGCTGCTCGCGAAGGCAGACGGGTACGACATCGAGAACGTCCAGGCAGGGCCGTGGGTCGGTGAGGACGGTTGCAGCAGGACGTTCACGGACGGGGCCGCGACGCTGCAGCAGTGGATGTACGACAACTTCCCGCAGGTCACCCACGTGGGCGGGTATAGCTGCCGGAAGATCGCGAACACCAATTCGATGTCGGTCCACGGCACCGGGCGGGCGCTCGACATCCACTTCCCGGTCGACCCGTCCCAACCGCGCGACGATTCCGCCGACAACGACCTGGGGGACCCCGTCGCCAACTGGCTCCTCGACCACGCCGAAGAGCTCGGGATCCAGTCCATCATCTGGGACAACATGAGCTGGAGCTCCGCGCGCAGTCCGGGGAACCGACTCGTCGTCTACACCAACGATCACAAGCATCACGACCACATCCACACCGAGTTGAATCCCGACGGTGCGGCGATGCAGACCCCCTGGTTCGCGGGTCCGATGGGGCCGCCCGACCTCGGCCCGTGCGGCGACCCGATACCGGCGCAGGGGGGAGTCGTCGACGACACCGACAGTTGCTTCACCGCCTACGGGCCGGCGCAGTACTGGCGCATCGAGGAAGGCTCCGGCCACGGAGGCTCGCTGAAGTGGACGAACGCGTTCGAGGCGGACGAACCGTCCAACTGGGCCCGCTGGAACCTCGATCTCGCCGTCGCCGGCACGTACCGCGTGGAATACCACAGCACGTCGCAGTGGGCGGTGTACGACTCGGCACGCTACGGAATCCGCCACGCCGGCGTCGAGGACGAGGTGGTCGTCGACCAGAGCGCGGGCGAGGACGGGTGGCAGGAGCTGGGGGTGTTCGAGTTCGCTGCCGGCCCCGATCAGTGGGTCTCCCTCTACGACAATTCGGCGATCGAAGTCGCGGCGGATCAACACATCGTCGCCGACGCCATTCGTCTGTCGCCGACCGACACCCCGGTGGACCCCGTGGATCCAGTCGACCCCGTGGATCCGGTCGACCCCGTCGACCCCGTAACTCCCGAGAACCCCGATGGCCCCGGCGAAGACCCCGAGACGGACACGGGAGACGACGAAGACGAAGGACTCAGCATCGACAGCACCGGAGGATGCGGTTGCACCTCTTCCCCCGTCGCCCCGGACCCCTCCGTTCTCCTTTTCCTGGGGCTCGTAGTCGCGGCGCGGCGCCGACGGCGAAAGCGGAGCGGCGCGGCCCCACACGGGTGAAGGGCATCGCGGAGCGCAGAACCCGGTGACTCAACGAAAGACGAACGCCCCGTAGCCCACCACACGGTCCCGGTCGCCTCCGGCGTCGGCCGAGGTCCGAAGCTCGAGCGTTTCGGCCGTCCATTCGCGCCTCGCGGCGCGTCGGAGAAGCCCGCGGATCGCGAGCCCGCCACAGGCCCCTTCCAGCGATGTGGTCACCCCGGATGCATCGAGCGCTTCGATCGCATCCGCTGTCGCCCGGTCGTAACGTCTGGCCTCTTCGTCGCGGAAGAAATGGCTGAGGTCCGAGCTGATGGAGAAGACGGTCTCGCCGTCGTCCAGACGCTCCAGGATCTCCTCGACCTGTTCGTCGGGCGCCCGCCCCGTCACCAGAGGGACCAGTCGAAAGCCTTCTCCCACGACCCGCTGCAGGAACGGCAGGTGCGTCTCGATCGAGTGCTCGCGTGCGTGCGCTTCTTCGCGGTGGTGGGCCAGCCCCGCCTCCTCGAGGTCACGCACCGCGTCGACATCCACCCTCACCTCCCCCAGGGGGGACGCGAAATGGCCGTAGCCCGAGGTCGCGATCCCGTCGAACCCGACACGGTGCGACGGACCGATGACCACGACCCGAGCGACTTCGAGGCCACGCCATGGGGCGAAGGCGGTGGCGGCGACCGCGCCCGAGTAGACGAAACCCGCATGCGGCGCGATGACGGCGGACGGTGTCGACTCCCCCGCCCTCCCCGCCGTCGCGAAGTCGCGCGCGAGCATCTCCTGTAGCTTCCCCGGGTCGGCGGGGTAAAACGTTCCAGCGACAGCCATCGGGCGCGTTCCGATCATCACTCTCTCCATCGTCTCATGTCGACCGGTTGACGGCGGCGCCCCCAGTCGCCCGGCGCTTCCTCGAACACGCCCGCCACCGCTTCGCCGCAGTCGGGGCAGGCCCCGTCGACGACTCGAAACTGGCGCAGGTCGTACCAGTCCCGCTCGATCAAGGTCGCGCCGCAGGCGTGGCACGAGGTCGTGTCCCCCTCGGCGTCGTGGACGTTTCCCGTGTAGGCATATCGGACGCCGTTTGCTCGCGCGATGTCGCGTGCACGACGGAGCGTCGCCGGCGGCGTTCGCTCGATGTCTCGCATCTTGAAGTCGGGGTGGAACGCCGAAAAGTGCATCGGGACATCGGGGCCGAGTTCGTCGACGACCCAACGGGTCATCCCGTCAATCTCGTCACTCGAATCGTTGTGGCCGGGGATGATCAACGTCGTCAGCTCGAACCACACGTCGGTCTCGTGCTTCAGGTATCGCAAGCTGTCGAGGACGGGGTCGAGCTCGGAGTACGTGACCTTGCGATAGAATTCCTCGGTGAACGCCTTGAGGTCCACGTTCGCGGCGTCGAGATGCCGGTAGAACTCCCTGCGCGGCGCGTCGCTGATGTAGCCGGCGGTCACCGCGACGGTGCGCACGCCCACCTCCCGACACGCCACTGCCACGTCGATCGCATACTCGAGGAAGATCGTCGGATCGTTGTACGTGAAAGCGACGCTGCGGCAGCCGAGATCCGCCGCGGCGCGCGCCACCGCGTCGGGGGTCGCGTCGCTCGCGAGGGTGTCGAACTCGCGCGATTTGGAGATGTCCCAGTTCTGGCAGAACTTGCAGCCGAGGTTGCAGCCCGCCGTCCCGAACGACAGTACGGGAGTCCCGGGCAGGAAATGGTTGAGCGGTTTCTTCTCGATCGGATCGATGCAAAAGCCGCTCGACCGACCGTACGTGGTGAGGACGACTTGATCGTCGCGGCGCCCGCGAACGAAACAGAAGCCCCGCTGGCCCTCCCGCAGCTTGCATTCGCGCGGGCAGACGTCGCACTGCACTCTTCCGTCTTCGAGCTGGTGCCAGTGATCCGTCGGCCACGCCTGGTCTTCGGTGATTTCGGGAACGTTCGTCATTGTGTCCAGAGGGTCAGAATTTCGGACGAAGCGGTGGGCTCTCCGACGAGGTTCGCCTCGGTGGGGGAGAGGCCACCGACGATCATCAGGGCCCCGAGTCCGAGCTGTACCGTCGCGTGTTTGTTTCGCCGCCGCATCGGTCGGCCCATGGCGCTCCATTCCGAGAGAGTCGCATCGAATGCTTCGGCCAACGGTTCGTAGCGCGACGTCGGCTCTCCACCGACGACGATGACACGCCCGTCTCCCAGGAGGGTCGACGTGTGGCCGGCGCGCGGCTGTTGCATCGGGCGCAAGGCGGCCCATCGGCCCCCTGCCGGGTCCCAAACTTCGGCCGTTCCGAGATAGTCCATCCCCCCCAGACCGCCTGAGACGAGAACGCGACCATCCCCGAGGATGGTCGCCGAGTGGTCCCACCGCTCGTCGAGCATTGGGAGGGTGTCCGACCACGTCATCGTCTCCGGATCGAAGACGGCGCAGTCATCCGTGCCCCCCTTCGAACTCTCGCCTCCCGCCACCAGAACCCGCCCGTCGAGCAGGAGGGTCGCGGTGTGATTGCTGCGGACGATGCCGTCACCCGCCTCGCTCCACGTCCCGGTCGCTGGGTCGTACAGCTCCGAGGTCGAGTACCCCAGGTAGTCGACGCTCGCCGCGGGGAAATACTCCCCCCCGACGACGAGAACCCGACCGTCCTGAAGCCGGGTTGCCGTATGACCTCCGCGGGGCGACCCGAGCGGCGTCGTGCGCTCCCACGTCTCGCGGCGAGGATCGTAGATCTCCGCGGTTCCGCCGTCGTCCCCGCCGACGACGAGCACGCGACCGTCCGTGAGCAACGTGGCGGTATGCCCCGCACGTTCAGTCGACATCGGTGCGCCTTCGCGCCAATCCCCTCGCACCGGGTCGAAGAGTTCGGTGGTCTCCAGAACGTCCGTGACGGAGTTTCCGCCCGCGACCAGGATCGTCCCGTCCCCAAGCACGACGGCGGTGTGCCCGACGCGCGCGACGTCCGTCCCGCAGACGCCGCTCCACCCGGTTCGTCGCATCGACACACGGAGCGACGGCGGCGTGCAGTCGAGGCACGCGGAGTCGTCCTGCGTACAAACCGGCGTGTCCGTAGATTCGGTCGCTCCGGGGGCGGAGGTCGTACGAACACGATCCGGACCGCCGCAGGCCGCGACCAAAACGAGGCTGAGGAGAAGGCGCTTCACACTCCGATGGTAACCAAGTAGACCACGATTGCGAACGAGTCGGTTTCGACGGCTCTGCGACACGTCAGGAGACGATGGCACGCGTGAGGTCACAAACCTGGGGAGATGGCCCGCGACATTTCCTCGGCATCCATGGTTGGGGCGGTGGGCTTCAGACGTTCGAGCCCCTACTGCCTCACATGCCGGGCGGGTGTCGCCTCACCAGTTTCGACCTTCCGGGATACGGCGAATCCGCTCCCCTGCAGAGCTGGCGAGTCGAAGATCTCACGGCGTGGCTCGTCGAGCTCGTCGACGAGATCGAGACGCCCCGGCTGACGCTCGTAGGCAACTGCTCGGGGGCCGACTTCGGCCTGCCGTTGGTGCGGGCGCGCCCGGAGCGATTCGAACGTTTGGTGCTCCTCGACCCGTTCGCCTTTTTCCCCTGGTACTTCAAACTCCTCGCCGCCCAGGGAGTTGGAAAGCTCTTCTACATGACCGCGTTCGCCAATCCGGTCGGCCGTTGGATGACCGATCGGCGGCTCGAAAAGCACCGCACCGATGATTCGACCCTGACCGGCTCGTTCGAACGGCTCGACCACGACACGGTCTACGCCTACCTGCGGATGCTGCGTCAGCTACCGTCGTACGAAGAGTTCGCCGACCTCTCGATGCCGATCGACGTCTGCTACGGCGAGAACACCTTCGGAGCGGTGCGAGAATCGGTGAAGATCTGGACCGATCTGTGGCCTCAGGCCGTCGCGCACGAGCTGCCAGGCGCAGGACACCTTCCGATTCAGGAGGCGACCGAACCCCTGACCGCGGTCATCTTCCAGAGGGACGCCGGGCCGACACGATGACGGCTCGGGAGGGGTCACGGGCCTCGACGCCCGGTTTCACCGTCGCGAGTTCGAACCCGCGAGCCGCGCACATCCGAAGCGCCCGGTCGAGCGGGAAGGTCAGGTAGAACATGATGAAGGGGGGGTCCCACAACGCGTTGCGGACGTGCATGGCGGCGTTGAACCCTCGCGACAGCCAATAGCTGACCGAGGTCATTGACGGCCTGTCCGCGGTGATGAAGAGGAACCGCCCCCCCGGATTCAGGCTCTCCCACACGCCGTCGAGAAACCGCTCCTGATCCGGCGGCAAGATGTGTCCGAACGCTCCCGCCGTCACGATCACGTCGTAGGTCTCGCTTCCGTCCAAGGCGAGCGCATCCCCCTGGTGGAACTCCACGGGGGCCAGCCCCGGCTGCTGCCCGGCGAGTCTGCGCGCCTCTTCCAGCATTCCCTCGGAGAGGTCGATACCGACCACTCGCTCGCCCGCGTGGCGCCGCAGCGCGCGGGCGATTGCTCCGGTGCCGCAACAGCAGTCGAGCGCGGTGCCGAAGGGAACGCGAGCCGCCTCGGCGACGAGCGGTTCTATGAGCTCGTCGGGAGTGCGAAACGGCGTGTACTCGAACTTCGGCGCCAGCAGGTCGTAGCCCTTCGTGGTCGAAGAGAGTGCCTGGCGGGCGAGTTCGAAAATGCTGGGGCCGTCGGGGTGGAACATTTTTCTCCCACAAGATGTTTGAGGCGCACAGCTTTGTACGTTACTCTACTCAACATACGACATGGAACTGGAGGGGGATGCAACCTATCTCGGCACAACGAGCGCCGGGATAGGTTTTTGTGTTTTCAGTCCGCAGCGATACCGATCGCCCGCCGAATCTCGGCCGCCGGGGTGTCGAGGACGAAGAGCCACGGCGGACGGGCGCCTGGTTCGTTGCGCTGCAGGAGCCCCGCAGCTTTCAACCCACGGCCTGGATCGTCGATCAAGACGGTCGCGAAGCGATTCTGGGCGACGAGCAGATGCTCGAATTGCTGGCGGACGGCCGAAGTGCTGAACCTGCCCGACAGCTCCATCGCGTAGGGCGCGACGCGCTCTCCCTTCTTCTCCATCCAGCGCTGCACCCGCGGATACACCAGGTAGCTCGGCAGGTGCGCTCGCTCCGCCTGCGCCCATCCGCGGACGTAGTTCGAGACCATCGCGATGAAGAGAGAGATCTGACTGTCGAGGTCGAGAAACGACCACGGGCCCACGCCCATCGACCACGGCGCGAGCCGCCGTCCCAGCGCGACCACCGCGTCGGTGGGATCTTTCAACGAACGCCATTGCTCGTCGAGGATCATCCGGATGCCGTTGTCGTGGAAGACCGTGCATCCGCCCGGTACCCCCTGAGCGGTGTAGACGTCGCGCAGTTGAAGTCCCATCAACGATGGCCACTGAAAGGCGAGCTGGGTCGCCTTGTTCACGGGCTCCTTCATGCGCGTCCCCTTGCGCATGTACTCGAGCCCCGGAGCACCATCGAAACCCTCCATCACGCCGTCTCGAGCTCGACGCAGGAGCTCCATGAAGGGGGCGACCAGGCCAGGCGGAAGGAGCGCCGAAGCTACGTCCGGCGGAAGCGCGCGACCGGGCCAACGACGCTGCGTCATGCGGTCGTGGTGGTAGTCTCGCATGCGACCCGAAGCGTGATCGAGCGCGACGGCGACCGACGCGATGCAAAATGCGCGGTCCGACTGCTTGAGGTGGACCGACATCTCGAACGCTGGCTCCAGTCCACGCTCCCCCTGCCCCTGAATGATGTCGTGGGTCAGCTTCCCGAAGAACGCCTCGAGCTCGACCGGACCGCCAGCGCGGGCGACCGCCTGTCGCGCGGTATTGATCGTGGGCCCATGCGCCGGGTGGTGCAACAACACGTCTCTCAGCGCGCCGATGATCTCGGACGCCGATGCGCGCATCGAGTTACGCAACCTCGCGATCCCGATCCGCGCATCGAGGAGCACCGATTCGTCCCGGGAACTTTCAATGACCATGGTCAGTAACGCGACCGCGTCTTCGAAGCGCCCCAACTTTTCGCTCACGCGCGCCAGCGAGACGAGGATCTGGGTAGCCTCGGGAGCGAGCTTGAGCGCCTTGGAATACGCGATGCGCGCCTGCTCGTCTTCCTCGAGCCGATGCTCGTAGAGCTCACCCACGTGGTTCCACAGACGGGCCAAGAAGACGGGGTCCTCCACCAGATCAGCCGCGGCACGATGGCACACCACCGCCCGGTCCCATCGTCCTTCCTGTTCGTAGAGATCGCTCAACACCCGCAGGCGTTTCAACTGGCGGGGCTGTAGCTCGAGCGATCGACTCAGAAATCCGATCGCCGTGCGACGCTCCTTGAGATGATTGAGCGCGATGTCGGCCATCTGGTTGAGCAGCTCGGCGCGCTCTGCGTCCGACTGAGTCGCGCCGATTCGCGTTTCGTAGGCGTCGAGGAGGGGCTTGTATTGCCGCCGCATCAGCAGGATGTCCCGCATCTTGCCGAACGCCTGCGCGTGTGTCGGCTCACCGGCGAGCACCGTCCGTAGCTGACTCAACGCCGCATCGTGATCACCGAGATGCTTCCGCTGCACTTCCGAAGCGTACAGGCGGTCCGTCGACGCCACCTGACTGACCCGGGTCAGTGTAGCGTCTCGCTCGAAGTAGACGACGACGTCTTCCCACCGCGAGGCTGCATCAGCGGAGTACTTGGCGACCTTCACCGCGGGGAGAAACTCGGGCATCTGCTCCAGCAACTGTCGGCAGATGTCGAGCGCTTCGACCGGCCGCCCGCGAAGCATCAGCGTCGCAGCCACCCACGTCAGCTCTGCGGCGCGGAGGATCTCTCCATTCGCGCGTCGAGCACGCGCGGCCGCCAGAGTCCCCTGCGCGTCGAGATCGTTCGCGGTCCAGGCGTGATGCATCGCGCGCACCACCCTCCCCTCCGCCATCGGTAGCGTCCCCAGCTCGGAGGCATCCGTCACGACACCCTCGGGACGGTCACCGCCCACGATGCGGCGGACGGCGTCCACGAAGAACTCCGTGCATACATCGGGGTACTCGCGGTCCAGCGTCTCCACCGCTTCGCGGTCCAGCTCCGATCGCTCCGCGGCCGAGACGATCCGCGACATCAGCCACGGATAGTGATGGGGGGCGATCTCACCCATCAGGCTTGCCGCAGAAGCATGTCGCCCCGTGAGCGCGAAGAGAATGTGGGAGATGTCGACCAGCTCACGCTGGGTGACCCCGAACTGAAGGCGACGGTGGAGGACGGCGACCGACATCTCTCCCGGAGCGTCCGCGTCGACCCGCGAGCCACCCACGACCTGGTCGGAAGCCCCCGCGCACTGCGCATCGGCGCGCAGAAGACCGTGGAGGGCATCCACGTCGTCGAGGTCGAGACCGAATGCCGCCTCGTACGCCTCTCGGGCGCCGGTCGGGTCTTCCAGATGGTATTCGCGCACGGCGCCGAGTTCACAGAGGAATGCGCCGCGCGTCGCGACCGAGTCCACCGCGTCGACCATCATCTCGAGATATTGCGCAGCGCGCGCCCAGTTCCCCGCCCGGAACGCGATCCGGAGCAACGCATCGAGCGCCGGGACGTAGCCGGGCCGTGCCCGCAGGACGCGGCGGAATGCCTCTTCGGCGTGCATGTTGGCGTCAGGAAGCTCCTGCAGGCGCCGCTCCCACAGGTAGCCGATGCGGAACGCGACCCGGCCCAGCGCGTCGTCGTCCTCGATGGAACGCATCTCCGATTCCCAGAGAAGCGCGAGCTCCTGCCAGTTCTCGTTCTGGATCAGGATACGGCCGGCAGCGACCTGCGCGGGGAGGAACGTGGGAACCTCGCGCAGGCATCTCTGCAGCGCCTCGATCGCCGAGGCGGAGTCCGACATGACCTCGAATTGCCTCCCGATCTCGTAGTCCAGGTCGGCGACGAAGCGCGTCGCGGAACGACGGCGACGCTGCCAGAAATCGAGCACCCACTCCGACGTGTTCGGCCAGTCTGCGTAAGGGTCGAGCGCGAACGAGAAGAGGTGCCATGCGGCGTAGACGAGCTGGGAACCGCGCGTCTTCGGCAGCAACCTGCGCGCGTCGTCGGCACGGTCGCGTCGAAGAAACTCCGTCGCGACGAGCAGCCGCGCTTCGGCCGACATCTCGGGGTCGACGAAGGTGCCGACCCGTTCGGCGATGCGCTCGACCTGCTCCGACGAGAACTCGAACCTAGACAGGTCCCCGCGCACGAGCCGGAGCGGACACCAGGGCGAGCCGAGGAGCTCTTCGTCGACGTCGACGACGAAATCGAAGAGCTTCGCCCGGGCGACGTCGGCGGGTTCGTCGGCGAGCGCTGCGACGACTTCGGCATGACGAGCCTCGATGTCCCAACGCGACCGCGGGGCCGGATTTCCCCGCGCCGCCAGCATTTCGACCTTCGCGACCGCTTCGGGGAGTCCGTCGGCAGCCAGGGACACGATCGAATCGGTGTCGTCGCGAATCTCGGCGATCTCGAGCCGCAACGATCGGGCGGCCGCGGAAGTCTTCGCTCGCTCGCGGAGCGGACCGATCGCGGACTCGTCACGGGTGGCCCGCGCAAAGAGTTCCCTGGCGATCGTGTACCAGCCGAACTGTTGAAAACCCTCGTCCCCTTCGATCAGTTCGAGCGCCGCTTGCGGCTGGTTTTGGGTCACCGCGAGGTGAAAGAGCTGTCGAACGATGACCCAGTCCTGCACCGGGCGGCTGTGGCCCGGGGTGCGCAACACCGCCAACTGCCGTTCGCAGGAAGCGTACATGTCGGCGTGACGGTAGGCGATGGCGAGGAGAAAGGGCCCCACGCGGTGGGTCGGATCAGCCTGCGTCGCGGCATCCGCGAGATCCTGTACCGACTTTCGACCGCGATCACCGAACAACCAACCCACCACAGCAGCCATCCACCGGTAGTACGGCTGCAACGGAGCCGGTACTTCGTCCACCCTGTCCGCATACCATTGAGCCGCCTCTTCACCATTGACCGCCTCCTCGTAGAGGCGGGGCTCGGCGAGCAGCGCTTCGGCGACCGACGGAGTGAAGTTCGTCCGAACGAACTCTGTGTACTTTTCGAGCTCCCCCTGCCGCTTCATGCGGGTACAGATCCGCAGAAAGGCGGCGACGGCGAAGGTCGGGGAGGACCCCACCGTCGGCCCCAGGCTCCAGAGGTCTTCCAGGAAAGTGAGCGCCTTCTCGTCGGACCTTCGGCCCCATTCGCTCACGAGCACGGCCTGTTCGAGCAAAAACGCCCGAAAGTCGATCGCACCCGCGGCGATCGTACCGAGCCCGGCGCCGATCAACTTGAGGGCGCGATCCCAGTCGCAGGCGCGGTAGGCGAGCTCCAGCTCGCACAGGATGACGTACGGATCCTTTGGGGTCGGCGTCTCCGACGCGTCGATGTAGTCGAGCGCCACCCGGGCGTCGTCGAACGCGGCTCCCATGTGGCGCGCGATCTCGGAGAGTGCCGGGCGGTGCTCCGCGGGATAGCACCGGAACATCCAGGGGATGGCCCGGACCCACTCGCGAGACCGGATCGCCTGAACGGTCGCGCGTTCGGCGACCTCCGCCCGTGCGATCTCGTCCTCGAAAGACTGCGACTCGAGCACGTCGAGAGCTCGCCCCGCGTTGGCGGAGAGGCAATGGAGCTCGGCGGCGAGTCGATGCGTGTAGTGGTCTGCGTCGGCCCCACGCTCGATCCACGCCTCGCCCTGCCCCGCCACGAGGTTGTCCGCCACCCATGCCGCGTCCCCCGTGCGGAGCAATCCGCGTACGGCCCAACGCAGCAGAAAGACGCCGCGAGCCCGCTGAAAGATCTGGCGGTGTGTAGCGAGGAGCCGTTCTTCGGAGCCCTCGTGTTCCTCGAGATAGCGCGCGTACCAGGTGAGCGCCCGCGTTCGCCACGGAGTCTCTTCTCCACGAGAGAGCTGGAGCAGCACCTGCAGTCGCCCGACGGCGCGACCGGGATTCGCGTCCATCTCGTGCGCCAGGACCCGCCACACGACGTTCTGATCGACCGCCGTCTCGGCGGTGATGTCACCGACCGGCACGTCGTCCATGTAGCGAAGGATCGCGTCGGAGAGGTCGTCGTAGGAATCTTCGAGGAAGACCTCGAGCGCGAGCCGGACTCGCTCCACCTCGATCCCGGAGCCGGGGAGCTCGCTTCCCAGCGGCCCATCCGGGTCGAGCGCACCGTCGTACAGCGTACGGAGCGCTCGCCAGTCGGCGAGCCGAGCCAACGCCCGTTCGACGCTGAAGAAGAGGTGAACGGAGTCCGGGTTCCGATCGCGGGAGCTTCGATAGAGACGCAGGATCTCCTGGGCATCCCCGCCGGTTCGCTCCAGCAGTTCAGCGCGGCGCCACGCCGAACGCGCAGCGTCCGATTCGTCGTGACCACGGATCGCGAGCATCGCCTCCAGATCCCGCTCCGCGATCATGTATTGCCCCGAGGAGATCAGCGCAGGGAGGCAATCGGGGTCGGCCTCCAGGCTTCGCTGGAGGTTCTCACGGACCTGCTGGTATCCGCCGCCCCGCAGTCGGACGACATCGGCCACGCGGTCCCAGAGGACGGCGCGAAGTTGCTCGTCCTGTACCGTCGCGGCCTGCGAGACGAGCGACTTCTCTACCATCTCCAGATCACCGGCGGCGAGCGCCTGACGCTCCAGCCGACGGAGGTAGTGAAGGCTCTTTGCGTTCAGGGAGATCGCGTCGCGCATCACACGATACGGTTCCATCCCCTCGAGCTCCGTACCCTCGAGGTCCGTGTTCGTGAGGCCGGACAAGAGTCCGGAGAGTCGCACGAGGCGACTCGCGGTCTCCTGCTTGAGTCGCGTTCGACCGGTCCCCTCCCCCTCCGAGCGCTTGCCGAATCGAACATCCCAACCGATCAGTCGCTTGAGCACGCGCGCCTCGCGGAGTCGGTCACCGGTCCGAACCGCTTCGCGCTGCATCGTGAAGAGCAGGGGCCGCGTCGACGCCCCCTCCCCCAGCAGCAGGTCGGCGGTGTCGAAGAAACCGGGGGAGTTCTGCAGGAGCCAGGCGACGAGGGCGATGCTCGCCGAAGCGAGCTCCCCGCTCGCGAAGTGCCCGACTCGTTCCCACGACTCGACCGCCGCGGCGCGGTCGCGGATGGCGTGCGAGTCGACGGCGTGGACGACCAGCCCTTCGAAGGTTTCCGGGGGGAGCAGCGCCTCGCGGAGCCGGGCACGGACGCCGTCGTCGAGCCCGCCGTCCATGAGGCGTTCCATGGCGATGGACGCGCGACGGACGGACGCGACGGTGCCTTCGTCGTGGTCGTCGAGGCGTTCGAGGCGACGCAAGACGTTGAAGAACTCCTCGTCCGGCTGCTTCCAACGCGTCGCCAGCCGATCGAGCAGTCCCGAGCGGGTGACCGCGCCCGCGACGGGAGCGAGATCCTGCAGCGAGTCGGTCATCGCGTCGGGGGAGCCGAGGGCCCGGACGATCTGCCCGAAGATGAAGAGGTAGGCGGCGCGGCGCCGCATGTCCGGTTCGGCGATGATCTCGTCGCGAAGTTCGGGGAGGAATCGCGACCACGGCAAGGGGAGTGAGAGCTGTTCGTCGACGTTCTTGAGGCGGATGCCGAGATTCCGAATCACCGATTCGGTCGAGACCGGAGCGGAGTCCTCGTCGACGAGCTCGAAAAACGAGGTATCGAGGTAGGGAACCGCGTCGTCGACTCGCCGGCCGGTGTCTACGTCGACGAACTGCATCCCGGTGGCGTCGAACGGGTCGCCGATCTCTTCGTCGAGGAGCTCGATCTCTTCGGTCGACTCCGCTTTCGGCGTCTCGTCGGCGCCCGACGACTGCAGGTTCGGCGAGAGAGCGCCCTTCAGGGCGTGGAGCGTCTCGTCTTCGAACTGCCCGGTCTCCAGCTCGGCGAGCTCACCGTCGAGAATCTCGAGGATGACGGAGCTCGCCGTCTCCAGGACTTCGTCGATGTCGAAGAGGCCACTGCCCGAGGCACTTCGAGCCGACCTGACGATCGGAGGCGCGGCCGTCGCATCGGGGTCGACCTCTCGCCCCTCCGACCAGTCGTCGAGGAACGCGTCGGTAGCTTCTTCGAGCACCGATTCGATGTCGAAGTCCGCGATGAGATCGGTACGATCGGTCGTATCTTCCGTCACGTGTTTCCGGCTGCGAGGAGGCGCCATTATCGACGGGACCCGTCGGGTCGGCAAGGCGGGACCCGCGGGAATGATCTTCCCAATCCCGTCCGACAGGGAGCCGTCCGCTCGCCCCCGACAAGCTGTTCGGCCTCGCGCGGGTGTGTTAAATCAGAGGTGTTCCACCGCAGGTTGCAGGCCCATGGATCGTCAAGAAGTCGCTCAGCTCGTCGACGCGCTGAATCATCCCGATGCGAAGCATCAGCGCGAGTTGATGGACGAGCTGGTCGCCGAGGGAGCCTCGATCGTCGAACCTCTCGTCGCCAACCTCGCGATCACCGAGCCTCGCGCCCGGGTCTGCATCGTGCGCGTCCTCGGTGAAGTCGGGGACAAGGCGGCGCTGCTGCCGCTGATGCGTTTCGTGTGGGACACCCGCGAATCGATCGTGGACGGGGATGCGCGCGGGCTCGCGATGAAGTCGATCATCGAGCTCGGAGACGAATCCGACTCCCCGAAAGTCTTTCAGTTCCTGCTCGACATCTACCGCGACGACGACGCATTCGTCCGCGGGTACGCACTGCAGGCGATGGGTAAGTTCGGCGATCGGCGAGCCCTCCCGATGGTCCAGGAGGGGCTCGCCGACGAGAACGAGTTCGTTCGGGAGCGTGCGCAGCAGTCGGTCAAGGCTCTGGAATCGAAGATCGCCGCGGGCCCCAAGGAAGACCTCAGCGCCGACGAGATCCTGCAGTCGGTCCGCGGCAAACAGGGTGGGGAGCGCGCATATTGGCTCAACGAGCTGCGCGAGCGGGACGACGCCTTCGAGCTCGCCGAGCGGCTGGTTGCGGAGGGAGGGCGCGGCGTTTTCGCCGGGCTGGAGTTACTGCTCGAGCTCGACGACCCCAGGGCCCGTGAAGTCGCCCGCCGGCACGCCACCGCGACCGACGGTCCCGACGAGCGCGCCATATGCCTGCGGATCATGAACCGCTGGATGCGTCACGACGTGACCGACGAAGAGCTCGACCTCATCCGCGGAGCGCTCTACGACATGGACGAATTCGTTCAAGTTGCGGCACTCGAAGCCGCGGGGCTCAGCGGGGATCCGACCCTCATCGAGCGAGCGGTCGACGCCACGCGGGACAACAACATGGAGCGGCGCTTCGCGGCCGCTCGTGGGCTCTCGATCGGGCTGACCCCGGACAATCGCCGGGTGCTCCCCGACCTCATCCAGGCATTCAGCCTCGCCAACGCCCGGCGCCTCGCCGTCTTCAACGAGGACACCGTGAAGGTGGAGGCCTACGTCGTCCGCGCGATCCACCGTGTCGTCGCCGAGGGCGGCTTCGGAACTTCGCAGGCACAGGAAGTCGCGCTCACGGCGCTCGAGGGCGCGGCCGACAACCGGCCTCTCCTCGTGACGGCGCTCGAGCTGCTCGACGACACCACCCCCGAAGAAGGGTTCGACGAAGACCGGCGGTGGGATCACGAGAGCGCGAGACACCTCGGCGAGGTGCTGCAGCATGCGGACGACGACGTACGGGACCGTGCGCTCGACCTGCTCCTTCGCGGTGGGCCCACCCGCATGCGCTCCCTGATCGAACCCCTGACACGCATCATCTACGACCGCGGCGCCGACGTCGCCGGGCGCGTCGTCCCGCTCCTCGAAAGAATCGGGAGCGACCGAGCGATCGATCTGCTGAAGGACCTGTCCGACGAAAAGGACGATACCGTCCGCGTCGCGGCAGAAGCGGCGCTGAAGCGGATGCGAAACGAAGAAGACTTCATCGACGCCGAGTTCGATTGAGCCGCCGGTTTTCCGACCGCACTCCCTCGACGTCGTGACCGGTCAGCGACTCCCCTGCGACCAGCGAAACGATTCCATGCACGCGACCTCGTCGTGCTGGTGCGTCCAATCGGTCGCCTCGCGAAAGGCGGCGCTGTCCACGACTACCGGATATTTCACGTGATTCACCGCTCCTCGAGGTAGGGGCGGAAGTCCGAAACGACCGAGCGCGAACGTGAAGATCGGCTCCGGGACCACCACCCGCTGACGGCCGGTGACCTCCACGACCAGGGAGAGTGGGATCGGCTGCGGTCCACAGACGTTGTAGACCCCTGCCAGCCGCGCATCGAGCGCGGTGGCGATCGCCGAGACGACGTCCTCTTCGTGCATGAACTGGAAGAGCGGATCGAACCCCAGGACGGTCGGTACGCGCGGCCCGCGAAGGAAGCTCGCCAGTGTCCCGGACCGGGTCGGACCGAGGCGATAGCAGAAACGCAGCACGGTCGTCGTGAGTTCGGGAAACCTCCAGAGCGCCGACCCCGCATAGAGGTCGGCGGCGACGAGGTCGGAGAGCTCCGGGAACGTCGTCATCGCCATCGGGGGCTCGTTCTCCGTGTGGTACATCGGCGAGTCCGGCGCCGCGCCGTAGTACGTGTGCCGTCCGACGAAGATGCAGTGCTCGATTCCGTATTTGTCGCAGTGATCGAAGACCGCCTGGGTTCCGCCCAGGTTGATGCGGTAGCGATCCTCGGTGCGCTTGGCCGTCAGGTGAGTGACCGTCGCCATGTGGACTACCGCGTCGGGCTTGCTTCGCCGAAACACGTTCTCGGCCGGCCGCTTCCGAATGTCGGCGCTGTGCATCTTGATCTTCTTCGGCGCGTCGGGCCACGGCCGCCGATCGATCCCGATGACGTGGTGCCCGTCTGCGAGCATCCGTCGCGCGACCATCCGCCCCAAAGGCCCGGCAATCCCGGTGATCAGCACCTTCACGGGTAGGCTCCTTCCACGAGCGGCAGCTCGTCGGGGGTCTCGAAACGACCTGCCCGTCGCCGCTCCGCGCCGAACTCGATCAGCAGCGCAATCTGGCGCTTCACCCGGTCCACGTAGTCGTAGATGACGTCGTCTTCTTCGTTGCCGTCACCATCGAAATGCATCGGCGGCGCGTAGTATATCTGCAGATTCGTCGGACGCGGCAGCGGCAGCAGGTAGGGGGTGAACGGGACGTAGGGCGCCCCGGTCAGTCGACCGAGCGTCTTGCTGTTGTAGATCGTCGGGATCGCCTCGCCGCCCCCGACGAAAGCGAGGGGGACGATCGGTGCGCGCGACTGCAAGGCGAGCCGCATGAAGCCGGTCCCGAAACGCACCAGTGAGTTCCGCTCGGCATAGAGCTTCGCGGTGCCTCTCGCTCCCTCGGGAAAGACCATCAACATTCGGTCGTTTTCGAGCAGCCTCAACGCGTGTTCCGGGAGCCCCGTGAGGTGGCCGAGGCGGTTCGTCCACTGGGAAAAGACCGGCCATTTGTTGAGGAAGTACTCGGCCATTCCTTGGGCCAACCGAGGCGGTTCCATCTCGAAGAACGTGGAGGCGATGACCATCAGACCGTCGAGCGCCACGCCGCCGGAGTGGTTCCCGACGAGCATCGCCCTCCCCCGCTCGGGGACGTTCTCGAGCCCGTAGACCGACACGTCGAAGTAGCGCTCGTAGAGAGGCTGAACGGCAGTGAAGAACGTCGCGAGGTGTTCCTTGCTGACCCCGAACGGGTCGATGCCGTAACGGTTGAACGGAACCTCGAGCCGTTCGACGCGATCGAGGACGCTCTGGCTGGCGAAGAGTTTCACTGCCCCGTTCCCGGCGGCATCGCGTAGGTGAAGAGGAGACCGCGCTCGGCGGGCTCCATCGTCAGGGTCATCGGTCCGTTGAGGAACGGGAACTCCTTACTGCCGTCCGCCTCGAGCTTCGTGTAGTCGAACTTCACCGTGAGCATCGGACTCTCCTGCGCAGGCTGAGCCATGATGTCGGCGGCCTGCTGCGGCATCGTCGGGCCCGAAGTGGCGGCGAGAATTCCGGGCTTCATGACGACGTGGGGGAGCTCCACCGGCATGTCCGCGAGCGGCGGAAGGGGCACGGGGACTCCGTCGGGCTTGACCTCCACGTTGATGATTCGGTCGTCGAAGGACTGGATGAACTCGAACAGCGGGCCGGGGCTCGGGGTCGAGATCGCCGCCATTCCACGCAAGATCGAACCCGACATCATCGCGTCCATCGCCCCGTTCATCGGGTCGGTCGGGTTCATCGGTTGAGCTGCGCCTGCCTGCGGATTCTCCGTCGCCTCGGTCAAGATCACGGCCGCGCCGTCGATCTGCGAAATCATGGGCGGGATGAAGAGGAGCTTGCCCACGACCTCTTCGGCCGCGAAGTTCGCGCGCGCGAACCACTCGCACTGGTAGGGGGAGTCGGTCACCATGCGGAGCCGCTTGCCGACGATGTCGATGACCTTGCCGACGTTGAGCCCCAGGGCTGCGACGACCGCGGCGTCTTTCATTGCGGGGGCGCCATACAGCGGCGCCGGGGCCTTCGCGGCGATCAGCTCGCTGCCGAGCCCATCGGTCACCTCTAGGCCCATCGCGTAGGTAAGCCGACCGTCCGCGGATTTATCCGCCGTCCACACCATCCGCGGAAGTTTTGCGACGAGAGCGAGCGTTTCGCTGCGGCAAGCGTCGGAGACGGGGCCCAAACCTTCGGGACCCATCATCGCCGCCATGACGTCGCCGTTGAGCCCGGGCTGGGGGTCGAGCGCGGACTGCACGATTCCGGCGACGTCGACGAAGCCGTCCGCGTATCCGCTGAAGCCCCAGGTCTTGCGTATGTCGGCGAGTTTGCCGGCATCGCGAAGGCTGACGGAGGGCTTCTTCAGCCCGAGCATCATCTCGACGACCTGCGGGGCGACCGCCGTGTGGACGACCGCCGCGGTGAAGGTGCGATCGTCGACCGTCATCACGACCCGGCTGTCGGGGCTCGCGAGGTCGTACGACCAGAAGGTCTTGCCGTCGACCTCCTCGGGTTTGCGGGTGAGCCCGGACTTCTCCTCGACGCGTGTGAGGAACTGCATGAACTTCTCGCGGTCGTCGATCTCCTGCCGGACCGCTGGAAGCAGACCGTAACCGTAGAGCGCCACGGGCGCGGACCAATGCAGGCCGAGCGCCTGATACCCTTCTGTCGTGGCGTTGCGGCTGAGCTCGTCCCCCACGACGAGCAGCGCTTTAGTGCCGGCATCGACGAACGGATCTTCGAGCTGGGCCTGGAGGTCGCCGTCGGGGGTGAGCCCGCCGATCCACGAGACCGCCTTCGCGGTGAGCCCGCGCGGCGGATCCATCGCGACAATCGCGTACGGCGTGTCTGCCGGGATTGAGCTGAGAAGATCGACCGGCTCACGCGGGGTGGCCAGGTCGCCGTCGGGCTTTTTCGACTTCTTGTCGCACGCTACCGCGAACGTCGAGAGAATCAGGACAAGAAAGAGACGTCGCATCAGAGGTCACCGCTCTTTGGTGGAGAGCCTCGAAGTACCTCAATCAGCGCGTCTCTCGCAAGGGACGTCGGGGACGGCCCCTACTCGTCGACCGCTGGACGCGTCGTCGTGATCTGGATGTGGACCTGGTTGGTCGGGAGCGGCTCGACCGCGACCTGCGACCGCAATCGAAGAGCGTCGCGCGCTTCCGCCAGCCTGCTCTGGGGACGGATGCGCGAGCCGATACCGGCGTGGTCGTAGGTGAACGTCAGGAAAGGCGAGCCCGCCGACTCTTCGAGGTCCCGCGCGAGGGCGTCGGGATCGACGGGACCCGACGCGAAGACCACCGCATTCGGGTAGAGACCGACGGTCGGATCGTTGAACTTGCGCAGCTTGTCGTCGGCTTTCAGCGCGGTCTGCCGGGCCATCGAACCTTCATCGAGGGTCGGAAGGTCGGGAGCGAACTGACGACCGAAGTCGTACAGATCCTGCGATTTCGGCGTCGAAAAGGCCACCAGTCCCTCCGCGAACGGCTCCACGTCGTTGGCGGCGGCCTGCTTCTTCGTGACGAAATCGTCGACGAGGACGACGCCCCCGTCGACGTCACGGAGCTGGGGCGGCGGAATCGTGAGGCGAGAACCGATCCGCTCTGCGGCGCGATTCAACCCCGCGTACCACTCGCACTGGAAGGGATCTTCGGAGACCGCAGCTGCTCGGGTGCGGACGGCCGTGGCCACATCGCCGACCCGGAACCCGATGCCGAGCGCGGCGAGTGCGGTGTCGAACCGACTCGAGCTGGCCAGTGGCGTGCCGGTCTTCGCGGCAGCCAGCTCTGCAATCAGCGGCTCTTTCGTCTCGACCACGGCGGTCATCGACCATCGCTCGGGAGACCAACCGTCCGCTCCGAAAACGACGCGCGGCACCCGGGCGACGAGGGCGAGCGTCTCGGTCTTGCAAGTCTCGGAGACCACGGGCGGAGCATCAGGGCGAAGGAGCGCGAGGATCTCTTCGTTGACCCCGGGCTGTGGGTCGAGCAGCGCTTGGGCGATCCTCTCGAAGTCCACGAACCCCACGGAGAATCGCTGGATCGAATGCTCGGCGGCGATCGCCTCGAACGCTTCTTCGGGTAGCGAATCGGCGACGTCGGGTTCCAGAACCTTCTCGGCGTACGCGTCGAGCGCTCGCACGGGGGTCACGCCGACGTGAAGGAGTTCACCCTGCAGAGCGACGAAGAAGACGCGATCGCGCCGCCCGACATCGTACGTGAAGTAACTCTTCTCACCCGCTGTTCGATCGGTACGCGTCACACCGGCACGTTCCTCGACGCGCCGCAGAAACGCGTCCACCTTGTCGGCATCGGCAATCTCGAACGTTGCGACCGGCAGAACACCGACGCCGTAGACGACCCCGCGGGGCGCGCTGGAAAACCCGAGTTCCGCGAGTCCCTCCTCGGTCGCGTGACCGCGCAGCTCGAGGAAGAGCGCTGCGGCGAGCTTGCGCCGCGGCTTCGTCGTTTCGTCGGCCAGCCGGCCCTCGAGAAACTCGACAGCCCCAGGGGTCGCCGCTTCGAACGCGCGAGCCCACGGGAGAAGCTCCTTCAGAGGCGCGGGAACCAACGACGCAATCGCATAGGGAGTTTCGGCGGGCACGGCGTCGAGCAGCTCGAGCGCCTGCTTCGCGACCGGGGCTTGTACGGTCGAAGAGACCGGAGCGTCGGTGGTCGACGAGTCCTGGCAGGAGAGAGCGAAGGTGCACGCGACAGCGGTCACGCCGAGCTTGAACTGGTAGCCCATGATTTCCGATCCGGGATGTGGGTGGTCTGGCCGCTCAAAAATGTAGCAACCGCCGTGGTTTCCGGCAAATCGTCGCCGCGAGGGGATGCGCCGAATCAGTCGAGAAAGATGGAAAACTCGGCTTTCAACGCAGCATGATCCGAGCCGCCGAACGACCCGCCGCTGTTCCGCAGCACTTCGACCGTGTCCCTGGCGAGGATGGCCTCGTCCGTGTCGAAGAAGAGGAGATGATCGATCGCCTGCTTGTCGTCGAAGTAGGCGTAGGTCCACCGATCTTCGGGGTCGAGAACTTCGATCACGATCTCGAACCCGTCCCCGTTGGTCAGAGCGTCGAGCGGCGGGCTGTCCGGTGGGTCGTTGAGGTCACCGCCCAGAATCACGAGAGCGTCGGGGAACTCCGCCTGCGTGGCGTTCGCGATTTCTCGTGCTGCGCGCGCTTCCATCAGGCGCCATTCGGGGTTGTCGTTGTTCTTCGACTTGAAATGGGCGTTGAAGAGGACGACCCGGTTCCCCTGCACGTCGACGTGCACCTCCAGCAATTCGCGCGCGAAGGTGCGGGTGCTGCCGTTGACGAGCTGAAACTCGGTCGTCGCACGGTGCTTGCGCACCTCGATGAGCGACGCATTGCGAGCCAGCAACCCGACGTCGAGCGACGCGGCCCCCCCGATCTCGCCGAACGCCCGGATGTCGTAGCCGGGCAATCTCTCCTGGAGCGCGACCAGACACGCCTCCGACTCCAGCTCCTGCAACAAGAAGACGTCGGCGTCGGTACCGCCAATCGCGGCAGCGATCTGGTCGGCGCGAAACGAAAACTCGGCCTCGCTCGGCTGATCCTCATAGTCGTTCGGCTCGCAGCGACCCGAGTCACAGACCGTGTCGAAGAACCGCTGCGTGTTGAACGTCAGGACGGTCAGAGCAGCGGCGGGTCGCGCCGGCCCCATGTCGGGGTCGCCGCCGTTCCCGCCCGAGTCGAGCCCGCCATTGTTGGAGACGCGACCGTTGTTCGGATCCGATGTCCCGTTGTTGGTCTGAGACGGGTCGAGAGGTTGGCCACAGCCGACGAGCACCGCTGCCAGCGCGAGCGCATAGAAAGTGTTCGAGACGGCAGTTTTCATGGCATCGCGCTTTTGTTGTGTTCGACAGGCGCTGCTATGCTAGACGAAATCGATTTGCGATGACACTGGCGGACGACATGCGATCCAACTGGCTTCTCCCCGCGATGATGACGACCTCCCTGCTCGCCCTGGCGGCCTGTGGAGACTGTAGCGGCACCTCCCAGATCACCTCGAACAACGAGACGAGCGGCCCCAACAACGGGACGACGGTCGCCGGGGAGAACAACGGAGGAGGAGGCTGCGTCGTCGGCACCGACTGCCCGTCGGGCGTCTGCAAGGCCGGCGTCTGCCAGCAGGTCGACAACACGTGCACCGATCCAGGCCCGTGCGGCAACTGCGACCCCTTCTGCCGCACCGACGGTGCGGGCTCCGCGGGGGATCCGTTCACACTCGAGAACGACGAGGACGAGGAATCCGAAGGCGTGGTGCTCGACGAAGACGGTGCGATCACGATCGACATCCAGAAGATCGAGAGCCAGTTCATCTGGATCTCGAACACCGGCGAAGGGACGGTCTCGAAGGTGGACACGCGAACCTTCGAAGAGGTCGCCCGATACCTTTCGGGGCCGAACGGCGCCGCCAACGATCCCTCGCGAACCTCGGTGAACACCTTCGGCGATGTCTTCGTGGGTAACCGTGGGGGGCAGTCGGTCACCAAGATCAGCGGTCGCGGCGCCGAATGCGACGACACCAACGGGGACGGCGTCATCACGACTTCGTCCGGCCAGAACGACGTCCTGCCCTGGGGACAGGACGACTGCGTGAAATGGAACACCGGCCTGACCACCGGCGGGGTGATCCGTGCGGTCGCCGCCCAGGACCGCATCCCGGGCGACGACTCCTCGCGCCCGACCGTCTGGATCGGGGGTTGGAACGGACAGATGTGGAAGCTCGACGGCGAGCGCGGCTCGATCCTCCTCGAGACACGGTCCCCCGTCACGAACTACGGTTTCGCCCTCGACGGCCGCGGAAACCTCTGGGCCAGCGGTTGGTCGGACGGCGCGATCGGGCGTATCGACACGACACGCTGCCGCGACGTCGCTTCGTGCAGCGCTCCGGTGTGCGAAGGGGAAGATCAGGACCAGTGCGTCAAACAACGCATCCCCATCAATCACTCTCCGTACGGAATCACCGTCGACTACAAACAACGCGTCTGGGTCGGAGGGCAGTCGACGGTCCGATACGACCCGTCGCAACCCGTCGGGAGCCGCATCGTCGAGGTCTCCGACGGCGTGCCGTTCATCCACGGCATCTCCGCGGACGACAAGGGCTTCGTCTGGGGCGCCGGGATGGCCAACGGAATTGTCCGCTACGACGCCGAAAACCCCTCGATGCACATCGAGGTACCGGGGACGAACTTCTCCGCGAAGGGGATGGCGATCGACCTCGACGGAAAGATCTGGGCGATCAACCTCTCGAACTCCCACGCATCGGTCGTCGAGCCCGGGCCTACGCTGAACGACAACACGGTGACGGCCCCCGTCGTCACGCAGCTCGTGAGTCCCTACACCTACTCGGACATGACCGGCGCCCAGCTTCGCTTCGTCAGCGACGAGCGGGGGTACTACCGACGCCTCTTCGAGGGATGCCCGACTGACGGTTCCTTCAAACCAACCGTCTGGAACGAGCTGCGGTGGGACGCCGAAGCGCCGGGCGGGTCGAGCATCGTCTTCCGTGCTCGAGGCGGCGACACCCGCGCCGAGCTCGATGCGGCGGGATGGATCGAAGTCGCGACCGTGCCCCCCGATACCTCGCCCAAAGAGATCGCCTCCATCCTGGAGGCTGCCGGGATGCAGGGGAAAGACCTCCTGGAGGTCGAGGCCGAGCTGACCGCCATCCGAGACGCCAACAACGACGTCTTCGCCCCGAAGCTGCGGGCGATGGTCGTCACGCTCAATTGCGAACGCAGGATTCAGTAGCGCTCGCGTTCAGAGCCCGTCCAGCGCGCTCGAATGCGCGTCGGTCGCCGCCGACATCGGCAACTCCATCACGTTCTTCCAGCTCAAGACCCCCGAGTCGTCCAGCACGCCGAAACGGGTGAACGGAACGTCGCGAAAGTCGGCGGCACGCTCGAACCCGGCGGCGTCCGAAGCGCTGACCGAGACCACTACCCGAGAAGGCGTCTCGGAGAAGAGGAAGAGATCCGGGCGATCCACCGGCGGTATCTCGAGCCGAAGGCCGAGACCAGTCCCGATGAGAGACTCCACGAGCGCGACGCCGACGCCACCGTCGGATACATCGTGCGCGCTGCGCACCGTCCCCGCCGAGATCTCCTGTCGAACGAAGCGTTGCAGCGTCTTCTCGAACAGGAGGTCGAGCGCCGGGAGAGAGGCACCAACAGCCCCGTTCCGGAGCCACAGGTACTCACTGGCGCCGAGGTCCGCGGGGCGAGTCGTGCCGAGGACGTAGACCACGTCGCCGGCGGCACGGAAGGCGGCCTCGGCAAAGCCCTGCGGCGTGCCGTCCTTCCCTCGCCCGAGCGGCTCGTCGAAACTCCCCACCACCGCGACGGTCGGCGTCGGGTAGATGTCCTTGTCGAACGAAGCATTGTAGAGGCTGACGTTGCCGCTCACGATCGGTGCGTCGAGCATCCGGCACGCCTCGGCCATCCCTTCGATCGCCTCGGCGAACTGCCACATGACCTCCGGGTTGGTGGGATCTCCGAAGTTCAGGCAGTCGGTCGTCCCCAGCGGAAGCGCACCGGTCACGCTCACGTTGCGGCAGCATTCCGCCACCGCGTGCATCGCTCCGGCCCGCGGATCGAGCCAACACTTTCGGGAGTTGCAGTCGACGGCGAGCGCGATGGCGCGATCGGTGCCGGGCAGACGAACGACCGCGGCGTCACCGGCCCCTGGAGGCACCACCGTCCCGACACCGACCATGTGGTCGAACTGCTCCCACACGACCCTTCGCGACCCGATGTTCGGGCTCGCCAGGAGCTCGAGAAACGCGCGTTCCAGCGAACCGGGCCGTTCCACCACCGGGTCGGCGAGATTCTCGAGATACGCAGGGCGCTTTCGCGGCCGATCGTATTTCGGGGCATCCGACGTCAGGAGCGAAACGGGGAGGCGCGCTTCCACGTTGCCATCGCGGCTCACCTCCAGAACCTCGTCCTCGATGACCGTACCGATCCGAGCCCACTCCAGCTCCCACTTGTCGAAGGCCTTTGCGACCTCGTCCCCCCTCCCCTCTTCGATGACGACGAGCATCCGTTCCTGAGATTCGGAGAGCATGATCTCGTAGGCCGACATCCCCTCCTCCCGCATCGGGACGAGGTCCAGGTCGAGCGCGATCCCCACCCTTCCGCGGTCCGCCATCTCGACCGACGAGCTCGTCAGGCCGGCTGCCCCCATGTCCTGAATGCCGATGATCGCCCCGCTCGCCATCAACTCGAGACACGCCTCCAGCAACAGCTTCTCGCGGAAGGGGTCGCCGACCTGCACGGTCGGTCGCCGCTCTTCGCTCCCCTCCTCGAATTGCTCGGACGCCATCGTCGCACCGTGAATCCCGTCGCGACCGGTCCCCGCACCCACGTAGAAGACCGGGTTCCCGATCCCCGCCGCGATCCCCTTGAAGATCTCGTCCTTCTTGCAGATCCCGACGGTAAACGCGTTGACCAGGATGTTCCCGTCGTACGATGGGTCGAAGTAGATCTCGCCACCGACCGTGGGCACTCCCATGCAGTTGCCGTAGCCCGCGATGCCAGCGACGACACCGTCGAAGAGGTGCGCGGTCTTCGGGTGGTCGATGCTCCCGAACCGCAGACTGTTCAGCGACGCGACGGGGCGGGCCCCCATCGTGAACACGTCGCGGAGGATCCCCCCGACACCGGTCGCCGCTCCCTGGTAGGGCTCGATGTAGCTGGGGTGATTGTGCGACTCCATCTTGAAGACCGCGGCGAGTCCGTCGCCGATGTCGACGGCGCCAGCGTTCTCGCCCGGGCCCTGGACCACCTGCGGCCCGTCGGTCGGCAGCTTCGCCAGATGGACACGGCTCGACTTGTAGGAACAGTGTTCGGACCACATCACGCTGACGATTCCGAGCTCGGTGAGGGTCGGCTCGCGCTCGAGCGACTCCACGACGCGTTCGTACTCTTCATCGGTGAGGCCGTGTTCGACGGCCAACTCCCGCATCTCGCTCACGCCGTTCCCCCCACGCTCTGGATGACCGATTCGAAGATCGCGAGCCCGTCGGTCGATCCCAGGACCGCCTCGGAGGCGCGCTCCGGGTGCGGCATCAACCCGACGACGTTCCCCGCACGATTGCAGACCCCGGCGATGTCACCCACACTTCCATTGGGGTTGGCGCGATATCGGAAGACGATCTGATCGTGCGCTTCGAGCTCGGCGAGCCCGTCGGCGTCGATGAAGTAGTTGCCCTCCGCGTTGGCGATCGGCAGGTCGAGGCTCGTCCCCGTTTCCAGCGACGACGTGAACGGGGTCCGCGCCGAGACGACTTCGACCTCTACCGGCTTGCAAACGAAGCGAAGCGTGTCGTTTCGCAACATCGCCCCCGGCAGCAGACCCGCCTCGAGCAAGATCTGAAATCCGTTGCAGATCCCGATGACCGGACCGCCCTCTTCGGCGAACCGGGTGACGGCGTCCATCACCGGACTCAGCTTCGCGACGGCCCCGGCACGGAGGTAATCGCCGTACGAAAAGCCGCCCGGAACGATCACGGCGTCCACGTCGTCGGGGAGCGATGTGTCGCGATGCCAGACCCACGCGACCTCGTGCCCGAGGACTTCGCTCACGACGTGCCCGCAATCGCGATCGCAGTTCGAACCGGGAAACACGACGATGGCGAACTTCATGGCCACTCGATCGCGTAGTCTTCGATCACCGGATTGACCAGGAACTTACGGCACATCTCGCCGATCTGCTCCTCGATGGCGGCGCGGTCTTCGCCTTCGACCTCGAGCTCGATCACCTTGCCGACGCGCACCCGGCCTACCGAATCGTAGCCGAGGCGATGAAGACCACCCTCGATCACCTTTCCTTCGGGGTCGAAGACGCCAGCCTTGTTGCGGATGACGACACGAGCCTTCATCGCTTCACCCCGAGTCGGTCCGCGACCTCTTCGTAGATCTCGACGAGGTCCGCGATGTCCTCGCGGAACACGTCCTTGTCCATTTTCCGCCGGGTCTCGCGATCCCATAGGCGGCACGTGTCGGGGCTGATCTCGTCGCCGAGGAGGATCGCGCCGTCGGCGTCCCGACCGAACTCGAGCTTGAAATCGACCAGGACGAGGCCCGCCTCGCGCATCGCCGCCTGCAGCAGCTCGTTCACCGTACGGGCCATCCCGAAGACCTGGTCGATCTCTTCGCGCGTCGCGAGCTCGAGCATCTCCACGTGGGTTTCCGCGAGGAGTGGGTCTCCGAGGTCGTCACGTTTGTAGTAAGTCTCGACGATCGGCCGACGCAGCTCCGTCCCCTCCGCGAGGCCGGTGCGTCCCTTCAGGCTGCCGGCCACGACGTTTCGCACCACGACTTCGAGCGGGATGATCGACAGGCGACGAACCTTCATGTCGATGTCGCTCGTCTTCGCGATGAAGTGCGTCGGCACACCCCCCTCTTCCATCTTCTCGAACGCCCAGGTGGAAATGGCGTTGTTCAACGCCCCCTTCCCTTCGAACTCGGCGTACTTCTTGCCGTTGAAGGCGGTCGCGGAATCTTTGAACCTCTGGATGACCACGTTCGGGTCTTCGGTCCCGATGATCTGTTTGGCCTTCCCTTCGTATTCGGGTTTTTCGCTCATGTCTTGGCCTCGGCTTCTTCGCGCGAGTCACCGAAGACCCGCTCGAAGATGGTGGGGATGTTGGACAACGTTCTCTGCAGATCGAAGCAACGATCGATCTCGTCGGTCGACAACGTCGACGCGATCCCCTCGTCGTCACGGGCGAGCACCTCGAAATCTCCCCCCTCCTCCCAGGCGCGCATCGCCACCGACTGCACCATCGAGTAAGCCTCGTTGCGCGATTTGCCCGCCGCGATGAGCGCGAGGAGCACCGACTGACTGAAGGGCAATCCGCGGGAAGCGTCGAGGTTCGCGCGGCTCTTCTCCGGATAGATCACCAGGTTGTCGACGATGTTGGTCGTCCGGGCGAGCGCGAAATCGAGGAGCGTCGTCGCGTCAGGGGCAGCGACCCGCTCGACCGAAGAGTGGCTGATGTCCCGCTCGTGCCAGAGCGCCACGTTCTCGAGCGCCGGCATCGCGTAGCTGCGAACGAGCCGCGCGAGGCCGGTCACGTTCTCGCTGAGCACCGGGTTGCGCTTGTGAGGCATCGCGCTCGACCCCTTCTGGCCCGTATGGAACTTCTCCTCGGCTTCACCGACTTCCGTACGCTGCATGTGGCGGACCTCGACCGCGATCTTCTCGAGCGACGACGCGACCAGCGCCATCGTCGTGAAGAGCTCCGCGTGTCGATCGCGCTGCACCACCTGGCTCGAAACGGGGTCCGCGCGAAGACCCACCTTCTGACAGACGTAAGACTCGACCTCAGGAGGCACGTTCGCGAAGGTCCCCACAGCGCCCGAGATCTTTCCATAGGCGACCGTTTCGCGCGCGCGAACGAGCCGCTCTCGCTGACGACCCATCTCGTCGTACCAGATCGCGAAGGTGTGCCCGAGCGTGGTCGGCTCGGCATGGATGCCGTGGCTCCGCCCGATCTTCGGGGTGTCGCGGTGCTCGAACGCACGCCGACGAATCGCCGCGCGCAGCGCGTCGACACCCTCGATCAATAGATCGGCCGCGTCGCGAAGCTGCATCGCGAACGCAGTGTCCAGAACGTCGGAGCTCGTGAGCCCGAAGTGGATCCAACGGCCGTGCTCCTCACCGACCGACTCTTCCAGCGACTGGACGAAAGCGGCGACGTCGTGACGGGTTACGCGTTCGATCTCGGCGACACGGTCGACGTCGAGGACCGCGTGTTCACGGATGTGTTCGGCAGCGCCAGTCGGCACGACCCCGAGCTCGGCCCACCCTTCCACGGCGGCCAGCTCGATCTCGAACCAAAGCTGAAGTTTGCGCTCTTCCGTCCACAGCCCCGCCATCTGTTCTCTGGCGTATCGAGGGAGCATCGGGACAGCCTCTCGAGAGGGTTACTCGGGGTCGGCACAACACCGAAAGCCGATGTAACCAGCCGTCGATGTCGGGGATTTCGGTGAGGAGTAGCGGCACGAGCCCACCGACTCGTCGGATTCGAACCCGCCGCCGGCGATGCGTTGCTCGGCGACCCATTCGTGGGCGTTTCCCACCATGTCGTAGGCGCCCGAGCGCCGCGAACGACACTGTTTGAAGGCGCCGGTCTTCCCCAGGGAACGTTCGAACCCGTCTTCGTCGGCGGTGTTGCACTTGTCAGCGTCGAACGACGACCCGTACGGATACTTTGACCCGCATGCACCCCGCCATTCCGACAGGCTGCAGAGTCGTTTGCCCTTCGATTCGCACGACTTCTTCGCTTCGAACCACGTCACCCCGGTCCGAGGCGTCGCTCCGCCCCCCGGGTACTCGTAGGTGTCGACGCAGTAGTTCCCGTTCTTCGACTTGACCAGCTTCGACCCGCTCGGGCACTCGGTCCCCTTGGGCTTCGCCTCGTCTTCTTTCTTGGCCGCGACCTTCTCGGACTTCTGAGGCGTGGTCGCTTTCGTCGATTCCGTCGTCGCCTTCTTCTCCGGCGGCTCTGGCGTGACCGCTGCCGCCGGCACTTCGGCGCCGTTGGTGGCCCCGTTCGTCGTCGACGGCATCGCCGCGGCGACCGCGGCGGCACCCGAGTTCTGAACGACGGTCGCGGCGCTGTTCTGCGCGGCCATCGCCTGTTCCGGACTCGGGGTTACCGGCTCGGCGGGGACGTCCGACACGGCCTTCGTCGGTGTCGGATCGGACTTTCCGACGACGTCCGTCGCGACCTCCGTCTGTCCGATCTCTTCGGGGTCGTCGTTATTGGTGATGATGTAGAGGACGAGCGCGAGGACGGCGAGAGCGGCGACCAGCGAACCGACGACCTTTCCGGCGCCGATGTCGTCATTGCCCTTCCTGGGCGCCTTCACCGCGGCGGTAGCGCTCGCCGCGCTTCCCCGAACCGAAGCAGTCTCTTCGCGTCGCGGCGGAGGCAGGTGGCCGCGCTGCACTTCCGTCGTCAGCACGTGGTTTTCGATGTCGATGTCGTCGACGTCCCGCTTGTACTCTTCCGTCGGCTTGCTCGACTCCGGGTCGAGAGGCGGCGGGGGCGGCATGCGGCGCGCCGGGGGCGGCCCCTTGGGCGGAGGCGGCGGCGGGACTTCTTCCACGTCGGAAGGGTCCATCCCCACCCCCGTGTCGAACACGGCCGCAAAATCCTCGGCCAGCGCTTCGACGGACGGGTGCCGCTCGTTGGGATCGAAAGCGGTGGCTCGCTTGAGCAACCCATCCACCGCAGCGAACTCACCCGTCGACTGGGTGCCGGGAGTGTAGTCGGGACCGAACAGCATCTCGCCGATCAAGACACCGAGGCTGTAGACGTCCGTCCTCGCATCGGGGTCCGTCTTCGCCGTGTGCAGCTCGGGCGCAAGGTAAGCGCTCTCTTTCACCCGATCGATGATCGACTCCGCTGGAAGCGCGGCGAAGACGAAGCTGTCCGTCACCTTGATCAGGTTCGGCAGGAAGATGATGTTCTCGGGCTTCAGGTCGCCGTGCGGAAAGTCCCGAGCGACGTGCTGAAGGGCGAGCGTGATCTGCGCCAGGACCGGTTCGACCTCGTCCAGCTCGAAGTTCTCGTTCTTGGTCTTTCGGAGATCGAGCACCTTTCGAAGAGAGAGACCTTCGAGCAGTTGCATCGAAACCCACGGATGCTTCTTGTGAAGGCCGCTGTCGTGAACGCGAACCACGTTCTGCTGCGTCATCGAGCGCGCGCCTCGCGTCACGCGACGGAAGTTGTCCTCGTCTTTGAGGTTCCGGATCACCTCGCGATCGAAGATCTTCACGGCCACGTCGGCATCGATCTCGTTGTCCGTGGCGCGGTACACCTCGCCGAACGGCCCCTTCCCGATCATCTCCCGCAGCTCGTAGCGCCCCGCGATCTTTTCGCCGGGCGGGAAATGCTGCGCCTCCAGCTTGATCGCCTTCATCTGCTGCGAAATGCGCAACCCGGTCGACTGCGCGAGGTCGAGCCTCTTCACAGACTTCAGCTCCGCCCCGCAGTTGGGGCAAGAGGTCAGGTTCGGTTTGACGGGGCTACCGCACTGGTGACAAAGCACTTCGATCTCTCGGCTGGATCGGCGACGAGCGCGATTTCTCGGGCCTCGTAAGCGGTCGACTCGTATCAAATCCCAAAACGGGGCGCAACCGCAATGGATCGGCGAACGGTCGTAGTCGCCCATCGAGATCGGCGAAACGCGATCTCGATTCCCTTTTGAACAACGCCCCCGCCCCTGCGTCACTACAGCGTCACGTTAGAATCGACAGCAACGGTTGTCTCACGGCGGGTTTGGTCCTTATACTGGGTGTAGGCCAACACCTGATTACAATTTGCCCCCCCAGAAGGAGGATCTCCACGTGCCACGTCTCTCTCAGCGCAAGACCCGAGCCCTCGGCAGCATGCTCGCCTTTTTCATGACGTTCGCTCTCGTCCTCGTCGGAAGCCCGGCGATCGCAAAGAGCCCCATCGCCAAGTTGAACGGGAAGATCGTCATCAGCACCGAGGGGCGCTTCCCCTCCCGGTTCAAGACCGACGACGAGATGGCGAAGTACATGAAGAAGGTGAACACCCACGAAGTCTTCGCGAAAGGCGACGACGACTGGAAGTTCGAGTACATGGCGTTTCTGCCCAAGCCGGTGGCGACGCTGCAGGCAGCAGTCACGTTTTACGACATTACCGCGCCCGGCTCGCAGCGGCTCGTCGACACCTACACGTTCTATCCCTCCGATCGGACGGAAAAGATCCTGAACGGCGGCGCCCAACTCGGTAAGAACAAGTTCGCCGCGGACCGCAAGTACCTGATGGTCTTCAGCCGTGGCTACGGCCAAAAGGCCCTCGCGCAGACTCAGGTGGTGCTCCGACGCCGCTGAATCGACTACTCGGAGATAGTTTTGGGAGGGAGTGACATCCCGGCGGGCATCGACTCGTCGGGATTTTCTTTTGCCTTCTCGGGATCCGCCGCGTCCGTCGAATCGCTCTCTTCGTCATCGGACGAACCGAGACGCGGAGGATCGGGTTCGGGCGCCCCGTCGGCGTCCGACGAGACCGGCGTTGCGACAACCGGCTGGGACTTTGGTTGGGACTTCGGCTGCTTCGGCTGTTCGGTCTTCGGGGTTGGAGCCTCCTGGGTCGCCGGTCTGGGCGTGCCGACCGGCGGCGCCACGGCTCGGATCTCCGGCTCCTGAGCGGCGGGCTCGGCGGGCGGCGGCTCGGGTTTCGTGGGCTTCACGGCGGCCTTGCAACTCGCGGCAACGGAGCTCATCCGCTCCGCGAGCCCCTCCGAAACCTTCGACACGTCACTCACCATGTCGTTGGCCTGCCAGCAATCCTTGCTCGCGATTGCCGCGTCGAACTTCTTCTGCATCGCCTCCAGCTCCGCCAGACGGCGGCGCAGCTCGACCCGCTCGGCCCTTCGACCGGCGTCGAGTTCGGCGTCGCTGAACCACGAATCGGTCTTGTCGAGCGAGGCGGCAGCCGATTCCAGCGCGCCTTCGGCCAACATCTCGTCGACCGTCTCGAGGAGCGCGACGGTCTGTCCTTCCAGCATCACCTCTTCGAGTCGCGTGTCGGTGGGAGCCGGAGCCGAGCGGTAGAGAAAAGCGCCGACCGCAACGACCCCGACGAGCGCCACCGCAAAGACCGCAATCGGAGCAGTGCGGCTCGACGCCGAAGCGACCCGACCCGTGTCGGCACCGTACTCCCGCGACATCTCGATCGACTCGAGCTCCGCGAGTTGAAGCGGACGCCCGAGGTCGAGCGGTGCCGCCAGCGTGTCGGCGAACCCGGTCACCTCTTCGTCGTCACCCGCGGTCGCCACCCGAACCGTCTCGGTCGTCGTGACGAGCTCCGAGGGTTTCGCCGAACTCTTCCCGACCCGCCCCGTCGCGAGCCCACCCGGCACGCGAAGCTCCTCCAACGCTTCGAGGAGATCGTCGGCGTTGTCGTAGCGAGAGCTGCGTTTCTTGTTCAGACACTTCATCACCACCGCCTCGAGTTTGGGCGGAATGGGATGAACCACCAGAGACGACGGTCGTGGCGGATCTTCGTTCAACTGCTTGTTCAGGACGATGAGCTTGTTCTTTCCCATGAACGGAAGCTTCCCCGTCAACATGTAGAACAAGATGATGCCCAGCGCGTAGATGTCGGACCGCTGGTCGGCGACGTCGCCTCGTGCCTGCTCCGGAGCCATGAACTCCGGCGTGCCGAACACCGAGCCAGTCTCGGTCGTCGGGCCGTGCTCCTCGTCGACGATCTTGGCGATCCCGAAGTCGAGCACCTTCACGGCGTAGCGGCCGCGGGACGACGGAATCAACATGATGTTGTCGGGCTTGAGGTCGCGGTGGATCACGCCCTGACCGTGAGCCGCCGACAGAACCTCGGCGACCTGAAGTCCGACCTCGAGGACCGTCTCGGCATCCAGCGGCCCCTTCGCCTTAAGGGTCTGCGTGACGTTCGCCCCCTCGATGAACTCGGTGATGATGTAGAGCGCCCCGTCCTCGTGCTGCCCGTACTCCAACAGGGTCACCGCGTTGGGATGACTCACCCGGCAGTAGCTCTTCGCCTCGTTGAGGAAACGCAAGACGATGCTCGGGTCGTCGGCGAACTTGCCCGACAGGAACTTCACCGCGACCCGCTGACCGAGCTCGTCGTTGATCCCCTGGTAGACGACGCCCATCCCCCCTTGACCGATTTTGTGGTCGATCCGGTACTTCCCCCCGACAGTGGTACCCAAATACGGGTCCGGCATCTTCTTGAACGTCGCCAGCTCGGCCCCGCAGTGAGCACAGTACTCCGCGTCGTCGGGGCCCGACTCCATGCAAGCCTTGCAGTAGCGCGCGACCTCGCCCGAATCGAGCTCCTCGACCGAAGCTTCGCTCAGCATCTCGCCCGCCGGAGTCACGCGCGCCCGCACCGTGGGCGTATCGTGAACCCGCTTTTTGTCGTGTTTTTGGGCCAAGGTGTGAGCAAACCAAAAGGAGTGTGCCGACGGCTGCATCATTGTGCCATGCATGGGGTCGTTTTCAATTCTTAACCACGTCCCCTCCTCGCGAGATTCCGTAGGTTCGCGCGATGACGGTCGAAACCGCGGCGCCGGACACGACGATTGACCCTGCCCCCACAACAGCCTCGTTCCCGAGCCGTCGACGTGGAGATTCGTCGGGGCTTGGGCAAATTGCTCCGTTCACGCTAGGCTCTGGCGATGGAGAAAACGTTCGTCGATGAGCTCCGCGAGGGGCAGGTGATACACAGCGTGTTCCTCGTCGGTCGCCACGAGATGAGGACCACCCGAACAGGGGAACCATTCCTCCGGCTGTCGCTCGAAGATCGCACGGGCTGGGTGGAGGGCGTCGCCTTCCAGGATGCCGATGCGCTCGCCTCGCGCATTCGGCGCGACGACTTCGCGGCGATCCGAGGGGAGGTCGTTCGTCGGAACGACGCACTCTCCATCGAAATCTCGGATCTGGACCGCGTGGAGGACGGCGCCGTCGATGCCGCAGACTTCTTCGCGAGCTCCCGTTGGGATCCCGACGTCATGCTCGGGCAACTGAAACAACTCGTAGAAGACCACGTCGCCAGCGAAGCGATCCGCGCATTTCTCGACGCGCTCCTGGGTGACGAAGAGCTGACCCGCCCCTTCCGAGCAGCACCAGCCGCGATGAGCAACCATCACGCCTATCGAGGCGGGCTGCTGGAACACACCCTCTCGATGGCCCGAATGGCCCTGCGTACCGGCGAACACTACGACGCTTACTATCCCGGACTCCTGAACACCGATCTCCTGGTCGCCGGCGTTCTGCTCCACGATTTCGCCAAGATCTGGGAGCTGTCGTATCGCCGAACGTTCGACTACACGACGCCCGGCCGCCTCGTCGGACACATCCCGATGGGCGCCAAGCTCGTGGGACGCGTCGCGGCGAGGGCGCGCAGACCGATCTCCGAAGACCTGCAGATGCATCTCGAGCACCTCGTGCTTAGCCATCACGGCGAGCGCGAGTACGGCGCCGCGCAGAAACCGAAGACCGCCGAAGCGATGGTGCTCCATCAGATCGACATGCTCGACAGCCGGATGAACATGCTCTGGAACGAAATGCAGGCGACGAAGGTCCCGGACGCGACCGAGTCCTGGTCGGAGTTTCGCCGCTCGCTCGGAGACCGTATTCTTTTTCGGGGCAGAAACTCGGGCGATTGGGACGTTGCTTCCCCTACGCGGCTGGAGGACCTCGATGGACCGGGACTCCGAAAGTCTCGCGCCGGGCAACCCCCGCTCCCCACGACCTTGAATCTCTTCGAAGAGGACGAGTGACATGAGCCTTCTCGACCGACTGAACTTGCTGATCCGCTCCGAGATGTCCGACCTGACCCGAAGGGGAAAGAACCCAATGGGAGAGATGGAGGGTTCTCTGAAGGAGGCCAGGCGGCAGAAGGCGGAGCTCCGCAGAAGCGAAGCAAAACTCTTGAAGCAGATTCGAGAGGTTCGCGAGAAGGCGGAGCGCTGGGAAGAGCGCGCCGTCCTCGCCCTCAAGAATGGCGACGAGGACCTCGCGCGCGAGGCGCTGGTGATGAAGAACCGCACGCTCGACGAGGCGGCCCAGATGCGCGACGACCTGGACCACTACCGCGCCCAGATCCAGGACCTCGAACGCGCCCTGGAAGCCCTCGAGATGAAGCTGGAAGGGACGCGCGGGCGACTTCGCGACGGCGCGAGCGGTTCTTCTCTCGACGCGGAGGCGAAATGGGATGCCGAGATGCGACGACGACGCACGGACGGCGATACGGCGGGGAGGACGAGCGCAAGTCACCTCGATCCGCTGGAGGACATCGGCGGTTTCGGCACGTCGGGTGCGTTCGACGAATTCGACCGCATGTCCTCGAAGATCAGTGCGATGGAGGCCGACATCGACGCGATGCGCGAACTCACCGACGACGACCCGCTGGTCGATCCACGACGCCGGGAAATCGAGGAGAAGTTTCGGCGGATGGAGCGCCGCAAACAGACCGACGAACAACTGTCGGACCTGAAAAAGCGCAAAGCAGAGGACGACGATCTCTCCGACCTGAAGAACAAGTTCAAGTGAGACAAACCCGAGCCCCCTCGGCACCGCAACGGCGAGGGAGGCTCATGGCGCGGTTCGAAGCGCTCCACCATCGCCGTCGCTGCCCCGACCTTCGGCGGTCGCCGCCAGACCTCCCGCTCCGCCGGTACCCGCGGTGACCTCGGAGTTGATGGGGAGGGAGCCGAGCGGCGCGGTGGTGTAGATCGCGTAGGCGGGTCCGCCGCTCCCGCCCCCGCCCTGGCCCCCGGCCCCACCGACACCCCCGTTTCCACCGTCGCCTCCCACGCCCGAATCGTCTTCGCGCGCGCCGCCTTCCCCACCCTCGCCAGGTCGGCCCGGTACGCCCCCGTCGCCGCCGGTCCCTCCAGCGCCACCGACGCCGCCGAGGATGGTGCACTCGAGGATCTCGATGTCGCTGTCGATCAGAAACAGTGCGATAGATGCCCCCCCGTAACTGCCGCCGAGGCCACCTTCGCCGGCGCAGCCCCCTGCACCGCCTCCTCCGCCCGCTCCTCCCCAGGAATCACAGAAGCTGTCACCGCCACCGCCGCCGCCGCCACCGCCGCCGCCGGCGCCGTCCTGACCGCGCTCGCCGTTTGCGCCCGCCCCTCCGGTCCACTGGAAGCCCGAGAAGCTCCCGTCTGCGCCTCCGCCGACGCCAGGGGCACCGTTGGTCCCGCGAGCGCCGTTGGCCCCCTTCCCTCCCGGTTCGCTCTTTCGCCCCGCGGCTCCCCCTTCGGTCTGCTGGGCGGAGGGGCCGCCCGGTTCGCCGGCATCGTTCCCCTTGCCCGGCAGCCCTCCGAGCCCGCCGTTGGCCGCGGAGCATGCCGAAAGTCCCCCGGCCCCCGCGGCCGGGCGGTCGTTCGAGCTGCAGGTAGCCCCGCCGTCTTCCCGACCGCGCCCGCCGGGGCCGCCGTCGGTGCCGTCGGTCCCCCTCAAGCCCGGGTTCCCGTCGCGTCCCGGGCCGCCGACTCCTCCCTCGATGACCACCTTCCAGAGCCGAACTCCCGGAGAGCGTTCCAACCCGACGGTCACGACCGTCTCGCCCTCTTCGATCTCTGCCGAGGGCTCCACGGAGAAGCCCGTCAACAATGTCTCGGAGACGATGTCCGTGCCGTGGATCGCCGGATTCCCGCCGCGAATCGTCGTCGTGAAGCGCGACTTTCGCTCCCAGCCGAACCCGTAGCTTCCAGCGACACCAATCCCATCGACGAGCGAAAACCCTCCGTCGAAAAGACCGTCCGCGACGAGAACGAATCGCTTTCCTTCCGATGCAGCCGTCGTCAGAGCACCGGCGATGGTGCGTTTAGGCGCCGCCTGGGTGCCGACGTTTCCGTCGTCTCCGTAGGTTGCGACGAACACGCTGTTCGCGATGTCACCGTCGATTCCGTCGCAGTTCGCGTCGAAGAAGAAGGGGTCGGGATCGTCGATACGGTCGGGACTGCACGAGCCGAGGTCCGGCCGTCCGAGGTCGATCTCCAACGTGGCGGGAGGCTCGGCATCGGCCCCCGCGTCCGTGTTGATCTCGATCGGATCCTCTTGCACCGGCCCACAATCGGAGCAGCCAGCGGCAAAAATCGCGGCGACCGCGAGGTGAGCGAAACGGTAGATTCGAGCCATACTCGGAGGGTATGGCCGGGCGTCCACTCGGTCAATTCTGGCTGCGGACGACTCATCGCGTTCTCGAGCGAGTCTCGACGCGGCGCTGCGTTTCCGGGCGGAACGCGATGAATCGTTCCCGCGCAGAACGCGGCGCGGGACGCGGTTCCCGAGCAAAGCGTGGCGCGGGACGCGGTTCCCGCACAAGTGGTGGCGCGGTTCCTGAGCAAGGCGTGGCGCGGGGCTCCGTTCCCGGGCAAACGGTGGCGCAGGACGCCGTTCTCGCGCAGGACGGGGCGCCGGACGCCTTTCCCACGTCAAACGCGGCGCGGGCGCCGCTCCCGGGCAGAACGTGACGCTGGATGCCGTTCTCGCGCAGAACGTGGCGCGGGACGCCGTTCCCGCGCAGAAGAATCGATTGCGCACGTCGCCACCCGCTGACACTCCTCTGTTCGTCGAACGACGAGCTCGCGATCTTTGTTCGACTTGCGAGCCAGACGAGCCGCTGGAACCCCGAAACCTGAAAGTCGTGCTGACAACGATTCTCCCCGTCCGACTTTCGATTCCGTCCTGGTTCTCGCGAAAGACCCTCCCGTTTCAACGGCCTACCATGCGGCCCAAACGACCAAAACCGAAAAACTTCGCAACGGAACGCGGCCGCTGCCGATAACGGGTACGTAGTCGCCGCCTTGCGGTCGACCGGAGGGACGGATCCCCGTTCGCGCGCGGAGGGTCCTGCGCGCCCTCCGGAAGACTTCTCGGCGCCGGGTGCCGAAGCCTGTCGTTAGACCGTAGGTCGCGGGGGTGGGGGGCGGCCTACGGTCGTCGACAGGTGGGCCCGTAGGGCGCGCGACTCTTCGGGGTCGCGCGTCCCACCGGCCTGAAACGAAGCAACACGGATTCACCGAACGCAGGACCAACGACTTTCGACCACTGACCAGGAGCTGCCTATGAAAAACCACCAGTGACGCACCCCTCCCCCGGAGGATTGGCGTAGCCCGCACATACTCGGGCTCGGTGCGTCGCGAGGGCCCACGGTTCGACCGAACCAAACGCCCGAACCTCCGGTTCCGAGACCGGCCGAGGCGGTGAACGCCGCGCGAAAGCGACCACCCCCGACGGAACGGACGGAACCACCGACC